>NZ_MBLO01000066.1 GCF_001854805.1 Pseudofrankia coriaricola
TCCTACGACGCCACCATGCGCGACCAGCTCGCCACCCACCTCGACACCGCCGCCACCGACGACAACACCAAGGTCGTCCTCCTACGCGGCACCGACGGCTACTTCTCCGCCGGCGCCGACATGCGCAACGCCTACGGCTGGTACGACGACACCACCACCACCAACGGCACCACCCCCGACACCACCACGACCGCCACGAACGGCACGCCGCCCACCAAGCCCCGCCGACCCAGCCAACGCCGCCGCCTCACCGTCGACCGCCAGACCTTCGGCTTCTACCACGAACTCCTCGGCTTCCCCAAAGCCACCATCGCCCAGGTCGAAGGCCTCGCCCTCGGCGGCGGCTTCGAAATCGCACTCATGGCCGACATCGCCGTCGTCGGACGCAACACCCAACTCGGCATGCCCGCCACCCGCTTCCTCGGCCCCGCCCTCGGCTCCCTGCACCTCTTCCTCCACCGACTCGGACCCGTCCTCGCCCGCCGCATGCTCCTCACCGGCGACTCCATCCCCGCCGCCACCCTCGAACACCTCGGAATCTTCACCGAGATCGTCGACGACACCGACGTCGCCAAACGCGCCGACTGGTGGGCCCACAAGATCTCCCGCATGCCCGCCGACGGCATCGTCATCGCCAAAGAAGCCTTCCGCCTCATCGAACAACTCCAGGCCTACCAAGGCGAAGAAGTCCTCAGCTACCTCCTCCACGCCTACGGCACCAACCTCAGCTTCGAAGACGGCGAATACAACTTCGTCAAAGAACGCGCCCGCCACGGCGTCAAACGCGCCTTCCAACTACGCGACCAACACTTCGAGATCCCCGACCTGTAGCGGAGCGACCCGTCTCGGCGGCGCCCAGGCTTCGTCCGGGCACAACGTCAGGGGGAACACGCACCACGATGCGCATTCCCCCTCGGTGCGGCCCTGGGCACGTGCCCCCGCCCCGTAGACGGCGGAGCCTATTTGTTGATCGCGGTCTTCATGCCGTCGAGGAGCGTGAGGATGGGCAGGCCGGACTCGGACAGGGCGTGGCCGTGGCCGGTCTGGTGGGTCTCGAACACCGACTGGATCGCCGCGTAGAAGCCCTGGATGTCGAGGGTCTGGTTGACCGCGCGCTTGGCCTGGCGCAGCGCGAACGGGTGCATCTGGGCGATCTGGGCGGCCAGCTCACGGACGGCCGGGCGCAGCTCGTCGAGCGGCACGACCCGGTTGACCATGCCGACCTTCTCGGCCTCGCCCGCCGTCATGTGCCGGCCGGTGAACAGGATCTCCTTGGCCTTACGGGGACCCATCTCCCAGGTATGGCCGTGGTACTCGACGCCGCCGATACCCATCATGACCACCGGGTCGGAGAATTTCGCGTTGTCGGCCGCGATGATCAGGTCGCACGGCCACGCCAGCAGCAGGCCGCCGGAGATGCACACGCCCTGCACGGCGGCGATCGACGGCTTGGGGATGTTGCGCCACCGCAGGGAGTACTCCAGGAACCGCTTCGCCTCGATCTCGTAGATGCCCGCGAGGGTCCACTTGGGAGCCTCACCATTACTGGCGGCGCCCTCCGGGCCGACGCCCTTGATGTCGTGGCCGGCGGAGAAGTGCTTGCCGTTGGCCCGCAGGATGATGACCCGGACCTCGGGGTCGTCCGCCGCGCGGCGCCACGCCTCGTCCAGGTCGTCGAGCAGCGGGAGGGTCTGGGCGTTGGCCGCCTCCGGCCGGTTGAGCGTGATCGTCGCGATCCGCTCGCTGACCTCGTACTCGATGAAGCTTGTGATCACGAAGATCTCCTCGAACCCTGGGGTACCGTGCCGGCCGTCTCCGGTCCGGGGCGGCCGGCGCGGCGACCGCCCTATGAGCGGTCGGGCCGGACGACCCATCACATCTAGAAATATCTATATGTTAACGGTCGAGTCGGCCCTGAGGCCAGCCGAGGCCGAACCGGTCCGTACCGCCGCGCGACCGCAGGGCCCCTCAGCCGACTCTCTTACCGCCAGCTAACCGTCGGTCAAGGTCTGTTGCATTCGGCAACAGATTCGAAAGTCGATGCGTCTCAATATGACTCAGTGACCCGAGTGACGCGACCCGCTACTTTCGGGGCAGGCCGCAGCGCTGCTGGGCGATGATGTTGCGCTGGATCTCGCTGGTCCCGGCGTAGATCGCGGTGCCGAGGGAGAACCGCAGAGCGTGCTCGATCCGGCCGCCGACGACCGCGGTCGGGTCGAGCCGGCTACGCAGGGCGTCCGGGCCGACCAGTTCGGTCAGGTCCTCGGCCGCGTGCACCAGCGACTCGGTGCTGAACAGCTTCGACATCGGGCCCTCCGCCACCGGCACCTGGCCGTTCGCGACCATCCAGGTGGTGCGCAGCTCCAGGAGCTGGGCGACCTCGAGCGCGGTCGCCCAGCGGCCGAGCCGCTCCCGCACATCGGGCTCGTCGATCCGCCCGCGCTCGTGCGCCCACTGCGCCACCGCCTCGATCAGGCGGGCCAGGTGCGGGCTGAACGGCGCCGAATGCTCATCCTGGAGCGCGATCATCAGCGCCTGCCAGCCGCCGTCAACGGCGCCGATCCGCCACCGGTCCTCGACCACCACGTCGCTGAGGTACACGATGTTCGTCCGCTCGCCGGACAGCGTGTAGACGGCCTGCGCCTCGATACCCGGCTGGTCGAGCCGGACCAGGAACATCGTGAGGCCGGCGTGCTTCGGGCCGTCCGGACGTGTCCGGGTGAGCAGGAAGATGTAGTCGGTGATGTGCCCGTTGGTCGTGAACATCTTCTGGCCGTTCACGACCCAGCGCTCGCCATCCCAGCGCGCCCTGGTGCGGACCCCGGCTACGTCCGAGCCGACCTCCGGCTCCGTCATGCCCAGCGCGATCGTCACCTCGCCCCGCAGGAACCCCGGCAGGATCTCCGCCCTGAGCGCTTCCGAGCCGACCGCGCGGATCACGTTCGCCACCATCTCCGTGGTGCCGATGGCGTAGACCGGTGCCTCGGCCTTCGTCAGCTCGTCGACGACGACGTGCGCCTCGTACGGGTCGAGCGCGCGACGGCCGTCGCCGCGGTCCCAGCCGGGAGCCAACCAGCCGCGCTCGGCCAGCCGCCGTACGAACGTGTCATCGTGCGACACGCCGCTGCGATAGACCCGTTCCTCAAGCTCGGGCGTGAGCTCCTCGGCGAGGAACGCGCGCACCTCGGCCCGCAGCGCCGCCACAGACTCGTCCACACCGAGATCCACGATGCGCCCGGGCCCCTGCCCGCGGCCGTACCGGACACGGGCCGCCCGCCGATAGGCGTCACGCGGCTCGCCCCACACCCGCGCCCAACCACGTGCCCGCCGGTAGTACAGCTGCGCGTCGAACTCGAGCGTGAAGCCGTTGCCACCGTGGAAGTGGACGCCGTCGTAGGTCACCTGCCTGGCGGTCTCCGCCGCGAACGCGAAGGCCATCGCGGCCAGCTCACGGCCACGCGGGCCACCCCGCGCCAGCTCCCCCGCCGCCCTGGCCACCAGCAGCCGCGCGCCGTCCAACGCCGTGGCGCCGTTCGCCAACGGATGCGCCACCGCCTGGTAGGCACCGATCGGCAGGTCCCAGGCCCGGCGCTCCTTGGCATATCCGACGGTGAGCCGATGCGCCGCGGTTCCCAGGCCGACGAGCGCGCCTGCGGTCAGCACCAGCCAGTCGTCGAGTGCCGCCTCGAACGCGCCGACCGCCGCCGCGCCGCGGGCCAGCTCGATCGCGCCCGGGCCGAGCGTGACGTCGGCGAGCGGCGCGGCGGCGAGGTTCGCGACCGCGGTACGCGTCCCGTCGCGCAGCGGTACCAGCAGCAGACGATCGCCGTCGAGCACGACCGCCTCCTCGGCGACGGCCGCTCCCGGGACGAGCGACGCGACGCCGTCCACCGCCGGCCGCACGGCGATCGTCACCAGCCGCTCGCCGCCCACCGCCGTCGCCAGCGCGGCCCGCCCCGCCGCGATGTCGAGAGCGGCGAGCAACCGGGCCGCGACCTGCGTCTCCACGACGGGCGCCGCGGCGGCGGCCGCGCCCATCCGCTCGGCGACGAGCGCGAGGTCGAGGAGATCGGCGCCCCAGCCGCCATGGGTCTCGGGGACAGCCATCTCGACCACCCCGACATCCCGCAGCGCCTTCCACAGTTCGGGATCGAAGCCCGCCGTCGCCTCGGCGGCGCGAACGCGTTCCGGGGTCGCGTGCGCCGCCAGCAGATCGGCGAACGACGCGACCAGCGCTTCCTGCTCTTCGGTCGGCGCGAGATTCATCGGCGGTTCACCGGGCACGGAGCAGCTCCCTGAGCGCGGGCATGTCGATCTTGCCGCTGGACATCGTCGGCACCTCATTGTCCGTGAGCAGCACGATCCGGCGCGGGACCTTGTACGCGGACAGCCGGTCGGCGAGCTGGCGGCGCAGCCGGTCCGGGTCGACAGTCCGCCCGGTGGGCACCCGTACGGCCGCGGCGACGATCTGGCCTCGGGCCGCGTCCGCGAGGCCGACCACGTGCGCGGTCAGCCCGGCGACGTCCCGGATGGTCTCCTCGACCTCGGCCGGCGAGACGTTGGCGCCGCCCGTCTTGATCACGTCGCCGCCGCGGCCCTTGAAGTAGTAGAACCCCTCGTCGTCGACGACGAACAGGTCACCGGAGTGGTACCAGCCGTCGGCGTCGAACACCTCGTGCCGCTCGCGCCCGTGGTAGCCCTCCATCAGGAACGGCCCGCGCAGCCACAGCTCCCCCACCTCCCCCGGCCCGAGGACCCGGCCGTCGTCCGGGTCGACGATCCGCGCCTGGAGGCCAGGTGCCGGGCGGCCGAACGAACCGCGCCGGTGCTCGGGCTGGTCACCCTCGTCCTCGCTGACCAGGCAGACCGAGCCGGTCTCGGTCATGCCGAGCATCTGGTGGCGCAGCTGCGGGTCGGCCGGCCTGACGTCGTCCGGCATGATCGAGTACAGGTTCCCGCGCCGGATCGACGACAGGTCCCGGCCGGCGAAACTCGGATCGGCCGGAAGCTGCGCCACCGACTGGGCGTAGCCGTTGACCATCGTCGGGCGTTCGCGTTCGAGCAGGCCGAGCACGCCGGCCGCCGCCTGCGCGTTCGAGCACACGAGCCGGCCGCCGGCCACCAGCGTCCCGAGCAGCGCGTAGGCGAAGCCACCGACCCAGAAGAACGGCGAGTTGGAGAACAGGACCTCGTCCGGGGTGTAGCGGCGGATCTCGTTCAGGTTGGCCTGATGCCGAATGAGCGCGCCGTGCGTGTGGATCACACCCTTCGGCGCGCTGGTCGATCCCGACGTGTGCACGATGACCATGCGATCGCTCGGGTACACGGTCTCCTCCGCCGCGCGAGCAACGTCGCCGGCGACCGCCTCGCCGCGGTCGACCAACGCCCGCACCGTCCAGGCAGGGCCCATTCCACCGGATCGGTGCCCCGCCGAGCTCGCCCCATCCGCGTCATCGCTGAAGACGTCATCGCTGAAGAACATGTGGCGCAGGACCGGCATCGACGGTGCGAACAGCGGCCCGGCGGCGCCGAGGTCAAGCTCCGGCACCGCCTCGGCGAGCGCCGCGACATAGTCGTGGCCGCGGTAGGACCGGGCACTCAACAACACCCCGACGTCGGCGCCCCGCAGCAGGGCGCGCAGCTCGGCGCTTGTCGAGAAGGTGCTGAGCGGAACGGTCACCGCCCCGATCCGCGCCGCCGCCAGCCACGAGACGACGAACTCGGACCCGTTCGGGTACAGCAGCCCGACGTGCGTTCCCCTGCCCGCACCCACCGCCAGCAGACCACGGGCAAGCGCCAGCGAACGCCTGTCCGCGTCGTCATAGGTGAGCACGTCGTGATCGCAGGCCAACAACACCCGCGAACCGTGCCGATCGGCCTGTGCCCGCAGCAGTGCCGGGACCGTCAGTGGCAGCTCGTCACCGGCATCGATCGTCGTGGCGATCATGAGCAGAAAATATCTTAACCTTTCGACGGCGTCTAGGGGCGGCGGCTCCCCTGGATGCCCGCAGGTCCAGGGAAGATGGCGATACGAGATCTAGATCTTTCGTTGGCGCCGCGGCGCCCGGACGCTCAGTCGAGGCAGAACTCGTTGCCCTCGGGGTCGGCCATCACGATGTGCCCGGCGCCGAGCGGCGGAGCGGGTTCGTGGCGTTGGTGCCGGGTCGCGCCGTGGGAGACGAGCCGCGCGGATTCCGCCTCCAGAGCCGCCATCCGCGCGTCGCCCGCGAGCCCGGGGGCGGCCCGCACATCAAGATGGACCCGATTCTTGACCTGCTTGCGTTCCGGCACCCGCTGGAAGAACAGCCGCGGCCCGGCGCCCTCGGGGTCGACCAGCGCCGAGGCGTCGTTACGGCGCTCGGGCGGCACACCCATCGCCGCCAGTGCCTGATCCCACGAGTCGAAACCCGCGGGCGGGTCCTGCACGCGATAGCCGAGAGCCTCGGCCCAGAACGCGGCCAGCGCGGCCGGGTCGGCGCAGTCAAAGGTGATCTGGACGTTGCGGGCCATCTCAGCTCGCCTCCCGTCGAATCCGCTGATGGGTCTGCTGCCGGGTCGTGTGCTGGGTGTGCTGGTGGGTGTGCAGGCAAAGGTCCCGAAGCAGGCACACCTCAGCCAGATGATGGATCAGCTCGCGGTTGATGTGCAGCACCAGCGCCGCCAACGGAAACTCGGCGTACGGCCCCTCCGCCGCACCGCACGGCCGGGCGAGGCCGGTGTCCCCGAGGGACTCGACCCCGGCCAGCCACGTGGCGTACTCCGCGTCGAGCTGGGCCAGCGCCCCGGTCGCGGTCGCGGCGTACTCGAACGACCGGTAGTCAGTGGGTGCACGACCGAAATGGGCGGCGTTCCGCATCGCGAGCACACCGACGATCACGTGCCCCAGCCGCCAGGCGATCGTCGCGAACGGCGGAGGTTCCGGTGGCGGCGCCGCGAAGTCGATGGTCATCGCGCCGGCCCCGGCCGCCACCGGCGCGGTGCCGGTGCCGCGCGGGCGCACGTTCCAGCAGCCGGGCACCGGCTCCCAGAAGTACTCGTCGTCGGTGAGCCCGTCGAGACGATCGCGCAGCTGGTGGGTCCAGTGCCAGGCGAGCTGGTCGCGCAGCAGGGAGTTCCAGGTCTGGTCGGTCATGGCCTCACCCTCCCCTCGATAGCGGACAGGATCGTTCCGCGATCGCGGGGACAATGCGTGCATGACCGTCGAGGCGACGACCGAGCGGGTGCTGCGACTGCTGGTGCTCCTGCAACATCGTGCGTCCTGGACCGCCGCCGCGCTCGCCACCGAGCTCGGCGTCACCGACCGTTCGGTGCGCCGCGACATCGAGCGGCTGCGCACGCTCGGCTATCCCGTGCACGCGACGGCGGGCGTCGGCGGCGGCTACCAGCTCGGGGCGGGCACCCGGCTGCCGCCGCTGCTCCTCGACGACGAGGAGGCGATCGCGACGGCGGTGTCGCTGCGGCTGGCGGCGGGAGGCACGGTCGCCGGAGCGGGCGAGGCGGCGCTGCGGGCGCTCGCGAAGCTCGACCAGGTGATGCCGCCCCGGCTGCGCGCCGAGGTGCGCGCGGTGCACGGTGCCACCGAGACCCTCGTCGGCCCCGGCGTCGAGATCGCGGCGGAGCTGCTGGTGACGCTCGCGCGGTCCTGCCGCGACGCGGTGCGGGTCCGGTTCCAGTACGCCGGCCGTGACCGCGCGAAGCGCGAGCGCACCGTCGAGCCGGTGCGGATGGTCGCCACCGGCCGCCGCTGGTACCTGATGGCCTGGGACGTCGAGCGCGACGACTGGCGCACCTTCCGGCTGGACCGGATGAGCGAGGTCGTGGCGACGACCTGGCACTTTCGGCCGAGGGAGCATCCGGACCCGGTCGCCTACGTGCAGCGGTCCGTGACGCAGGCCCCGTACCGCCATCTCGCCCGGGTGCGGGTGCACGCCAGGCCCGACCAGGTGCGCGAGCTGGTGCCACCCCAGGTGGGACGCGTCGAGGACGATCGCGATGGGTGGTGCGTGCTCGTCCTCGGCGGGGAGGACCTGGACTGGCTGGCCGTGCACGTGACCCGCCTTGGCTTCGACGCGGAGGTGCTGGAGCCTCCGGAGCTGCGCGACGCCGCCGCCCGGCTCGCCCGCCGCGCCGCGGCACTGGCCGGCGCCAGCTGATGTGCGTGGGCTCCACTTCACGTGGCTTGGCCCGATGCGGCTGTCCCTGCTCGGGTCCGGTGTGCCGGCGCGGGCAGTAGCTCTGTCAGCAGATCACGCAGGATCTCGAGGCCGTCCTCGCTGAGCACCGACTCGGGATGGAACTGCAGCCCGGCAAATGTCCGCCCGCGCAGCGCGTGCACCTCTCCGCCGCCCTCGCGACCGTCTCGGGCGAGCCGGACCACGCCGTATGGCGTGGCGATCTCGTCGGTGTCGGACAGGGCGGTGAACGTCGAGTAGAAGCCGACCCGACGTGTCTGGCCGAACAGGTCGATCTCTCGGGCCAGCCCCTGGCAGGGCGTGTCGCGCCGGTGCAGGCGCAGCCCGAGCAGGCCGGCCAGGAGCTGGTGCCCGAGGCAGACGGCGAGCATCGGCCGCCGCCGGTCCAGCAGGTCGGCGACGATTCGTCGCATGGCCGCCATCTTCGGGTCGTGCCACAGGGTCGGGTCGCCCGGTCCTGGGCCGGGCACGACCAGGTCGAAGCCGACGGTGTCGCCGGCCTGGCGCCATGGCAGCACCGTGACCGCGAGGCCCAGGCCGCGCAGCTGGTGGGCGAGCATCCCGGTGAAGGTGTCCTCGCCGTCGACGACGAGCGCCGACCGCTCGGCCAGCGCGGGCACCGTGGCCGTCGCCGGTGACCGTTCCTCCAGCCAGAAGCGGGCCAGGTGGGTGTTGCGCGCGGCGAGCGCGGCGGCGACCCGCGGGTCGGCCGCCAGCCGGGCGTCGGCGGCGCCGGCACCGGCGGCGCCGCCGGTGCGCGGCGTGCCCGTGGCTGGCCGCGGCCCTGGCGCCGGGCCCGGTCGTAGTCCCAGCGCGGTGAGTACCCCGGCCGCCTTGGTATACGTCTCGGCCACCTCGCCGGCGGCGGTGGAATGGCGCACGAGCGTCGCCCCGACCGGGACGCGCAGCTCGCCGGACGGGGAGATCTCCGCCGCGCGGATCAGGATCGGCGCGTCGAGTGTCTGCCGCCCCGCCTCGTCGTGGCCGAGCAGGGCGATCACCCCGGCGTAGTAGCGCCGGGGGCGCCCCTCGTGCCGGGCGATGACCCGGAACGCGTTCTCCAGCGGGCTGCCGGTGACGGTCGGGGCGAACATCGTCTCGCGCAGCACCTCGCGGACGTCGAGGCGGGTGCGGCCGGCCAACAGGTACTCGGTGTGGGTGAGGTGCGACATCTCCTTCAGGTACGGGCCGATGACCTGGCCTCCGTGCTCCGCGACCCGGGCCATCATCTTCAGTTCCTCGTCGAGCACCATGTACAGCTCGTCGATCTCCTTGCGGTCGGCGAGGAAACGCAGCAGCGCCTCGCGGTCCGCATCGAAGCCCGCGCCAGCGTCCGGCCGTCTGTGGGTTCCACTGATCGGGTTCATCATCACCAGTCCGTCGTCGACGCTGACGTGACGTTCCGGGGTGGCGCCGACCAGGATCCGCGTTCCCGTGTGGACGAGGAACGTCCAGTACGCGCCGCGTTCTCCGGTGAGCAGCCGGCGCAGCGCGGCGAGCCCGGCCGCCAGCGGCGACCCGACGACCGACGCGGTGTACGTGCGGTGGATGACGAAGTTCGCGCCCTCGCCACGGCCGATCTCGTCGCGCAGCACGGCGCCGACCGTCTCGGCGTACTCCTCGTCGCTGACGTCGAAACGCCCGGCGGTGGCGGTGGCGGGCTCATCGGACAGGCTGGCCAGCGCGGCGGGCAGCGGCACCCGCTCGTGCCCGGAGACCCGGAGGCACTCCAGCGGCGCCGCGTCGTCGACGCAGGTGAAGCCGCGCTCGACGATCTGCCGGTACGGCACGACGGCGAGGGTGCGCGGCCCGGCCGGTCCGGACGGCAGCGGGATGTCGGCGAGCCGGCCGACGGCATCCGTCTCGCCGCGCAGCACGTCGAGGTGGTCGGCGTTCTCACGGCGCAGCAGTGCGAACGGGCCCGGGTCGCTTCCCGCGGCGATGGCGGTGAGCAGGTGCTGGAACAGGTCCATGGTCGGTTCCTCGCGGGGCAGGGCTGCCGGCGCCCGGCAGCACTGCCCCGAGGAATCGATGGCGGCCGCCGGAGTGGGCGGCCGCGGTTGGGGTTACGCGCGGAAGAAGTGGGCCGCCACTGTGGCGGGCCGCCAGGAACTCATTCGCGCGATCACGTGCCAGACCTTACCCGGCCTCCAGGCAACGGCCAGGCACGGGGCACGGAGCTACCGAGTCCCGGGCGCGGCCTCCTCACCTGCCTGGCGGTCGGACCTCGGCGACGTGACCCAGGCGATGGAGCAGAGCATCACGGCGTTCGAGCGCGGGCGCGGGTAGCGCCGGTGGAGTCCGATCCGGTGTCGGCGACACTACCGAGGCGAGCTCGCCGGGCTGCCTGGCCGCAGGTCATCGAAGCCACCGGCGGGACCGCTTCCACCGAACGCCTCCCACCTTCGGGGGTAGAGTGAGCGTTAACATGTCGGGGCAGAGTCAGCCATCCAGACCCGAAGAGCCGGCCCGAGAGCTGGCCCGAGAGCCGGATCGAGCGGCCCAGCACGCGGGACGGGCTCTGCCAGCGGTGACCGAGGGCGAGGCCGGCGCGCGGGTCCTCACGCGGCGCGCGCCCGGCATGGCGGACGTGGCTCAATTGGCTGGCGTGTCGCATCAGACGGTGTCGCGGGTGCTGAACGACCACCCGAACGTCAGGGAGCAGACGCGCCTGCGAGTGCGCGCGGCGATGGAGCAGCTGGGGTACCGGCCGAACCGCGCGGCCAGGGCACTCGTCACCGGAAGGTCCCAGACCGTCGGGATCGTCGCGCAGAACACGGCGCTCTACGGGCCTACCTCGGTCCTGACCGCGGTCGAGCGGGTGGTGAGCAGGGCCGGGTTCGCCGTGGGCGTGGCCAGTGTCCCGGTGCTCGACCGGATCTCCATCGCCGACGCGGTCGCCCGGCTGCTGGACCAGCACGTGGCCGGGATCGTGGTGATCGCGCCGGTGGTGTCGGCCAACGAGGCGCTCGACGACGTTCCGGACGACCTGCCGATGGCGGTGATCGACGGCGACCCGGGCCGCCCGGCGCGGCTGGTGACGGTCGACCAGCAGCTGGGCGCGCGCCTGGCGACGCGGTGCCTGCTGGCCGCGGGGCATGAGACCGTCTGGCATGTGTCCGGTCCGCCGGACTGGTTCGACAGCGCCGAGCGCGTGCTGGGCTGGCGCCAGGCGCTGGTCGACGCCGGCGCCGAGGTTCCGCCCGTCCTCGCGGCGGACTGGTCGCTGGGCGCCGGTTTCGAGGCGGGGCAGTTGCTGGCGCGGATGCCGGAGGCGCGCGCGGTCTTCGCCGCCAACGACCACCTCGCGCTGGGCATCATGAAGGCGCTGCGCCAGGCCGGGCTGTCCGTCCCGGAGGACGTGAGCGTCGTCGGGTTCGACGACATCCCGGAGGCGGGTTACGTCAGCCCGCCGTTGACGACCGTTCGCCCCGACTTCGAGGCCGTGGCCGAACAGGCCGTACGCCTGTTGCTGGCGCAGCTGGACGATCCCTCCCCCGGCGGGCTCCCGCGCGTCGCGCCGATCCCGCCCCGGCTGGTCGAGCGGGAGAGCGTCGCCCCGCCGGGGCGCGCCGCGCCGCGCCGCCGCACGGGAGTCGCCCGCCGTTCCGCCGGCCGGTAGGGCCGGCCGGCCCCGGGCGTCGATCTCGCGCCTTGACGGCCGATTTGTTAACGCTAACAATGTGGCGAGCCGCCCAGACTCTCCTCCGGCGCCGCCCCGCGGCGCCGCCCGCTCGTTCCTGGGCCGGCGTCGCCGTCCGCGCTGAAACGAGGCCGCATGTCGTTACCCGCCCTCCGGCAGACGGTGTCCGTCCTGTCCGACGCCACGGTCTGGTTCCTGACGGGCAGCCAGCACCTGTACGGTCCCGAGACCCTTGAGCAGGTCGCGGCGCAGTCCCGCCGCATCGCCGACGGGCTGGACGGCGACGACACGATCCCGGCGCGCATCGCCTGGCAGCCGGTGCTGACCGACGCGGACACCATCGCCGCCGTCTGCCAGCAGGCGAACGCCGACCCGTCATGCATCGGGGTGATCGCCTGGATGCACACCTTCTCTCCGGCGAAGATGTGGATCCGCGGGCTGGAGGCGCTCGACAAGCCGTTGCTGCACCTGCACACCCAGGCCAACCAGGCGTTGCCCTGGGAGAGCCTCGACATGGACTTCATGAACCTCAACCAGGCCGCCCACGGCGACCGGGAGTTCGGCTACATCCAGACCCGGCTGCGGATGCCCAGGGTGACGATCGTCGGGCATGTCGACGACCCGCGCACCCGCCACCGCGTCGGCCGCTGGGCCCGTGTCGCGACCGCCCGCGCCGACCTGCGCGGGATGCGGCTCGTCCGCTTCGGCGACAACATGCGCGGCGTGGCCGTGACCGAAGGCGACAAGGTGGCGGCCGAGATCCGTTTTGGCGTCGCCGTCAACACCCACTCGGTGAACGACCTGGTCGACGTGGTGGACGCGGTCGACGACGACGCGATCGACGAGCTCGCCAGCGTCTACGACGAGCAGTACGACGTCGCCCCCGAGCTGCGCGCCGGCGGCGAACGCCACTCGTCGCTGCGCTACGCGGCCCGGGTGGAGGCCGGGCTGCGCCGGTTCCTCACCGACGGCGGCTACCGCGCGTTCACCACCAACTTCGAGGATCTCGGCGGGCTGCGCCAGCTGCCCGGCCTGGCGGTGCAGCGGCTGATGGCGGACGGGTACGGCTTCGGCGGCGAGGGAGACTGGAAGACCGCCCTGCTGCTGCGCGCCGTCAAGGTCATGGGCGCGGGCCTGCCCGGCGGTACCTCCTTCATGGAGGACTACACGTACCACCTCGGCCCCGGGCCGCAGCGCATTCTCGGCGCCCACATGCTGGAGGTCTGCCCGACGATCTCAGCGGCCCGCCCCACGGCCGAGATCCACCCACTGAGCATCGGCGGCCGTCAGGACCCCGTCCGGCTCCGGTTCACCGCGGCACCCGGGCCGGGCCTCGTGGTGGGGCTCTGCGACCTCGGCGGCCGGTTCCGGCTCGTGGCCAACACCATCGACGTCGTCGAGCCCGACCACGAGCTGCCGAGGCTGCCGGTCGCCTGCGCGGTCTGGGCCCCGCGGCCGGACCTGCCGACCTCCGCCGAATGCTGGCTGACCGCCGGCGGCCCCCACCACACCGTCCTCTCCACCGCCGTCGACGTCGACATGCTGGACATGTTCGCCGGCATGACCGGCATCGAGCTCGCGCTCATCGACGCCGAGACCACGGTCCGCTCCTTCGTCGCCGGCCTGCGGCTGAACGACCTCTACTTCAGCCTCGACCGCCGCCGCTAGCCGGTGCCCGGCCCATCCGCGCGAGGAGCGCCATGACCGCCAATCCCGATCCCGCCGCCCGGGACGCGTACGTCGTCGGCATCGACTTCGGCACCCTGTCCGGCCGCGCCAGCGTGATCCGGGTCCGCGACGGGCACGAGCTGTCGACCGCCGTGCACCCCTACCCCGACGGGGTGATCGACAGCCGGCTCCCGGGCGGCCGGGAGCTGCCGCCGGACTGGGCGCTGCAGAACCCACGCGACTGGATCGAGGTCCTCGCCACGGCCGTCCCCGACGCGGTACGCGACGCGGGCGTCGACCCGGCCCGCATTATCGGCATCGGCACCGACTTCACCGCCTGCACCGTGCTGCCGACCACGGCCGACGGCACTCCGCTGTGCCACCTGCCAGGCTATGCCGACCGGCCGCACGCCTGGCCGAAGCTCTGGAAACACCACGCCGCCCAGCCACACGCCGACCGGGTCAACGCCCTCGCCCACGAGCGCGGCGAGCCGTGGATCGCCCGGTACGGCGGGAAGATCTCCAGCGAGTGGCAGGTCGCCAAGGCACTCCAGGTCCTCGAGGAGGACCCCGAGATCTACGCCGCCACCGAACGCTGGATCGAGGCCGCCGACTGGATCGTCTGGCAGCTCACCGGCGTGGAGACCCGCAACACCTGCACCGCCGGATACAAAGGGATCTTCCAGGACGGCGCCTACCCCAACCGCGACTTCTTCACCGCCCTCAACCCCGCGTTCGCCGACTACCCGGACACCCGACTGTCCACCAGCCTGCTCCCGCTCGGCGCCCCCGCCGGGCGCCTGACGAGCGGCGCCGCCTGGTGGACCGGGCTGCCGGCCGGCACGGTCGTCGCGGTCGGCAACGTCGACGCCCACGTCAGCGCCCCCGCGGTCGGGGTCACCGAGCCCGGCCACATGCTCGCGGTCATGGGCACGTCCACCTGCCACGTCATGTCCGCCGACACACTCGCCGAGGTTCCCGGCATGTGCGGCGTCGTCGACGGCGGCATCATCGCCGGCCGCTACGGCTACGAGGCCGGCCAGTCCGGCGTGGGCGACATCTTCGCCTGGTGGACCGAGCACCACGTCCCCGACGCCTACCGCCACGCCGCGCGGGCCGCCGGGGTGTCGCTGCACCAGCACCTCACCGCGCTGACCGCCGACGACCCGGTCGGCGCCCACGGACTGCTCGCCCTGGACTGGATGAACGGCAACCGATCCGTCCTCGTCGACCACACCCTGTCCGGCGTGGTCGTCGGCCTGACGCTGACGACCCGTCCCGAACACGTCTACCGCGCGCTGCTGGAGGCCACCGCGTTCGGCACCCGCCGCATCCTCGACGCCTTCCGCGACGCGGGCGTCCCGGTCCGCCAGTTCTACGCCGCCGGTGGGCTCATCCAGAACGCCACCCTCATGCAGCTCTACGCCGACGTCCTCGGCTACCCCATCCACATCGCCGCGACCAGCCAGGCCCCGGCGCTCGGCTCCGCGATCCACGCCGCCGTCGCGGCCGGCGCCTACCCCGACGTCCCGGCCGCCGCGGCCGCCATGAGCCGGGTGCACCGCGACGCCTACCGACCCGACCCGGCCCGGCACGCCACCTACACCCGCCTCTACGCCGGCTACCGCGCCCTGCACGACTACTTCGGCGGCGTCGGCACCACGTCCGGGGGCGTGTTGCACGACCTGCGCGCGCTGCGCGACGAAGCCCTGCGCGGCTCCGCACCGGCGACGCGGGACCCGGCGACGCGGGACTCGGCGCCCTCCGCGCCGCCACCGCCCGGCGGGGCCACCGTCCCCGAACCAACCAGGCTGACCGGAGGCCCTCGATGAGCACCCAGCCACGCTGGCCCGGAGTCGACGCGGCCCGCGAACAGCTCGTCGACCTGCACCTGTCCCTCGTCGACAACGGCCTGGTCGCCTGGACCTCCGGCAATGTCTCCGCCCGCGCCCGCGACGCGAACGGCGACGAGGTCCTGGTGATCAAACCCTCCGGGATCGACTACGCCGCGCTGACGGCCCGCACGATGGTCGTCTGCGACCTGCACGGCACCGTGCTCGACGGAGACCTCAGCCCGTCCAGCGACACCGCCGCGCACGCCTACGTCTACCGCCACCGCCCGGACGTCGGCGGCGTCGTGCACACCCACTCGCCCTACGCCTGCGCCTGGGCCGCCCGCCATGAACCCATCCCCTGCGTGCTGTCCGCGATGGCCGACGAGTTCGGCGGCCCCATCCCCGTCGGCCCGCTCACCACCATCGGAGACGACTCCATCGGCCGCGGCATCGTCGCCACCCTCGACGGGCACCGCTCCCCCGCCGTGCTGATGGCCAACCACGGTGTGTTCACCATCGGTCCTGACGCCCGGGCGGCCGTCAAAGCCGCCGTCATGTGCGAGGACGTCGCCCGCAGCGTCCACTTCGCCCACCAGCTCGGCATACCCAAACCCATCCCCGCCGACCTGGTCGACCGGTTCTACAACCGTTACCAGAGCTCCTACGGTCAGCACGACCAGCCAGCACCCTCCGGGTGACCACGCCGCCCGCACTGAAGTGTCAGGTCGGCAGCGTCAGGCGACAGCCGACGGCAGGTAGGCCCCGCGGCGGGCATGAGACACGAGCGGGCAGACTCGGAGCGACGACACCTTCCGTGCCCGACGCCACTAGCGGGTGCTAGTGACGCGGGACGTCAGCTAGCATCAGCAACTAGCGCGCACAAGTCCAACGTGTTTCGGAGCGACGGGAGGGCCAAGCGGTGGCCGTCGTGCCAGAGCCGACCACCAGTCGGCGGGTGACCGCCTTGGACGTCGCCCGCGAGGTGGGGGTGTCACGGGCGACCGTCGGGTTCGTCCTGAACAACACCCCGGGCCAGACGATCCCGGAGAGCACCCGCGAACGGGTGCTGCGGGCCGCCGAACGCCTCGGCTACCGGCCGAACAGCGCCGCACGCGCGCTCGCCAGCGGACGCAGCCGGATCATCCTGCTCGTGCTGCCCGACTGGCCGGTGGAGTTCCGGATGCGGGACTATCTGGACGAGGCCTCCCTCGTGCTGGACAAGGCCGGGTACTCGCTGGTGACCTACACCCGTCACCCCGACCAGGCGGCCCGACCTCTGTGGGAGTCCCTCAACCCCGACCTTGTACTCGGCACTCTCCCGTTCAGCTCACCCGATGTCGCGTCCATGCTGGCCTGCGGAGTCAGGGAGATCTATCCGGATCCCGACCGCCCGGACCTTCCCGATGTCTCCCTGGCGTTCAGCGCCGGACCGGAACTCCAGGTCGACCACCTCCACGAGCGCGGCCACCGAAAGCTGGTGTACGCCGCCTTCACCGAGACGCGCGCATCCTCGCTGGTCATCGCCCGCCACCAGGCGGCGTCCGATCGAGCTCGCCTCCTGGGCCTGGCCACACCTGACCTGGAGTCCGTCGACTACCGCGACGACTCCCCTGACGTCGCGGTCCGCCGGTGGCTCGATGCCGGCATCACCGGCGTCGTCGCCTTCAACGACGACGTCGCCGCCGCGATAGCCAGCGCGGCGGTCCGCGCCGGCCTGCGAATGCCCGCGGACATCGCGGTCATCGGCCACGACGACTCCCCGATCGCGACGATGTTCGTACCCGCGCTGTCCACCATCCGGATCGACACCGCCGCTCTCGGACGCGGCTTCGCCGACTTCGTGCTGCACCGGGTCGACCGTCGCCCCCTGCCCGCCCCGCGCACCTCGCCGAAACCCACCCTCGTACGACGCGAGACCAGCTGAACAACCGGCCGACGCCGGAAATCCCCTCTCACGACATGAGTGAGAGCCGGCGCTACTGGTGTGTGTCCGACTCCTGGACCTCGTCGAGCGGCCCAGAAAAGTTCCTGCCGGCAGCGGCTTGACCTTGCCCCTGCGTCAGGGTTCCAGCATGGCGGCATGAGCGTTACCAACCCCGCGATCGAGGTCTCCGGACTCACCAAGTCCTACGGCGACCACACCGTGCTGGACGGCGTCGACCTGACCGTCCCGGAGGGCACCGTCTACGCACTCCTCGGACCCAACGGCGCCGGCAAGACGACCATCGTCAACATCCTCTCCACCTTGCTGGCCCCCGATGACGGCGAGATCCGCGTCGCCGGCTTCGACGTACGGCGCGAACCCGCCGGGGCGCGCGCCGCGATCGGTGTCACCGGGCAGTTCTCGGCGATCGACGAGTTGCTCACCGGCCGCGAGAACCTGCGGCTGATGGCCGACCTGGCGCACCTGGACCGGGCGACCGCGACCACCGCCGTGACCGTGATGCTGGAGCGCTTCGACCTCGTCGACGCGGCCGACCGGCGGGCGCAGACCTACTCGGGCGGCATGAAGCGGCGGCTGGATCTGGCGATGACGCTCATCGCCCGGCCCCGGCTGATCTTCCTCGACGAGCCGACGGCCGGTCTCGACCCGCGCAGCAGGCGCGAACTGTGGGCGATCGTGCGCGAGCAGGTCGCCGACGGCGTGACGGTGCTGCTGACGACGCAGTACCTCGAGGAGGCCGACCAGCTGGCCGACCGGATCGGAGTCCTCGACAAGGGCCGCCTGGTCGCCGAAGGCACAGCCGCCCAGCTGAAGCGGCGGGTGCCCGGTGGGCACGTGTCGGTGCAGTTCACCGACGCCGCGGGCCTGGCCGCGGCGGCGGCGGCGCACCCGGAGGCCACCACCGACGCGGAGGCACTCACCCTGCAGGTGCCGAACGACGGCAGCATCGCCGGGCTGCGCCGCGTGCTCGACGGCCTCGACGACGACGGCGTCGCCGGCCTGACGGTCGGGTCCGCCGACCTCGACGACGTGTTCCTCGCGCTCACCGGCCACGCGGCCGAGGTGCCCGCATCCGAGGGGATCCCCGCATGAGCACCACCTACACCGTCCGTGACTCGATGACGATGCTGCGGCGCAACCTGCTGCACATCCGCCGCTATCCCTCGCTGTCGATCATGCTGATCGCACAACCGATCCTGTTCCTGCTGCTGTTCGTGTACGTGTTCGGCGGAACCCTGGGCGCCGGCCTGCCGGGCCAGGACGGCGGCGGCGACCGCGGGGACTACCTCGTGTTCATCACGCCGGGCATCCTGTTCATGACCGTCGCCAGCGTCGCGCTCGGCACCGCGATCTCGACCGCGACCGACATGACCACCGGGATCATCGCCCGGTTCCGCACGATGAACATCGCCCGGGTGTCGGTGCTCACCGGCCACGTGCTGGGCGCCGTCATCAGGACCGGATTCGCCGTGGTGATCGTGACGGCGTTCGCGTTCCTGCTCGGGTTCCGCTCCGACGCCGGTCCGCTCGGCTGGCTCGGTGCGATCGGGCTGCTGATCCTCATCGCGTTCTCGCTCACCTGGCTGACCGTCGGCATGGGCCTGGCGGCGGACAGCGTCGAGACGGCCAGCAACACCCCGCTGTTCCTGATGATCCTGCCGTTCGTCAGCAGCAGCTTCGTGCCGACCGACGCGATGCCGGCCGGGCTGCGCCAGTTCGCGGAGCACCAGCCGTTCACCCCGATGATCGACACGCTGCGCGCACTCGTCACGGGCGCGCACCCGGACTCCGACCTGTGGTTCGCGATCGGCTGGTGCGTCCTGATCGCGCTGCTCGGCTACCTCTGGTCGCGTCGGCTGTTCCTGCGCGTGCCCGCGAAATAGTGATCCTGGGGACTCTGTCCGCCGGGCGTGCGGAGGAGGAGCATTTCCGCACGCCCTTTGGCCTTCGAGGAGACTGGCGCGGTGCTCACGATCAGCCAGCTGGCGTCGTACGCCGGCGTCACCGTGCGCGCGGTGCGGCACTACCACGTCAAGGGCCTCCTGCCGGAGCCGGAGCGCGACCGCTCCGGCTACCGGCGCTACGACGCCCGCGCCGTCGTCGAGCTCATCAAGATTCGTACGCTCGCTGAGGCCGGCGTGCCGCTCGCGCGCGTCCGCGAGCTCCTGGCCGCCGGCGAGGAGGAGTTCAACGCCGCCGTCGCAGACATCGACCGGCGCCTGCGCGCGGAGATCAGGGAGCGGCAACGACACCGCGAGCGGATCGCGCAGCTGGCGGCCGGGGACAGCCTGGCCCTGCCGCCGGAGGCGGTGGCCTACCTCGACCGACTGCGCGAGCTCGGATTGCCGGAACAAATGATCCAGGGCGAGCGGGACGGCTGGATCCTGGTCGCCGCCCAGCTCCCGCAGCACATGTCGCTCTACATGAAGCTGAAGGAGCAGGAGCTCGACAACCCGGAGACGGTCGAGCTCTACTGGGATCTCGCCGCGATGATCGACTGGGAGGTGGACGACCCGCGGCTGGCGGCTGTGGCCGACCGGCTTGTCGCCTCTCTCGAGACCGCCGGTATGGAGGGATGGGAGGACCATGACCAGGAGATCACCGACGAGCTCGCGGACCTCCTCGACTCCTTCTTCCTCGACTCGCTGCCGATCGCCCGTCGGCTCATGGAACTGCTCGAAGAGCGCGGCTGGCGCGGCTGGACCAAGTTCGAGCGGATCAGGTGAGCCAGTACGCCCGGAGACCGCCGAGCCCGAGGTCGTTCCTACGATGAGCAATGACGGATAAGAGTCTGGGAGGGACGCCGCGATGGGTGAGGAGCCGGAGGTTCTCGTCGTCGCGGATGCCGCGGCCTGGCGGGCGTGGCTCGACGTGCACGAGGACACCTTCGATGGCGTCTGGCTCCTCCTGGCGAAGAAGGGCACGGTCTCGCCGACCTCGCTGAGCTATGACCGTGCGCTCGACGAGGCGTTGTGCAGCGGGTGGATCGACGGGCAGCGGAGGGCCTTCGACGCCGCGACGTTCCGGCAGCGGTTCAGCCCGCGTCGGCGAGCGTCGCTCTGGTCGCGGCGGAACATCGACCTGGTGGCCGGGCTGACCGCCGAGGGGCGGATGCGCCCGCGCGGCCAGGCCGAGATCGACCGCGCGAAGGCGGACGGGCGCTGGGCACGTGCCTACGCCGGTTCGGCGACGGCGCAGGTGCCGGACGACCTGGCCGCGGCGCTGGTGGCATCCTCAGCCGCCGCGGCGCTCTTCGCGCGGCTGAACAGCCAGAACCGGTACTCGGTCATCCACCGGATCACGACCGCGCCGAGCCCGTCGAGCCGGGCGAACCGGCTCGCGAAGCTCGTCGCGATGCTCGAGCGCGGCGAGACCCCACACCCGCAGTGATCACGCCGGCCGGCCCGACACCCTCTACGTCGCCGACCCGATCAATCACCGAGTACGCCGGGTGGACTGACACCAACCGCCATCAGTCCCGCGGCCGACGAAGCGCTCCAAGCCTGATCAAGATCCACCGGGTTACGTGAGACATGCCAGCAGGCGTTGGAACACGGACGGATCACCTTTGACGGTGTAGCTGTCCGGCTCGGTGTAGGCAGGGCGGCCGGCGATCGGGCGGTGCAGGATCCTGATGTAGTCGAGCGCGTCGCAGACCACGGTCGCGTCCACGGGCTGGTCGTCGGTCGGGCCCGTCGTGAGTCCTTGGTTCCTGACGGTGGCGAGCAGGGCGCCGTCGGGAAAACGAAACTCGACCCGAAGCCCGTCCATCCGAGGTGTGCTCGGCGTGAACATGTGCCGCAGGCCGAGGGCGAAGTTGGCGACGGTGGAGACGTCGGGTTTGAAATCGAGGTAACGCACGCGTTTGGCCGGGTTGCGGGCCGCCGTCTTTTCGGCGTGGCTGCCGGACTGCACGTAGACCGGTTCGGGGTGCCGACGGAGCGGGAGCAGCACGTCGTCGCGGTGGCGCGCCTTGTCGRCGAGGTAGGGGCCGATGACGTCCTCGCCGGCCGGGCACACCGCCATGCAGTAGGCGGACTTGTAGTTCGGCTCGAACGCCAGGGACTGCAGCATGGACAGGGTCTCGTCCTCGCGGAACTTCGCGCGGTAGGCGCTGGCGTCCCCGCCGGCCACGGCGTCGACCCAGTCGGTGGCGCTGAACGGGAACTCACGGTAGTTGTGCCCGAGGCAGGCGAAGAAGTCGAAGTCCCCGACGTTGCTGATCGCCCCGACCGGGCAGGCCGCGACGCACAGGTTGCAGCCCAGGCACGGGTTGTAGTCCAGCGGCTGGTCGTAGGCGTCGATCTCCGCGTCGATCAGGACGGTGTCGAGCAGTACGAAGTTTCCGAACTTCGGATGGATGATGTTGCGGTTGGTGCCCATGTGGCCCATGCCGGCCTCGACGGCCACGATCTTGTGCGCGATGGCCCAGCTCGCCTGACCGGGCGGGGCCTGCACGTCCATCGGGAATCCCATGTTGGTGGGGATCGCGCGGACACCGGCCTCGGCCAGCTCCTCGCAGATCCGCGCGGCCGCGCTTTCGAGCTTGTCGCCGGTGCGATGCCAGGCGTTGTTGGCCGTGGCGCGCGAGGTCGATCGGATCGCGTCACGGTTCGAGATCCCGACGAGACAGATCAGCGCCCTGACGGCCGGGAAGACCCGGCGGGCGTTGTCGTTCTCCGCCCCCAGGCCGGCCCGGCCGACGTCCACGAAACCGACATCGGCGGCACCGGCCCGCAGGCACAGCTCGCGCAGCCAGGCGGCCTCGACGCGGTCGGGACGAGGCGGGGAGGGCAGCGACGCCTCGTACGCGCGGCGGGCGGCCTCGGCCTCGTCGGTGCCCCGGAAGATCCGTCGGGTCTCGTTCACCATGCGGCGAATACTATCGTAGATATAGTATCTCTACGAGAGGGTAAGCTCGACGGGTGCCGACCACGCCGCGCTCCGCGTACGCGCACTTCTGCATGCTCGCCAAGACCCTCGAGCGCCTGGGAGATCGCTGGGCACTGCTCGTCGTACGCGACCTGCTGACCGGCCCGAAACGCTTCACCGACCTGATGGACCGGCTCGGCGGCATCACACCGCGGACCCTGACGCAGCGGCTGCGTGATCTCGAATCAGAGGGACTCGTCTGCGTCGATCGGCAGCCGGGTCGGCGCGAGGTCTGGTACAGCCTCACGCCGGCCGGCCACGACCTCGCGCCTTCCCTGGACGAACTCGCGCTGTGGGGTCTGCGCCATCTCGCGGCGCCGCCCGCGCCGGGCGAGCCGACCCATCCCGAGCACCTGCTCAACTCCGTGCGCCTCGTCCTGGACCGCGAGAAGCTCGATGTCGGCCCGGCCACCTGGGTGGTCCGGACCCTCGACCACGACGACGCCTACACGATCAGCGGGCGCGGTGGCTGGTGGACGCTGGAGGCCCGCGCGGACCCGGATCCGGACGTCGAGCTGCTCGGTACCAGGCGAGACCTGGCCAACTACTTCGCCACGGTCCCCGCGACGCGCGCCACGGGTCACCCAGGTGTGCGCGTCGAGGGCCACGAACGGGAGATCAGCAGGTTTCTCGGCGCGGTCGCGGCCTTCCCGCCCCTGCCTCGCGCCGCGGCACCGTCAGCCTGAGCGCCGGTTATCTCCGCGGGGCCGTCTCGCCAGGCTGGCGTGGTCGGCCGGGTCGGTCATCCCCGCGCATCCCCGAGCGCCCGCCGGTGGCACGGGCGTGATCGGGACGGCGAAAGCGAGATGGTGCCCGGCGGAGGCCGGGCGGTTCACTCAGGAAGTCCGTTCCGCGCGACGAGCTGTCGGGCGATGACGTTGCGCTGGATCTCGTTGGTGCCTTCCCCGACGATCATCAACGGTGCGTCGCGGAAGTAGCGCTCGACGTCGAACTCCGTCGAGTAGCCGTAGCCGCCGTGGACTCGAATCGCGCTCAGAGCTACTTCCATGGCCACCTCGGAGCAGAAGTACTTGGCCATTCCGGCCTCAAGATCCACACGGGCGCCGGAGTCATAGCGTCGCGCCGCGAACAGGAGCAGCTGACGGGCGGCGGTCAGTTTGGTCGCCATGTCCGCGAGGTGATTGCCGACCGACTGGTGCCGCCAGATCGGCTTCCCGAAAGCCTCGCGTTCCTGGGCGTACCGCAAAGCGTCGTCGAACGCGGCCCGACCGACCCCCGTGGCCCTGGCCGCTACCTGGATCCGACCGATCTCCAGGCCTCGCATCATGTGGCGGAACCCCCGGCCCTCGACGCCGCCCAGTACTGCGTCCTGCCCCACCTGGCAGTCAGTGAAGGAAAGCTCGCAGCTCTCCACACCCTTGTAGCCGAGTTTGGGAAGGTCCTTGGAGACCGTGAAGCCGGGAACCTTCTCCACCAGCAGAATGCTGATTCCATCGGCGGCGGGCGTCGCGGTCGGATTGGTCCGGCACAGCAGCGCCACGAGCCCGGCGCGCCGCGCGTTCGTGATCCAGGTCTTGGTACCGTTGATCGTGTAACCGGAGCTGGAACGGCGGGCGGTGGTACGTATCGCTTGCAGGTCCGAGCCACCGCCCGGCTCGGTCAGCGCCATCGTCGCGCGCAGCTCCCCGGTGGCCATGCGGGGCAGATAGCGCTGCTTCTGGTCGTCGGTGCCGAACTCCAGCAGGAGCTTGGACACCACGGTGTGTCCGCCCATCGCTCCGGCCAGGCTCATCCAGCCCCGGGCCAGTTCCTCGGTCACCATCGCGTAGCAGACGGTCGAGACGTCCACCTCGCCGTACGGCTCGGGGATGCACAGCCCGAAGATGCCGAGCCGCTTCATCTGCTCGATCAACTTGTCCGGATAGGCGTTCTCGTGTTCGAGCTGCCGGGCCGCCGGGCGGACCTCCTGGTCGACGAAGTCACGGACGGTGTCGACGATGGCCTGTTCGTCCGGGTCGAGATCCTGCATGGTGTCCCTCTCCTTCAGCCAGCCATGCCACGGCGACGTCGCCGGCAAGCTCGCCGTACGCGAGACCTCTTTCGCGATAAAGATCGAACTTTCTACATTCTATAGAATCATCGATCGCGTGCAACCGAGGCTGGTGAGGGTCCATCGACGCCCGAAGAGTGATCAAAGTCTGGGCCAGGCCATCAGCGCAACGGACGGGGCCGCTCACTCGCTCGACGACGCGAGGGGCTCGGTCGCCGAGTCCCTCGTCTCTAGGATGGAGAAAATGGAACCTGCGGCGAGTGCGGAGAAGGCGGCCCCGTCCGCGAGACGCACGACGGAGGCCGGGCGCGGCGTCGCCTTCGGTAGCAAGCAGCAACTGAGCGAACGGGTCGCCGCCTACGTCCGCGAAGGAATCATGATCGGCCAGTTCCCGGCCGGTGACTTCGTGCGGACCGAGCACCTGGCGGCCGAGCTGGGGGTCAGCCAGACACCGGTACGGGAAGCGATGATGGTCCTGCACAGCGAGGGCTCGGTGCGATGGGAGCCCCGGCGCGGCTACCGCGTCGTGCCCATGACCGAACAGGACGTACGGGACCTGTTCCAGCTGCAGGCATACATCGCCGGGGAGCTCGCGGCGCGCGCCGCGGGACTGCTCGACGACGCCACCCTCGCTCGGCTGGGGGCGATCCAGGAACAGCTCGCGCGGGCCGAACGCGCCAGGAACGACGACCTGGTGGACCGCCTGAACCACGAGATCCACCGGACGATCAACAAGGCCTCGAACTCCTTCCGGATGGCCTCGCTGCTCAACGTCACCGTCGGCTACGTGCCGCTGCGATTCTTCGGCGAGATCGAAGGATGGTCGGCCGCCTCGGCGAACGATCACTCCGCGATCTTTGCCGCCCTTCGCGAGAAGGACCCCGACCGCGCCCGCTCGGCGATGAACGATCACATCCGCCACGTCGGTGAGCTGCTCGTCGAGCACCTCCGCGTTCACGGCGTCCTGCGCTAGAGCCGTTGGGATCCTGACCCCGGACAAATGAGTCAAGTTTTTGGCGGTCGGATGCGTACTCGGGCAATGTAGTCGTCGACGTGACAGTTGATCGCTTTCAGGGCGTGAAGGCCGCGATGGCCCCACCGGCGAACGACTCAGCTGGGACGGCGTGCTGGCCGAGGTGGCCGCGATCGACCCACCCCCCGGCGACGACACCCTCCCCGACGTCCGCATCGAACGCATCGAACGACGCAACGGTGGACCACTCACCGACGACGTCGCCGTACTCCTCTTGAAAGGGCCGACGACATGACGCCGACAGTCAGTCCGCTGTCGGGCCCGCGGCTCAGCGCCCCGTCGGGGTGAGACCCACTCGTCCGGTCGAGACCGCGGCGACCGCGCCGCCGTCGACGAGCAGGTCGATTCCGGTGATGAACGAGGCCGCGGCCGAGAGGAGGAACTCCGCCGCGGCCGCGATGTCGTCCGGCGAGCCCAGCCGGCCGGTGCCGGACGCCGCGACCATGGCACGCATGCCGGCGCCGGACTCGCTGGCGAGTTCCTGCTGGCCCATCTTGGTGGAGATGACTCCTGGGCTGATCGAGTTGACCCGCGCGCCGCGCGTGCCCCAGGACCCGCTTGCCGCCCGCACCCGCAGCTGGTTGGCGCGCTTGGCGAAGGAGTATGCGTAGCCGGCGCTCGAGAAGGCGTCCACCGCTGTGGAGGGCAGGCGTAGCAGGTCCTCGGTTGGCGCGCCCGCGAGCTGTGCCTCGACCTCGCGTGCCGGTGGCGGCGCGAGGTAGCCGGACATACTTGAGATGACGACGCCGGCACCGCCCACGGCGATGACCTCGCCGAACGCGTCGAGCACGAGCGCCGTGCCATACAGGTCGACCTTCAGGATCGCCTCGACCGGCGCCTGCGCGGGGGATAACCCCGCGGTGTGGACCACGTGCCGCACCGGCCCGAGCGCCGCGGCCGCCCGCGCGAGCGCGTACACGGACTCCCGGGACGACACGTCCACGGCCAAGGACGTCACCTGATGGCCCTCGTCGCGAAGGGTCTCGGCGACCGCGTTCAGCGCCGTCTCGTTGTAGTCGGCCAGCAGCAGGGTCTTGCCCGGGCCGACACGGCGACTGATGGCGACACCCATGCCGCCCGTACCGACCACGACAAGTACCTCGTTCGGCATGTGTCCAGCTCCCTACGCCCCCAGTTACGAGACGATTTGTCTCGGAACCGGCACTATACATGGCCTGACCTGCCGACCTCCATCCCTCCTAGACTCGTCGGATGACAGGTGGCCGCCCTCGCAGCGAGATGTCGCGGCTCGCGATCCTGGGCGCGGCGCGCGACCTGCTGCTCGAACGCGGCTATGAGCGGCTGACGATCGACGCGATCGCCGCCCGCGCTGGCGTCGGCAAGCAGACGATCTACCGCTGGTGGGCCTCGAAGAGCGCCGTCGTCGCCGACGCCGCGCTCGAAGGCGATCTGGCACCGCCGCTCGTCCCCCTGCCCGACACGGGTGACATCGAGACCGACCTCGGCGACTGGCTACGCGCCTGGACGGAACGGCTGACCACGGCCGAGGGCACGAGCCTCATCCTCGCCCTCACCGCCGCGACCGCCGATGACCGCGCGGTCGCCGACACCCTGTACGACCGCTTCACCCAGCCACATGAGCAACTCCTACGTGACCGGCTCGAACTCGCCCGAGTGGCGGGGCAGCTCGCGCCGGACGCGCCCGTACCGACGATCGCGGGCGTGCTCATCGGCTCAATGCTGTATCGCGTCCTCAGCCGCCAGGCGCCGCCAACAGCGGACGACGCCAACCTGGTTGTGCGCCTCGTGTTCAACGGATCAGGAAACCGCAGCCGCCGAACAGGCGTTTAACATGACGTACGTTTCGTATGCGTACCACCTGTCGCGCGGGCCGCGATAGCAGGGGCGGGCGGCGTCGCGGCTCGTGAGCCGCGAACCGCGACTTTCAGTGGTGGAACCCCTCCGCGGATCCGGGTCGCTTTTACTTCACGACGATCCGGACGCGCCCGAGGCTCTGAACGAGGAGAACTTCGCGGACGCCGCGTTGAGCTCGTAACCCGCGATCACGCCGCCGCTGGGCAGACCACCGGTCGTCGCCGAACGCCAGATATCCGGCCAGGCGCCTCCGAGCCTTGATCCGGTAGAGGTGGCACGGCAGTTCGTGGCCACCTGGGACGGCCTCGCGGCCCAATGGCTCCTCTCCCCCGCCTTCGACCTGGGCGCGCTGGTCGTCCAGGCGTTCCGCGGGCTCTCGGGCCAGAACTGGATGGAGGCGGCCCGCGCCGTGATCGAACCCCCGAACGGCATCTGACCTACAACTCGGCCGGCAGACGATGTTCCGCGCGGGGACACTCCAGGCGTCGGCACGCCGGGCTGCCTTGGCCAGCAGGTCGAGCTCGGGTCGACCGTTCGCTCATGGTCCAACCGGGCTCGGCCTGATGGTCCCGCCGGTCGCGCCCCGGCGTTGCCGGCGTCGACCAGCCGTCTGACCCACCGACGGCTCGGGCGGGATGGGTGCCCGGATCGACCTGGGGACTACCCGTTCCGGCACCGCCGGCCTCGTCGAATGCCCGTGCTGGCCGCTGTCTGGCCTTGATCCCGCCGTGGTCTGGGGTTGCGACAGGCACGCTGCAGGACCGTGTAGCATCTGCTTTGCACCCGGGCGGCGAGCCCGGGAGTCACCGGTCCGGGTGGCGGAATGGCAGACGCGCTAGCTTGAGGTGCTAGTGCCCTTTAACGGGCGTGGGGGTTCAAGTCCCCCCTCGGACACAGACACTGCGCACACGGATGACCTTGGTCTGGCTTCAGCCATGATCGTCTCCGTCTCGTGGTCGTAGGTCAACTTTACGCCGAGTTCGCGGTAGACCTCCGCCTTGTCGGCCGGGTCGGCCTCTTGCAGGATCGCGAGCAGCCCACCGAACCCGTCGACGAGCGCCTTGATCTGGAGGCGGCTCAGTTTCGGTCGTGTTGGGTCGCGGTCGCCTCGACGTTCGAGGGCCGCGACGGCATCGGCGCGTTCGGCTTGGACCTCGGCGATCCAGCCGGTGACGATGGCCGGGTCTGCGCCGGCCTCGAGGGCAGCGCGGTGGCGAGCGAGCTTGCGGTCGCAGGCCACGATGGCCTGTTGCAGCGGATCCGCGGCGGGAGAGTCGTCGGGCTGCGCTTGTTCCAACGCGGTGAGGGTGGCCTCCATGTGGTCGGGGTCGAAGGCGGTGGCGAGCCAGCCATCGAGCGCGGGGAGGACCGCGTCCTCACGGACGTAGACGGTCAGGGGATGATCGATGTGATTGGCGAGGGCGTATTCCTGGGGGTAGCGGCATCGGTAGTGGGCGTGGCCGTGGTTCCAGTTGCCCTGCATGCGCCGACCGCACTGCTTGTGGAGCAGCAGGCTGCGCAGAGCGTAGGGATGTTGTGTGCGCGGTGTGCCGATGCGATCTGAGACCGGGCCGCGGGTGCCGAGGCGCTGCTGGGTGGCGAGGAAGGTGCCCTCGTCGACGATTGCCGGGTGGGCAGGGCGCTCGGACCACACCCACTTGTCCTTCTCGTTCCACTTCAGCTTGGTCTCGTAGCCGAGGGCGACGTCCTCGACGTCGAGCAGCTCCTCATGCTTGCGCTGCTTGTTCCACACCTGGTGGCCCGTATAGCGGGGGTTGGTCAGGATCACCTGCACGGCGCTCTTGGACCAGGCGACACCGTCACGATGGGAGTTGCGCCCCCGGTCGTAGGCCGACGGTGAGGGGATGCCCTCGTCGGTGAGGGTCTGCGCGATCAGGTAGAAGCCCATGCCGCCGAGGAACAAGGCGAAGATCCGTTCGACGACGGGTGCGGTGGCAGGGTCCTCCTCCAGAACGTGAAGACGCTTGCCATCGGCGGCCTTGCCTGGGTTGGGGTGCGGGCCGCCATCGGCGAGCCGATAACCGTAGGGCGGCCGACCGCCGAGGAACCGGCCCTCGACGCGCGCCTGGGTTTGCATGGCCGTGCGCACGCGGATCTTGACGCGTTGGCGCTCGCCCTTGGACATCCCGCCGAAGACGGACATGATCAGGTCGTGGGCTTCGCTGTCCGGGTCGATCGGTCCGCCGACCTCGGGTACCCACAGGGCGACGTTGTAGTGGGTGAACACGGGGAAGATCAGGCTGAACTGGTTGCCGTAGAACGCCCGGTGCGGCTCTCCGATGACAACCGCATCGAAGCCCCGCCCAGGGTCGCGTAGCTCCTCGAGGAGCAGGTTCGACTGCGGGCGGCGTTTCCACGGCAGCGCCCGGCTATGGCCGACGTCGAAGTACTCGGCAACGATCGCACCGTGGCCCACGGTCAGCGCCCGCGAGCGGGTCAGCTGCCATTCCCGGGATGCCTCCGGATCTTGCTGGTCCTCAGTCGAGACGCGGCCGTAGAATCCGAACCGGATCGTCACGCAAGCTTCCCTTCTGTCTACTCAGGCGGCGTCGTGATCTCCTTGAATGTCGCCGGCGCGTCCGCCGCCCGCCGGTCCACAACCCGCTGGATCAGCCTCAGCAGGGCAACCGCCACGTTCGCCGCCACGCCAGGTGATCCCTTCGGCACGATCACCTGAACGGATGTGGTCGAGGAATGTCTGTTGGGCTTCCTGGACGGCGGGGTGAGTTGTGTGTCGGTTCCCGGCGTGGCCGTCGATGTGGTCCGGTTCGTGGCACAGGAAGTACCGAGTGGGCACGGCGCGGCACCGAGGCCACGCGTGGACATAGTAGCGCGGCCGAGGTACGGAGATTGCCCGGAGGTGCAGGGCAAATCGTCCGTTCCAGAACTTGATCTGGCACAGCTTAATGAGCCTTTCCCGGTAACGTCTCGTGGCGTTGCGTGACATCAACCCTGTGATGTGGTGTTGGGCGTCAGGCGGTCCTGCGGTATTCGGTGTGGAGGATGGCGAGGGCGGCTTTCGCGACGAGCCCGATCTTCCAGGGGTCGATCGTGATGTTGCGCAGGAGCTGGAAGGTGACCTTGAGCAGGGCGTTCGCGCGTTCGCCGACGGCGCGTAGGGCGTTGTGGATCCGGTTGGTGCGCCACGAGGCGCTGTCTGTTCGAGTGGAGGTGAAAGACCTCACCGCCGGCCTGTCGCAGCAGGCTGGCTGAAGCTGGGGGCAGTCTAACCGGGTGGTGCCGGGAGGACGGGAGCAGCCCTGATAAAGCCGGGGCGTGTCAGCACTACCAGATGGCGCGGGCGCGGCGAGCGAGACGGGAAGGAGTACGCAAGGAACCAGCATCTTACGTCTCTCAAACCACGACCGGCTCAAACCTGGTGGATATGGGCCGGGAGCGGCGCGCACCTCCGCCAGCCAGGCGGGGCGAACTCCGGGGAGGTTTCAATCGGCCAAATCGGAGGCCACGGGGAAAGTCTGCGGCGTACCCGTGGCGATGCCGCAGGGATAAAGCTGGGCTCCAAACCCGTCGATCGATGGACAGCGAACGTGGGAACTGCCCGCAGGGGTTCCTGTCCTGCCGGTGACCAACCGGCCGGGCGGGATAGGCGCACCGACCGCCGAACCCGAGGGCGGGGCGGAGGAGCCGTAGTACTCGGAGCCGGGGAGAGCCCGGTACATGGGAAGGGCTACAGCGAGACCGAGAAGGGATGGAAGCTGTAATGCCGAAAGATGCGTCGCCGGATGGCGGCGCCCCAGGGCGTAATCCTGCGCTCGTACGGGTATCGGGGATGCAGGCCAAACTTCACCGTTGGGCGGTAGCTGAACCTGGCTGCCGGTTCGACGACCTGTATAACTTCGCGTGCGACCCGGCCACGCTGCTCGTGGCGTACCGTCGGGTCGCGGGTAACCGGGGCGCCCGGACCGCTGGCGTTGACGGCCTGACCGTCGCCGACGTCGAGCGCGAGACCGGCGTTCCAGGGTTCCTGGATGACCTGCGCGCCCAGCTGAAAGCGGGTAGTTTCCGCCCGCTGCCGGTGCGGGAGCGTTTGATACCCAAGCCTTCCGGCGGGGGGAAATTGCGGCGGTTAGGTATTCCAACCATCGCCGATAGGGTCGTTCAGGCCGCGCTGAAATTGGTTCTGGAACCCATCTTCGAGGCCGACTTCCAGCCGGTCTCGTACGGGTACAGGCCAGGGCGGCGGGCACAGGACGCCATCGCCGAAGTCCAATACTATGGCACCCACGGATATCACTGGGTGTTGGACGCAGACATTCACGCGTGTTTCGACGAAATCGATCATTCCGCGTTAATGGGCCAAGTCCGGAACAGGATTAAGGATAAGCGCGTTCTCGCCCTGGTCAAGGCATTCCTCAAGGCCGGGGTCCTTACCGAACACGGCCAGAATCAGGATACGCTCACCGGGGTCCCGCAAGGCGGCATCCTGTCCCCGCTGCTGGCGAACGTCGCCTTGTCGGTGCTCGACGAGCACCTGCACGCGGCATGGCAGCCAGGCGGGGCACTGTCGACCTCAAGCAAGCGCGTACACCGGCGCAGAACGGGGCGACCGAACTGGAGAATCATACGCTACGCCGATGATGTTGTCGTGATGGTGCATGGGACCGAGGCGGACGCGCTCCAGCTACGCGAGGAAGTGGCCCGAGTGCTGGCCACCATAGGGCTGCGTCTCTCTGAGGCGAAGACCCAGGTCACGCACCTGGACCGGGGATTCGACTTCCTGGGCTTCCGCATCCAGCGGAAGCGCAAGCGAGGGACGAACAAGCGGTACGTCTACACCTTCGTGGCTGACCGGGCGATCCGGGCGGTGAAGGAAAAGATCAGGGCCCTGACCCACAGGACGTCGCAACGCGACCCGGAGGACCTGCTGAAACAGATCAACCAGATCACGCAGGGGTGGGCCAACCATTTCAAGCACGCCGTGGTGAAACACGTGTTCGCCACCATTGACCAGGTGGTGTGGTGGCGGATGGCCCGGCTGCTGATGGTTCGGCATCACTGGGGATGGAAGCAGTTCCGAGCGCGGCACACCGACCCCACCGGGCGGTGGACACCGATCCGCGCCGAGACGACCGAGCTGCGCCCGATGGCCAAGGTACCGGTCACCCGGTACCGCTACCGGGGCGACCGGATCCCCACACCGTGGGCCGCACTACCCGCATGACGGCAGGAATCGTGGAGAGCCCGTTGCGTTGAGAGGGTGCGCCGTCTAACTCGGCGCCAGATCGCCCCCGCAGGGGGCAGAGGTTCGGGAGGAGGTTACCTCTGGGTCACCCGCCTTACCTGAACGGGAAACCGGGAGGGGACAAGAGCATGGCGGGAAAGCGCGGGGTGCCGTGAAGACGCCGAAGGCACGGCCGTGCAAGGCCCGCGTGATACGGCGAAGGCCAGACTGCTTGAAGCCCAGTCTCCAGTGGTGCAAACGTCACACCTCCCGACACGGCGTCTGTTGTCGGGGCCGCCGACATAGGAGCGATTCCGACTTTCGTCGCTCTGAACCCTTCCGACCGGCGGGCGACGGGCAGCGAGCTCGTTCAAGGGGACGGACCGGGACGCCTACGTCACGCTCGATACGTCTGGCGCAAGAGGAATTCGGGATGGCCTAAGGGGCGCGAGCCCTATGGTCACGGAGGGTCCGTAGTAGTCGCGGGAGTCACGCCCTGCCACGGAGGACGGGAGAGCCGTCTACATGGGCGAAGGGACCCAGGTGCTTAGATCGACAAGGACGGTGAGGTACGCGAGATGCGGAACGCCVCAACCGTGCTGGAGATCATTCGTGAACGCGGCAGGAGAGGACTGCCGTTGGAACGGGTCTACCGGTGCCTGTTCAACCCGGACCTGTTCCTGGTCGCCTATGGGAAGATCTACCGCAACAAGGGGGCGATGACTGCCGGAGTCACCAGCGAGACTGTGGACGGCATGAACCTCGGCAAGATTGAGGCCATCATCGGGGCACTCCGTCAGGAGCGTTACCGATGGACCCCGGTACGGCGCACCTACATCGAGAAGAAGAACTCGGTGAAGAAGCGACCGCTGGGGCTGCCGACCTGGTCGGACAAGCTGCTGCAGGAGGTAGTGCGCCTGATCCTGGAGGCGTACTACGAGCCGCAGTTCTCCGACCGCTCCCACGGGTTCCGCCCGGGCCGCGGCTGTCATACCTCCTTGCAGGAGATCTATCACCAATGGCACGGGACGGTGTGGTTCATCGAAGGCGACGTCACCGACTGTTTCGGGTCTCTCGACCATTCGATCATGAGATCGATCCTGGCCGAGAAGATCCACGATGGTCGGTTCCTGCGCTTGATCGACGGACTGCTCCAGGCCGGATACCTGGAGGACTGGCGCTACCACGCGACGCTGAGCGGCTGTCCGCAAGGCGGTGTGATCTCGCCCGTCCTATCTAACATCTACCTGGATCGGCTGGACAGGTTCATCGAACAGACCCTCTTGCCTGCCCACAACCGGGGAGAAC
>NZ_MBLO01000067.1 GCF_001854805.1 Pseudofrankia coriaricola
CGGGCACGGGCCGGCCGCGAGGAAGGCTCACGACCGGCCGGCACGGCCGCGACCGCCCTGAGCAGGGCGGATGGCATTTTCGGCAGGTACAGCGTGTTATAGAACGCCTCGTAGGCCCGGAGGGCGGTCAGGAGATGCCGCTGGTTCCAGATCTAGGTTCGGTCGAGGAGTTCTCGGCGGCAGGTTCGCACCCACCTTTCCATGATCGCGTTCATGCGGGGGACCTGGACGCCGCTGCGCACGACCGTGATCCCGGCGTCGGCGAGGATGGCGTCGAACAGGGCTGGGTATTTGCTGTCTCGGTCGCGGATGAGGTAGCGGGCGTTCGAGGCGGCGTCGTGGAGGTCCATGGCGAGGTTGCGGGTCACCTGGGTCACCCACGCCGTGGTGGGATGCGCGGTCGCTCCCAGGATCCGGATTCGGCGACTGGCGTGTTCGATCACCGCGAGGATGTAGAGGCGTGTCCCGGTGAGGGTGACGGTCTCGAAGAAGTCGGCGGCAAGGATCGCGTGCGCTTGGGTGTGGAGGAAGTCAGCCCAACTGGTCGCGGTCCGGTTAGGCGCTGGGTCGATACCCGCGTCGTGCAGGATCTCCCAGACTGTCGACGGGGCAACCTTGACACCGAGCACCAACAGTTCACACCATGTATTCGGCGGTAACCCCAGCTGCTGTTCTCCCGAGCCAGGCGCAGCACCAGAATACGGATCGAGGCCACGGTACGGGGCCGGCAGCGCCGCTTGGGACGGGAGGCGGCGGCATGGCGGTGTGCGATCAGGTCGCGGTGCCAGCGTAGGACGGTCTCCGGGCGCACCAATAGCCGCAGGCCCTGCAGGGTTGGCCGCGGCAGCGCGTGCAGGAGCACGGCGAGCAGGGCGCGATCGGTGGGCTGGAACTGGATCCGTTGGCCGTTGAGCTGGCGTTGCAGCACGGTGATCTGATGTCGCAACGTGAGGATCTCGACGTCCTTGTCACGGTCACCGCGGGGCAACAGGCGCAGCAGCGCGAAGGCGTTGGTGACACCGAGGTAGGTCAGCCGAAGCAGCACGAATCGGCATCCTCGCGTAGTCGCCGGTCCTGGCGGGCGAGGGCCCGGTGCTGGGCGATCCCATGATCGGCAACTTCGGCTGCGACCCTGTGAACAGGGCGGATGGCATTCTCGGCATGCACAGGGCTACCCGACCGATCGTGGTGTGGTCGCGCCAGTACCACCAATGATGTATATTCTTGGTAGCTACCATGCGGCGGAGCGGAGGGCGTCATGGCGGAGACCGGGATCGCGCGGCTATTCACGCATGGCAGGAGCCAGGCGGTGCGGCTGCCGAAGGAGTTCCGGCTGCCCGGTGATCGGGTGCGCGTCCGGCACGTCGGGGACGGTGTGCTGCTGGAGCCGATCGCCTCGGATGTCGACGCCTGGTTCGCTGAGCTGGACCGGTTCGCCGAGGTGCCGCTGTTCGAAGACGGCAGGGACCAGCCGCCGACCCCTGCGGCCGAGGACATCTTCGAGTGACCTATCTGCTCGATACCAACGCTGTCGTCGCGTTGCTGCGCAACAAGCCGTCCGCCGTGCGGGACCGGTATCGGGCAGCGCAGGCGTCGGGTGGCTCGCTTGCACTGTCCTCGGTCGTAGTCTTCGAACTGTGGTATGGCGTGGCGAAGAGCAGCCGGGTCCAAGAGAACACCGACCGTCTGAGGGTGCTGCTGTCCGGCGACTTGGACTTGTTGGACTTCGACGACGAGGACGCCCGGACTGCCGGCCAGGTCCGCGCCTCACTCGAGAAGGACGGCAGATCGATCGGCGCCTACGACCTGCTGATCGCCGGCCAGGCCCTGCGGCGCGGACTCACCGTCGTCACTGCCAACACCTCCGAGTTCAGCCGGGTCGCCGGCCTGAACTGGCAGGACTGGACAGCCTGACCACCACACCGTTCCGACGGCAACGCGCATGTCCGCCGGGAGCATGCGAGTGACGCGGGGGCACGCACCGCAATCGGAACCGCCGCAGATCGACGCGGCGTCGCTCGCCGTTCATTCCTCCCCGACCGACGACGTGTGCTCATTGTGTGTTCGGACGTGTAACGTGCCAAAACTCGATTCGGCGGGGTGACCTGGGGTTTCGCTGCTCGGTCAGGCCGCCGGGTAGTGCTCGTTGATCACGCCTCCGAGGACCGTGTGACGGCGGATCGGGCGGTCGAGAGGTACGACGGTGGCTGGGTCGTGGTTCGGTGGGCGCTGGTCTCGCCCTTGGTGGGGTCGATGGTCGTTGAAGTGGCGGGCGAACTCGCCGAGCACGGCGGTGGCGTGGCGTTCGCCGTAGAGGAGGATCCGGTCGGTGCACTCCTGGCGGACGGAGCGGATGAACCGCTCCGCGTAGCAGTTCGCCCTCGGCGTCTGCGGTGGAGTCCGCACGACCCGGATGCCTTCGGCGGCGAACACGTCATCGAACGACCTCGTGTATTTCGCGTCTCGGTCGCGGATCAGGAACCGGAACCCGTCGAGGTGTCCGTCCAGGTCCATGACGAGTTGGCGTGCATGTTGGGTGACCCAGGCTCCGGTCGGGTGGGCGGTGACGCCGAGGATGTGGACGCGTCGCGTCTGGATCTCCATCACGAACAGCACGTAGAGCCGGCGCAGGGTGATGGTGTCGTCGGGTAGGCCAGGCGCATTGCTGCGCCTGGCCCCCCTCAGAACCCGGCGTGCCACTCGTCGCGGCACCTGTAGGGTGCCAGAAGTCGGCCTGAGCCTGTGACCTGCGGCGATGCGATGGTCTGGCCATCGGCATGATGGTCAGCTGTGGTCGTGCGTCTGCTGTATCTGCTCTTCGTGCAGGTGTGTCGGTGGCTGGTGCTGCTGGGTCGTTCGTCGGCTTCGAAGGACGTCGAGTTGCTCGTCCTTCGGCATGAGGTCGCGATGCTGCGCCGTACCCAGCCCAGGCCACGGTGGGACTGGGCGGACCGGGCCGTGCTCGCCGCGCTGATCCGGCTCCTGCCGCAACGGCTTCGACTGCACCGGCTGATCACCCCTGGCACCGTCCTACGGTGGCACCGGCGCCTGGTCGCCAGGAAGTGGACCTACGCACGCCGGACCGGACGGCCGCCGGTCGATTCGGAAATCGCCTCGCTGATCGAACGGTTCGCGACCGAGAACAGGACCTGGGGGTACAAGCGGATCCAGGGTGAGTTGCTCAAGCTCGGCCACCGCGTTGGCGCGTCCACTATCCGCCGGGTCCTGAAGTCCTGCGGGCTGCCTCCCGCTCCTGTGCGGCAGACCGACACGACGTGGCGGCAGTTCCTGCGCACCCAGGCCTCGACGATGCTGGCTGTTGACTTCTTCCACGTGGACTGCGCGCTGACGCTGCGGCGGCTGTACTGCTTCTTCGTGATGGAGGTCGGCTCGCGCTACGTCCACGTCCTTGGGGTTACCGCGCATCCGGACGGGCCGTGGACCAACCAGCAGGTCCGGAATCTCCTCATGGACCTCGGGGACCGGGCGGCCGGCTTCCGGTTCCTGGTCCGCGACCGCGCCGGCCAGTTCACCGCCGCGTTCGACGCGGTCCTCGCCGACGCCGGCATCACCGCCGTCAAGATCCCACCCAGAACTCCCCGAGCAAACGCCTTCGCGGAACGATTCGTCCGCACCGTTCGAGCCGAAGTCACCGACCGCATGCTGATCTTCGGTGAACGGCACCTGCGCGCCGTCCTCGCCGAGTACGCACGGCACTACAACGGACGACGCCCCCACCACGCCCTCCAACTCCAACCGCCCCGACCCGACCACCCCATCGCCGACCTCACGGCAGGACGGATCAAACGCCGACCCATCCTCGGCGGCCTGATCAACGAGTACGAACCAGCCGCCTAGAACCCGCAGGTCAACGCTGGTGGCCGAGTTCTGGCACCCGACAAGATCGCCGCAGCCATGGCCATGATCCGCTGGGCGACCCTGATCGCGACGCCCTCGTAGGTGCGTCCGCCGTGTTCTTCCAGGTCAAGCTGCCCCTTGAGGGTGTCGTTGACCGATTCGATGAGCTGGCGGACCTTCTTGAGCAGCGGCTCGCCGGGCCGTTCCTTCTCCGTCTTGCGGTGCGGTCGCAGCAGTGTGACGCCGTCCACGGCGAGTGACCGTTCGAGATCCTTCGAGGCGAAACCCTTGTCCGCAATCAGCAGGATCTTCCCGCGCTCGGCCACCAGGTCCGCGTTGTAGTCGAGCATCGCCTCCAGCACCTCCCGCTCGCCGATCTTCGGGTCGGCCAGCGCCCACATGATCGGCATTCCGGTGGGAGTGCAGACCAGGTAGAGCTTGAGTCCCCAGAAATACCGGGAGTGTGACGCGCAGTAGCCGTAGTTGGCCCAGCCCCCGAGGTCGGAACGCTTCACGGTCGGCCGGGACATCCCGCACGGCACCGGGTCGCATCAGTGATCCAGTGGGTGTCGAACCAGAAGTCGGTGTCCACGGCGAGATCGCGGACGACCTTCTTGACCAGTGGTAACGCGTTGCGGAGCCGCTTGTTGTAGCCGGGCTGCTGCGGCAGGTAGGGGAACATGTCGGACAGGTGCTTGCGGGCGTGGCGCAGCCAGCGGGCCTCGGAGGTGAACCCGAGCAAGGACTGCGCCACTGCCAGGCAGACGAGTTCGGAGTCGGACAGTAGCGGCTGTTTGCCCACTCGCGGCCTCCCTCCGTACTCGTCGTCGATCTTACGTACAGTGCAATGAGGAGGGTCTCCATGTCTTGCGTCACAACTCGATCTTGGAGGCCCTCTCCCCGTGCCCGGCCACCGGCCACCCAGCAGCCGGAATTACTCGTCTAGCGGTTCTGCGCCGCCAGGTAGCTCGGCCGGCTCCGGCCGAAACCGCCGGAGGACCTTGGCGTTCCCTTGTGTTTGCAATCCGCCGGCCCGCGCGGTGGTGAGGTTCAGCTGGCCGGTGAGGACGCCGACGAGGAGTTGCGGCGGTCCGGTGAGAACGAGGTCGGGCTTCTCGGCGGCACCCAGGCGCGGGTGGACCTTGCCGTCGCCGGTTTCGACGGTGATTACGTCCTCGCCGGTGCGGAGCTCGATGGCGACGGGGGGTTGGTCGGGTGTTCGGTCGCTGACCAGGAGGCTGATCGGGACCGCGAGCCAGTGGCCACGGCGGGCGTCTTGCTCGTCGGGTTCCGTCATCAAAGGAGCGCCCCACCGTCCGAGCTCCAAAAGGATGGCCTTGAGCTCCTGACCGCGTGGGGTGAGCCGGAAGACGGCGGTCGCGATCGGCGGCGGCGCTTCCTCCCGGGAGACGACTCCTTCACGTTCCAGGTCGCGAAGGCGCTCGGCGAGCAGGTTGGTGGCGATCCCGGGCAGGCCCTTGTGGAGGTCGGTGTAGCGGCAGGGCTGCTGCAAGAGCAACTCGCGCACGATCAGCAAGTTCCAGCGATCGCCGATCACATCGAGGGCCTTGGCGATGGCACAGAACTGTTTGTACGAACGCATGCCAGCAACCTAGCCCGATCGAACTTGAGAAGCAAACTGGACGGCTTGTGTTTCTCAAGGAGTGACTGTAGGTTCTCAAGCCATGGAACGGAACCCGCTGATTCTCGTCTCGCTGCTGCTGGCGGCGTTTGTGATCAACCTGGACATCACGATCGTCAACGTGGCGCTCCCGACGCTGGTGAGCGAGCTACATGCGTCGAACTCGCAGCTGCAGTGGGTCGTCGATGCCTACAACCTGTTGTTCGCCGCGCTGCTGCTGGCTGCAGGCAGCCTGAGCGACCGCCTCGGCCGCAAGGGATTTCTGCTTGCTGGCCTAGGCGTGTTCGGAGTCGCCAGCTTCGTCGGCGGTCTGACCACGACCTCCGGCGAGCTGATTGCCGCCCGCTGCTTCATGGGTGTCGGCGCGGCGATGATCTTCCCCGCCACCCTCTCGCTGATCTCGAACGTGTTCACCGAGCGGACCGAGCGGGCCAGGGCGATCGGCCTCTGGGGCGCGACGGCGGGCATCGCGATCGCGCTCGGCCCGATCGTCGGGGGCTGGCTGCTTGAACAGTTCAGCTGGAAGAGCATCTTCTTCGCGATGGCGCCCGTCGCCGCTGTCGGCGCCGCCCTCGTCGCCTGGAGCGTGCCGACTTCGCGCGATCCGGCCGCGCACAAGACCGACGGCCCGGGACTGGTGTTCTCGAGCGCGGCGATCGCGCTGCTGACCTACACGCTGATCGAAGCCCCGAAGTACGGTTGGAGCAGCGGCCGCACCCTCACGGGCTTCGCAGTCTCAGCCGCGGTGTTCGCCGTATTCATCGTCCGCGAGGCCACCGCCGCGGAGCCGATGCTCGACGTCAGCCTCTTCCGCAACCCTCGCTTCACCGCCGCCTGCGCCTCCGTCACGGTCACCTTCTTCGGGCTGTCCGGCTTCAGCTTCCTGATCACTCAGTATTTCCAGTTCTTCAAGGGCTACGGACCGCTGTCCACGGGCGTCCGCCTGCTGCCGGTCGCGGTGTCCGTGGGAATCATGTCGGTGCTCGGCACCAAGTTCGCCGTGCGCTTCGGCACCAAGCAGGTCGTAACCGTCGGCCTGGTCCTTCTCGCCGGCTTCTTCGCATGGGTCTCGACCGCAAGCGTGGCAACCAGCTACCTCGAGATCGTCGGTCAGATGCTGATCGGCGGCAGCGGCGTGGGGCTCGTCAGCGCACCGGCGACCGAGGCGATCATGGGGGTCGTGCCAAAGGCCAAAGCTGGCGTCGGCTCTGCTGTCAACGACGCCACCCGCCTGCTTGGAAGCACGCTCGGCGTCGCCGTGGTCGGCAGCGTTTTCGCCTCTATATACAACAACCGACTGACCACGAGGCTGCCCACGGAGCTGGCTCCGCCGCTCGCGCGCACCGCCCACGAATCCGTCGGCGGCGCACTCAACCTGACCCAAGGCACTGGCCTCAGCGATCATCCCGCACTCGCGAAGACCGTCCATTCCGCAGTGTCCACGGCGTTCTTCGACGGCTTCAGCGTTGCCTGCCTCGTCGTGGCGGGCGTCAGCCTGGCGGGGGCGATCGTCACCCTGCTCCTGCTGCCCGCCCATCCCGAACTGCCTGCCCGTCCCGAACTGCCTGCCCATCCCGAAGCAGAGCCGGCCCCCGCCCTGGAGCCCCAATGACCGGGCCGGCCATTCAACGCACCACCGCCGGACGATCGAATGGTGGGCGCATCGCCGACCATTCCGCCGGATACGCGCCGGCGCCGGTGTCCGCCGACGTGCCGGCGCGATGACCCGACTGGCCGGCCCCGGCCTCGCCCCTCCGGGACGGGGCCGGCCAGTTCGGACACCACTCCATACCAGAACGGCCGGCGTGTGCCGGTGGACAGCTCAGGGAATCTCAATGACGAAGTCAAGCCGTCTGCGTGACCGGCGGGACGGAGGTGAACTGTCTCTTGTCACGCAGCATGGCCCACAGCACGTCGACCCGGCGGCGGGCGAGGGCGAGCAGGGCCTGGGTGTGCAGCAGCCCCTCGCCGCGCTTCTTGAGGTAGTAGTCCCGCGACGGGCCTGGCCGCATCATGGCGGACTGGGCGGACATGTAGAACAGCCAGCGCAGGCGGCGGTTGTAGCGCTTGGGCCGGTGGTAGTTGCCGGAGCGACGGCCGGAGTCGCGGGGCACCGGGGCGAGGCCGGCGTGGGAGGCAAGGCGGCGGCCGGCGTCGCGGTAGCCGGACAGGTCGCCGACGATGGCGACGAACTCGGCGCCCAGGATGGGGCCCATGCCGGGCAGGGACTCGATGATCTCGGCACGCTGGTCGGTGCGGAGATGTCGCGGATCTCCCGGTCGTTGTCCTTGATCCGCTCATCCCGCCACGTGCGTGAAGTCGTCGCCCACAAGCCCGGCGGCCCGTCGAACCCCGCCCACCGCCCGCGTCGGTCACCGGCGCAAGCCCGCTCACGAGAGCACTCCCCAGCGTCCACGGCGTCCAGCCCGAGGACACAGCCCTGCATGTTGACACTTTAAAAAATGAATCGTAACGTTGCTTCTGTGAAGTTCTGGATGGTGATCTTGAACAGGCCGCGACGAGCAGGGGACAGGGAATGCGGGTACGCCAGGTTGTCACCGGCCACGATGCGGAGGGTCGCGCTGTGGTCCCGCAAGGCGCGGCGATATCCGTCTTGGCTTGGGGAGCTAGCTCGCACTCCTCTGGAGTGCAGATGAGCCCGCCCGCCACCTGCCCGAACACCGGGAACAGTCCGGCGGCGCCCGCTCTCTTCCCACCTGCAGGTGGCATCCGTTTCGTTATGGCGACGTATTCGCCGGAGTTCGAGTTCGCTGCATCAGGATCCAGTCCCGAGATGCACATCGAGCACGGCGACGAACCCGGAATGCACTGGACCGACTCGACGGATTTCGGGTCTTCAACGCGGCGAACGACGCCGTTGAGCGGTTCGATCTGAGGGAGTAACGAAAATGGGTAGGCTCGCGGGCAAGAACATCCTTGTCACCGGCGGAAGCAGCGGGATCGGGCTGGCCACAGCGCAGGAATTCGACAGAGAGGGCGCACGCGTCGCCATCTGCGGCTTGAACGAGGAGACACTGAAGGCGGCTAACGAGACGCTCGGAGCCGGAAGTCTCGCCGTTCGCACGGACGTCAGCAATCTCCCCGATCTCGACACAATGTTCGCCACGATCAAGCAGGAGTTCGGACACCTGGACGGCGTGTTCGTAAACGCAGGTCACAGCGAATTCATGTTGTTCGAAGACGTGACAGAGCAAAGCTTCGACAAGGTGGTAGCCGTCGATTTCAAAGGGGTGTACTTCACGATCCAGAAGGCCCTGCCCCTGCTCAGGCAAGGATCGTCTGTAATCATCACTTCGTCTGTCGGCGCCCGTAAGGGGTGGCCGACAACCTCGACCGTCTCGGCCTGCAAGGCCGCGGTCAGCCATCTCGCTCGAATCCTCAGCGCCGAACTCCTGGACCGCGGAATTCGCGTGAACACTCTGAGCCCGGGCCCGACGGACACGGCAATGTTCAGTCGCTTCGCAGGCGAAGAGCAGGGAGAGGCAGTCAAGGACATCCTCCGAACCAACAATCCAAGCAAGCGGCTGGCCGAGCCGGTGGAGATCGCGAAGCTGGCCGTTTACCTGGCGTCGGACGATTCTGCGTACGTCGTCGGGGCGGACTTCCTGATCGACGGCGGGGTCACAGCCATTTCGGGCGTGGGTGCCTGAGCCTGGATGCACCGGCCGATATGTCTCGTGCTCGGTGGGTTGAACGAGAAAGTTCCCTCTGACCTGGGAGGATGGGAGTTGCTGAAGCTACCGTCCACCCGGTCGAGAGGGCACTTCCGAAGTGCGATTGTTGCATGTCCCGTCGAAGATCCATCTTCGGCGTGACGACCCGAACCTGGTCGCCTGTGCCGGCCTGGTGCCGGTGATGCGGCTGGCCGAGCGGGCCGGCCTGCCGGACCTGGTCGCCGAGCATCTGCGCCTGCCCGCCTCGGCCAGGTCGGCGGGGGCGAACCCGGAGGCGAAGGTCGGCTGTCTGGTCGCGGGGATGGCAGCCGGGGCGGACAGCATCGACGACCTGGGGCTGCTGCGCCAGGACGCGCTGGCCGACCTGTTCGGCGGGATCCGCGCGCCGTCGACGCTGGGAACGTTCCTGCGGTCGCTGACCTGGGGCAACGTCCGCCAGCTCCAGAAGGTCGGCCGGCTACTGCTCGCCGAACTGGCCGCGGCGACGCCGCTGCTCGGCGGGGCCGGCACGCTGGCGTTCGTCGACCTCGACTCCTGCCAGCGCCGGGTCTTCGGCCCGGCCAAGCAGGGCGCCGCCTTCGGCCACACGAAGATCGCCGCCAGGTCGGTGTTCGTCCGCGGCCTGGGCGCCCTGGTCGGGACGGTGTCGACGCCGACCGCGGCGCCGGTGGTCGCGGCCACCCGGCTGCGCGGCGGCAGCGCCGTCTCGGCGAAGGGCGCGGCGAGCTTCCTCGCCGAGACCGCCGGCGCCGCCCGCGCCGCCGGCGCGACCGGCCTGGTCGTCGCCCGGTGCGACTCCGGCTTCTACACCGCCGCCGTCGTCGCCGCGGCCCGCCGCGCCGGCGTCTTCTTCTCGATCACCACGCCCCAGAACGTCGCGGTCCACGCCGCCTGCGCGGCGATCGACGAGGCGGCGTGGACCCCGATCCGCTACCCGAAAGCGATCTGGGACGACGACCTGAAGCAACGGGTCTCCGACGCCGAGATCGCCGAGACCACCTACACCGCCCTCGGCCACACCGGCGCCCGGGTCACCGCCCGCCTGATCGTCCGCCGGGTCAAGGCGCTCAACCGCCAGGCCGCCCCCGGCCAGGGCGAGCTGTTCCCCACCTGGCGTTACCACGCCGTGTTCACCGACAGCCCGTTCACCCTGCCACAGGCCGAGGCCCAGCACCGCGACCACGCGATCATCGAACAGGTCAACGCCGACCTCATCAACGGCCCGCTCGCGCACCTGCCCTCGGGGGTGTTCACCGCCAACGCCGCCTGGCTGGCCCTCGCGGCGCTGACCCACAACCTTCTGCGCGCCGCCGGCACCCTCGCCTCCCCGTTCCACGCCCGCGCCCGCGGCGCGACCCTGCGCGCCCACCTCGTCCAGATCCCCGCCCGGCTCGCCCGCCACGGCCGCGGCCACCTCACCCTGCACCTGCCCACCGGCTGGCACGCCGAGGGCGCCCTGACCGGCCTGTTCACCGCCGTCCACGCCCCACCACCCGCCCAGGCCGCCTGACCGGCGGCCCGCCGGCACCACCACGCACCCGGTCAGCCCACCCCACGCCCTCGCCCCGAGCCAGGACCCCGGCAAGCCGCCGAACCGTGAGCGGCCGACCAGCCGCACCCCCGACAACTACTGCCAGTTAGCGATGGTTACAGACCACCCGGAACGACTCCAGAACCGGATCGGTGCATTCAGGCTGAGCCTCACCATCTACCCTTTTCTGAGCGTCCGAGCCAAAGCTTCACCCCTGTGCGCCGCAGGGGCAGCTCGGCCGCGACGAGCAAGTCAAGGGCCACCACAGCGCCCTGGCCCGACGGCACAATACTTCAGAGCAGTTGGTGCTTGTTAATATGAAGGGTACCGTTGCCTTCATGAAGCGATACGGCCAGGTGTGCCCCATAGCCAGATCCCTGGACGTCGTCGGCGAACGGTGGAGCCTCCTCCTCGTGCGGGAGCTGACTCTGGGCCCGCGCCGTTACCGCGACCTCGCGGCAGGGCTGCCGGGCATCCCCAGCAACGTCCTGGCCTCACGCCTGAAGGACCTGCAGGGCGCGGGCGTCGTCACCCGGCGTACTCTCCCCGCACCGACCGACGTGACCGTGTACGAGCTGACCGGCGCAGGCCAGAGGCTGCTGCCCGCGCTCAAAGAGCTGCTGGACTGGGGTCTGCGCTACGGACCTGAACCGTCCGAAGACGACGTGAGCCAGCCCGGATGGGCACTGCTGATCGGCGTGGGCCGGCCGAGCGCACTGCCTGACGGTCAGACGTGCGAGCTCCGCGTAGGGCCGGAGTTCTTCTATCTCAGCTCCGATGCCGGCAAGCTCACCGTCCGCCGCGGGCCGGCACCGCATGGCGACGTGGTGGTCACCATGTCCGCCGACACCCTCTACAGCCTCATGAGCGGCCAGACGACCGTGGCCGATGCCGTCGGGCACAGCACGGTCGACGGCGACGCCAGGATCGCCCGCCGCGCTCTGGAGCCGCTCGCCGCCGCCGCAGTCGCCACGCCGACACCCGCGATCTGAGCCGCCCCTCAGCGGGATCAGGCAGCCCCGCTACGCCCGCCGCGCCCACTGGGCGCCGCTGGTCCCGGCGAGCGGACTTCACCTGCCTGGGAGAGCGACAGTCTGCGCCGCCGGCTGTCCGGCAACTACCGCAACCCCGGCCCCCGGCAGCAGACCAGTCTGCGGATCAACGCCCTGCTGCGCGAACACCTCACCGGCGGCGGCGTCGCGCTCGCCACCGCGACCGAGGCCACCGTCTGGCTCGATGGCCTCCAACAGCCGCTGAACCTGACCCGCAAGGCTGGCCGGCTGCTCGCGGAGAACACCGTCCTCGTCCCCCTAGGCCACCGGTGTTGACCTGTTAGTTCCCGGGCTCAGCCGTGTGGATTCCCTCGGGCGCATCGTCGGCGAAAATGCCGTAGGGCGCGCCGCCGGCGGTGTAGCCGGCGACGAAGAACGGGCGGCCGTCGAGTGTTATCCATGAGTTGTCGTGGGGCCACTCGTCGCGACGTTCGGCTCGGCGACGTGGGATGGCCGCTGGGCGCCGTGCCCATCGACGCGCGGTATCCGGGAGTTCGACGCCGAGCGAGGTCAGGTCGTCGTGGGCGGTGTACCGGTCGACCCCGTACCGCCTGGCGTAGCCGCCGATGGTGATCTTGATGCCGGTGCGGATCCATTCGCGCGCCGAATCGCGGCGTTGCCCTTGGCGCATGCGGTGCCGGCGCGGCTGCATGACGTCGATGCTAACGATAGCCTGGTCCGGCGCGATGGCTGTGTCGCTGCGGGCTGCCTGGCCGACGCCCGACCGAGGTGTAGGGCTTCGGACGGGCTGACCGCACGAAGCACCTGATGCGATCCCGTCGAGACGGTCCTACCGCTTGGCGGGTGCTGTGCCTGGCAGGTCAGTCCAAGCACCACGAAGCGGCATCCTCGCGCAGTCGCTGGCCCCGACAGGCGAAGGCCAGGTGCTGGGAGGGCCCACGATCGGCCGCCACACCCACGAGCAGCGGATCACGTTCGTGCTGGTCGACGACGTGTGCGCGTTCGGCGACGCGCTCAACCCGCTGGTCGAGGACCGCGATCTGCGGGTGCGGGTCGTCGCCGCCGACCGGACCGAGGCGTTGCGCTCGCCCGACTACGACTCCACCGCGTTCCGGCTGCGCCGTGCCAGCTCGACGAAGATCGCTCTGGCGCCGGACACGCCCGGCAACGACCCGGTGAGCAACCGGGCCGTCGACTACCGGATCGGCGCCCCGGCGCCGGGCCGGGGATTCCTGCTGGCGCCCGACGAGAACCGCCTCATCCAGACCTGACGCCAGCTCGGCGCCGTCGGCTGCTGCCGGGCCGTGGGCATGAAAGAAGACCAGGACTCGCATGTCCTTCACATGGTGCGGGGACCTGGTTCTCACCCTGGGCTGGTGGTGTTGCCCTGCCGGCATGGGAGACGGGCGCCGCGCGGCCTGGCCGCGGGAACCGTGATCGCGCCGGCTGCCTCCGGCGGCACCCGCCGGGACGTCCGCCCAGCTCCAGGACCTGAAGGCAGAGGTTCGCTTCCATGGCCCTTCACGCTCCGATCCGTCGAGGTCTCGCGGCGGCTGCCGTCGCCGGCGCCGCACTGCTGCCGCTCGCTGCCTGCCAGCCCGGCACCCCGGTCGCGACCGTCGCGCTGGCGACGACGACCGCCACTGAACAGCCGGCCGACCAGACGACGGACCAGTCGACGTCCGAGCCCTCGTCGACGGCCGGCTCGCCGACGTCCGCAGCGCCGGCGAGCACGCCGGCGACCGCGCCGACCCCGACGCCGACGGCAACCACGTCCCCTGTCCCGACTTTTCCGGGCGGCAAGGGAGCTGGCGGCCCAGGTTCAGAGAGCGTGGTCATCACGTCTCCCGTCTCGGTCTCCGGCCACATCGACTCGGGAGTCAGCTGCCAGACCGCGGGCGCCCACTATGTGGCGTCGGCAAGCGGGACGGTGCACGGCTATTCCATTTCCAACACGGTGGTGGTGACCGGCTATCACGGAGCCGGCACCTACCCGGCGCTCGTGACCTTCTCCGTCGCCGTGCCGGACACCCACTACGCGGTGAACGCGGTGCCCACCACCGTGCAGATCACTGACAGCGGCGGTGAGGTCTCCTTCTCCGCGACGACCGACGGCGGCCGAACGCTTGCCGGCTCGATCGTGTGGGCCTGCCCGGTCTAACGCCATGCGACCGGCGAGTACAGGTGAACAGCCGGCGACGAGGGCGCCCGCCGCGGCGCGTGCGGGTGCCCGGGGGACACAGCGATGCGGACATCGTGGTCCGCGCGGCGATGCCGACGCACAGGCACATGCGGTCCGCCGCCCGGCCCACCGGGCGCGGTCGGCCCACACCGCTGGCCGACGCTGTTGAGTAGCCGACCCGCGTGGCCCCAGCTCCTTCATCATCGGAGCTGTCGGGATGAAGTCTTAGACCCGAGAAGACACGCGTCAAGAAACGTCGTCGAGGATCTAACTTGACACCCCCGAGGCCTAGCTGATCATGTGGTGCTGGGGTGTACCCCAATCTGATACGGGGGCATCGGGGAGCACACGGTGCCGTGCGGCGGGCGGTGACCAGCCGGCGTGCGTCGATGTTCCGGAGCCGACCTGCATCCCCGCCCCATCTCCTACACGTCCCACAGCCGCGCCGTCCGGTCGTCAGAGCCGGTAGTGAAAGCGTGCCTGCGAGAACGCCAGCCATTCTTGTCGGCCGTGGCGCCGTACCACGGGTAGGACACACGGACGTGCTCTCTGGCGACCGGCGGCTCCGAAGATCGCCCTAGAGTTCCCGATGTGGGCGAAGAACCGCATGAGAGCCACGGAACGCCGCTGGAGGACTACAAGCTGACCAAGGCGGACCAGCGCCGGCAGCAGGGAAGCGAGCGCATCAAGACCTGGGTCGAGATGGTGCTGGACGAGAAGGAGGTCGCGGATCCTGTCCTGAACGCTGGACGTGACGCAGCCGCGCGCCGCGCCATGGAGATCCTCTACAGGTCTCAGCCGAAGGACCACGATCTCATGCGGTGGCGTGTGCGCCTCTACTGCGGCCACATCACGCAGACACGGCGTCACGTCACCACGAGGAACCCGACGGTGTCCGGGATGTCATCCATGTGCTGCCCGGACTGCGGCCTCGACCCGTCTCTCATCGTGGCGTATGAACCGCTGGGCCTGGTCGCCGAGCCACCCGGTCCCGTGTCGAGGCCCGCTACCCCGATACGCCAGCCAAGTGGCGCGCAGCTCGAACGACGGATCGCCGAACTGGAGGCTGAACTCGCCGGGCTGCGAGTATCCACGCTCGTCGTCGATCCGTCGCGGCCGAGTGCCCGGTCTGCTCCTGCGGGCAGCTGAGGACGCACCCCCCCCGCTGCGCGGGTGACGGTCGGACACCCGTCGCACCACCGCGGCGGTCCTGCGCTTGGGGAGTTATCGGCCCCTGACCGTGCCGTGGCCATCGCTTCAGATCAGGTTCAGAGGCCATGACGACTCGCCACAGTCGCCGGACATGGGCGGTCTTCCAGGCGAGCCGCGCCCGGACCTCAGGCACCCTGGCAACATCTGACCGGTTCGCCTTGGCTGCACGGCGCCTCTCTGGTGCATGCCGACGGCCCGGTCACTTGCCCACCTCCGGGCCGGCTCGGTCGCTCGTCGACGTCCAAGGACATCGAGCTACTCGTGTTGCGGCACTAGGTCGCCGTGCCGCCGCGCACCAGCCCAAGCCCCGGTGGGGCTGGGCGGACCGGGCCGTACTCACCGCGCTGATCCGACTTCTGCCGAGAAGGCTTCGGCGGTACCGGCTCGTCGCCCCCGGCACCGTCCTACGGTGGCCGCCGCCTGGCCGTCCGAATGTGGACCTATCCACACAGGACCGTACGACCGCCGATCAGCCTGGAGATCGACGGGCCTGCGTAGTTGGTAAGCCTGTGCGCGGGATGGCGTTGTGGATCTGACAGGCCGGGCAACTGGGCGCCGGCGGCGCGGGCTGGCGCTGGCGACGGGGTCTGTTCGTGGTGTTGCTGCTGGCGGCGGCTGGGGGACGTTGCGGCGTCGGTCAGAACGGTTCGGGTGGCGTGAGGATCTCGACGGCGAGCAGCGCGACGTCGTCGTTCAGGGCGCCGCCACTCCAGGCGTGCACGCTGACGATCAGACGGTCGAGCGCGGTGTCGAGGTCTGCCGGTTCCGTCCCGGCGGTTCCGGCGTCGTCGGGTTCCCGTTCGGGTGGGTGCCGGGGCGGTGGCCGGTGGGCTACCGCGGGCGCGTGCGTTGCCGCGCAGGTCAGGGACCGAGCGCCTGCGGCGGCGTTCAGCCGGCCGGCCCGATCGGCACCGGCCGGCTGTGTGCCCAGTGAGGCGGCGGCCCCGGGTAGCAGCGGGAAGAACGTCCCTGTCACGGGGTCGCGTGCTTCGGCGATCCCGTCGGTGTACAGCAGAAGCCGGTCGCCGGGTTTCAGGCAGGCCGAGCCGACGACGTCGCCGGCGCTGCCCAGGCCCAGCGGCAGTTGTCGGCCGGGGGGTTCCAGCAGCCGCGCCTGCCCGCGCCGGACCAGGAGCGGGTCGGGGTGCCCGGCGTTGGTGAACCGCACGTGGCCGCCCTCGACGTCCATGACCACAGCCGTGGCGAAGTCGTCGTCCATCCCGGCGGAAGCCACCTCGGCGTCCAGCTCGCGCAGCACCGTGCCCAGGTCACCCGACTGGCGTGTCACCACGCGGAAGCAGCTGGTCACCAGGCTCGCGAGGCGGACGGCCGCGAGGCCCTTGCCCCGCACATCCCCGATCAACAGCCGTGCCCCGTGTTCCTGGGCCACCAGCGCGTAGAAGTCGCCACCGACGTTCGCCTCGGCCGTCGAGCTCTCGTAGCGGGCCGCCAGCCGCAGGTGCGCGACCCTGCCAGGTACCGGCGTGAGGATCGTTCGCTGGACCGCCTCCGCCACCCGCGTGACGTTCGCGAGCTTGGTCTCCCGCCGAGAGTGGTAACGGCTGAGCAGAACGGCCATCACCCCGCCCGCGGCCACTCCACCCAACCGGACCGCCTGAGCGGGCCAGCCGCTGGTAGCCGACCCGTAGAGATGATCCCGCACCCCGAGCACGACGACCGCCACCACGGCCAACACCCCGTACATCGTGGTCAGCCGCGGTCCGACGACCGTCGCGGCCAACAGCGGGCTCAGAACCGTCAGCTCCAGGATCACCCACTGGCTGTTCGCGAACTCCAAGCTCGCCAACCCCACCAACAACACCAACGGCACCAGCACCACCAGCCGGTGCCAGCCTCGGCCGGTCCGGTGATGGGCGGCGGAACGCTCAGCCATCCAGATCCGGCGCCACGCCCCACGAGGTGCTCCTCACCTCGACGGCGATACCCGCTCCCGGGCGCGGGCGAACCGGGGGCAGCCAGGGACCTGTGGGTCCATGGCTGGACCTTCGCGGCCGGGCCGCCGACTGGAGATGACCATGTATTGACCACGTCGACAGGAATCCGGACTGTCCTGGAAGACGTCGGCGATCGCTGAGGCCCTCGCTGACGGAGTGCTTGAACCTCTATGACCAGGTGTCCACCGGAGTGCGCCTGCTCGTCTGGAATCGTCGCGACAGCCACAGGTCCATGCTTCTTCGCTTCCTGACAGAGCAGGTCGTCGGCTGGTCACCGAGGAACAACGGACGCTGCCGGACTGCCTCCTCGGCAGGTGCCCCCAGCCACGTCTCGCGCTGCGTCACCATTGAAGCCGCGGCGACCTCGTCGTCCGGGACAACACCTGCGTGCCTTGCCATGCGACGCATGCACGCCGACCTCCGCCGGCTGATGTGGCGCACCGCCCCGACCGGCGAGGCGAGCAGTCGACTCGCCCGATCCCTCCCACGGAGAGCGTCGACACGGCCGAGGAAACAATGATCGCGGCGACGATGGCGAAGGCGGCGCAGACCGCCAACACGCGCCGACTTCCCGAATCAGACGCTGGCCACCCGCGGGCCTCGCCGATCAGGAAGAGCAGGGCGGCCTTCGGATCTCTAGGTCCGCGACGTCTAGAGGGCCAAAGGGCGTGCGAAAATGATCTTCCTTCGCACGCCCGGCGGCCGTTGTCCCCAGGATCACTACAGGGGAGCTGGCGCGCCGTGATGCTCCGGTCCGGGGGCAGCCAGATCGGGGGTGTAGACGGTCAGTTCGCCGGTGCGCCGCCCTTTTGCCGCATACATGGCCAGGTCGGCGCGGTGGAGCAGGGTTTCGGCGGTGACCTGTTCACGGGCCGGGTCGACGACGACGAGGCCGGTGCTCGCGGCGACGGCGTGGGTGGTGCCCGCGAGGCGGATCGGAGCCCGCACCGATGCGAGGAGGCGGCGGCCGACTGTCTCGGGGTCCTCGGCGGTGGAGGTCAGGAGGATCGCGAACTCGTCGCCACCAAGGCGGGCGACGGTGTCTGACCCGCGTACGCAGCTGGTGAGTCGGCGACCTGTGACGCGTAGCAGGTCGTCGCCGGCCGTGTGACCGAACACGTCGTTGACCTGCTTGAAGTGGTCGAGATCGCAGAACAGCACAGCCAGACGCCCGGTGGGCTGGTCACGGCGGCTGAGGGCCTGGTCAAGCCGGTCGTTGAACAGGGCGCGGTTGGCCAGCCCCGTGAGCGGGTCGTGGAACGCCTGGTGACGTAGCTGGTGGCGGCTCTCCTCGAGCTGGCCGACAAGGCGGATGTTGTCGGCCATCGTCGCCGTCTGCCGCACCGCCGCGAGTAGCAGCAGGGCGAGCAAGACCCAGATCTCCTCCTGGCGGGCGATGTCCTCCCCGGCGATCTCGATCAGTGTGACGGCGGCGGCCGCACCCAATGGCAGGTAAGGCAGGAGGGCGTGCCACCAGCGGCGACGCGGCGCGACATATAGCCGGTCCGCATCGGGACCAGTCGGCAGCGGCGGTCGTAGAGGCCCATCGGGAGACAACGCCGCGAGTCCGATGAGCAAAGGACCAGCGACCAGAGGCAGGTCGACCAACCGTGGGAGGTCACGCAGACCGCGCACGACAGCGGACAGGTACCACATGAGCGATGCCGCCTGGGTCAGCAGGCCGACCATCAGCAGTACCAGGCCGAGACCGGCGCGTGGCTGACGAAAGGTCGCGACCAGGATCACGACAACCGTGAGGACCAGACTGACCGCGGTGATAATGATCAGATAGAGGGTTCCGGCAGCCAGCGGCCCTCTTCGTTCGATCACGTCTTCGAGCACGGCGACCCAGGCCAGCAGTCCGACCGCCCCGACCACGATCACACTGTCGAGAATGGTGATCACATACCACCGGCGGTCCCGGCCACGCTCGGGGCCGTGCGAGGACAGGTCGAACGGGTCCGACGGATAGAGCAGCACCCCCGCCAGCCCGAACGCGCATGGAACCAGGAAGAACAGCGACGCCGCCGTCAGCCGCGCCGCCGGCGCTCCCCCCGCGGCCACGTCCCGGAACAACGCGACCGCCCCGGCGGCGACCGCCAGCACCATCACCGCCACCAGCAGCCGCCACCACCGTTGCGCGCCCCGGCGCCGAAGACCGGTCACCACACAGGTAAGTCCACCCAGCAGCAGGCTGACGATCAGGATCAGGCGGAGCGTGAGCAGCGCCGCCCGACCAGCGGGCACCACAGCGACGATGGCCGCCGCGACGACGACCAGAACCGAGACGGCCGCGGCCCCCCAGAACCAGCGGCTCACACCTGGGCGGCTCGGAGCCGGCCGTGTTTCCTGCCTGGGCGGCGTGGCCACACAGCCCATCGTGTTCACCGCCTCAGACCGCCCCAGCCCGCACCGTCGTCGAACAGCACGGCGCACTGCCCCTGCTACCGCCTACCCTGACCAACGGAAAATACCCAACCAGCTACACATAGCGACAGCGTGGACACGCTGAGGGATCACCTCGGCCCGCACCATCCGCGCCTACGACCAGACGGCTGTCGCCGCCCCGTTACCGTGCCAGCAGGCGGCAGACCGGACGACGCAGGCCACCGTCTCCGGCATGACCGATCGCCTCTGTCGTTCACGACCCTGTGGGGCGCCAGAAGTCGGCGTGGGCCCGTGACCTGTGACGATGCGATGGGACGGCCGTCGGCATGATGGTCAACCATGTCAGCGCGCCTGCGCTAGCGGACGGCGAAACGTCTTCGACCCACATCGGTGAACCGCCGGGCCGAGATCGGTCAGTACTGGCACTCAGTCCGATCTGGAGGCATCGGTGACCAGAACACAGAAGTGGGTGCTCGCGCTCACGTCGACCGCGGCGCTCATGGTGGCCCTCGACCAGCTCGTGGTGTCCACCGCACTCAACTCGATCCGCAACGATCTACACGCCTCGATCGCCACGCTCGAATGGACTGCCAACGCCTACAGCCTCAGCTTCGCGGTCCTGCTCGTCACCGGCGCTGCCCTCGGTGACCGGTTCGGTCGGCGACGCATGTTCGTCGTCGGACTGGCGATCTTCTCGCTCGCGTCCGTGGCCTGCGCGCTGGCGCCGAGCATCGGCATCCTCGTCGCGGCCCGGGCCGTGCAGGGTGCTGGTTCGGCGCTGGTGATGCCGCTGGCCGTCGCGCTGCTGACCGGCGCCTTTCCTCCAGAAAAGCGCGGCGGCGCGCTGGGCATCTTCACCGCGCTGACCGGCCTCGCGGTTGTCGGCGGCCCGCTGGTCGGAGGCGCGGTCACCCAGGGCATCGCATGGCAGTGGATCTTCTGGATCAACGTGCCGATCGGGGCCGTCCTCATCCCGCTCGTGCTTCTGCGCACGAGCGAAAGTCACGGCCCCCGCGTCCGCCCCGACGTGCTCGGCCTCGTCCTCGTCTCGGCCGGAATGTTCGGCCTCGTCTGGGGGCTGGTGCGCGCCGACGCCGCCGGCTGGGGCAGCGCGGAAGTGATGACCGCTCTGGTCGCCGGCGCCGTCATGACGGTCGTGTTCGTCGCCTGGGAGACCCGGGCCCGCGAGCCGATGCTGTCGCTCGGCCTGTTCGCCGATCGTGCCTACACCGGCGGCAACATCGCCATGTTCCTGCACACCGGTGCACTGTTCAGCTCGGTGTTCTTCCTCGCCCAATACCTCCAGATCACCCTGGGCTACAGCCCGCTCGGTGCCGGCCTACGGTTCCTGCCCTGGACGCTTCCGCTGTTCGTCATCGCCCCGGTCGCCGGACGCGTCCTGGACCGGATCGGCAGCCGGCTGCTGCTCACCGTTGGCCTCGTCCTTCAGTTCATCGGTCTAGGCTGGGTGGCGCTCACCATCGCCGACGGACGCTCCTACACCTCCGCGGTTGCCGCCCTCGTAATCGCCGGCTGCGGTGCCAGCATGGCGATCCCGGCCGGCCAGAACGCCGTCATGAACGCCGTGCCACGCGAGGCGATCGGTAAGGCATCCGGCGTCTACAACACCGCCCGCCAGCTCGGCGGCGCATTCGGCATCGCCATCCTCGCCGCGGTCTTCGCAGCCAAGGGCGACTACTCCAGTCCTGACGCCTTCCGTGACGGCGTCGGGCCCGCCCTGGGCGTTGCCGCCGGGATGTCAGCACTCGGCGCGATCGCCGGTGCCCTGATGCGGCAACGCACCACCGACGTCGCCACGGCCGTACCCGCGCCGGTCGCCGCCGACGCCCCCGCCCGCTGAACACCGAGACCGTTGCTCGACACCGACCGCATCCGACGACCACCACATGACATGGAGACGATCATGACTTCCCATCCCATCCCGGCCGCCAGTACCGACGACACTTCACCAGCTCACAAGGCGGCCGCACTGCGCGCCCTGCACGTGCCCGGTGATCCGCTCGTGGTGCCCAACGCCTGGGACGCAGTCTCGGCCACGATGGTCATCGACGCCGGCTTTCCGGTCATCGCCACCAGCAGTGCGGCGACAGCGGCGATACTCGGCTACGCCGACGGCGAGGCCACACCGGTGGAAGAAGTGCTCGCAGCGACTGCGCGGATCGTGCGTGTCGTCAGCCTCCCGGTGACCGTCGACTTCGAACGCGGCTACGGACTACCCGCCCACGAGCTGGTCGAGCGACTCAGCACCACCGGCGCCGTCGGACTGAACCTGGAAGACTCCAACCCGGCGACCGGCGAGATGATCGATCCCGCCGAGCAGGCAGACTTCCTCGCCTCCGTGCGGGAAGCCGCGGTATCGCTCGGCGTGGACCTGGTCATCAACGCGCGCACCGACTCCTTCCTGCGCCGAGCCGGATCACCGACAGAGCAGCTCGAGGGCACGATCGAGCGCGGGACGCGCTACCTCGCCGCCGGCGCGGACTGCGTCTACCCGATCGGCCTCGGCGACTACGCCGTCATCCGCCAGGTCACCGACGGCATCGCCGGCCCGATCAACATCGGCTACGGACGGCGAGGCGAGCGCCCCCTGGCCGAGCTCGCGGCGCTCGGCGTCGCCCGCATCAGCTTCGGCCCCAGCCTGCAACGACAGCTCTACAACAAGTTCGCGTCGGCCCTGTTCACGGCACTGGCCGACGACCAGAACCCGTTCGTGCTGTGACCCCACCCGCCCGAACACTCGACAGAGCAGGGACCCGGTGGGTTTTCTGAAAGAAAAGGTCGCTGCCGTGTACGACGAACGGGACGAGGGCATCATGCCGGCTCTGCGTTTGCTTGCTCCTGGACTCGGCATAACAGAAAGAATCAGCAAACCAACACGCAGCGAATACCCGCAGCGAACGGGCACCTGCTTGTCCTCTACCTCGTGGCCGCTGGCATGGTCTCTTGCCGTCCCAGCGATGAAACTAGGCCGCGAGGGACGTCTAACTTAGGTGGACGTACCAGGGATCGACGACGCGCGTGGGGGAGATCAGGCGGCGTTCTCGCGGCTGGCTGAGCCGTTCCGGCCTGAACTGCAGGTGCACTGCTACCGGATGCTCGGGTCGGTCGAGGACGCTGAGGATGCGGTGCAGGAGACGTATCTGCGTGCCTGGTCGCGGCTGGACACCTACGCGGGCCGTGCGTCGTTCCGGGCCTGGCTGTACGGCATCGCCACGCACGCCTGTCTGGACGCTCTGCGCCGGCGCAAGGCGCGGGTGTGGCCGCCTGACCTGGTCGCACCGGGAGACCCGAGACGAGAGCCGACGCCGCCGGTCGAGCTGCCCTGGCTGCAGCCATACCCGGACCGGCTGTTGGACGCGCCGGCACCGGTCGAGGACGAGCCGGAGGCGCTGGTCACCTCGAAAGAGACCATCGAGCTAGCGTTCTTGGCCGCGATCCAGCGGCTGCCGGCCCGTCAACGCGCCGTGTTGATTCTGCGCGACGTGCTCGAGTGGCCGGCACGCGAAACCGCGACTTCGCTCGGCATGACCCAGACCGCGGTGAACAGTGCGCTGCAACGGGCGCACAGCACCCTCGCGCAGCATCTCGTCGTCGACCGGAACGAGTGGTCCTCGGACTCGACCGAAACCGAGAAGGCACTGCTAAAACAACTGATCGACGCGTGGGAGCGGTCGGACGCGGCTGCGCTGGTGGCGCTGCTGCGCAGTGACGCGCGGCTGGTCATGCCGCCGCGACTGTCCTGGTTCTCCGGCCGCGACGACGTCGAGGAGTTCTTCCAAGGACACGTCTTCGGGAAGATGGGGGGCCAGTGGGCGCTGTTGCCCACCGCCGCGAACAGGCAGCCCGCGTTCGCGCTGTACTGCCGCGCCCCTGGCCGGCACACGCACGACGCGTTCGGGATTGGTGCTCTCCAGATCATGGACGGCGCGATCACGGAGATCGCCATGTTCACTGACCCGGGCCTGTTCGGCCGGTTCGCGCTCCCGACCCACCTGTGATGGACGACGACGAGAGGTTCTCGCTCGAGGACTTCCCGTGCCCAGCAGGGTTCCGGGTCCGGAGCCTGCACCTTGAGCCGCACGATGCGATGGACTGGCAAGCAGACTGGGCCGAGGCGCTCGTCGTCGTAGAGCAGGGCGAGATGGAGATCGAATGCGCCTCCGGGGTACGGGCGCGCTTCGACGCGGGAGCCGTCTTGACGTTCGACGGGCTAAGTCTGCGGCGTCTGCACAACTGTGGCGAGACCCGAGTCGTCGTCACCTTGTTGTCCCGCCAGATCACACCCTGAGCTCGACCCCGGACCACGCTGGATGGCTGTTTCGCGGCGGGACGCATGTCTGGCTCTGATGGCTGTGCTGCATTTCTCACTGTGGAACGTCGTGTCGCACCGATGCTGGTACATCAGCCGGCGCGCCGGCCGAAGAGCGCGAGCAGACGCTGGGTGTCACTGGCACCCGACGGCGACGCTAGGCGTGCACCGAATAGTCCGCCGCGGTCGATCTCGCTCAGCACAATCGGAGCGAGGCGGACGAGCGCGCGGACGTGATCGGCGGGGAGGCGAGGAGTCGCTCCGACCGCGGTGTCGATGTCCCAGGCGTGGACCGTCAGTTCGAACGCTCCGGTCAGCGACGTCAGGTCGACGGCCGGCGCGTTGGCCGGCGCGTCGGATACAGCCTGCCGAAGTTCGTTGAGCGACAGTTCGGCGCGGATGCATCCGGTCGTGGTTGTCGGGATTGGCGCCGCACCTGTGATGACCTCGGTCAGTGTGGACGCCGAGTCGGCGACGTGGTGCACGAGCTGGCCGAGTTGCCACTCGCTGCACGGCGTCGGGCGGGTCGGCAGCGTCCGACGGGCGACGTGCAGGCTGGCCGACATCAGGTCGGCGGCGACCAGGAGCAAGGGGCGGGAGTCCACGGGGGCATCCAGGCTCATGCCGGTCGCTGGGGGAGGACGATCGGACGGCCGAACGTCGGGAACAGTTCTGGGTTGAGGAAGACGACGATGCGGGTGATAGCGCCATCGTGCTGTTCGATCAGGTGTATCCCGTGGGCGCGGAAGGAGCCGTCTGGTTCGCCTGCGTACATCGCCAGCGCCGGGTAGCCGTTGGCGGAGGTGAGCAGCGCGGTCCGCCGGTGGGCGAACACGCGTCGGTGGTGATGATCGAGGACAGACGCGCGGCCTTGGAACCAGCGTGCGATGGGGGGCATCTCGTAGGTCACATCAGCGCGGAGCAGGTCAGCCAATAGCTTGGCGTCACCGGCTTCGAAGGCCACCAGATAGCGACGCAGCACCTCGGTGTCCAAGTCGGGGGAAGGGACCACTCGATCTTGGTCAGGTAGATCGCTGGCGATGGTCGAGCGGGCACGTTGCAACAGGCTGCGCACTGCGGTAACCGAGATGTCGAGAAGGTCAGCGACCTCGGCCGGGCTGAACGCGGCGACGTCGACCAGCAGCAACACGGCGCGCTGGCGAGCCGGCAGGACCTGATAGGCGGCGATCAATGCCAGTCGTGTGCTGTCGCGGAGTGCGACGATCGCGGCCGGGTCGTCGGCCTCGTGGAGCAGGTCGGCCGTCGGCGCGGGCTGCAACCACGGGGTTGCGTCGAGCTTGGACAGGTCGGGGTGCTCGGAGTCGGTGGGCCCGCCAAGCCCGGACGGCAGGATTCGGCGATCGGCGCTGGCCAGAGCGGTCAGGCAGGCATTGGTGGCGATGCGGTGTAGCCAGGTCCGCAGCGACGAGCGTCCGTCGAAGCGGTCGTAGCCGCGCCACGCCCGCATCAGCGTTTCTTGAACGAGGTCCTCGGCATCCTGGTACGAGCCGAGCATGCGGTAGCAGTGCGCGAGCAGTTCCCGTCGGTAGGGATCTGCCATCTCGGCGAACTCGGTGACGGCGGCGCCGCTGTCACTCGACACTGTGCACCTCCACGCGCGCGAAACATTCTCTGGGCTCGCGGGCTGGGGCCGTGAGCGCTGAGAGATCGGTCGGCCGACCGATCATTGAGTATTGACTCCTCGAACAGGCCGGATTCACCGGTGGCGACTTTGGCGTTTCGTGAAGTCGCGGCAGGTTTCAGGTCGGGACGGCCCTGGCACGATTGTCTCGCATCAGGGCCGTCCCGGAGCTGACGCGGGGACCGATACACGAGCGCCGGACCTCGCTAGAGGTCCTACCGGCCGTCTAGTGATCCCTGTGGAACTGAGAGCGGAGCCGGGTCACGACTGGGGCGATTCCCGCGCGATCGACTCGGCGATGCGCTCGATCCTTGCCAGCCGCCGGTCCCAGTCATCCGCCGGCGAGCTCACGAGAGCCTCCATCGAGGCGGGCCCTGCGGGGACGACTCAACCGGTCCGCCCTGATCAGGCTCACCCGGTGTCGTTGCCCTCACGCGGGACTCAGCGACGCCGCGAGGAGAGCGGCGTTGGCCCGCTCGAGTTCCTTGACCGCGCCCACGCGCCAGCCCTCGGCCATCGGCTCGGTCATCGGGTCGGGGAAGATCTCCTCCTCGCCGTTGTCGACGCCGTCGAAGATCGCCCGAGCCACCGCGTCAGGCGTCGCCTTCGGGATGGGCAGGTCGCGCGTCATGTCGGTGTCTACCGGACCAGCGAGAACGGCGTGGACGGCTACCCCATCGCTGGACAGTAGAGCGCGCAGCGCCTGCGTCAGGGAGAACGCGGCCGCCTTGGACACGGAGTAGGCCGGAATGACCGGCAGCGCAGCCAGGGCGGCCACCGACAGCACGTTGACGATCGAGCCCCGCGAGAGCTTCAGTGCCGGCAGGAAGGCCTGAGTCACCCGGTAGGTGCCGAACAGGTTCACCGCGAGGTGCTGCTCGAGGACGCCGGCGTCGCCGAGGTCGTCGTACAGCGCCAGTCCGGCGTTGTTGACGAGGATGTCGAGGGAGCCGATGCGCTCAGCGGCGGCACGGACCTGGTCGGCATCGGTCACGTCGATGGTCACTGGCACGACCCTGCCATCGGCATGGGTCAAGGTCTGCCGAGTGCCGGCGTACACGCGCCGCGCTCCTCGGCGCAAAGCGTCCTCGACCAACGCCTGCCCGATGCCACGGTTGGCACCGGTAATCAACACTGTCTTGTCTTCGAACGACATTCCCTGCTCCTTGTCGGTAGTGCTGGTTGTCGACCACCGGGCGGTGTCGAAAGAATCGAGTGGTGGCCCACGACATCGGGGACTGGTGCGGGCCGCCGGTGCCGTCGTGGCGCCGTGTCCGTGGACTCCTGCGGCTGAGAAGTGGGCGGACGAGCCGGTCAGCCGTTGGCCAGGAGAGCAGCGGGTTCGGCGATGAGTGACGATGCCGCCGGCTCGGTGGAGCGGCGGGTCACCAGCAGTCCGATCGGCACGCCGAGCACAGCGATCGCGGTGCAGGCCAGAGCGCCCAGTGGAAGCCGCCGGCGAGAGTCTCGGCGAGCGGTTCGGGGCGAGCGGCAAGGGTGGCGGTGTGGGCCACCGACGGGCTGTTGTCATTGCTGTCCTCGCTATGCCTGCCGGTCAGGGTCACTGGTGTGACGCACCGCAGGGCTGCGAGTCATCGATCGACGGCAATCTCCTGCCGCGGCGGCCGCCCTCCTTGTCTTGGTGGACGGCGACGCCCGCGATGCCGAGCAAGTCGCGGCCGGTGGGGACCTGGCGCAGGACGAGCAGTCCGATGGCGTCAAGGTCGCCGACTCGAGGACGCGACGGTGCAGCTGGTCGTCCAGTCGGATCAGCGCGGCGAGCACCGCGCGGTCTGCCCAGTCCCACCGTGGCTTGGGCTGGGCGCGGCCGTAGCACTGCGATCTCGTGTCGGAGCACGAGTAGCTCGATGTCCTTCTGCCGATGCTCGGTAGGTCCGCCTCCGCGGAGGTCCCACCACGGATCGACAAATACAGGCTGCTCCCTCCCCGAAACCGTTTGCGCAACGAGAGGTTGCGTTAGTGGGGCGCGCCGGATACGTTGACGTGCAACCACCGGTTGCGTTGAGGCCAGGAGGATCACATGGAGTACGGGAGCATCGAGCGGGAGCTCCACATTGACGCCACCCCCGAGGTGGTCTACGAGGTGATCAGCTCTCCCGAGCACGTGCGCGAGTGGTGGACCGACGACGCCGAGCTCGACCCGGTCCCCGGGGCCACCGGCGCGTTCACCTTCGGCGACCCGACGGTACCCGGCGCGAAGATTGTGCCGCTCACCGTCTTGGAGGCTGACCCGCCCCGCCGGTTCGCGTTCCGCTGGGCGTACGACGAGGGCCCGGCCACCGAGACGAACTCTTTCCTGGTGACCTTCGACCTCGTTCCGTCAGGCGACGGCACGCTGGTGCGCTTTAAGGAGACCGGCTTCCGCGAGCGCGGGTGGGAGGCGGCCGTGCTGGAGGAGGCCTACCTCGACCACGTCCGCGGCTGGGACCAGTTCCTCCCGCGCCTCGTCACGTATGCCAACAGGCTGGACGCGCGGCCGTGAGCACCACGATCGATGACGACCTCTGGTCCGCGGTCGGCGACCCGACCCGCCGACGGATGCTCGACCTGCTCCTCGCCGACGGAGGCGGTACGGCGACCACGCTCAGCAAGCAGCTGCCCGTCACCCGGCAGGCGGTCGCCAAGCACCTCGGTGTGCTGGACCGCGTCGGCCTGGTGCACGTGACGCCGGCGGGGCGCGAGCGCCGCTACGAGGTGGACGAGGCCCAGCTCGCCCGTGCGGTCGCCCAGCTGTCCGCGGTCGGCGCGACCTGGGACGCCCGGCTGCAGCGGATCAAGCGGATCGCCGAGCGGATCCAGCGCGGCAAGCAGGGCTGACCGCACCTGCACACCCACGATTCGCCGCCCCGTCCGTGGCGGCGGCGAACGACCGCGCCCTGAAGCGGGAGCGCACACCCGGAAACCGAGGAAGAGGAAACGGGACGGTGCACCGATCCGTAGTAACCGGCGGCCGGGGCGGCCCCGCCGAAGGGCGTGTCTCCTTGTCCCACTGCTTCACAGAAGTGGCCACCGACCTGATGAGCATGACGGCGCAGCTCGAGACCAGCGAACGCCGCCCGGCCCCCCGCGACGTGCGCATCGCCTACCCCACTAAGAGGAACGAAATGCCCGTGTAGATCACCCGGTGGTCGCCCACCCGGATCCGCCAGTACCCGGGCCGGGCCGCATCTGGAGGCAGCCCACCGGCCGCTGCGTGTGCTCCGGAGCCGCGACCGCGCGCAGAACCCGGGCCCTGGACGTCAAGGGGCAGCTTCCCGAGGGCACGTTGCACGTTCCCGAGGGCACGCTGCACGGGCGGCGCGAAGCGGGCGGCGTAGGACGGCACGTCACGCCGCCCCCAGTGGGCGAGGGCTGCGGCGGCGAACGTCCGGATATGCCGGTAATGTGCGCGCCACGTTGACGCACGTCGAAGCCTTGCGGCCGAGACGGAACGCGGATCCGGCGCGGGGGGTCGCGGCGGCTGCCGCGACCCGGCCCGAGGCTCGGTGCGTCCCCACAGCGAGGGGGCTGGGAAACCGTGGCCGAGAATGTTCACCTGGAAAAGGGGCCGGAAGCTGGCGTTCCGGCGTCTGGGAGCGGTCCCGGTGAGCCAGCGGTCGACGCGACGGCGGACCGCGCGCCGACGGTTGAGGCGCAGGCTGACGACGCGACGGCGGTAGCCGCGCTGGCTGACGGCGCAGCGGCTGGCGCCACGCCTGTCAACGCCGCGCCCACCGACGAGGTGCCGGCCACCGATGTGGCTACTGCCGATGTGCCACCGACGGGGGCGGTGCCGGCGGGCCCTGCCCGCTGGTCGGCGCCCGCGCCCGGCGATCCGGCCATGGCCCGTCCACCGCACCCGACCACCCCCTGGGCGGTCCCCGTTCCGCCGGCCGCGCCCGCGCCGGCCCCCGGCCCCGCGGTGTCGCCCGTTCCGGGGCACTTGCCCATGCCCGGCGGCGCCGGCGGTCCGTGGAGGCCGGCGTGGGGCCGGACACCGCCCATGGGCCCGCCCTCACCGGGCACCGGCGGCTGGTACCTCAACCCGGCGAGCGGCCAGCCGACCTGGCGCCCCGCGGCGCCGGCGCCGGTGCCGACGAGACGGCGGTCGACGAAACTCGTCGCGGCAGTCGTCGTGGGCTCGGTCGTGGGACTGGCGGTCCTGGCGTTCGCGGCGACGACCATCGTGGGGCTCGTTGCCGGGGACGACGCCGAAAAGGAGCCCGTGGCGGCCCCGGCGCCGGTCGCCACCGCCGCGGTGACCCCGTCACCGACCCCACTGCGCAACGCCCGCCTCACGCAGTACGACTACGAACGCGGCAAGTGCTACTTCTGGCCCTTCGTGAATGACCCGACCCCGGACGTTGACGAGGTCCCCTGCTCCGAGCCCCACCTGTTCGAGTCCGTCGCCGACGAGCCCATCGACCTCTCGGCCGACTTCTCGACCATCGCGCCTTACCCTTCCGTGTCGGACTGGTGGGCGATCTCCGCCCGACTCTGCCAGCAGACGGTCGAGGCCTACCTCGGCCACTCGATCGACCCGCATGGCCGGATCAAGATCGAGCCGATCATCCCGGTTCTGGAGGGCTGGGTCCTCGGCGAGCGGGAGATGACCTGTGGCGTCCGGGTCTCCAGCTCGCATCCGCGCGACCCCGTCAGCTATGTGTCCACTGGCTCGGCGAAGGACCTCGACCAGTCGCGGGTCTGGGAGCCGGGGGTCTGCCTGAACGCGGAGGGGATCCCCTTGCTCTGCGAGTACGAGCACGTCTATGTCGCGGTTGGTGATGTCGTGCTGCCCGGCGTCCCGGGCTCGGCGCCACCGTCCGACGAGCAGCAGGGGGAACTGATCGAGACGTCCTGTGCCGAACGGGCGCGGGAGTTCTTCGGTCCGTCGTTCCAGGAGTTGGAGCTGGAGAACCTCGGTGTCATGTGGTACCCGATCACGCGGGACGGCTGGGAGTTCGGCAACCGGACGATCAGCTGCCTGATCGGCTACGTCAACGCCGACGGCACCCCACGCGTCACTACCGGCGACCCGCGCAGGGGCCGCCCGGCCTGACAGCAGGAGGTCGGGTGGCGATGCTGAGCTGACACCACGATCGTTGTCATCGTTCCGGCCCGCGAGACCTGGTCACAGGCTGAGCCAGCGTTACGAGTTCACCGCTTCGGAGGTCATCGCCTTGCTACAACTCTGGCGGTAATAAAAGCTACTGGTCGGCGCGGGGCACCCCACCTGAATAGGAAATCATGCTTTCGGCTGTTTGCTCAGTCTGACCAGCGGAGGTCCTCTTCGAGGGCGCAGATGGTGTCGTAGATGGTGGTGGAGGGCCAGGGAGGTATGTCGGGGCGCTGCCAGGTGAGATGCACCCGGGCCCAGCCACCACCTGCCAGCATGATGATGATGTCGTCTTTGGTCTCTGATCGGGCAACGACCTCGAAGGCCTGCCGGTGCAGAGGATGGCCAGTGGCCACCTCCTTGCGAAGCTCGGTCGCCAGAGCTTCACGCTGCCGATGTTCGGCAGGTCCGCCTCCACGGAGGTCCGACCACGGATCGACAAATACGGGCTGCACGCGTTCTCTCTCGACGAGACCGATGAGGCCGGAGCCTCAGCCGTTCTTGCCGCGGCGGCGTTTCTCGTGGCTGACCAGGACGTCCAGGCTGGAGTCGTCGGTGACTGCGTCGGGTGTCTGGGCGCGGCGCTGGGAGCTCGATGCCGAGCGGTTGCGGGCGGGAGCGGGAGCGGCCAGCGCCGGCGACGGGGCTGGCGGCGCGGCGGCGGGGTAGGCCGGCGTGCGGACACCGGGCGGGAAGGCGTCGGCCAGAGACGGTTTGTTCAAGCCAGAGCGGCGGCGCTGCCCGGAGCGGTAGTCCTGGCGCCGGATCGGCGTGGTGGCCGGGTCGATCGGCTGGGAGGCCTCGGTGCCGGACCTGGTGCTTTTGGCACGGCCACCGGCGGGTCGTCCGGCGGCCGGGTCGGCCGTGGAGGCCGCTGTGGCCGACCCGGCGGTGGCCCGCCTGCCGGTGCGCGAGCGGGAGCCGGCTTCGGAGGCCAGGGCCGCGGTGCCGCCCGAGCGGGAAGGCTGGTTGAACCAGTCGAAGGACGAGCCGCGGCCGCGTAGCGCCGTGTTCTCCGCCTGCACGATCACGAGCAGCGCGGTGGCGAAGGACGCACGGGTCCGGGCCTCCGCCAACTGGCGTTCCAGCTCGGCGACGTAGGCCGGGTCGATCGGCGCGGCCTTGGGCTCAGGGGCGGGAGCGGGGGCGGGGGCGGGGGCGCCGTCGGGGTCGACGGTCGTCTCGAACGCCTGCGCGTGCAGCTCACGGAGGACCGGGAGCTCGGCCGTCAGCGCCGGGTCGGCCTCGGCGAAAAGCAGGTTGACGTAGATCTCGACGACTCGCCATTCGATGGCCTTCTCGCCGCGGAACTGACGGCTCAGATCCCGGGTCCGGGAACGGTGGATCTTGGGGGGTCCCTGATCTGGCCAGAGCTGCCGGGCAACCATGTCGTAGCTGACCCGATAGGGGTTGTTGAGTTCGTTCAGGCGGGTCAGGAGGATTTTCTGGGATCCATCCTTCAGATCTGGGCGTGGCCCTTTGGGGCGTGCTCCCACGAGGCTCACCCACACACCGTCCGCGCGGCGACTGGGAAGCTCGCTGAAGGATGGGTTCGCGGCACTGCGCAGGTCCTTTCTCCGGTCCCCTCGCACGCGCGCCGCCAGCGCGTCGGGCGGGGGGATGGGCCTACCGGCGGGTTCCCCGACCCCCCGCCCCGGTAGCTGCGGATAATACGGCCCGAGTGCCGCGGATGCGGGGATGTCGGGCGTCTGACCACCGGCTTCGTTGCGCCGGCAACGATCAGAGGCGACGGCGTGCGGAGCACTCGGACCAACCGGTCCGGTCCGGTTCGGGTCAGTCCACCCCGGACGATGTAGATCGGGTCTCGCAAGCCCATAGCTCCGCACGCGCTCCCTCGTCATCTTTCCCCTTTGCCTGCCCGCCTGGCGCGCCACGAACGACCGCGGAACGCTGCATCGCCAGAAAACTCGGTGGCCTGATGCGCGGCAAGGTCGCACGACCAGGACTTCGGGACAACATCGTGGCGCCCTCCGCGCAGGCTTCGGACGCCGACGGTCGCAAGGCGCTGTCGCAAGGCGCTCGAAATATCGAACCGGTCCGTAGGATTCTGTCGCCGCGGGTTGAAGCAGGTTCTCGAATCCGACTTCGGGCGAGGTGACTGTCCCGGTCCGCGGTGAGAGCCGCCGGCTGTGCCCCAGGGCTGCGACAAAGTCGTGGGCGGCGTGTCGGCTGGCGTCGTGGGCCTGTAGCGGCTACGGCTGCCGGGTGTACCGGCCCGCGACGGCCGCCGTGTGTCTGATCAGCTTCTGCCTGGTCGGCCGCGGGATCGTCGGGTTGGGCTGTTATCTGGTCTTCTGCGACTCCGCGCGGCGGGAGAGCGGGGGCGCTGCCGTCGGGCCGGCCCCGGGAACGGGCGGACGCGGCGCCCACGGGATGATCGAGGTTCCTACGCCATGATCGTCCGAGAGTGGGGCCGCGTCCGTGCCTTCAGTGTCGCCTACCCGTGTTCCCGCCGGTCAGCGGGCCCGGCTGGCGGCCAGAGCGGTCGGGCAGGCCGGTGGGCTGCTCGGCGCACTCGGCGTGGTGCCCGAC
>NZ_MBLO01000068.1 GCF_001854805.1 Pseudofrankia coriaricola
GCGTTCGCGCTGCAGACCGGACTCGCGATCACCGTCTGCCACTTCCCGCCCGGAACCTCGAAATGGAACAAAATCGAGCACCGACTGTTCTCGCACATCACGATGAACTGGCGCGGCAGGCCGCTGACCAGCCACGAAGTCATCGTCAACACCATCGCCGCGACCACCACCCGCACCGGGCTGACCGTGACCGCCACCCTCGATGCCGGCACATACCCCGACGGAATCAAAATCAGCGACGAGCGGATGGCCTCGCTGCCGATCGACCGCCACGACTGGCACGGCGACTGGAACTACACCCTGCGCCCCGAACCACCCGCTCCACCACCCCCACCACCACCGCCGTCACGCGAGCCCGCGCACCCCGAGTGGGCGCACCCCGCGCTGACCGGCCTCGACACGGCCACCTGGGACCAGCTGATCTCCACCCTGGGCACACCCCACCGCGTCCAACGCGAGGCCGCCCTCCTCATCGCCCGCGGCGGCCTCCCGACCCGCAAACCCGGCGCCGGCCACCCACCCGCGCTCACCCTCGCCGAACAGGTCCTGATCACCGTGCTCCGCCGCCGCTTCGGCACACCCCAGCCGGCGCTCGCCGAACTCTTCGGCGTCTCGACCGGCACCATAGCCACCGCCACACGCCGGACCCAGACCCTGCTCGACCAGTACGGCCCCCCGATCCCGCCAGCCCCGACACCACTCAGGACCCTCACCGAACTGACCACCCACGCCGCCGCCCACGGGATCGACCTCACACCAAAGATCAAACCAGCGCGTTAATAATCTGCGGGCCCTCAGGTGGGCGTGATCTTGTGCTTGGGGAGGGAACGCGCTCGAGACTGCTGGCGAGGGCAGTGTCTCTGTTCCTGCCTGGTGGAGCGTGATCCGCTCGTCGCCGTGATGCGCAGAGACGTAGATGTCACGGCTGCAGGTGACATGATGATCATGTCGGGTCAGTCTTCGCCTGTTGGCGCGGTCAGCCTGGGGCGCCTGGTCATCGCTGCGCCCCGGTCGCCGTAGCCAGGAGCGACAGGTCGAAAACCTCGCGTAGACCGATCATGTATGAATGGGTGAATCCCCCTCCGCCTTGATCCCCCATAGCCGGGGCCCCGCGAGCTCAACGTTGTAGGCGAGTAGCCGTCGCTGTCGCGCTGGCGTCGCCACTCCTGAGCCTTGCGGCAGGCCAGGCGGGCCGGGACGAATCTCTGTGGTGCCACGTCTCGGTCTGTGGACAGGATGTGGCTACGCAGGAGGGCGTAGCCAGGCTGTGCCACATCGACGCAGGTCAGGGCATATATTGATCTATAGGTGTCAAGGTCTTTCAAATCTTCGAAGGTACCAACCAGGTCCAGCGCCTGGTGATCAGTCGCCACCTGGCAAAGGCCTGATCAGCGCCTGTTTTCGCAGGTCAGCGGTACTGCGCGGCACGCCGTGGCCGCTCGGGCGTGATCGTGTTGCGGTCCGGTCCTGGCCCGCTGCGTCCGGCCGTGTCCGGCTGCCCGTGGCAAATACGTGGCAATGATCATGGTCCTGTGGGTGCTCGTCAGAGTCCGAAGCCCGAGTTCCGCAGTTGGTGGTCACACGAATGCGATGATCATGGTGTTGGCCTGGGGAAATGCGTGTCGGGCCGGGAGAGGGCGTGTGTCCACGCCCCGGCCGGCCCTGAAGAAGGCTGTCGCGGGGTGATCAGCTGGGGTCGAAGGCGGTGACCCGGGCGGGTGGTGGGACGGAAACGCCCTGGTAGATGGCCTTCTGGGCGGGGCTGAGGGTGGTCGTCTGGGCCACGGTGCCGGCGGGTCCGGTGAGGGTGATCTGCATGATCCGGCCGGTCTGGCGGCGGATCGTGCGCCAGGTTTCGCCGGATCGGCGTTCGGCGATCCGGATCAGCAGGAGCGCGAGCCAGCAGAGCAGGACGTGGGCGCGGATGCGGTGCTCCGCGTCGATCGCCTGCTGCAAAAGCTGGTCGCGGACCTCCGCCGGCAGCGACGCATGCACCACCACCTCGTCCTGCCCGTCCGCGCCGCGGACGCTGACCTTGGCGTCCGGCTCCGCGGCGAAGATCCGGTCGGCCGGCTTGGTCACGAAGGGAACCAGCAGGCTGAACACGCCGGAGACGATCGCGACCGCCAGCGCCGGGTCGGGCCCACGATGCGGGGAGTCACCAGCGGCCGAGACCGACAGCTCCGGAAACGGCGCACGGCTCGCGTCGACGAGCCGGCGCAGCTCGGCGGACGGCAACCAGTCCGACTCAATCGTCAGCGCATCGTCGTTCGCCATCTCCATGTACTCCTTCGCTCACGCAGCCAAACCGCAGCGTCCCAGACACTCGAGCAGCCCGCTCTTCACCAAGAGATACCAGGGACACAGTGTGACGGCAGCGAGCAGGCACCCCGCCCCCCCACATCGGCCGGCCCAGGCATATCCAGGCCTGTGAGGTCCCGCTACCGCGCTGCTGGTCAGTCGGATTCGGATCTGTCGCCATGCTGGTCATCTGGTGCCTCCTCTACCTGCGCGTATGCACAGAGTGCGACAATGGAGTTACACCGTTGTTACACGCCGAGCGGACGCCGCAGGCGTCAAGCGCCCACCGAGCCGTGCCCGACAAGCCCGTTTCCGTCGTCATGATCGGGGACAGAATGTAACTGGCAGTGCGCGTCTCGTCTGGGGGTTGTGGATGGGGTCTGAGCGGGCGACGCCGAGTCGGGATCCGCCGGCGGTGGTGGTGCGAACGGAGTTGCTCCATGAGACGGAGCAGACCCGGGTGTCGCGGCTGGTGTTCCCGGCTGGGAGCGTGATCCGGAAGGAACCCCTGGGGCCTGACGCGCAGCGGCGGTTGCGCCATGACCTTGAGATTTTGGAGCGGTTGTCGGGGGTCGAGGGGGTTGTGCAGCTGGCGGTCGACGTCCCGCGGTGCCCGGGGTCGGTTCTGCTGGCCGATGTCGGTGGCACGGCTCTGTCCGAGCGGGCCACCCCGCTGGATCCGGCCGATTTGGTCGATCTGGCCGGGTCGCTCGCGCGCGCTGTGGCGGGGATGCATCAGCGGGGTGTGATGCACCGGGATATCAGCCCGGCGAACATCGTGCTGGGTGGGGACGGGGACGCGCCGTATCTGATCGACTTCGCGTTGGCGACGACCTTCAGGGAGGTCCATCCGGGGTTCATCCATCACAGTGAGGTTGTCGGGACGATTCCGTATCTGGCGCCGGAGCAGACGGGCCGGACTGGTCGCCCGGTTGATCAGCGGGCCGATCTGTACGCGGTGGGGGCGACCCTGTATGAGATGGCGACCGGCGCGCCTCCGTTCGGTGTCGGCGACCCGATGCGGATCATTCACGGTCATCTCGCGCGGGTGCCGACGCCGCCGTCGGCGGTGAATCCGTCCGTGCCGGCCGGACTTTCGAGGATCATCATGCATCTCCTCGAGAAGGAGCCGGATGACCGTTACCAGAGCGCCGACGGGCTGGTTCACGATCTCACTGTGGTGCGCGGTGGCGGCGCGCTGGTGCGTCTCGGTGAGCACGATCTTCCCGCCCGGCGGCTGACGCCGTCGCGGCTGGTCGGGCGTGATCAGGAGATCGGTGAGTTGGGTGCGGCGTTTGTCGATGCGATGGCGGGTCGTTGTCGTGGGATCCTCGTCGGTGGCGTGCCGGGGGTGGGTAAGACGTCCCTGGTCAACGAGTTGCGGCCGGTCGTGGCTGGTAGCGACGGCTGGTTTGTGGCCGGCAAGTTCGACCAGTATCGCCGTAATCAGGACTATGACGGTGTCTGGCAGGCGTTTCGGGCGTTGGGTCGGCTGCTGCTGGCCGAGCCCGAGGACTATCTGGCTGAGGTGCGGGACCGGATCCTGCGGATGTTGGGACCCAACGCCGGCCTTGCCACCGCCACCTTGCCGGAGTTTGCGGCGCTGCTGAAGGTTCCGCCCCAGCTGGGGGATCCGATGACCGCGCAGGTGCGAGTGCGGCGGGTCGGACTCGGGATACTGCGCGCGGTCGCCTCCCGGAAACGGCCGGTGGTGCTGTTCATCGATGATCTGCAGTGGGCGGGGCGGACTCCGTTGGGCGTCGTCGATCTGATCCTTGGCGAGGAGGAGCCGGTCGAGGGGTTGTTGCTGGTCGCCGCCTACCGGGACAGCGAGGTGGACGCGACGCATCCGATGGCGCCGATGCTGGCCCGCTGGCGTCGTCAGCCGGGCGGGCCGTATCAGCTGCGGTTGGGCAACCTACCGCAGGCCGGGCAGGCGGCGATGGTGGCCGACCTGCTGCGCCTGGCTGCGCGACCGGCCGCGGAGCTGGCGGGGGTGATCGCACCATCGACCGGAGGTAATCCGTACGACACGGTGGAGTTGCTCAACACGCTGCGACGCGACGGCGCGCTGGTCCCCGAAGCCGGCGGTGCGCGGTGGGACGAAGCCGCGCTGCGCCGCGAGCTCGACCGCGTGGATGTGACCGAGCTGTTGGCCGCCCGGGTGGCCCCGTTGCCGCCGGTCACCAGAGGGGTGCTGGCGGCGATGGCGTGTATGGCGGGCCGGGTGGAACTTGACCTTTTGGCGGCCGCGACCGATCTGTCGGCGGACGAGGTCGAGCGGCGGCTGGCCCCCGCGTTGACCGACGGGTTGCTGGTGTTGGAGTCCGACGGCCCGCCGAGCGTGCGGTTTCACCACGACCGGGCTCAGGAATCGGTCCTGAAAGGCCTGAGCTCGCATGCGCGGCGCGCTACGCGGTTGTGCCTGGCTCGGCACCTGGCCGACCGGCCGGAGTTCTTCGCCGTGGCGGCGGAGCAGTACCTGCTCGTGGCCGACGTCGTGCACGCGGCCGAGGAACGCCAGCTGATGGCGGGGCTTTTCCGGCGCGCCGCCGACGAAGCGCAGCTGCTGAGCAACTACCCGCTGGTCGAGAGGTTCCTGGCCGCGGCGGTGACGCTCGTCGATCCGGCCGACACCGACCAGGTGATCACGGTCCGGACCGGCCGTCACGCCGCCTTGTACAGCCTCGGGCGGCTTGAGGAGGCGGACGAAGAATACCGGACGATCGCCCGGCTGTGTAGCGATCCGGCCCGACGCGCGGCCGCGACCGTGGTGCAGGTCAGTAACCTTACCAACCAGGGCCGCCTTGGCGAGGCGATGCGGCTCGGCCTCGAACAGCTGCGGCAACTCGGCCTCGCCTCCCCGGACCGCGACCACCTGGATGCGGAGATCGACCGCAAACTCGACGCGCTCTACCTGTGGATCGACCAGACCAGCGAAGCCGACGATCTGCGACGACCGGAAATCACCGACCGTTCGCGCCTGGGCGCCATCAAGCTCGTCAACCGGCTCCTGCCCCCGGCGTTCTTCTCCGATCAGCCGATGATGGAGTGGCTGATCGTCCAGGCGCTGGAGATGTGGGCAGGAGATGGCCCGGATCCCCGCCTGGTCGGCCCGACCAGCGACGCCGCGCTTGTGACCATCGCCCGCCGGAACGACTACCGCACCGGGTACCGAATGGTGCGGCGGATCCTCGCGGTCTCTCAGGAGCGCGGCTATGAGCCTGAGGTGTGGCACGCGTGGTTGATATACGTGCTCAGTGCCGGTCACTGGTTCGACCCGCTCGAGGACAACCTGTCCGTGGCGCGGCGCGCGCTGGAAGGCCTCATCCAGGGCGGTGACCTGCAGAACGCCTGCTGGACCCACCGTCCGCTGCTCGATGGCCTCCTGGACTGCGCGCCCTCGCTCGACGCCTTTGCCGCTGAGGCCGACGAAGCGCTGGCATTCGCCGCCCGCACCGGCAATGGCCTCGCCGAGGAGATGTTCAGAGCGTACCGCCAGCTGGCCAGCGCGCTGCGAGAAACGGACGTCGGCTCCGCGGCCGACGATTCGGCGGCTGACGATGCGGCCTGGCTGGGCCGGCTGGCCGCGAATCCGATTGCCGCCGCCGACCTGCATCTCACCCGGGCGCTCGCCGCGGCCATCCTTGATCGTCCGGCCGAGCTGACCCGGCATACGGCGGCCGTGGTGCCGTTGCTGCCATTCGTCCGAGCGGCGCATCCGGCGGCATTGGCACACCTGCTGCGCGCCCTGGGGTTGGCCGGGCAGGCCCGCGCGGCGGACGCAGGTGAGCGCGGCGCGATACTGGCCGAGTTGGACAAGTCGATCGCATGGCTGGCCGCTCGTGCGGCCGACGCGCCGGTCAACTTTTTGCACCTGCTGCGTCTGGTGGAAGCGGAACGGGCCTGGGCCGCCGATGACTTCCGCGAGGCCTCGTACACGTTTGACAGGGCGCTGCGAGAGGTCTCCGGGAAGGGACGCCCGTGGCACCAGGCACTGATCATGGAACGTGCCGCACGGTTCTGCCTGGACCACGGCATGGAAGGAGCCGGGCACGCATTGCTCGTTGCGGCTCGCAGCCGGTACCTGGCCTGGGGAGCGACCGCGAAGGTCAGCCAGCTCGACTGGGCCCACCCGACGCAACGCGTCGAGCCAGCTGGCGTGGAGCCGGTCACACAGCCACCGGCCGAGCCTGCCCGCCGCTCCACCGTCACCACCGGCACCATCGACCTGCTCGGTATCGTCGCCGCTTCCCAGGCGCTCAGCTCCGAGACCAGCATCGACGGCCTCCGGAGCAGGGTCGTGGGAATCCTGTCGGCGATGACCGGCGCCACCGGCGTCCACCTGCTACTGCGTGACCAGCAGGAACACAACTGGATGGTGCCCGCGTCCGACGGCGGCGCCGTCTCCCTCCAGGAGCCCAACCAGCAGCACCTGGCGCCGTCCTCCGTCGTCTGGTACACCGAACGCACCCGCGAACCCGTCGTTGTCGCCGACGCCACCCGCGACGACCGATTCCGACGCGACCCGTACTTCACCGGCCTCAACCACTGCTCAGTACTGGCCGTCCCCATTATCATCCGGGGCGAGCTGCGGGCAGCGCTCCTGCTGGAGAACCGGATGATCCGCGGTGCATTCTCCACCGAACGCCTCGAAGGGATCCGGCTCATCGCCGGGCAACTGGCGGTCTCGCTCGACAACGCCTTGATATACGCGTCGCTGGAACGCAAGGTCGCCGAACGAACCCAGCAACTCGCCGCCGCCAACCAGCGACTAGAACAGCTCTCGGCTACCGATCCTCTGACCGGGCTCGCTAACCGACGACGCTTCGAAGACGCCCTCGACACCGCATGGCACCGCGCCCGACAGCGGGCAATGCCTATCGCGATGGCCATGTGCGACATCGACCACTTCAAGCTCTACAACGACCACTTCGGACACACCGCCGGCGACCGATGCCTTCAACAAGTCGCCGCCTGCCTGGCCGAGAACATCCGCGTCCCCCTCCTGGCGGCACGCTACGGCGGTGAGGAGTTCGCCATCGTCATGCCGGGCACCGACTCCGACACCGCCGCCCAGGTGGCCCAACGTCTCTGCACCGCTGTCGTCGAGCTGGCAGAACCACATCCGATGGTCACCAACCACATCGTCACCCTGAGCATTGGCGTCGCCGCGATCACCCCCAACCCCGATGACAAACCGGAAACGCTCGTCGACCTCGCAGACGTCGAGCTCTACCGAGCCAAGCGCTTCGGACGCAACAGGGTACAAGTCGCGCGCACCGTATCGATATAAACACGGGACATCCCAGGGTGGACGGCACGGACGAACTGTCAAGTACCGAGTTCTTTTGGAGAGCTGGCTGTCACGCACCGACGGGTTTCCGGGCGACCTCGATCTTGTCGTGGCCTGCCGCGTAAGCGGCCTCGTACCCGGCCG
>NZ_MBLO01000069.1 GCF_001854805.1 Pseudofrankia coriaricola
CCCCCTGTGGGCGGCCGGGCTGGCCTACGTGGTCCGGGCTGGCCTACGTGGGCCGGGTGGGCCGGGTGGGTCCAGGCTGCCCGCCCGGCGGCCAGGTTAAGTCACCGGCCGGCTTCCTCAATTTTTTCTCAGGCAACGGGACCGCCGGGCACGGGGTTCCCTATGGTCTCGACAACACCACCGCGGCCCGCCGGATCCTTTCTCCATCCCACCTGGGGACGAGGTCCCGGGCCATCGCCGAGAGGACGATGGGATGGCTACTCTCGCGGGCCGTTCCCGACGGTCCGAAAAACGACTCGACCATGCCGTGAACGCTCGTTTTCGCATGCCCTGGCACGTCATTCGGAAAGGAGGTCAGGACAGCCATGTCTTTGGCACCGCAGGCACCGGCTCCATCGGCCTCGACCAGCCAGCCACTGATAGTGCTGGACAAGGTCTGCAAGTCGTTCGGTGCCCACCAGGTTCTCCACGATATCGACCTGACCGTCGACCGCGGCGAGGTCGTGGTGATCATCGGCCCGTCCGGGTCCGGGAAGTCGACGCTGTGCCGCTGCATCAACCGGATGGAAGCGATCAACTCGGGCAGCATCACCATCGACGGTGCCCCCCTGCCCGCGGAAGGCCGGGCCCTGGCCCGGCTGCGGGCGCAGGTGGGCATGGTTTTCCAGTCCTTCAACCTGTTCAGCCACCGCAGCGTGCTCGACAACGTCACCCTGGCCCCGGTCAAGGTCCGGGGAATCCCGCGCCGGCAGGCCGAGGCGACGGCGCGTGAGCTCCTCGACCGGGTGGGCATCGGGGACAAGGCGGACCAGCTGCCGGCCCAGCTGTCGGGCGGCCAGCAGCAGCGGGCCGCGATCGCCAGGGCGCTGGCGATGGAGCCCAAGATCATGCTCTTCGACGAGCCCACCTCAGCCCTCGACCCGGAGATGATCAACGAGGTTCTCGACGTGATGCGCGAGCTCGCGGCGTCCGGAATGACGATGGTGGTCGTCACCCACGAGATGGGGTTCGCCCGCACCGTCGCGAACCGCGTGGTCTTCATGGACGAGGGCCGGATCGTCGAGACGGCGCCGCCCGCCGAGTTCTTCGCGAGCCCGAAGTCCGAGCGCGCCCGTGACTTCCTCGGCAAGATTCTCAGTCACTGATCGCCCGCATCGCCGCTCTCGACGCCGCGGGCGTATTGCCGGGCCCGCGGCCAGCCGAACGGCCCACGAAATTTTTTCACCCGCCGCGGCTCCGCGCGGGGAGACAGCAGGAAGGGAATCCCATGTTCAGACGATCCCGCCTCTCGGCCCGCCTGTCATCCGTCACGGTCGGCCTGGCCGCCGCGCTGGCGTTGACGCTCGCCGCGTGCGGCGACGACGACGGCAGCGGCCCGGGACCGGCCGCCGCCAGCGGCGCCACGCCGGCCGGCGGCTACAAATTGACCCAGGCCACGGACTTCCCGGCGAGCCCGACGCTGGACAAGATCCGCCAGCGCGGAGAGATCATCGTCGGCACCAAGTTCGACCAGCCGCTGTTCGGGCTACAGAACCCGACGAACGACAAGATCGAGGGATTCGACACCGAGATCGCGAGGCTGCTGTCGATCCGGATCTTCGGCAGCCCCGACAAGATCCAGTTCCTGCAGACCGTCTCGAAGAACCGCGAACCGTTCATCCAGCAGGGCAAGGTCGACATCGTCATCGCCACCTACACGATCAACGACGCACGCAAGAAGCTCGTCGACTTCGCCGGGCCCTACTACACCGCCGGCCAGGACATCATGGTCAAGTCGGACAACACCGCGATCCGCGGCGTCGCCGACCTGAACGGCAAGAAGGTCTGCACCGTCGAGGGCTCCACCTCGGAGAAGAACCTGCGAGAGAAGGCCCCCACCGCCGACGTCGTCCTCGTCGACACCTACAGCTCCTGCGCCGAACAGCTCATCGACGGCCGAGTCGAAGCGGTCACCACCGACAACGTCGTCCTGCTCGGACTGATCTCACAACACAAGGACGACCTCAAGCTCGTCGGCACGACGTTCACCACGGAACCGTACGGAATCGGCCTGACCAAGGGCGACGACGCGTTCCGCACCTTCGTCAACGACACCCTCGAGGAGGCCTACCAGAACGGCGACTGGGCGAAGGCCTTCCAGTCGACCGTCGGCAAGGTGGCACCCACCGTCCCCACCACACCCACCATCGACCGCTACACCGCCTGACAGCCATAGGCCCGGCCCGCTGACCGCCGCACCACCAGCTTTCGTTCGGAGCCCATCGTGAACGTCGTCCTCGACAACCTCGACGTGTTCGGGTCGGGGCTGTGGACCACCCTCAAGCTCACCGCGCTGTCGTTTCTGCTCGCGCTGGGTGTGGGTGTGGTAGTCGCGACGGCGCGGGTCTGCCCGGCCGCCCCCCTCCGGGCGGCCGGGCTGGCCTACGTCGAAACGGTCCGCAACACGCCCCCCCTCGTCCTGCTCTTCCTGTTCGTCTACGGACTGCCGAAGACCGGCGTCCGCTACTCGCTGTTCGTCTCGGCCGTCCTGGTGCTGGGCGGCTACACCGGCGCCTTCGTCGCCGAGGCGCTGCGGTCCGGCATCAATGCGGTGCCCATCGGCCAGGCGGAGGCGGCCCGCTCGCTCGGCCTGACCTTCACCAAGACGCTGCGGTATGTCGTGCTTCCGCAGGCGTTCCGCACGGTGGTGCCGCCGCTGGGCGCGTTGCTGTCCGCCCTGGTCCGTAACACCTCGCTGGCCGCCCCGATCGGACTGCTGGAGCTCACCGCGCGGGCTGGGCAGCTCAACACCTCCGACCCCAACCCCATCTGGATCTACCTCGCGGCCGCCGTGGCCTACATGGTCGTGACCTTGCCGCTCGGCGCGGTCACCCGCCTCGTCGAACGCCGCGTGGCGGTGGCCCGGTGACCGCCGCCGGCTGGCTCTCGCCACGCGGCGAGCGGCCGCGGCGCCCGGCCCGCCCGGGAACCGCCACCGCCGGGACGACCCGCGCCAGGAAAGGACGCCACTGTGAGCGCCACTGTTCTCTATGACGAGCCTGGGCCGCGGGCACGAATCTGGATCGCGGCGGCCACCGTCGTCGGCGTCGGGCTCGTCGGCCTCGCGGTCGCCGTCGCGGTCGTGCGGCTGGCCGGGCACCACCAGCTCGACCGCGCCCGCTGGACCTTCGTCACCGACCCCGCCATCCTGCGGTTCCTCGCGTTCGGGCTGCTCAACACCCTGAAGGTGGCCGCCGTCGCCGGTGCGCTCTCGCTGGCGATCGGTTGCCTGCTGGCGATCTGCCGGCTGGCCCCGGTGGCGGCGCTGCGGGGCGCCGCGGCGACGTACACGCACTTCTGGCTGGCGATCCCGGTCCTGCTGCTGATCTACTTCATCGGGTTCGGGCTGCCGACGCTGGGCGTGGACCTGCCGGTCTTCTGGTTCCTCGTCCTGGGTCTGACCCTGTACAACAGCGCCGTCTTCGCGGAGATCTTCCGGACCGGCATCGTCTCGCTGCACAGCGGCCAGCGCGAGGCCGCGGAGGCGCTCGGCCTCGGCTTCTGGCAGACGATGCAGCTGGTCCTGCTGCCGCAGGCGGTCCGCCGGATGGTGCCGTCCCTGGTCAGCCAGTTTGTGGTGCTGCTCAAGGACAGCTCGCTCGGCTTCGTCCTGCCCTACGAGGAGCTGCTGCACCGCGGGCAGATAACCGGGCAGTACGCGCAGTCCGTCCTGCAGGCCTACGTCGTCGTCGCGGTGGTCTACGTCGCGGTGAACGCCAGCCTGTCCTACCTGGCGCGACGGCTCGAGGCCAGGCAGCGCCGGCCAGGCGCGCGGGTGGCCGCCGAGGCGCCGACCGCGCTGAACCCGCTGATCGTCGGCGCCGGGCTCGCCGGCGCCGCCGTGATCGGGGTTGGGACGGACGCGCCAGCGGGCTGACAGACGGCGGATCCCGCTCCCCGGCCCTGGCCATTACCCCTGCCCTGCCCTGCCCTGCCCCGGCCGGGCAGGGGCGGCCGCGAACGGCGAGCCCATCGCCGCCGGCGCGCCCTCGTCCGCGCGAGGCGGCACGGAACTGGGGAATACCCCCCGCGGCGGCGGAGTCGCCGTCGATCTCGTGTTTTCTCCCAGTGCTACGTTCTGCCCGACAGGGATTTTTCATGAATCGCGCGACGGGGGTACGGGGAAGCTCGGGCGGCGCCGACTGGCGGAGGCAGCGATGCTGTTACTGGTAGTGGAGGACGACGACCGGGTGGCGGGCGCGCTGGCCGGCAGTCTTCGCCGGCACGGGTTCGACGTGGTCCGCGCCCGAACGGGCACCCTCGCGCTGGACATGCTGAACAGCGCCCAGCCGGATCTCGTGCTGCTCGACCTGGGTCTTCCGGACCGCGACGGCTTCGACATCTGCACCCGCATCCGACTGATATCCACGGTACCGATCATCATGGTGACCGCCCGCGCGGAGCAGGCCGACCGGCTGCGCGGCCTCTACACCGGGGCCGACGACTACGTCGTCAAGCCTTTCGACGTCCTCGAACTCATCGCGCGCATTCACGTGGTGACCAGACGTTCCCACCAGCGCGGCGACGCGTCCGGTTCCCGCCCCGAGCCGGGCCCAGGCGGGCCAAGGCCCGCCTGGGCCCGCGCCTGGCCACCGCCGGCTCCGGTGCCCACCAGGCCCGGCCAGCACGGGCCCGGCACGCTCGGGAGCGACGGCGACCAGGTGCTGTCCGTCGGGAGGATCTCCATAGACCTGCGGGCGCGGGAGGTCACCGTCGCCGGGCGGGAGACCGCGCTCACCCGCAAGGAGTTCAACCTGCTCGCCCAGCTCGCGGGCGCCCCGGGCGTGGTGTTCCGGCGCGAGCAGATATTCGCCGAGGTGTGGGGATACAGCTCGGAAGGCGCCTCGCACACATTGGAGGTCCATATTGCGTCACTGCGCGCAAAGCTAGGACTGCCCGGGGTGATCGAGACCGTCCGCGGTATCGGCTACCGGCTGAGCACAAAGGCCGTCGGCTAAACGCACAGGCCGTCGTTTACATATCGGTAATCTTTCCGTCCGGCCTTCGGCCCGGCCTCGGCCCATGCCCGCGCACAACCGCGCCGCCTGACGTTCCCGGACGTCGGCGTGCGAGGATAAAGCATGAGAGTCACCGTGGGCCGGGCGCGCCCGTCCGGCCTGCCGCCGTGGCGTCGACTGGTCGTGCTGGCCGTCGTTCCGGCGGTTGTTCTGGTGACGGCCGGGGTGCTCGCCTGGATTCGGTTCGACGGCGGCGGCCCGCAATATCGACGGGGACCCGTCACGGTCTTCACCGGAGGCACCGGGGGCATCTACTACCGGTACGGCACGGCGCTGTCGGCCTCGATCAACGGCTCGCTGCCGGGGGTAAGGGCGACGACCATGATCACGGGCGCCGCGGTGGACAACCTGCGGAGGGTAGCCGCCGAGCCGAACACCTTCGGCTTCTCGACGATGGACGCGGCGACGGCCGCGGTGCGCGGACAGGACCCCTTCAAGAAGGCCGCCCTGCCCGTCCGGGCTGTCGCGCGGATCTACGACGAGTACATCCACCTCATCGTGCCGCGCGACTCCCCCGTCCGGACCCTCGCGGACCTGCGCGGCCGGCGGGTCTCGACCGGCGCCCCCGGCTCGGGCACCGACCTGGTCGCCACCCGGCTGTTCACCGTCGACCCGGCGATCGACCTGGCCGACGTGACCCAGCGGAGGCTCGGTGTCGACGAGTCGGCGAAGGCGCTGGCCGACGGCACCATCGACGCGTTCTTCTGGCAGGGCGGGCTGCCCACCATCACGGTCGCGGACCTGGCCAGCCGGTTCCCCGTCTGGTTCGTCCCTCTCGACGGGCTGGTGGGCAGGCTGGACGACGTCCAGGAGTGGGGCGCCGAGTACCGGCGCGGCGTCATCCCCGACGGCGCCTACGCCGGCGTCGGCGCGACCCCGACCGTGGCGATGGCCGACCTGCTCGTCACCAGCGTCGACACCGACCCGGGACTCGTCCGCGAGGTGACCCGGATTCTCTTCGACGCGCGGGAGACGATCGCCCGGGTGGTGCCGGTCGCGTACTCGCTGGACCCGCGCAGCGCCGTCGCGACCGGGCCGGTGCCGCTGCACGAGGGGGCGGCCAGGTACTACCGGGCAACCAAGGTCTAGGGCCGTCACCGGCCTGGTCCACCCGCCGTAGGCCGCTCAGGGCGAGTGCCACGCCACGGAGAGTGGGAATGTTGGTTCGCCGCCGCGCAGGGTAGGGCAAGGTCGTCAGATCTTGGAGGGCCAGCGGCGGGGTCACCCGCCCCGACCCCGCGCCGGCCCCGCCGCTCGGGCCACGCCACGAAGGGAGACCGATGAGTACCACGATCAAGGACCGGCTCTCGCACGTCACCGAGGCCGTCCCGGTGAGCGGGATTCCCGACGCGGCCCGCACCGCCGCCGACCGCGCCGGGCACGCCGTCGCCGACGCCACGGCCAAGGCCAGCCATGGGGTGGCCCAGGCGGGGCACACCGCCGCGACCGCCACCCGGGACGCCGGCAGCGCGCTGGCCAGCAAGGTGGCCGAAGCCTCGAGCGCCGGCGCCGACTCGGTCAGCCGGCAGGCCGGCAAGGTGGCGAAGGTCCCGGCCCGGACGGCATCCAGGGCCGCGGCCGTCTCCGGTCGCGCCGGCCGGCGGATCGAGAAGGCGCGCGGCGCGGCGGAGCTCTCGGCTGAGCGCGCCCGCGCGACCACCGAGCTGCGGATCGAGAAGGCCCGGTCCGGCCGCGCCGTCCGGTCCGAGCGCAAGGCCCGGCAGCGGGCCGACAGGGCCCAGCTGGTGCTGGAGAACCGGCTCGCGAAGGCCGAGCGGAAGCTGGCCCGGGCGCACCAGCGCCGCCGCCGCGGCATGGTCACCGTGCTGCTGCTGGGCGGCGGCGCGGCGGCGACCGTCGCGGCCCGCAAGTACCTGCCCGGCTCCGGCCAGCAGGGCAAGGCGGACACGCTGGCGGGCGGCGGTCGCGACGAGGACCTGACCGGCTCGACACCGACGCCGCCGGTGACCGCCAGCGCGGGGACACCGGCCGGAGCCGAAACTGGGACGTCCGGTCGTCCGTCGTCGGCCTCGTCCACGCCCGCCACCGGCTTCCCGGCGTCGATGAACGAGGAGATGGCCTCGGAGGCCACCGCTGGCCGGCTGGAGGAGATGCCCGGCCTCGACTCCACGCCACGCCGCTTCTGACCACACGCCTCTGACGAGGTGACGTCCGCCGGCCACGGCGACTGGGCACGCCCGACCGGCCGGGTGCACGCGCACCCGGCCGGTCGTTTCGCGTTCGAAGCCGCGCGACGACGCACCCCTATGGCTTGACGCGCCGGGCTGAGCCGCCCGCCGCCGTCGCTCACGCACCCGCGGTCCTGGGCGTGAGGGTGCCGTTACCAGCGGCCACCTGTTCAGGCGTGGCTACGGCGTGCTGCCGCTGTCGGCCTGCGCCGCCGAGATCGAGGCGAAGCGGCTGCGTCACGCGCCGCTGCGGGAGCCGGCTCTCACCCAGCAGCTGGGCACCGCCGTCACCGGGCATCTCGAACTGCCGCGTGGCTTCGCGATCAGAGTCAGCGAGATCATCCGGGAGGAGGCCGTGCGGCTGGTCGAGTCCGGTGTCTGGAACGCGCGGCTGTGCCCGCCACGCCGCGGCAGCTACGTCGCCGCCCCTGGCGAGCTCGGGCTGGCCGGAGGCAGCCGCAGCGTCACCACGAGGCCGGCCGGCTCGCCAAGCGCGTAGCGGATGTCGCCGCCCGAGGCGGCCAGCAGGGTCGTCGCGATGCTGAGCCCGAGGCCGGAGCCGCCGATGTTGACGTTGCGCCGGCTGCGCCAGAAACGGCGCCCGATGCTCGCCAGCTCGTCGACGGTGACTCCGGGTCCCTGGTCGCTCACCCGGATGAACACGTCACCCGCCGGCTCACCCAGGTGACGCGCCACGGGGCGGGTGGCGGCGACGGTGGGGAGGTGGGCGGCGAGCAAGGTGGCGTCGCGGGCGGTCTGGCCGCCGCCGTCGCGCGCGGCGTCCGGGCCGGGTGCGTCACCGGCGGCGCCCGGCCCGCCGGGACCGTCGGGACCGTCGGGACCGTCGGGACCGTCGGGACCGTCGGGACCCAGGCTCACGGTCACTGTGACGGTCGAGTCCAGCGGGGAGAACTTCAGCGCGTTGTCGAGTACCGCGTCCAGCGCGCCCTCAAGGGCGTCGACGTCGGTCACCGCCGACACGCTGGTCAGCCCGGTCACGTCGACGCTGACGCCGCGGGCGTCGCCCATCGGCCGCCACGCGGCGACCCGCTCGTCGACGACGGCACGGACGTCGATCTTCTCCGGGCGCGCCACGTGGTGCTCGGCCCTGGCCAGCGCGAGCATCTCGTCGAGGACCCGGACCAGCCGGCGCGCCTCCACCCGGGTCTCCCCCACCTCCTCCTGCCACTGGTCCGGCAGGTCCATCGCGAGGTTCTCGATCCGCAGCAGCAGCGCCGACAGCGGGTTGCGCAGCTGGTGGGAGGCGTCCGCGACGAACGCGCGCTGCGCCTCGACGGCGTCCTCCACGTGGCCGGCCATCTCGTTGAACGACAGGGTCAGCCGGCGCAGCTCCAGCGGCCCGGCGCTGCCCAGCACCCGGGCCGAGAGCCGGCCCGTCGCGATCTCGTGGGTGACCAGGCCCAGGTCGTGCACCGGGCGCAGCACCCAGCGCGTCAGCCGCACGGCGGCTCCCACCCACAGGCAGGTGACGACGACGGCGGCGGCCAGCAGCCACAGCCACCAGCGCAGGATCCGGCCGGACAGCCGGCCCGTCGGGGAGATCGTCACCGCCGCGCCGACGACGTCCCTGCCGGAGACGACCGGTTCGGCCACCACCAGCGGGCGGTCCTGCCAGGGCCAGATCTGGCCGGGGTCGCTGGACCGGCGGCCTCGCAGGGCGCCCTGCAGAGCGGGGCGCAGCTCCTCCACGCGCGCGTCGACTCCCGGGCTCGACGCGGCGCGCACGTCCTCGTTCAGGTCGACGACCACCGCGGCGATCCCGTACAGCTGCTCGTAGTGGGTCAGCTCGTCCCGCAGCTCCTGGTCCCCGTCGCCCGCCGGCGCCTGGCCGGCGATGCCCGCGAACCGCGAGGTGTCCGCGAGCCGGTCGACGAACATCTGCTGCTGCTGGCTCTGCGCGACGCTGCGCCCGAGGGGCACACCCAGCGCGGCCAGCGTCGCCGTCATGAACGCGAGCAGGATCGTGAGCAGCCTCGTGCGCATGCTGGTGCCCTGGCCTTCTGTCAGTGCCCCGCGGCGGCCCCGGGGCCTAGTCCGGTCAACGGGCCGCGGGGCGAGCGCCGGTGACGCCTCGGGCGGTCAGGGCGGTACGCAGCTCGCGGACGGCGACGTGGTGGCGCGACTTGACCGTGCCGGTCGGGATGCCGAGCGCGGCGGCGACCTCCGCGTGGGAGCGGTCGAGCCAGTGCAGGTGCACCAGGGTCGCCCGCTGCGGCGCGGACAGCGTCTCGAGCGCGGTGGCGAGGATGAGGCGCAGCAGCACCGCCTCGAGCTGGTCCTGCCCGGCCGGATCGGACAGGACGGGCAGGTTGTCGGTCAGTTCGAGCGGGCGGGTGGCCCGCCGGCGCAGCCAGTCGACGGCCACGTTGTGGGCGACGCGGAACAGCCAGCGCCGCAGCTCCTCGTCGCAGGTCAGGCCGGTGAGCAGGTCGGCGTGCCGCCAGGCGCGCAGGAACGTCTCCTGGACGATGTCCTCGGTGCGCCCCGGGTCGCCCGGCAGCAGCCGGGACACATAGCGCTCCAGGGCGGGGCCGCAGTCACGGACCAGGTGCTCGCCGAAGTGCCGCCGCCGGGCCGCGTCGGCCCGTTCTGGAGCGGGCGCGGGCACGCTCGTCATGGGCAGTCCCTCCGCCGGGCGTCCGGTGTCAACGGTGGCCGAGCTGACGCCACGTCAGGCTACGGTCACGCCGCCGGGCGCGGACCGATTTGAGAGGGATTTGAAGCTCTTACGCCGAATATTTACCTGTTGGCCAAGAGAGGGCCCGGCCAGCAGCGCGTCGGCCGGTGAAGAGCCGGCCAGCGGCGCCTGTCAGTTCGACGGGACGTCGTCGGGGACGAGCCGCAGCAGGTCGTCGGTGCTCGGGTCCGTCAGGTCCGCGACCCGCTGGGCCTGGATCTCGGTCATCCGCTGGAACACCTGCCTGGCGAGCCGGCCGTTGCCGAAGCCGCGTACCCGAGGGACCCGGGAAAAGTACTCGACGACCGCCGCGCGCGCCGGCTCGGTCAGCTCGTACTCGTGCTGGGCGCACTGCGCCGTGACGATGCCGGTCAGCTCCTCGTCGGCGTAGTCGTCGAAGGTGATCGTGCGGGTGAACCGGGACGCGAGACCCGGGTTCGAGTCGATGAACCCGGACATCTCGCCGGGATAGCCGGCGACGATGACGACGGCCCTGTCACGGTGGTCCTCCATCAGCTTCACCAGGGTGGCGACCGCCTCCTGGCCGAAGTCGTTGCCCACCCCCGGCGGGACCAGCGCGTAGGCCTCGTCGATGAACAGCACCCCGCCGAGGGCCCGGCGGAACACCGCCGTCGTCTTCGGCGCCGTGTGGCCGATGTACTCGCCGACCATCGCCGACCGGTCGGCCTCGACGAGGTGGCCGCGCTCGAGCATCCCGAGCGCGGTCAGCAGCCGGCCGTAGAGGCGGGCCACGGTCGTCTTGCCGGTGCCCGGGTTGCCCGCGAAGATCAGGTTTCGGGACAGCGGCGGCGCGGCGAGCCCGGCCTCCTGCCTGCGGCGCACCGTCTGCATGAGCTTCACCTGCGCGCCGACGTCCCGCTTCACGCGCTCCAGGCCGACCAGGCCGGCGAGCTCCGCCAGCAGGTCGTCGAGCGACTCGACCGGGGGCGCGTCCGGCAGGTCGTCCGCCTCTCCGTCGGCCCCGGTGCCGCCCCGGCCACCCGCCGCGGCCGTCGCCGGCCCCGTCCCGCCAGGGCCCTCGGCCGCGCCGTCCCGGCCGGACGCGGGGATGTTGACGGTCCGCACCCGGGTGACCGTGCAGCGCTCGAACGTCGGCGCGCCGCCGTCGGCGAGGCTCAGGTCGGTGTCCGTGTCGTGGATACGCAGGCCGGCGACGCGGGGCGTGGCCCGGGCGCCGACGTGCAGCGCGGGGAACGCGGCCGCCGTGATCTCGCCACCCTCGAACGCGCCGGCGGCGTCGTCGCCGACGAAGACGCCGTTCTTGCCGGTGCGCGCCACCCGCAGGCCGCTGACGGTCGGGGCGGCCGCGCGCCAGACAACCAGGCCGGAGCCGGTCGCGTCCGCGATCTGGCAGTCGGTGATCTGGGCCTCGCCGCGCTCGGCGACCACCACACCGGCGGCGCCGGTGCGCTCGACCCGGCATCCGGTGAGCGTCGCCTTCGCGCCCGAGCCGATCCGGATGCCCACGTCGGCGCTGTCGGTGACGACGCAGCCGGTCGCCGTCGCGGTGGCCGGCGCCGCCGCGTTCGCGCTGATCCCGACGCCGTTGCCGGCCAGCTCACAGCCGTGCGCGGTCAGCGTCGCGTCCTGCTCGGCGTGCAGCGCCGACATGGCCGCGCCGCTGACCCGGCCACCCTCGACGCGGACCGCGGCCCGGCCGACCGCGTGCACCCCGTGCTCGGGAGTGGTCCGCAGGTGCGCGTCGACGAGGGTGACCGACGAGGCGCCGGCCGCGTGGACCGCGCTGTAGCCGGCCTCCTCGATGGCCAGGCCGCGAAGGGTGGCCAGGCCCGCGTCGGCGACGAACACCCCGTTGGCCGCCGGCCGGAACACCCGGCCGCCGTCGGCCGTGATGACCGCCGAGCCGCGCGCCACCAGGGCGGAGGTGCCGACGCGCTCCAGCACGCAGCCGGTGAGCGTCACGACGGACGCCCCGGCCGCGACGACGCCGGCGCGGGCGGGCGAGCGCAGCCGGCAGCCGGACAGTGTCACCGTCGCGGCGCCCTCGACGAGCAGCCCGTCCGTGCCGACAGCCTCCAGCTCGCAGTCGTCGGCGACCACCTCGGGCCCCGGCCGCGCGGCGGTGCCATCCGTCTCTCCGGAGCCGTTCGCGTCTCCTCGGCCATGGACGTCCCCTGAGCCGCTCCCGCCGGTGGTGGGGCCGGGGGCGGCGGCCGCGGCGCTCGCGCCCGCCGCCGCGCCCACGCCGGGCGCGCCGGGGAGCCCCGGCGAGGAGCCGAGAACGCGGACGCCCTCGGTACCGGCGCCGCGCACGGAGCAGCCGCGCAGCCGGACCGTCGCCGTGTCCTCGACGAGCACGCCGCTGCGGCCGGTCCCGGTGATCTCGCAGCCGTCGGCGCTCGCGGTGGCCTGGCCGCGGGCGCGCAGGCCGGAACCGGTGGTCCGGGAGATCCGGCAGCCCCGCAGGGTGACGGCCGCGCCGGCGCTGGCGACGACACCGGTGCCGTCCACGTCAGTGACGACGCAGCCTTCCAGGGTGGGCCCGCCGGTGCCCGCGGCATGCGCGCCGGCCAGCTGGGCGCCGCTGATCCGGCAGTCGCGCAGCGTCGGCGAGGCGTCGCCGACGATCTCCACCCGGCCGTTGACGATCTCGCACCCTCGCAGGGTCGGCGCTCCCCCGTCGATGACGACCGCGGGCAGCGACGGGTCGGTGCCCACGATGACCAGACCGGACAGCACCGCCGAGCCGCGCAGGACGAGCGGGCCTCCGCCCGCGAGCCACACGGTGCCGCCGCCGGCCGCCGCGGCGAGCGTGACATCCCCGTCGATCAGGAGGTTCTCGGCGTAGCGGCCAGGCGGGAGCGTCACGGTCTGGCCGGGCGCGGCCGCCTCGAGCGCGGCGGACAGAGGCCCCGACACAGGCCCCGGCCCCGGTACAGGCCCCGGCACGGGCGGCGGGCCGAACGGGGCTGGCGCCGCCCATCCGCCGGCTCCCGCCGGGGGAGCCTGCGGGGGGCTCGCCGCCGGCGCCGCCTGCTGTCGTGGCCTTCGCATCCTGTGGTCCGCTGTCCTTCCGCGTATCCGCGGCCGTCGCGTCGTCCGCGTGCCGCCTACTGGGTGCCGACCGGGAGTTCAGGCCCTTCGCCGAGCGCCGGGCCATAACCGCCTGAACCTCATTGTGGTCCCCGGCGCGCGGGAAGCGCGGGCCGGGGCGCCGGCAATCCGCATGGCGGCGCACGGCGCGCCAAACCGCCGGCCGTATAATCGGGTCGAACGGGCGTGACGTCCAGCCGGAGCACCCTCGTCTGAGCGGGCGACGGCGGCTCCCGGCGGGTGAGAATCGCTGGCGAATGACGGGTTGGTGACGTGGTGGAGCAGCTCGACGGGTGGCTGCGGCTGGCGAATCTGAAAGGGTTCCTGGTCGCGCTGTCAGAAATAGTCGACTATCGGTTCGGCGAGCTGGACTGGGGCGCCGTCGAGACCGGTCTGGAGGCTGGGCCGGATGACGACGAGTGGTTCACCTATCCGCTCGTCGGCCGCATTGCCCTGGAGATCGCCGTCTCCCGGACCCAAGAAGAGGGCGATATCGACGTCAGGCTGCTGTTCCCCGCCGACGAACCTTGTCTCGGGAAACAGATCGAGGTCGCCTGGATGATTTTCAACCGTTTCGAGATCTCACCGACCTTCGAAATGATCGACTGAGGTCGTCGTGTAACGCCGCGCGGGCGGCCGCCGGGGGCGCCGTGCCACGGTTCGGGCGTCCACCGCGGGAGTCACCCGAGAAGGGCCAGCGCGGCCTCCAGGTACGGATTCTCTGCGTCGGGCGCGGCCGTCCAGGACGCCAGCCGCGCCTCGTCGGGCGCCGACGCGCCGCTTGGGACCGGCGCCGGTGTCGCGGTCGGGGTCGGGCTCGGGGGCTCCGTCGATGATGGCGTGGCCGTGGGAGTGGGAGTCGGGGCCGCCGTCGGGCTCTGGGTGGACGTCGGGGTCGGAGTCGGGGTCGTCGTGGACGTGGGAGTCGGCGTCGGGCCTGGGGTCGCGGTCGGGCTGAGCGTCGAGGTCGGAGTCAGGGTCGGGATCAGCGTTGAGGTCGGGATCAGCGTCGGTGCTGGGACTGAGGTCAAGGTCGGCACCGGCTGCGGTGGGACCGAGGTATGCCCGGACGTCGGGGGCGGCTGTGTGTTCCCGGGATGCGGAGCCGTGGACGGCGTCACGGTCGGCGCCGGCGCGGGCGGGCTGGTCGGCGACGGGGTCCCGGGAGGCGTCGGCGGCACGGACTGTGAAGGGGACACCGACGGGGAAGGCGACGGCACGGGGGAAGGCGGGGGTGGGGGCGGGGCGCTCGGCTCCTCGAGCAACCAACGCTTGAGGAACAGGCTCAGCGTGCGGTCGGCGACCCGCTCCCCCGCGATCCAGCCGACCTCGGCTAGGCCGCCGACGTGGAAGAACCGCCCCGAGGCGTAGCCGTGGACGAGGCTGCGCCCGAGGCCGATCGGGAGGCCGGTGATGAGTGTGCTCGCGGCGCTCTCCCCGGGGCTGGCCCACTGCCACTCGTCGCCGAACAGGCCCCCCACCGTCCAGCTGCTCGCCGCCGAGAGAAGCGGGTTGAAGACGGCTCCGTACGCGCCGGTGTCATAGGTGAGGCCGCGCCACCGCGGCGCGTACTCGTTGCCAGCGAACTCCGTCTCCCAGTCGTCCCTGGGAATGTGCCGGTTGTAGGGGAAGCCGTTGTCGACGTTGCCGAAGCCCTGGCGCCACCGGCCGAGGCCGCCGATCTGGTGCAGCGTCGTCGCGCCGGTCCGGAACGCCCCGCCGACCAGTGAGTTCAGCACGGTCTTCTCGACCCACTTCCAGCTGAACGGGTCGTCCTTGTGCTCGCCGGCCATCCCGTTGAACACCAGCTGGCTGGCGAACCGGGCCGGGAAGTCCAGGAGGACGTCCTGCGTGTAGTCCAGGAGCGCCCGGCGCGCGACCAGCAGGCTCCGCGGGATGAACTCGCCGACCAGCCCGTCCCCGGCCCGGTACTGCCGCATGTTGAGGTACCGGTTGACCCGGTTCCAGCCCCTGATCTCGTTGAGCGCGCCCCGGTAGTCCATCTCGCGGCCGGCCAGGTCCCAGTGTCCCTGCGGGGTGGCGACGACGCGTCGCCGTCCCAGCGGGTCACGCTCCCAGACCCGGCCGGAGAGGGTGCGGATCCGTAGCAGATCGCCGTTCTCGTTCGTCTCCCGCCACTGCCCGTGGAAGGTCTCGGTCTCGCGGTACCGGCCGGGGAGGTTGACCCGCTCCCGGATGACCTGGCCCTGGTCGAGCTCCCGCCAGGTGCCAAAGCCCGTCTTCGCGGCGGTCGGCCGGCCCACCGGGGGCGGCGGGGGCGGCGGGGCCCCCGGCGTGCCGGGGTCGGGTGGCCTGGGCGCCGTGTACTCGAGGACCCTGCCCGCGTTCGACTCGCGCAGCACTCGCTGGCCATCGACGCTGAGGTCCTGCCAGACAGGGGCGCGCGCCGGGATGCGGCCCATCCCCGCGACCGGCTCGGTTCCCCAGACAGGTTTCCCATCGGCGCCGGTTCCGTGCCCCCATTGCCGCGTGGCCTCGGTGCGGCCCACCGGGGCGCCGTCGCCGTCGAACACCTGCGAGCGCCAGCCGGTGCCGTCGTGGAAGGTGCGCAGGGTGGTGCCCTGGTCGAGGGCCCGGCTGTCCCGCACGAGGACCCAGACGTTCTCGTCCTTGCCACCGTTCCTGACGGTCACCTCGAGGTAGTCCCGGAAGGACTCGTCGAAGTGGTCGGCGAATCGCCGGTCGAGGTAGCTGGTCGGGCGCGTGTTGCGCGCGCTGATCCGCGTCCCGGCGAACTCCTTCGCGTCGACGGCGAGATCCTGTCCGTTGACCCGGACCCTCAGCTGGATGCCGTCCTGGTCGATCTTCCAGGCCCATCTTCCCCGGCTCGGGTGGCCGTGACCGGTGACCGTCACCGTGATCGGGTTGCCGCCGGCGTCCTGGACTCGCCACGCGTCGGTCCGGCCGACCAGCTCGCCGTTCGTGTCCCGGGTGACCGAGACGGTGCCTGGGCTGTCGAGGTTGACCGCGGTGTGCGACGCGCCCTCGGCGAGACCCAGGTCGTACACCGGCCGGTGCCCGGGCAGGTAGGTGACGACGTCGCCCGCGTCGCCGACCGTCTGGCGGACGACGACCTCCACGCCGTTCTCCGTGACGGTGTCGACCCAGTGCGGCCCGCCGCTCGGGAAATGGCGCGCCCCGGCCGCCAGCACCGTGCCGCCGGGCGCCGTGCCGTCCAGCTCCTGCCAGAACAGGTCGCGCCGGCCGGCGTAGACACTTGGATCGGGGTGTGCCATCCAGCGCGTGCCGCCGGCCTGGCCGACCACCCCCGCGTCGGCGCGGCCGATCTCCAGGACGTTGCCGTTCTCCAGCCTCCAGGTCCCGCGCGCGAAGTGGCCGTCGTGGGTGAAGTCGGAGAAGGTGCCGTTCGTCCGGTCCCGCACCGTCCGCACCCCGCTGGCGACCTGGTTGCCCTGGGCGTCGCGCTCGATCCAGCGAAACGCCCGGAAGCGGCTGTCACCGATGTCCCAGCCGGGCGCTGGATCGCCGGGGGCGCCCCGGCGGAGCCGGATGTCGCTCGGCCTGGGGAAGTCGACGTCGCCGATATCGCGACGAACCCGCCACCAGCCCGGTTCGTCCGCCGGGCCGACCGCGCCCAGATCCTGCCTGGCCGTCCAGAGCTGTCGCGGCGGGCGCAGCTCGGCGTACCGCTGCAGGTCCAGCGCGTGGCCGCCGCTCATCGCCTCGCTGCCGCGGGTCAGCTCGCTCTGCGGGGAGAACTGCGCGAAGCGGTCCGTCGGCCGGCCGGCGGCGTCCAGCTCGTGGACCAGGTAGTCGAACGCGTCGCGCGGGCGGTGCGCGCCGACGAAGGGGAAATGGCCTTTCCCGAACACGGCGGGGTAGTACCGCTGCGCGACCTCGCCCGTCGTAGCCCGGTCGACCCAGCCACGGCCGTACCGGACCCGCTCACCTTCCGCGACGAGGCTGTGGTCGGCGCCGAAGCGGTGCCAGCCCCACCGGCCGGACACCTCCTGCTCGGCGCGCACCAGGCCGCCGTCGGGCAGGTTCAGGTACTCGCGCACCCGCGGCCCCGTCGGCCCGAGCAGGCCCGCCTGATGGTCCCACCACATGCCGTCCGGGATCTCGTCGTACGTGCGGTAGCCGCGCCTGGCCTCGAAGTGGTCGAGGCTGCGCCCGGTGTCACGCCACTCGATCCAGTGGTGCCGGCCCCTGGCCCTGCCGAAGACCTCCAGCAGGTTGCCGTTCGAGAGCCGTTCGCGGACGTAGGCGGCCGTCCTGTACCGCGAGAGCGGGTCGACCAGCCGCAGCTCGCCGGCCCGGCCGGTCACGACCTCGCCCCTGCCGCCGTAGTCGGGTGTCCGGGTCGCGCCGCTGGCGTCTCCCGGGATCGGTTCGCGCCGTTCCCAGGTCCGCCCGGCGTGGTCGATCTCGAACGTCGCCCCGGACCGGTCGCCGCCGCGGGCGAACGCCGACACGCGCTCGCGGCTCAGCGTCCCGTCCAGGTCGTACAGCCGGAAGTCGCCCCCGTGGCGGCCCGCGGTGGTCGTGACCCGGACATGGGTACCGTCCCAGGCCGCCTCGGCCCCGCGGACCTGGACGAACCTCGCGGGCCCGGTCCCGCCCTGGAGGCGCGCGAGCACCTCGACGTCGAGGTCACCCGTCGTCGCGTTGCGCGCCGCCCGGATGACCAGGCCGCTGTCCTGCCCGTGGGCCGGCCCCAGCCGGATGTTGTCCAGCCGCGCCGGCTGGCCGTCAGCGCGCAGGACGATCGTCATGTCGCCGTTGGTGAGCTCCCGGCCGCCGCCCGGAAGGGCCTGGGCCTGCCAGCCCGGCGGGGCGGTGTGGGCGGCGGCCCCGGGGCCGCCAGGCCCGTGACCGGAGGGCGGCGCGCCGCCGGCGGACGCCAGGTGCTGCTGCTGGGGCTGATGGTGCCAGCCGGCGCCGCCAGCCGGGGGCTGCGCGGGGGCGGTGGGGTGACTGCCGGCCGTGGGGTGACTGCCGCCCGCAGGCGTGGGGTGACTGCTGCCGGTCGGCGCGGGATGGCTGGCGCTGGTCGGCGTGGGGTGACTGGCGCTGGTCGGCGCGGCATGACTGGCATTGGTCGGCGCGGGTGGAGGGTGGGCCACCGTGCCGTCGGCGGCGTAGCGGTAGGAGGTGCCGTCGGCGCGGGTGATCGTGCCGCCGCGCTCGGCGGCGGCGTGGGCCAGGCCTTCCTCGACGGTGCCGTCCACGTGGCGGAGGGTCGCCGTGCCGGCGGCGTGGTCGACGGTGAGGTGGGCGTAGAGGTGGTGGCCGGGGTCCTGGAGGAACCTCCCGCTGCCGGTGAGCTGGCCGGCGCCGTCGAACTCCCGGAAGTCCGCGACGCGGGCGCCCGACCCGTCCAGCAGCACGACGTCCTCGAAACCGGTCACGTCGGCGAGGTCGTCCGTGGTCAGCGCCGTGACACGGACGCCGTCGCCCTCGATCTCCTCGAAGGCACCACGGTAGACGTCACGGGCACCCGGATCGATGATCCGCCCGAGCCGGCCCTCGGCCGCGGTGGTGACCGTCAGGTGACGCCCATCCGCCAGGAACCGCGCCTCCGTGCCCGCCCAGGTCACCGGCGAGGCCGCGAGCGCGTGCGGCGGCCTGGAGGGCCAGGCGTGGACCATCCGCCCTCGCCGGGTGACCTGGACCCAGTGGGTGAGCTCGCCAGTGTTGCCGCGGACGCCGACGGGTCCGCCCTCGATGAGAACCCGGGCCTTGTTGCCGACCCACAGGCCGGCGGCGTCCGCGTAGGCCGCGGCGTCAAGCGTGACCCTCTCGGCGTCGACGTGGCGCAGGAAGAGGCTCTTGAGCTCCGGGCCCGGAGAGTTGGCGAGGTGCGGCGCCATCTTCGCCGGGCTGACGGTGTAGACGCCGTTGGTCCAGTGCCCCTCCGGGCTCATGCGCGGAACGGGCAGGCTGTGGCTGAAGGTGGTGAGGGCGACCGGCGCGTGGGCGCCGTCGGCGGAGACGAGGTGGTAACCGCCGTGCGGGTCGGCGGCGAGCCGCAGGTCGCCGGTGACGCCGCCGTCGGCGTGGTGCCAGACCGCGGAACCGTCGGCCGCGACCTCGACATGCCCAAGCGGCGTCCCGTCCGCGGCGGCATGGGTGATATGGGCCTCGGTGAGCGTCCCGCCAGCGTCGAGAGAGAGATGCGTGCCGTCGGGCCGGTGCAGGTGGAACCCGCCGTCGCCGTGCGGGGTGTAGCGCAGGTCGCTGCTGACGGCCTTGCCGTTCGGCTCGAACCAGGTGGTCGTCCTGTCGGACCTGATCCGGGTACGGCCGAGGGCGTCCCCGTTCTCGAGGGTGTGACGCAGGTTCGCGTGCAGGATCTTGCCGTCGGCGTCGAGCTTCATCCGGTTCCGGCCCGCGGTGAGGGTCACCGATCCGTCGGCGTCGCGCGTGACGGCCCAGGGGCGAGGGTGGCCGGCGATCCGGGCGGTGCCGTCGGCGTGCAAGAACACGTCGAACGCCGGGTCACTGCCCACCGACGCCACCAGCCGGCGTGGCTGGGCCGAACCGCCACCCCCGGGCACGCCTTCGGAGGGATCCGGCGCCGAGGAGGGCACCGGGCGCGGTGGCTCGCCGGGCGGCTTCTCCCCACCACCCCCCGAGCCCGCCTGGGGCCGTTCGCCCGCGGGCGGCTCCGTGACTGCGGAGTGCTCGGCGCCACCGGGCGACCCGGCGGCGCCTTCAGCCGTTCCCGGGGGCGGGTCGGCGCGCGCGACGGCGCCGGCGGACGGCGCCTCCGCGGCGGTGCGGGCGGCCGGCGCCTCTGCGGCGGTATGGGCCGCCGGCACGTCCGCGGCGGTCACGGCCCGTGCCGCGTCGCCGCCCGTTGCTGGGCCTGGCGTCGTCAGCTCGGCGTGGGCCAGGCGCGTCTCGGCCGCGCGCCGGTCGACCATCGCCGTGATCATCGCGTCGGGGTCGCGCGCGCCGGCGACCACCGCGGCATCGAAGGCGGCGTGCGCCTGTGACACCTCCTCGGCGGCGCGCTGGTGCGCCGTCGCCGCGTCCACCAGCTCACCCGGCTCGCCAGCCGCGGCGTCCTGCCGTGCCCAGTGCCGTTGCTGGGGCTGCTGATGCCAACCGGCCCGGCCATCGGACGTCGACGCGCCCGCGCCCACCAGCGGCCGTTCCGACGTGCCGGCCCCGGCCGGCGGCCGGAACTCGGGCCGGACCGGTAGGCCGACCCCGTCGGTCGACGCCGTGGCGGCGGCGGGCCGCGCGCCGTGGCGCTGGGCGGCGACGCCGGCGGCCTCCGGGCGGCGCGCGGCCTCGTCCAGACCGGCCCCGCCGTGGCCGGCGCTGGCCGCGTCAACCAGGTGCCGGCTGCCGGCCGGCCCGGTCTCGGCGAGCAGTTCGGAGGTGTCCGGCGTGTGCGGAGCCGGCTCCGCGAGCCCCCGGTCCGCCGCCGACGACGTGCCATGCGCCCGGGCCGGCGTCTCGTCACCCGCGTGGAGACCCTCGCGAACTCGATCCGGCGTGGTGGCCGTTCGGCTGGCGCCGTCGGGCAGGCCCCCCAGGTCGTGGGCGGCCCCGGGGCCGATCCGTACCTCCGCGCCGTCGAACGCCATGTCCCGGCCCGTCGCGGCGGCGGGAACTGACGAGGCCGCGCGGGCCTCGGCCGGCAGCCTCGGCGCCGCGTCGAGCGGGGCCGTACGCGCCGCGCCGAGCGTGCCCGTGCGGGGCGCGTCGAGCGCGGCCCGCGCGCCGGGCGCCGACACGGCCGTGTCGGCGCCAGTGGCCCGGGTGACGGGCGCGGCGGTCTCGGCGCGGGAGAAGTCGATCGCGAAGGTGTCGCCGCCGGTGCGCAGGGCGGTGACGTGTTCCGCGTTGGTGATGAGCTTGTGCTCCAGCGGTCTGAAATCCGCGAGCGCCTCCCCGAGGCGCCTCGCGGCGTGCACCTGCCCGAGCAGGTCCACCGCGTGCGTGGGTGCCAGGTGCGCCGCCCCGAACACCGCCGCGCCGCCCGCGGGAAGCGACATACGCCCCGTGGCCGCGAGCGCGCCGGTGTCGGCGAACGCCCGCGCGCCGGCATGGCTCATCGGGCTCGCGAGCTGGCCCGCCGCGGCCGCGGCGCCGTGCGGGAGGATCAGGCCGGACGCACCCGTGGCGAGCGACGCGGACGCTCCGGCGGGTTCGAGCAGCGTCGCCGCGCTCGGGCCGAGGAGCGAGTTGTGGCCATATCCGAATCCGAGCCCCGATCCCGTCACGTGTCCGCCGGCCGCCGAGAGTGCGTGCTCCATCCCCGCGCCTGGGTACGGGCCGGCCGGGGAGTGGATGCTGAGCAGCGCGTCGCCGAGGTGCGCGCCGGTGTGGGTGGCGGCCCCGGCGGCGCCGGGGAGATAGTCGGCTAGGCCCAGGTACTTCGGGATCTGGAAGCCGCGGCCCAGGATGGCGAGGTCGTGAGCGCCCCAGACCCCGAGAGCCCCGATCTCGTTGGCTTCGAGCGGGGTGAAGATCCGTAGCCATTTCAGGTCGTGGAACTGGTTGGCGAAGCCCGCTTTCGTGCTCTGCCATGGGTGCAGTGCCTTGAGCTGGGCGAGCTGTTTGGCGGCGCCTGCCTTCAGGCCCTGCCAGGGGTGCATCGCCGTCAGCGCCTGCCAGGGGTGCAGCGCCCGCAGCGTCTTCGGCAGTTCGACGAGGGTCACGAAGCCGCGCAGGGCGAGCACGCGGGCGGCGTCGGCGGCCTTGCCGAGGATCGCGACGACGTCGTACGCCTTGACGACCAGGAACGGCAGCGTCAGCGCCCGGGAGAAGTCCCAGGCGCTGATGGCGACCTTGCCCGCGCCCTTCAGCAAGTCCAGCGCCCCGGAACCAAGGGCCTTCCACGTCTTCAGCGCCATGAGCGGCTTCGTCGTCGGCGCCACCGCCATCAACAGGCCGAACAACAAACCCCAGCCATTCGTGTCACCGTTGGCGTAGTCGACGACCGCCTTCGCCGCGAGCACCACGTTCAGCGCGAACGCGAGCAGCCCGAGCGGGCCACCGACGACGAGCGCGACCAACGTGATCACGATCGCGACCTCGTTGAACGCATCCCAGAACTGCTGACACCCCGTCTTCGGCGAAACAATCGCCCTCGCCGCCTCGCGGATCGCACTCGTCGCCGACGACGCGGCCTTACCCAGATCCGCCTGCGCGTTGATGGCGTCCGTACGCAACCCCGCAAGCGCCGGATCATCCGGCGCCAACCCCTCCGCCTGCGCATGCGCCGCATCCGCACGACCCTGCGCGTCACGCATCGCCCGGATATAACTACGCACAGCCGGCTCTGCCTGCTCAAACGCACTATGCACACCGGCGATGAAATTACGGATCGCACCGTTCACCGTATCCCGCAGATAATCCGCGGTCTTACCGACGAACGCCCCGTCGCCGGTACTGCGGACAACCGCGGTCAACTCGTCATGAACCCTCGACGCCTGCCAACGCATCTTCCACATGAAATCCGCGACACCCACCAACGCATCCGGATCACCCGGCGTCGGATCCCGCTCCAGGTGGAGCCGCGACCAGTCGGTCGGCCGACCACCCACCCGCGCCTCCCCACCGCGTCGGCGTCCGGTCCCCTCGCGTTCACCGCGAGGTCGCCAGAAGTTCCGCTATGGTCAACGCAGCCGAGCCGGCCGAGGTTCATTCGCCGGCCAGCGTGGGTTCACCCTGGCGGCCGGGTTTCACCGTGACCCGGTCAGACGAGCAGCGCGAGCGCGGCCTCCACGTGCGGGTCCTCGGAGTCGGCCGCTATGGGCCGGATCACCGGGTGCGGCCGGCCGGGGGGCGCCGGTGACGCGCCGCTCGGCGTCGGGGCTGGTCCTGTCTGCGACGGGCTCGACGTCGGCGTCGGGGTGGACGGGGACGTCGGCGTCGGCGTCGGCGGGGTGCTGGGCCCGGACGTGGCACTGGCGGTTGGGGTCGGTGAGGGCGTCGGGGGTGGAGCTGGGCTCGAGGTTGGTGTCGGCATCGGGCTCGACGTGGGAGTCGGGGTCGGGGTGGGTGCCGGAGTTGGGGCAGCGTGCCGGGCCGGGTCGAAGTACTGGTCGTAGAGGTACCGCCCGGCGAGGCGTTCGAAGGTGCGCTCCCCCAGAATGAAACCGATGTCGGCCAGGCCGCCGCGGTGGAAGAACCGGCCGGAGGAGTACGCGTGGGCGCCGGTGCGCACGGAGCCGATCGTGCCGCCCACCGCGAGCGAGCTCAGGGCGTAGGCCCCGCCCTCCCGCAGGGACTTACCGAAGTCGCCGTTCGACGTCACCAATGCGACGCCGGTGTTGGCCAGGAACGAGATGGCCGGGCTCGCGAGCAGCGTCGACGTCGTGTAGTCGTAGGTGATGGTCCGCCAGCGCGGCGGGTTCTCGTTGCCCGCCCACTCGTTCGACCAGTTCTTGTCCTGGTTGTACGGGTTGCGGGTGTAGTGCTTGCCGCCGTCGACGTTGGCCAGGCCGTCGCGGTATCCCTTGAGCGGGCCGGGCTCGTGCAGTGCCGTCACGCCGCCCTTGAGCACGCTGTTGATGCCCGCGCCCAGAACGCCGCCGCGCAGGAACTCCTCCAGGGTCATGTCCCGGTGCTCGGTGGCCTGGAAGTAGATCTCCTGGGAGAGGGTGCGGGCCGTGAGGTCGATGGTGAACTCCTGCGCCCAGTCGAGCGCCAGCTTCGTCCAGACCCGCTGGGAGACGGGGATGAACTCGCCGGCGAGCCCGTCCGTCGCGACGAACTGGCGGCGGTTGGCCTCTCGCAGGTAACGGTTCACGCCGCGGAACTCGTTGGTCGCGCCGCGGAAGTCGATCTCGCGACCGACGATCTCCGTCCGCTCGCCGCCGGTGATGCGGTGCCGGCCGAGGGCGTCGCGTTCGTAGATCCGCCCGCTCAGCGTGCGATGGCGCAGCAACTTCCCGTCGGCGTCGGTCTCCCGCCACTGGTGGTGGAAGTTCTCGGTCTCCCGGAAGATCCCCGGCCGGTTCGCGACCTCGAGCCGCTGGCGGAACACCCCGCCAAGGTCGAACTCCCGCCACTGGCCCCAGCCGGACGGCATGTCGGGCGGGCGGGGCGTGAGGTACTCGCGGACGCGGCCCCCGGCCGACTCCCGCAGCACCTGGCCGTTCGCGTCGACGTCGCGCCAGTCGGCCGCGGCGCGGCCCGCCGGCGCCTCGGCGGACCAGCGGCCGGACGGGTCCGAGGAGCCCCACGGCCGGAACTCACGGGTGGCGGCGGAGGCGGCGTCCTCGACCCCGTCGGCGTCGTAGCGCGCCGAGTGCCAGACGCCGGCGTCGTCGCGGTGGGCCCGCAGCGTCGTGCCCTTGTCGAGCGAGCGCAGGTCGCGGACCAGCTGGAGCTGGCCGTCCGCGCCGGCGACGAAGTCGCGGTACGAGTCGTCCCAGGCGCCGGTCCAGCGCTCGGCCCGGCCGCTCACCCGTAGCCCCGCCGTCCCGTCGGCGTGTTCCCAGGCCCAGTCGGGCCTCAGCGGGTCGCCGTGCCCGGCGACGACGGCCCGGCCGCCGCTGCCTGGCCAGGTGTCGGAGCGGGCCACGACCTGGCCCATCGTGTTGTGGGTGACCGAGACCGCGTCGGGGTCGCGCGGGAGGGGCCGCCCGTCCACGAGAAGCGACGGATCGTGGGCCGGCCGGCCGCCGGGGGCGTAGGTGACGACGTCGCCGTTGTCGGCCGCGGTGTGGCGGACGACGACCGTGCGGTCGCCGCCCGGCGCGTGCTCGGTCATCGTGTCGACCCAGTGGTGGCCCCTCTCGGCGAAGTGCCGCTCGCCGGTCGCCACGACGTTCCTGTTCCCGTCGAGCTGGCGCCAGCTCAGCGCGCGGCCGCCCTCGCCGGGGACGCCGCCGGAGACGGACTCCCAGGTGCCGTCGGCGCGGCGGCCGATCTCCACCGTGTGGCCGTTGTCCAGCTTGAGGGTGCCGCGCACGAGGTAGCCGTCGACGGTGTAGTCCGAGAACGACCCGTCCGGCCGAACGGTGCGCGCGCCGGAGGCGGCGCGCTCGTCGACGACCAAGGGGTCGCCGCCCGGCAGCCGCTCCGTCCAGCGGTACACCTGGAAACGGCTGTCCCCGCGCAGGAAGCCGGCGTTCGGGAAGTCGACCGCGCCGTAGTGGCCGAACCAGGCGAGCCGGGACACGAACCTGCTGCCCCGGCCATCGAGACCCTCCGGCGTCTTCCACAGCTGGTGGGGCGGGCGCTGCTCGGTGAAGCGGGTGAGTTGAAGCCCGTTGCCGTTCGCCAGCCGTTCGAGGGACGCGGTCTCCTTGCTCTGTGGGGAGAACTGGGTGAACTCGTCGCGCAGGTGGCCGGCGTCGTCCAGGTGGTACTCGACGTAGTGGAAGGCGTCGCGCGTCCGGTGCATGAAGTAGCGGTACCGCTGCGCGACCTGGTCGGTCCCGTCCGTGTGGTCGACCCAGTCGCCCATTCGCCCGTGCCAGTGCCGGACGCGCCGTCCCATGAGCACCTCGTTGCCGGTGCTGTCATAGCGGTGCCAGCGCCAGCCCTCGCCTGGGTGCCGGTCGGCGCGCACGATCCCGCCGTCGGACATGTGCAGGTACTCACGCTCCTTGCGGCCGAACACGTTGATGTCCCACCACATGCCGTCGATCTCGTCGAACCGGCGCAGGCCCCGGCCGGCCAGGTCGCCGAGCAGGCCCTTACCGAGCCGGTCCCACTGAAGCCAGTGCAGCCGCCCGCTGACGTCGCCGATGTGGCCGCCGCGCTCGGCGAACAGCTCGAGGTAACGGTTGCCGAGCCCCCTGTCGGCGGGCAGCGTCGCACGGATGTAGAACGTCGTCCCGTCCGCTCCGGCGAGGACGAGCTCCCCGGCCCGGCCGCGCGCGACCACGCCCTCGGCGCCGTAGGCGACCTTGCCGCTCGGCCCGGACAGCCGAACGCCGTGCTCGTCGACCCGCCTCCAGGTCCCGGCGGCGTGGTCGATCTCGAACCGGGTGCCGTCCGGGCGGCCGCGGCGATCGAGCCAGCTCACCCGCTCGGACAGCGGTTGGCCGCCGCGGTCGTAGACCCGGACGTCGCCGTGGTGAGGACCGCCGGTCGTGTCGGTCACGCGGTACCTGTCGCCGGCCCGCGTGACGTCGACGCCGTCGATCGGCCGGCCGTTGCCGTCGTGGTAGCGGGGCGTCGGTGGGCCGCTCGGGTTCGGGTGTTCCCGGATGTGCCCGTCGCCGAACTCGCGCTGGGCGCCACGGGGTGCGTGGCTGGCGCCGGCCGCGGCCGAGCCCGTCGAGCCGTGCGCGCTGGCCGACGCCGTGGCGTGCCCCGGCACGGACGCCGAGCCGTGCGCCCCACCCGGTACCGAGGGATGCGCCCCACCCGGTGCCGAGCCGTGCGCCCCGCCTGGCGCCGAGGGGTGCGTCGAGGTCGGCGGGTGCCCCGCGCCTGACGCCGGAGCATGCGTGGACGTCGAGCCATGACTCCCGGACGAGGTTTGGCTATGCGCCTGTACGGGCCCCGAACCGTGCCCGCCGGCCGACGCGGGGGCATGCGCCTGCCCTGGCGTCGAGCCATGGGTCGCTGGCTCCGGCGCGAGGTGCCGGAGGGGTTCGGGGCGCGCGGCCGGGTCGAGGTGCGGGGCCCTCGGGTGGCCCAGTGCCGCCGCGCGCCGGCGCAGCAGCGCGTCCCGCAGGTCGAACAGGCCGTCGCGCAGATCGAACAGGGCGCCGAGCTGCACCGCGCCGGCGTCGCCGCGCATCGCCTCCAGTCGCGGGAAGAACTCGTGGGCCCAGTCGCGGGCCGCCTGCATCCGCTCGACGCGCGTCGAGGCCGGGATGAACTCGCCCATGAGCCCGTCCGTCGCGAGCAGCTGCCCGCGGCCCGGGCCGCCCGGGGACGGACCCCGGCCCGGGAGCCCACCGGATGGGCCGGACGGGCCGGGCTCGCGGCCGACGATCCGCGACCGCCCGAACGGGTCACGGTCCCAGATCCGCCCGCTCATCGACCGGTAGCGCAGCAGTCTCCCGTCGGGATCGGTCTCCCGCCACTGGCCGTGCCCGCGCTCCGTCTCCCGGAAGATGCCCGGCTCGGTCTCCCTGCGTTCACGCAGCACCGTTCCCAGGTCATGCTCGCGCCACTCGCCCCACCCGGACGGCGCGTCCACTGGCCGGGGCAGACCGCGTTCGACGAGACGCTCCGCTCCCGGGTTAAGCAGGTCGTCCAGCTTCTCCCGCTCGTGCCAGCTGTACTCCAGGATCCGGCCGTCGGCGGACTCGCGGACGACCAGCAGGCCGTCCTCCGTCGGCACGACGTCGCGCCAGTCGGCCGCCGCCCGGCCCGGGGGCGCGTCGGCCGCCCAGCGGTCGCCCGGCGCGAGACCGTCGTCGGCCCGCCTCCACTGGCGGGTGGCCACCCGCCCGGGCTCCGCGACGCCGTCGGCGCCGAACCGCGCCGAGCGCCAGGCGCCGTCCGCGTCGCGGTAGGCCCGCAGTGTGGACCCGTCCTCCAGTGAGCGCAGGTCGCGAACCAGGCGGAGCTCGCCGTCGGCGCCGGCGACGTAGTCGCGGTAGGACTCGTCCCAGGCGCCCGTCCACCGCTCGCCGCGTCCGCTGACCCGCGGACCGGTCGCGCCGTCGGCCTCCCACATCCAGTCGCCCTGGCGAGGCTCGCCGTGCCCCCTGACCATCGACAGCCTGTCGTCCACCGCCCAGTGGTCGGTGCGGGCGATGACCTGGCCCATCGGGTCGCGGGTGACGGAGACCGCGTGGGGATCCTGGGGATGCGGCCCGGTGTGGGTCCCGGTGGAAGGCGGCTCATACCGGGGCCGGTCCCCGTGGGCGTAGGTGACGACGTCGCCGCTGTCGCCCGAGGTGTGGCGGACGACCACCGTGCGCTCGCCGCCCGGCCCGGGTTCGGTCGCCGTGTCGACCCAGTGGCGGCCGTCGTCGGCGAAGTGCCGCTGGCCCGTCGCCAGCTCCGTCTCGCCGTCGAGCTCACGCCAGCGCAGCGGCGCGCGCCCACCGTCGCCGGTCCGGCCGTCGAGGACCGACGCCCACCGGCCGTCGGCGTCGCGGCCGATCTCCAGGAGGTGGCCGTCGTCCAGCCGGTGCGTCCCGCGCACGAGATAGCCGCCGGCGAAGTCGGAGAACGACCCGTCGGGCCCGACGACCCGCACGCCGCTGGCGAGGGCCTCGCCGCCGGCGGGTCGCTCCGTCCAGCGGAACACCTGGAGGCTGCCGTCGCCGCGCAGCCAGGCCGCGCTCGGGAAGTCCACCGCCTCGTGCCGGATCCCGCCGGTGGCCCGTGCGACGAGCCGGTCGGCCTGCCGCTCCAGTTGCTCCGGGGTCGTGCCCGCAGGGCCGGGCGGCCGCCACTCGGCGACGTGCCGGATCCCGAGCTCGCGGCCCCCGGCCACCTCCTCGAGACGCTCGGTCATCGAGCCTCGAGCCGAGTACTGGGTGTAGGCGTCGCCGACACGGTGATCGCGGGCCATGCTGTAGACCGAGTGGTCGATGGTCAGGTCGTGTTCGAGATAGTGGAACGCGTTCCTGGGCGAGTTCGCCCAGCCGAAGTACCGCTGAGCGAATGCCCCCGAATCGGCGTGCCGGTCGGCCCAGCCGCCCCAGCTCCAGTAACGCCGCCCGTCCATGACCTCGATGCCGTCCTGGTAGCGGGTCCAGAACCAGTGCCTGCGCGTGTACCAGTGGTCGCGCGGGCCGCTGTCCGCGCGGACGATGCCGCCGTCGTGCGTCTCGACGTAGGAGCGGACCTTCCGGCCGAGGCCGCCGACGTCCGACCACATGCCGTCGATGTTGCTGTCCACGCGCATGCCGCGATCGACCAGGCGGCCACCCAGCTCGCCGTAGTACAGCTCGCCGGGGCGCGCCAACCCGCCGGGGCGCACGAAGTCCTCGGGGCGCATCGACTCGCGGATCTGCCGCAGGTCGCCGCTGCGCAGCAGCTCGTCGAGTCGCCGCTCCGCGCCGGGGAGCCGCTCCTGGGGGATGCGCTGCAGATCGCCCGCTCGTTCCCACTCGAGCCAGTGCAGCCGCCCGCTGACGTCACCGAGACGGCCACCGCGCTCGCCGAACAGCTCCAGCCAGCGGCTGTGCGCCACCTCCCCCTCCCAGCGATCGGGAAGCGCGGCGCGGACGTAGAAGAGTGTCCTGTCGGCGTCTCCGTCCCCCCGCAGGATGAGCTCGCCCTGGCGGCCGCGGTCCACGAAGCCCTGGGAGCCGTACGCCGCTCGACCGCCCTCGCCGACGAGCTGGTCGCCGCGCGAGTCGAGGCGGGTCCAGCGCCCGGCCTGGTGGTCGATGTCAAACCAGGTGCCGTCGGGCCTGCCCCGGCGGCTCAGCCAGCTCACCCGTTCGCGGGCGAGTCCGCCGTCGAGGCCGTGGACCCGGTAGTCGCCGTCATGCGGGCCGCCGGAGATGTCGGTGACGCGGTACCCGTCGTGGTCGCGCACGATGGCGAAGTCGTCCGGCGGCAGGCCGAGGTCGGCGTGGCCGCGCGGGATCGGCTCGCCGGCGCCCGGATCCGGGGCCCGCCCGTCGCGCGACGCCGGGACATGACCCTCTGACGAGACATGGCCCTCGGACGGGACATGACCCTCCGCCGGGACATGACCCCCGGACGGGCCGTGGCCCTCCGCCGGGACGTGGCCCCCGGCCGGACCGCCGTCGCCCGGCTGTGACGTCCCGTCCGCGGACGCCTGGTGCTGTTGCAGAGGCTGCTGACGCGGGCCGAGGTCCTCGCCCCCGGGGTGCGCGGGGCCGGCGGAGTGGGCACCCGCGGCCGGATGGGCGGCGTCGGCGGGCATGGGTGGCGGGTGCGCGACGGTGCCGTCGGCCGCGTACCGGTACTCGGCGCCGTCGGCGCGGGTGATCGTGCCGCCGCGTTCGGCCGCGGCGTGGGCCAGGCCCTCCTCGACGGCGCCGTTCGCGTAGCGGATGGTCGCCGTGCCGGCGACGTGGTCGACGGTCAGGTGGGCGTACAGGTGGTGGCCGGTGTCCTGCAGGAACGTGCCGCTGTGGGTGAGGTTGCCGGCCGGGTCGAACTCGCGGAAGTCGGCGATCCGCGCGCCCGGCGCGTCCAGGAGGACGACGTCCTCGAAGCCGGTGACGTCGGCGAGGTCGTCGGCGGTGAGCGCGGTGACGCGGGTACCGCCGCGGTCCAGCTCCTCGAACGTGCCCCGGTAGACCTCCCGGGCCTCGGGGTCGATGATCCTGGCGAGCCGGCCCTGGTCGGTGGCCGTGACGGTGAGGTGGCGCCCGTCCGCGAGGAAACGCGCCTCGACGCCGGCCCAGGTCACGGGCGAGGCCGCGAGGGCGAGCGGCGGCCGGGAGGGCCAGGAGTGCAGCGTCTGCCCGTGCCGGGTGACCTGGATCCAGCTGGTGAGCTCGCCGGTCTGGCCGCGGACGCCGACGGGTCCGTTGTCGATGAAGACCCGGGCCTTGTTGCCCACCCACAGCCCGGCGGCGTCCGCGTAGGCCGCGGCGTCGAGCGTGATCTTCTCGGCCTCGATGTGGTACAGGAAGGTGCTCTTCAGCTCCGCGCCCGCGGACCCGGCCATGTGCGGCGCCATCTTCGCCGCGCTGATGGTGTAGCGGCCGTTGGTCCAGTGCCCCTTCGGGCTGATGTACGGGCGGGGCAGGTCGTGGCTGAAGGCGGGAAGGGGCACGGGCGCCTGGACGCCGTCGGCGAACACGAGGTGGAAGCGGCCGCGCGGGCCCGTGGCGAGGCGCAGGTCGCCGGTGACGTGGCCGTCGACGTGGTGCCAGGCGGCGGTGCCGTCGGGGGCGACCGTGACGTGGCCGAGCGGCGTCCCGTCCGGGGCGGCGTGCGTCAGGTGCGCTCCGGTGAGCGTGCCGTCCGCGGCCAGGTCAAGGCGGGTTCCGTCGGGCCGGGTCAGGTGGAACCCGCCGTCGGGGTGGGCGGTATAGTGCAGGTCGCTCGTGATCGGCCGGCCGTCGGGGTGGAACCAGGCGGTCGAGCCGTCGGCCCTGATCCGGGTACCGCCGATGGCGTCCCCGTTCGCCAGGGTGTGGCGCAGGTCCGCGCGGACGAGCGCGCCGTCGGCGCCGAGGATCATTCGGTTCGGGCCCTCGGTGAGGGTCAGCGTGCCGTTGGCGTTGTGCGTGACGGCCCAGGGCCGGGGATGGCCGGCGACCCGGGCCGTGCCGTCGGCGTGCAGCGTGACCTCGAACGTGGCGGAGCGGTCGGCGCTGACCGAGACCGCGAGCCGGCGCGGCTGGGCGGCCCCGCCACCGCCCGGCACCCCGTCGGAGGGGTCCGGGGACGCGGGGTGGACCGAGCGCGGCGGGCCGCCGGGCGGCTTCGCGCCGCCGCCACCCGCGCTTGCCGCGGGCTGATCGCCTTTGGGCGCCCCCGGGGCGGCCTGATGCTCGGCACCGCCGTGCGTCCCGGCCTGGCCGTCGCCGGCCGGCGTGCGCGGCTCGTCGCCGGCCGACGCGTGCGGCTCGGCGTGCGCGGCGGCGCGGGCCGGCGGCGGGTCGGCGTGCGCGGCGGCATGGGCCCGCGGCGGGTCGGTGGCTGTCAGGGCGCGTGCCACGTCGTCGCCCGTACCCGCGCCGGCGCCCGCGCCGCGGCCCAGCGCCGTCAGGTCCGACTCGGCCTGGGCTAGGCGCGCCTCGGCGGCGCGCCTGCCGACCAGCGCGTCGAGGAGCGCGTCCGGGTCGTGCGCGCCGGTGACCAGCGCCGTGTCGAAGGCGGTGTGTGCCTGGGTGACCTGCGCGGCGGCCCGCCGGTGCGCCGCGGCGGCGTCCGCCGCCTCGCCATGACCGCCGTCCCCCGCCGCGGGCGCCGCCCGGTGCTGCTGCTGGGGCCGCGGATGCCAGCCGTCAGCCGCGGTCGTGTTCGCGGCTGTCATGGACTGCTCTGGCAGGTCGGCTCCGCTCGACGCCCGGAACTCCGGGCGGACCGGGACGCCGACGAGGTCTGAGGCGCCGGTGGTGGCGGCCGTCTCGGCGCCGCGGGGCTGAGCGGCGGCGCCGGCGGTCTCCGGGCGGCGCGCCGCGGCGTCGAGACCGGCCTCACCTCGGCCCGCGCTGGCCGAGTCCACCCGGTGCGAGGCCCCGGCCGACCCGGCTGTCCCGGCCTCGTCGAGCGAGCCACCCGGCGCGCGCGCCGCCGGCTCGGCGAGCCCACGCTCGGTGAGCCCATGGTCGGCGAGCGCATGCTCGGCGGTCGGCGTACCCGGTGACGGGGCGGACGCCGTCCCGGCCGCGGCTGGATCGCCGTGAGCCCGGTCGAGCTCGCCGGCGGGGGCGGTTCCCCCGTGCGCGCCGGGCAGGCCCTGGACGTCGCGGGTGCCGGCCGGGCCGATCCGCACCTCGGCGCCGTCCATGGTGATCTCCCGGCTCACCGCCGAGCCTCGCGGCCCGGGCGCGGTGGCCGCCGGCGGCCGCGACGCCGCCGTGTCGACCGGGGAGGACCAAGGGGGCTCGGCGTGGGCGGTCGAGCCAGGTGCCGACAGCCGCGAGTCCGTGGCGGCGGTGTGCGCGGCCGACGTCGCCGGTTCGGCGTCGGTGAAGGTGAACGCGATGCGGTCACCCCCGCCTCGGGTCACGGCGACGGGCACGTCGCCCGTCAGGATCGCCCGCTGCTCGATCGGCCGGAAGCCCGCCAGGCTGTCGCCCAGGTGCCCCGCCACCCGGGTGGAGCCGAGCAGGTCGACCATCCCGGTCGCCCGGGCCATGTGCGCCGGCGCGAACGCCGACAGCGCGCCCGCGTGGGCGGGCAGCACTCCGGCGGCGGCGAGCCCGCCGGCGCCGGCGACCATCGGGACCCCGGCCTGGTCCACCAGGCCCATGAACCCGCCCGCCATGCCGGCGTGCGGCAGGATCAGGCCAGAGGCGCTGGTCGAGTACGCGGCGGACGCGCCAGCTGGTTCGAGCAGTCCCGACAGGCCCGGCTCGAAGTTGAGCCCGTGGCCGGACGCGCCGAACAGGCCGCCCGAGCCGAGCGGGCTGGTGGAACCGAGCAGACCGGTGGAACCGAACGGGCTGGTGGAACCGAACGGGCTGGTGGAACCGAACGCGTGGCTGCCGGGCAGGAACAGCCCATGATCCATCCCGCCGGCTCCCGACAGACCGACCGGACCGTGCCCGCCGAACAGCGGATGCCCACCGAACGGCAGGAGGCCAGTGGACGGCGAGTAGACACCGGACGGCGGGTGGCCGCCGAGGCCACCGGCGACGTGGGCCCCGCCCGCGATGCCGTCGACGACGTAGTGGGCCGGGTTCAGGTACTCCGGTATGCGCAGCCCGCGTCCCAGGACCGACAACTTGAACGCGCCCCGCAGGCCGTAGACCCCGATCTCGTTGGCCTCCAGCGGCGTGAAGATCCGCAGCCACTTCCCATGGAGGAACTGGTTGCCGAAACCCGCCTTCAGGCTCTGCCACGGGTGCATCGCCGTCAGTGCCTGCCAGGGGTGGAGGGCCATCAGCGTCTTCGGCAGCTGGACCAGGGTGATGAAGCCGCGCAGAGCGAGCACCCGGGAGGCGTCGGCCGCCTTGCCGAGTACGGCGACGACGTCCCACGCCCTGCCCATCACGATCGACAGCGTCATCACCCGGGAGAAGTCCCAGGCGGTGATGGCCACCTTGCCCGCGCCCTTCAGCAGCCCCAGCGCTCCCTCGCCGAGCGCCTTCCACGTCTTCAACGCCATGAGCGGCTTGGTCGTCGGCGCCACCGCCATGAGCAGGCCGAACAGCAGGCCCCAGCCGTCCGTCTTGCCGGTGGAGTAGTCGACGACGGCCTTGACGGCGAGCACCGCGTTGAGCGCGAACGCCAACAACCCGAGCGGGCCACCGACGACGATCGCGACCAGCGTGACCACGATCGCGACCTCGCTGAACGCGTCCCAGAACTGCTCGCACCCCGTCTTCGGCGAGACAATCGCCCTCGCGGCCTGCCGGATCGTCTCCGTCGCCGCCGACGCTGCCCTGCCCAGATCCGCCTGCGCGTTGGTAGCGTCCGTGCGCAGCCCCGCGAGCGCCGGATCATCCGGCGCCAGCCCCTCGGCCTGCGCATGCGCCGCGTCCGCACGACCCTGCGCGTCACGCATCGCCCGGATATAGCCACGAACAGCCGGCTCCGCCTGCTCGAACGCGCTGTGCACACCGCCGATGAAGTTACGGATCGCACCGTTCACCGTGTCCCGCAGATAGTCCGCGGTCTTCCCGACAAACGCCCCATCACCCGTGCTCGCGACGACACTTGTCAACTGGTCGTGAACGGTCGTGGCCTGCCAGCGCATCTTCCACATGAAGTCCGCGACACCCACCAGCGCATCCGGATCACCCGGCGTCGGATCCCCATCCAGGTGCAGCCGCGACCAGTCAACCGGCCGACCACCCACCCGCGCCTCCCCACCGCCTCGGACCGATGCCGCCCGCGACCAGGGCGGCCGGGATCCCGCCCTGGTCCTCGGGTTGGATCCGGTCCGCGACGCCGCTCCCGCGCCGCGAACCTCCACCCTCAATGGTCAACATGTCCGGTTCGACTGAGATTCATCGAATTTTTGATGAACCTCGGCCGATGAACCTCGGCGGTATCGCCCGCGTTGTATTGAATGGCAGCTGGCGCGGGCCGGGCACCGCGCGAGGAGGGACGGGCCACATGCGGCTGCGGGATATGCCGGCCTCCGACCGGCGGCGGCTGCCGCGGGCCTCGCGGGCGGGTGGCGCGTCATGAGCCGGCCGGCAGACGGCGGGGGCGGCAGCGGCCCGCCCGACCTGGTCATCGACTACTCGCTGCTGCACCGGCTCGCCGGCAACATGAAGACGCTGCGCACGAACGTCGAGTCCGACCTGCGCATGTCGGGTGGCATGACGGTCGCCAGCGAGGCCGGGCCGGTGAGCACCGGGCACGTCGGCGACTCGTACCTGTACGGCGCCCTCCTCGCCTTCTACCGGGCCACGCAGGGGCCGTTCAGCGACGCGCTCGACGCGCTGGACCAGCTGTCCAACCTGTTCGGCGGCATCGCCGACGCGTACTTCAACGTCGACGCGGACCTGAAGTCGAGCGGGCTGGACACCCTGGCGCAGATGGCCGGTGGCGACTGGCAGTCGCAGAAGGCGGCCTACGACGACTACCTGAAGCGCAAGGCCGACGGGACCTGGCCGGACGACCAGCCACCGCCGCCGAAGCCGGCGGACAACCCGTCCGGGACGCCCGCGCCGGGCACCCAGGTGACCTACGACGACCAGGGCCGGGTCCTGACGCAGACGACGACCGTCACCACCTCGGACGGCCAGAGCTACACCAAGACGGTCACCTATGACTACGGCGACGGCAAAACGTCCCCCGAGTACAGCGCCACGGTCACCTACGCCGGCGGCGAGACCATGACCCTCAACAAGCACAACAACGCGGACGGCTCCTACACGGTCACCAGCGTCACGGACGGAAAGACATCGACGTCGACGGTCATGCCTGTCGGAACCGACGGCTCCTACAGCCAGCGTGACGTCAACCCGGACGGCGCCGTCACCAGCACCGTCGTCGGCAACGACGGGTTCGGCAGCTTCATGAAGGTGGTCACCAACCCGGACGGCAGCATGGACATCTACACCGGCGACCCGAACACGAACTCCTGGAGCCAGCCGGCGCACGTGGATCCCCCGACCCCCGCGCCCGCGGACAGCGACCCGAACCTGCAGTGGACCGGGCCGTAGACCGCTCGCATTCCTCGAACCGTTCCGCACATCGAAACCTCGAAGGAGGCCCAGTGGCCGACATCAGTGTCAACTACGAAGCCGCTCAGCTGGTGGCGGGCAGCCTCAACGGCGCCGTCGAGAACATCGTGCCGCAGCTGGTCGCCCTGCAGGGCGCGGTGAACGCCCTGCTGACCAGCGACGGCGGGCTGTGGATGCAGAAGTCCAGCCCGGTGCTCGCGCAGAACTACCAGACGTTCAACACCTCCGCGACGAACGCGGTGACGAGCATCAACAGCTTCGCGGCGCAGTTCAACGGCATCGTCGCGAGCCTGCAGACGATGGACACCCAGCTGTCCGGCGCCAAGTAGCCGACGACCGACCGACCGGACCGCGGACAGCGAGGAGGCCGAACCATGGCGGACGTCAAGATCGACTACGCGCAGGTGAACGGGGTCGCGAACCAGCTGCAGACCCAGGGCGGCGACATCCAGGTCCAGCTTGGCGCGCTGCAGCGGCAGGTCGCCTCCCTGCTCACGCCCGAGGGCGGGCTGTGGATGGCGCTGTCCAGCCCGGTGCTGAACGCCAACTACGAGAACTTCAACACGTCGCTGACGCAGGTCATCGCCAGCATCGGCCAGTTCGCCACGACCTTCCAGACGATCGCGCAGAACTTCCAGCAGATGGACCAGAGCATCGCCACCCCGGGCGCCGCGGACAGCTGAGCGGCCGAGCTTTGCCGGCCGGTGTCACCCTGCCGGGAGTCGGGCGACGCGTCGTTGGACGGCGTCGATTCCTGGCACTGGTGGGCGGCCGATGAGGTTCGCCAGCGTGGCTGTGGGTGTGCCTGCCCAGTCGCCTCGGAAGTCGGCGTACAGGTCGATCAGCTGCTGCCTGGCTGCTGGCCGCAGACTGGAATGGGTCAGGTAGTTGCGATACTCGTCGCTGCTTACCGCCTGGAAGGGCACGCCGGCCAGCTCGGCAAGCTGGTCCCAGGTGACCTGGTCCGGGCCGGTGAGTTCGTGGACGAGGTGGTCGTGCCCGGGCCGGGTGAGAACGACCGCCGTCGCCACGGCCAGGTCGGTGACGGCCGCGGGGGTGGCCGAGGCTCCGGCCGCGGGTGCGACCAGCGCGCCGCCGGCCTTGCCCCAGATGACGTCGCGGGCCAGCGCGTCAGCCAGGCCATAGCCCAGGCGCAGGATCGTCCACGCCGTCCCCATGGTCGGTGCGATCGCTTCGAGGTTCTTGTAGTCCTGGATGACGGGCACCGTGGCGCGGTCGAGGTCGGGCCAGCTGGTCAGCACGATCCGGCCGACACCGGCATCGGCGGCGGCGCGGAGAGCGGCGGTGACGCGCGGGAGCCGGAGGGCCGGATCCGCGCCGAAGAAGGTCGCGTTGACCAACACCGTGTCGACACCGGCGAGGGAGGCGCGCAGCGTATCCGGGTTGTCGAAGTCCCCTGACCGGTAATCCACACCCGGCAGAGGCTGGACCCTCGCGAGCTCGCGGACCGTCCCCACGATCGGCTCACGGGTCTGTGTGCCGAGTGCTTCGAGGACGGCGCGGCCGAACTCGCCATTGCCGCCGGTCACGGCGATCGTCATGGTGCCTCCTACGATGTAACCGGGGTGCGTGCCCCGGAAATATACGGGGCGATTGCCCCGCTTACAAGGAGGCGAGGAGACGGTCATGGCCGAGCGGGCCCTGCGCGCCGACGCCCTGCGCAACCGCGCGAAGATCCTCGCGGCCGCCAGCGAGGCGTTCGCCAGGCATGGCGCGGACGTGCCCCTGGACACGATCGCCAGCCAGGCCCGGGTCGGCCCGGGCACGGTGCATCGGCACTTCCCGACCAAGGAGTCGTTGCTCGCCGCGGTCGTCACCGCTCGTCTCGACCGCCTCGCAGACCATGCCGAGACGCTCCACGGCGATCCGGCGGCCGACTTCTTCGACTTCCTCACCGAGCTCGCCGCCGAGGCACGGCACAACCTCGTGCTGACCTCGGCGTTGGGCGGCACCCTTGGCGCCGAGGGCGACAAGGCCGCCAGCCGTCTGTCACGCGAGCTCGAATCACTGCTCCAGGCCGCCCAGCGAGCGGGCGCGGTTCGCCGTGACCTGACCACCGCCGAGCTACACGCGGTCATCAGCGGCGCGCTGGCCATCGAGCAACGCCTACCGGCCGACCGCCAAGGACTTGGGCTACAGGTCGTCCTCGCCGGACTGCGCCCAGCGGACCAGTAGCAACGGATCCCCGGGCTGTTGGTCGATGGTCAGCGCAGGACGGTGTGCGGGATGGTGATGGTACGTAGCGCGCCCATCGCGTCGACGACGTGGCCGCGGCCGGGGCGGATGCCGGTGCGCAGCAGGCTTTGCGGGATCCGGGTGCCGATCAGGTCGCCGTCGACGGAGCTCTGCGGCGAGAGCAGCACACCCTGACGGGAGCGCTTCGCCTCGGCGAGCCAGCCGCCGAGCGCCTGGCCGAGCGTCTCACCGCTGCCGGCATAGGCCAGCCCAACACGGCGGTCGCGACCGGTCGCGACGACGGCGCGCAGCGGCGGCTCCAGCGGGTTGTTGTACCCGAGCAGGTCGACGTCGTCGACGAGCACGGCAACGGGCCGTCCGCCCCCGGTCCCGCCGGTCGTCGCCGCTCCGATCTCCGCGAGCGCCGCGGTGAGGTCGTCACCGCTGAAGACCGGCCCGGTGAGCAACCGGACGTCGGCGTGCGCCGCGAGCCGGCGCAGCGGCGACTCGCGCGGCGTCACGACCACCAGCGCGGTGCCGCCGGCCAGCAGCGACACACCCAGTGTCGCCAGCGTCGTGCTGCGGCCCGAGCCGGGCGGCCCGACGACCAGGAAGGTGTGCGACCGGCCGGCGAAGTCGACGACCACCGGCCCGGCGTCGTCGCCGCCCAGGCCGAGCAGCGCGCGCAGCGGCCGCCGGTCAACCTCGGCGACCTGCCCGAACGCCTCGGCGAACGTCACCGTCTCGGGCAGCGCCGCGACCGGGAACGGCACCCGACCGGACGGCGCTCCGCCAGCCCTGGCCACCCCGGCCTGGACCCCGCCAGTCCTGGCCGTGCCCGCCTCGGCGGCGCGCGCGGCGACCCCGATCCGGCGCAGCGCGTCGGCCTGCGCCTGCCCGGTCGGGTCGGGGGCCAGCAGGGCCACCTGCACCTCGGCCTGGTCCTCGGCACGCCAGCCGCGGCCCGGCGGGACGACCGCCGGCACCCGGGCCGACTGGAGGTGGATCGTCGAGTAGTCGGAGCGCTCGGTCATCCGCAGGACCAGCTTGCTGTCGACGAGTGGGGCCGCCCGGCCGGTGAGCAGCGCGCGCTCGGAGGTCGCGACGACGTGGACGCCGACGCCCGTGCCCTCCCGCAGCAGTGCCAGCAGCAGCTCGTAGAGCCGGCCGCCGTCGTGCTCCCCGAGCGTCGCGGTCAGCGAGTCCCAGCCGTCGATGAACAGCACCAGGTGCGCCGGCCGCTCGGCCGCCGGCAGCACGCCGCGCAGCTCCGCGAGCCCGGCGCAGGAGTGCTTGCCCAGCAGGGCCTGGCGGCGGGACACCTCGGCGGCGAGCCGGTCGAGCAGCCGGGCGAGCCGTTCGAGGTCGCTCGCGGGCACGACGGCGCCGGTGTGTGGCAGCTCCGCGAGCACCGCGAGCGCCCCGCCCCCGGCGTCGACGCCGTAGAAGTGGACGTCCGCGCTGGAGACCGCCCCGGCGAGCGCGCCCGCAAGGGTGCGCAGCACCTGCGAGCGGCCGGCGCGCGGCGTGCCGATGACGCAGAGATGCCCGAACGTGGCGAGGTCGCACATCACCGGGGCCTGCCGCTGCCGCGCGGGGACGTCCGCGAGCGCGTAGGGCACGGCGGGCAGCGCGCCGGTGCGCGCGGTCGTCGCGCGGTCCGGCCCGGTGTAGCCGAGGGCGCGCACCCGCTCGGCCAGCTCGTCGACGAGCAGCCTGGTGCCCAGCGGCGGCAGCCACGGGCTCGGCCGGGCGGCGGCGCCCTCCTCGTCGCCGGCGAGCACCGCCGCGGCGCCGATGGCGTCGACCAGGACGTCCAGGTCGGTCGCGGCCGCGTCCTCGTCCAAGGCGGCGACCGGCTCGGCGGCCGTGAACGGCAGCGGCCGGCCCAGGCCGATCCAGCGCAGCGGCACGGCCTCGACCGGCCAGCTCCCGGGCACCAGGGCGGAGCCACCAGCGGCGCCCTCAGCCCCGGCAGTCGCGCCAGCGCCGCCCGTCCCAGCGGCCGCGGACACGCCGGCCGCCCCAGCGGCTCCAGCGGCCCCAACCGTGCCGACCGCCCTGGGAGCCCCAGCAGTCCCAGCCAGGGCCGGCGGCCCTGCCGGGGCGGGCAACGAGGCCGTCGTGTCCACCTGCTCGCCGCCGGTCGACGCGGGCCGTGGCCAGGCAGCGGTACCGGCCTTCGCCGGCTGAGGCTGAGCACCGATGTCGGTACCGGCCGGGACGCGGGCGGGCATCGGCCCGTCGTAGCGACCGCCCGCGTAGGCCGTCTGGAACGGCACCGACGACCGCGCCGCGAGCCGGACGAGCGCCCGGCCGGGGATCGCGGCCGGCACGAACGCGGCGTCCTGGGTGTCGATGACGTCGGAGCTCTCGTGGGTGTCGGTGACCCGCAGCGCGATCCGCAGGTTCGTGTTCGCCCGGATGTCGGCGGTGACCGCGCCCCCCGGGCGCTGGGTGGCGAGCACCAGGTGCACGCCCAGCGACCGGCCCCGCTGGGCGAGGCTGACGAGGCCGGGAACGAACTCGCGCACCTCGCTGACGAGCGTCGCGAACTCGTCGATGACGATGACGAGGCGGCCGAGTGACGGCAACGAGGAGTCCTTGGCGCGCAGCATCCGGTAGTGCGCGAGATCCTTGGCCGCGGTCGCGGCCAGCACCTCCTCGCGGCGGCGCAGCTCGGCCCCGAGGGACTCCAGGGCGCGGACGGCGAGCGCCGCGTCCAGGTCGGTGACCATCCCGAGGGTGTGCGGCAACCGGACACAGCTGTGGAACGCGCTGCCGCCCTTGTAGTCGACCAGGACGAAGCCCAGCTCGTCCGGGTGGTTGCGGGCCGCGAGCGACGCGACGAGGGTCTGCAGCAGCTCGGACTTGCCGGCGCCGGTGGTCCCGGCGACCAGGGCGTGCGGACCGTCGCGGACGAGGTCGAGCACGAAGGGCCCGTCGAACCCGGTTCCCAGCGGGAACGCGGTCGTCGCGGGGCGGGCGCCCCAGGCGCCGGCGATCCGCCTGGCCATCTCGTCCGGCCCCGCGTCGGCGAGGCCGAGCAGGTCCAGCAGCCGGACCTCGGGGGGCAGGCCGCCGGAGTCGTCCGGGGTGACGTCGCGCAGCGGGCACATCGCCCGGCCCACCTGGTCGCACCAGGCCGGCGTGACCAGGTCCTGGCGCACCCCGCGAAGCTCCGGGGCATCCGACTGGCGGACGGTCAGCCCGTCGCCGTCCACCCGCACGACCGCGGCGCACTCCTCCGGCAGCAGCCGCTCGTCCGCGTCCAGGCACAGGGCGAACACTCGGACCGCCGGGCCCTCCTTGAGCACCTGCACCACGCCGGGAACGTCGCGCAGCCGCCGGGCGCCGTCGAGGACGACGACCACGTCCGGCTCCCGGAACAGCACCTGGCCCATCGTCGACCCGCGTGCCTTCGTCCGCGCCTTGACGAGCGCGACGAGCTCGGAGACGCGGTGCGCCACCGTCTCCGGGTCGGTGCCGACGAACGCGTACGGCGCCCCGGCCGCCGAGCCGTCGGCGGGGTTCGGCCGGGCGTGCGGCAGCCAGCGCACCCAGTCCCAGCGGGCCTCCCCCAGCACGTCGGCGAGAATCTCGACGCGTACGTCCCGGGGGCTGTGCAGGACGCAGGCCTGCGCGACCAGCCAGCGGGCCAGCCCGCCCACTGTCCCGGCGGGGCCGGCGACGCCGATGACCCCCCGGCCCGCCAGGTCAACGAGCACGGGGACGTCGGGGACGGTCCAGCGCACCTCGCGGGAGTAGCCGTCGACCGTCGGGTCATCGACCTCGATCAGGGACGGCTGGTCGGCGGTCCCGACCCGGAGCACCAGATGGTCCGGGTCGGCGCGGCGGCGTTCCCACAGCCGCCCGCCCGGCCCGGTCGCCGTGAGCCACGCGGTCGCCGGGTCGGGCGCCGCCAGGCCCCTGGCCTGCTGCTCGGCGGCGACGGCCGCGGCGAGTTCGCGGTCCACCTCGGCCCGTCGGGCGCGGTAGCGGGCGGCCGCGACGCGGAACTGGCGGCGCCCGCCGCGCCGGTCGGTGTACCAGTTCGCCACGCCCATGAGAGGCGCCATCGCCATGATGATCAGGAAGTACGTCGACCCGAAGAGCCAGACGAACGCCACGCCCATCACCAGTGGCGACAGCATCATCACCATCGGGATCGGCCGGCGCGTCGGCGTCGACGGCGGCGACGGGTAGCGCTGCCGGGAGTAGAGCAGCGGCGGCACGATCCGCGGCGGCCGGTTGAAGTCACGCCCCACGACGTCGAGCGAGGGGGTCACGGCGGCGTCCGGCTCGAACGGGTCGACGAGCCGCAGCAGGGTGTCACCCACGGCGAGGTCCATGCCGACCGGCCACGGCGACGAGGACGACGGGCGACCGGCGCCGCCCCGACGGGCGGTCGCTCGGCCGGCGGTCTTGACGCCCGGACTGTGCTCGCTCGCGGCGGTGGTGACGCCGTCGGGCGCGGCCGCTGAGCCGGCCCGGCCGGCCGAGCGCCCGGGCTTGCGGCGGGGGTCGCCGTGGTGGTTGACGTTCGTCGCGAGGTGGTGCTCGTCGGTCCGGCGGACCGGTGGCGCGAACGGCCGGGCGAGCCGCGTGGCGTGCCGGCGAGAGTCACCGGCCGAAGCCGGGGTTGGGGCCGGGGCCGGTGGGCCGTCGGGAGCCAGCCAGCTCACCCAGGTGTCGCCGGTGTGGCCGACGTGCAGCGTCGGCCCCCGCTCGGGCAGCCCGTCGAGCCGGATCGCGCAGTCGGCCGCCGAGCCGATGCCATGCACGCCCGGACCCACGGCCCACACCTGGCCGGCGTACGGACCGCCGACCGCGCGCACCTCGTACCAGTGCGCGTCGGAGGCCGCGAGCGGCTCGCCGCCCGCAGCGGGGCGCGCGGCGTCCCGCCACGGCGGCGCGGGCCCGACGGGCCGGGCCGGGCCGCCGACGCCGAGCCGGGCGCCACCGGCCAGACCGGACTCGCGCAGGGTCGCCCGCGGATCGAGTGGCGCACCGTCAAGGTAGAGGTCAAGCCCGCGAGGGCCCGCCGTGGCGCCCGGGACGGCCTGGTGGTCTGGGGCGGCCTGACTCGGAGTGGCGCGGTCCTGAGCTGTCGGCTCCGGACGGGCCGTGTCCGAAGTGGCCTCATCCAGAGACCAGCGATCCGGAAAGGCATCGTCGGCTGGCGGGGGCGGCGGGCCCGCGGCGAGATCGTCGCCGAGGTCCCGGGCGAGCCCGGCGGCGACCGTCGCGATGGTGCTCGACGGCCGGGCCGCCAGCGCCACGTCGAGCTCGGCGCCGGACGGGAGGGTGACGGTCAGCGGCACCGAGCCCACAGACGACGTCGTCATCGCGCCGCCTCCCTCACCGGCGGCGTCGCCGACGCCGCTGTCGCCGTCGTGATGGCCGGGTCGGCGGCGTCCGGTGTCGCGTCGGGTTCGGCGAAGTCGGACGCGTCGACCGGGACGGCCACCCCACGGTCTCGTCCGGGCCTGGCCGTACCGGAGCCCGGCGGCGCGTAGTGGCGCGGATCCGGCGTCGCCGCCGGCACGGCCGGAGCCGCCGGCACGGCCGGAGCAGCGACGGGCGGCGGTGACGTGGACGGGGACGGCGCGCGGAACGGTCCCGGCGGGACCGGCGGCGCGGCCGGAGCCGCTGGCACGGCCGGGGCAGCGGCGGCCGGCCGTGACATGGGTGGCGGCGCGTGGAAGGGGCCCGGCGGCGCGGAAGGCGCCGGTACGGGAGCCGGCCACGCCCCCGGAGCGCGCCCCGCCGCGGGAGCCTGCGGTGGCCCGGGGAACGGAGGCATCGGCAACGGCGGCATGGGCACCGGGCTTCCCGTCGGCGCCGGCCAGGAGTGTGGAACCGAAGGCGCGGGAACCGGCCCGGCCCAGGCGGGCGGCGACGGCGCGTGCAGGGGCGCGGCGGGGGCCTGCTCCCCCGCGGGCGGCGTCCAGGAGCCCGGAGGGACCTGGCCAAGGGGCGCGGGGCCTGGTTCCGTCGTGGTCTTCCGCGCCGGCGCGGCCGTGGTCATCGCTCGCCGGCGCACGGCCGCGGGGCGTAGCACCCGCGCGACCGCGCGCTCGAGCGGCGCCGAGTCCACGGTGATGCCGAACTCCGGTGCGGTCAGCCCCCCCACGTCGTCAAGCACCAGCCGGAAGCCGGCGCCGGACCAGGCGCCGGCGACCAGCACCCGCACCGCCGGGTCCCGCCGGGCCGCGGCGGCGAGCAGGCCGGCCTCGGCGTCGTCGGGCCGGGCGCAGACCAGCACGATGAGCGAGGAACGGCTGGGAGTGTCCGTCTCCGGCCGCGGGCCGGCACCGGTCGATGTGCTCGGGAGCTCGCCGAGCGCCACGGCGAGCGTCGGACCGCCGTAGCCGGGCAGCACGTCATCGGTGACGACCAGCCGCGCCGGGCGGCCGGTGGCCGGCAGGCCGGCGGCGAGCTGCGCGGCGATCATCGCGGCGAGGCGCCGGCCGGCCTCGGGCGGACCCTCGATGGCACCGACAGCGGGAAGCGCGGCGAGGTCGAGCAGGACGAGCGCCCGCTGCCTGCCCCGCCCGGACACGCCGACGGCGACCAGGACGCCCGGCGCGGGCTCGTCCGGCACGCCGCGGCCAGTAGCCAGCAGCTCTGCGCGGCCGGCCGTCCATCGACCGGGGCCGGCCGGGCGCCAGGGCGAGCCCAGGCCACGCCTGGCATCCCGCGAGGACGGGTCATCGTGGCCTCGCGCCGCTGCGCCCGGACCAGGCCGGGCGGGCCGCAGCGTCGCGCCGACAGTCACCTGCGCCGGACCGGCGGCCAGCAGATACGCCCGGCCAGGCGTCCGCGCGCCGGCCACCGCGGCGAAAGAACGATCCCGCAGCGCAGGCACCTCGGCGTCGAGCAGCGCGGCCGCGGCGAACCGTACCCGCAGCCAGTAGCGTGCCGGCCGCCAGGCCGCGGCAGCGAGGCCGACGACGGCGCCGCGCAGCGAGCGGGCGAGCCAGGCGACGGCCCGCTTCCAGCCGACCGCCCTGGAGAATGCCTGGGCTCCGACCAGCGCCAGCACGACCGCCACCGCGACGGTCAGGCCGACAAGGATCGCGTGCCGGTGGGTGGTGAACAGCCCGGCCGGGCCGAACAGCGCCGCGCCGGCGGTCACGGTCGTCACCGGCGTCCCACCGGCCCCTTCGCCATCGGCGGCGCGTGCGGCCCGGGCGGCGTCGGGTTGGTCGTCAGCGGACGGATCGTCGGCGCCGGGACGGTGGGTGACGGGACGTGGCTGTCGGAAAGGCTCGCGTCGTCGACGCCGCCCTGCCTGCCGTCGTCCACGATGGTCCGCCGCCCTGGGAGATGTCCGTTCCAGTAGGGCCGTCCAGGTGGCCGGCCCTGTCACGGGGCGGCCGGGAGGGGGCCGCTCCTCGGCGGGCCGGCAGCCTGGGTGCCGCGCCCAGCGGGCTCGACGGCCAAGGTCACGACCAAGCGCCTCAATCTGGACAATACCGAGCCGGCCTCGGCCTGTCCGTCTGCGTCGCAAAGCCCTTGGGTGAACGTTGGCGCGCGTCAGAGCTTTACGCCCGCTACCGGCCTCCGGGGTGCCGCCGCGGTGGCGACCGGAACCTGATGGCACGGCCCGCGACGGCGAACGGCCGGCCCGCCGCGTTTCTGCCCGGCTCGCGGGCGCTGTCGCCGCGCCCCCCGTAAACGACTCGTCGCAGTGGGCGTGGACTGGTTGGCTGTCCGCTGTGCGGGTTCTGGTGACCGGGGACCGGGGGCTGGTGGGCACGGTGGTGACGGCCGCGTTGACGGCGGCTGGGCACCGGACAGTGGGTTTCGACCTGGCGGACGGTCATGACGTGCGCGACGCGGCGGATCTCGAGCGGATGGCCGCGGGCTGCGACGGGATCGTCCACCTGGCCGCCGTCGACGAGCCGGTCGACGATCCGGATCTGGCGGAGTTCGGGCCCGCCACCACCGGAACGGACGCGGTGGTGTTCGAGACCAACGCGCTCGGGACCGGCAATGTGCTGCGGGCCGCCGAGCGGCGGGGTGTCCCCCGGGTGGTCGTCCTGAGCAGCGTGGACGTGCTGGGGTGCTTCGGCGGCCGAGGCAGGCCCGACTACCTTCCGCTCGACGACCGGCATCCCACCCGCCCGGCGGGGGCGTACGGGATGTCGAAGTGGCTCGCGGAGCGGATGTGCGCGGCGGCCACCGCCGCGACCGGTGTGTGCACGGTGTGCCTGCGCCCACCAGGGGTGTTCACCGAGGAGATCTACGCCGGGATACGGCGGGCCAGACGCGACCATCCCGACTTCGAGTGGTCCCCGTACTGGGAGTACGGCGCCTTCCTCGACGTGCGGGATCTCGCGTCCGCGGTGGAACGGGCGCTGACCGCGCCGCTTGCCGGCCATCACCGGCTGCTGCTGTGCGCGGCGGACATCTCCTCGTCGAACGACCACGCCCGCACCTTGGCCGAACGGCTGCTCCCCGACGTCGAGTGGCGGGGCGGGCCGGAATACGAGACCGACCCGTTCCGGGCACTGGTCGACGCGTCCGGCGCCCGCGCCCTGCTGGGCTGGGCACCGCGGCACCGCTGGCGTCCTCCCCACAGGGTGTAGAACGCCGCCAACAGAACGACGCTCGACCGGCTCGTCGTCGGGCGGGGTCCGCCGACGCGACCGATGAGTTCCGCCTCGTCGCGTCGTCTGCATGGTGGGAACGTCCCATTCCGCGCCTGCGAGAGTCCCGAGCTGAGACGACAGGAGCGTGCACACCATGGCCGAGGAGAACGTGAGCGCCACCCTGACTGTCGCCGTGCCCGCCGCGAGGGTGTTCGCGGTGCTGGCGGACCCGACGACCCATTCCGCGATCGACGGCACCGGCTGGGTTCAGGAAGCCGCCGACCAGGCGCCGCTGACCGAGGTGGGGCAGATCTTCCGGATGGGCATGTATCACGCCGACCATCCAGACGGTGACTACCGGGTGGTCAACAAGGTCCAGGTGCTCGACCCGCCGCGCGCCATTGGCTGGCTGCCGGGGACGGAGAAGGGCGACGGTCACCTGGACTTCGGCGGCTGGATCTGGCGTTACGACCTGGCGTCACTCGGCCCGTCCGAGACCGAGGTCACGCTCACCTACGACTGGTCAGCGGTGCCGCGGTTCATCCGGGAGTACCTCCAATTCCCGCCGTTCGGCCCCGAACATCTCACCAACTCGCTGCACCACCTGGCCGAGCTTGCCGCACCGACGGTCTGAGCCGCTGCGGCCGCGGCGATATCCCTATCCCAACCCCTGAACCGCCCGAGTCGCCGCCGCGGCCGGAAACCGGCATGGTGACCATGGCGCGACACCTCAAGATTTCACCAGTTGGGCGGACCTGCGGGGAACACGCGCGGATAGCGGATGTTTTCCACAGCCTGCGGTTACCACTACGCTCCGCTGCGCCGGTTACACCTGAGTAGTCCCTGTCAGATTTCCCTTCGGAGACACGTCAAACATCGCGAACATTCGACGACCGCCATGACTCCGTCACCGTGACAGGTGGTGCCCCGTCGGGCGAGCACCGTCGACGCCATCAGGCCATCGGTTTTCTGATTATGGCGACCGCGGTGACGTCCGGCGGTCTCCTGACTGGTTGCCAACCAATGCCGGGAGTTCCCCTCCCCATCGACCAGCGACAAGCACGACCGCCCGTCGCAACCTCCGACCCTCCCTGTGAGGAGCCATCGTCAATACCTGTGGATCTGGCGTGCTCGTCGTTTGCCAATCAGTTACTTCGGAGCAGCCGTGCGGCGGTCTGGGCGGGAGTCTCGTTGCGGGTGTAGATCGTCCGTGTCGCGACCAGCTCGGTGCCGCGGTCGTCGAGCCAGTGGGCGAGGAAGTCGTGCCCGTCGACGATCCAGGATCGGCCTTTGCTCGCTGTGCAGCGTCGCCGTAGCACGGTCAGTGAGCCCTTGCGCTCAGGGGAGGGAAGGAGACGGACCACATCTCGGCAACGGCTCAGTGCGGTGCGGACCGTGACCAGGTGCCGGTGATCGGTGTAGCTAGTGTGGCCTGCGCCCAGTGCAATGACGGCGTCGGGATGATCTGCGGCAGCACGGGCCACGGCATGTGCTCGGGCCGGTTCCCATTCCACTTCGGCCGCAAGGCGTCCGACCGCGGCGATGCGCTCGCGGAGTTTGGCGATGCTCCATCCCACCTCCGCGTAGTACCCGTCCGCGGTGGCGTCCAGATCGACGAACGGTTTGTGCGTCCTCGCTGCAAGCTCTCGGCCGAGGGTGGTTTTCCCAGCGCCGGCCGGACCGACCAGAACCATCCAGGGTGCCTCAGTGGCCGCCGGTCGGCTCACGCGGCGATCACCTCATCGCGTTCTACGAGGCGACCCCGTTCGAAGCGCGCTCCGGCGCGGACGAGGGCGACGAGGTGGGGCGCGTTCACGGCCCGCCACCGCTGCTGGGCGGACTCCACCAGCTTGAAGACCATGGCCAGGGCGGCGGTGCGGGAGCCGGCCCCGCGGGTGACCTTGGTCCGCAGCCTCACGGTGGAGAAGGTGGACTCTATGGGGTTCGTGGTGCGCAGGTGGATCCAGTGCTCGGCGGGGAAGTCGTAGAACGCCAGCAGCTGGTCCTGGTCGGCGGTGATCTTCTTGACGGCTTTGGGGAACTTCACGCCGTAGAGCTGGGCGAACGTCTTGATCGCCGCCTCGGAGCGGTCGCGGTCCTCGGCGTTGTAGATGTCCTGGATCGCTTTCTTCGCTCCGGGCTGCGCGGACTTCGGCAGGGAGTCGAGGACGTTGGCCGTTTTGTGAACCCAGCACCTCTGCTCGCGGGTGGTGAGGAACACGTCGGCCAGAGCCTTCCAGAAACCGAGCGCGCCGTCACCAACCGCGAGGACGGGGGCACGCATGCCCCGGCGGGCGCAGTCGCGCATCATGTCGGCCCAGGATTCGGCGGATTCGCGGTAGCCGTCGGCGAGGGCGACCAGTTCTTTGGAGCCGTCGGTGCGGACCCCGACGAGGACCAGAACGCAGCCTTTGGCCTCCTCCAGACGGATGTTGAGGTGGATGCCGTCGGCCCACACGTACACGTAGTCGGCCTGGGAAAGGTCACGGTTCATGAACGCGACGTGATCGGCCTGCCACTGCTGGGTGAGCCGGGTGACCGTGGCCGGTGAGAGCCCGGCCGCCGAGCCGAGGAACTGCTCCAGCGCCGGGACGAAGTCCCCGGAGGACAGCCCGTGCAGGTAGAGCAGCGGCAGCACCTCGCTGACCTTCGGGGACTTGCGGCACCACGGCGGCAGGATCGCCGAGGAGAATCGCTTGCGCTCGCCCGTGGTCTCGTCGACCCGCTTGTCGTTCACCCGCGGCGCCTTCACCTCGACCGCCCCGGCCGCGGTAGTGACCTTCCGGGGCTGGTGGTAGCCGTTGCGCACCACCAGCCGCCGACCTTTGCCGTCTTGCTGGTCGGCCAACTCGGCTATGTAGGCGTTGACTTCGGCTTCCAGGGCCGCCGCGAGCATCCGCCGGGCGCCCTCCCGAACGATCTCGTCTATCAGGGAGCTGTTCGGCATGGTGCCGTCGTCGTTGACTACGCTGAGCACGGACGTGCCTTCCCGACCGGTGCTGCGAACACCGGCCTACTCGATGACCATCAGTCGATCACTCGGGAAGGTACGCCCTTCGCACGCTTCCCGAGCTCGATCCACAGGTCTTGAGCATGTCTCGCGGACTCCCGCTGCCCTCCCCTCCTCTGGTGGCTGGCCGGGGTCCGGGGCAGCGCCCCGGTGCGTAGTAGGCACTACTCCTTATGTCGTGCGCCTTGTTCGGTAGGGACCGTGACTGTCTGAGGTGGTACCGGCAGGATGGGCGGATGACGCGGCGGTGGGTGCAGTCGGCACATCATCGACCTGGGCGGCGGCGTTCCGGTCACCGCCCACGAGCGACAGTGCGGGGCCTGGTAGCGGGAGCGCTCATCCTCGGAGTGGTTGTGTTTGTCGGGTTCCTGATCGCGGCCCAGGTAAGGATGGATCGAGCTGGCTGCGGCGCGGTCGATCCGACGGACCCAGGCAACTACAGCGCGGTGTTTCTCGCCAACGACACCCCGCGGTTGGTCGTCGTCGACGACTGCCAGGGCGGCTATTGCAGATCCGATCAAGGGTCGATGCCGCTGGCGCCAGGCGAGCGAGTCGGGGTCGACGCCGCATGCGCGGCCAGCGGCGACGCCATGACGTCGTGGCGGGTAGCAAGCGCTGACGGGACCGTTCTGGGCTACGTCGCGGTCGACACCCCCAGGAAGCGCGACGGCCTTGTCTACCCCATCTCCCGCGTGAGCCACAATCGGTTCACCGCAACCCCTTCGCTCTGACCCCCAAAGGTGCACGGTCGGACCACTCAGGTCGCCGACGTCCACACTCCAGGTCGAGCGTCGGGCCGACGCCCCGACGCGCGCGGGTGGGGTGGCAGTCCCGACGCGCCGGGGCCCCGGGGCGCAGCGGGACTGACGGGGCCCCGCCCGTGCGTGGCGCGCGTGGCGGACCGACGCGGCGGCCGAAGGCCGCCCTTGAACCTGAAAGGATTTAAAAACCTGAAAGGACTTTCTACGACAGCGATCTTCGCTCGACGATCTTCGCCCGCGCTGCCAGGCGGAACCACGACGCGGAGATCGACACTGACGACCTCGGCGCCCATGACGGCTCGGGAGTGCCGTCGCAGACCGACGCGCCTACCCGGCCGACACGGCGTCCCAAGACCGACGTCCAAGTAGCAACCGCTCCGGCGGGACGGACGGACCCTGAGAGGAGAGGGCAACCGGTCCACCGACGTTCACACCGGCCCGTGCCGCCCGCTCGCTCAGCTGATCGATACCGACGGCGTCCACCACCGTCCGGCGCCGTCCGCCGGCTCGGGTACACCGTTGGGTGCACTGGCACCCGCCCTGGCCAACGTCGTTCCCTCACGCTCGGCACGATCGGCGACCGTCCCGGACGCCCGGCCGACACGGAGATCATGAGATCATTCGTGGTCCGTCCGCGTATGTCCGTGGCCGTCGGCTGGTCCAGGTCGCGCGGCTGGCGGCGTCCACGGACGTCCACCTTCGTCCGCCGTCGTTCGCCGGCCTGGCTGCCGGCACCGTACTGACCACGGCGGTCCGTGAGCTCTTCCTAGTCGCCGTGCCGGCCTGTTGGACGCGGTTGGTCCCCTACTGGGGAAGTGCTTTCATCGGATCGCACATCCGCCTTTGTTTCCTGGACCTTTAGGCGATGCAGTTGTTGCCCAATCGCCGAACTCACGAAAATGCTCGGCAGCACGAAATAGCGTTCTAGAAGCCTCAGCTCTCCGAAGGGCCAGAGAAATAGAGCGACAGCTCCGTAGGCTACGACGAGGTAGAGCACCCAGCGAAGAATGAGTGCCGGGTGAGCCCGAAGAAGCCGCAGCATTGTACGAGGCCCTATCGCCTTCTTTAGGTCATCTCTAAGCCATCCGACAGGCGTCCGACGCCCTCGTTGCTCGCGATGCCGACCCGCGGGAGGTTCCGTGAAACTCGCACGATTGTGGGTACGGCGTCCGCGGCCTCTCATAACGCGAGCGTCCCACAGACGCGGAAGGTTCGTGGAGTTGCGGACGATGCTGCCTTGCAAAGTCACTCTCGCCTGTCCGTCGATGTCCGGGCTCGTCCGTGACCGTCGTCCGACGCGGCCACCGGTTCCGGCGGAGTCCCGCGCCATCCGCCCCAGTCCGCCGGCTCAGCGACACGGTGGCTACACATGCACCTCCCGCCGGCCGGTCGGGCGACCCGGGGATCATGAGATCATCCAGGGCTCGTCCGCCGACGTCCGTGGACGTCCCTCGCTGCAGGTCACGCGCTCGGCGGCGTCCTTAGACGTTCGTAGTCGTCCACTGTCGTCCGCGGGCTTAGCTGCCACCGTGGCTGCCGCTGCGCCCTTGGCGTGGTCGGAGAGGCCGGGCCATCCCACCGACCCGACGCTCCCCCACCGTCCACAACGTCCGCAGTCGTTGCTACATCGGGCTGAACGCCAGTGGGCGGCGGAGGTCGGCTCGTTCGATCATCCGTCGGCGATCCGTCCAAGCTTCAGCGGCACCGAAACGCCGCTGCGTCTAACCTCGCAGGACGTGACGAACCGCCCCGAGGGCTCAGACAAGCGTCGCCGGCCAACCCGGACGATCCCGCTCCAGTACCTGTGGGGCCGCGCTCCCCGGATCGACCTCTACGCGGATCGCCTCCGCCTGATCCTCCCGATCTACTTCGGCCGCAAGGCCATCGAGGTCCCGCTCGACCAGGTGGCGGTCACGCCGGTATACCTGTCCTCCGAGAAGCCCTCGATCATCGCGGATCAGGGAATCACCGAGGACGGGCTGTCTATCCCCTACCTGTTCACTCGCTTCACAACGCTGCTTCGCGACATCCCGGGCATCAGGCCGCCGAACCTGATGCTCGTCTTCGCCACGCCGGCACGGGTCCCGCCACTGCGCAAGCTCGAGTACACCCGGGTGTCGCTACCGTTCGGTTACATCTCGTCACGAGCCGAGAATGGGGTAACGATCGACGGTGCGCTGCTATGCGTCACGAGCCCAGACGCTCTCCACCAGTTGGCAGCCAGCGGCGTCGAGGCCGTCTCCGACTGGCGGACCTGGCTACGTGCTCACCCCAGAAACGACGTCGCCATCCGCCAGGACCGAAAGGCGGCCGACCAGCACTTCGTGGACCTGACCCGAAACCTTCTCGTCGTCTGGGTCCTCTTCCTGGCCGCCGTCGTCGCCGCCATCGTCATCTACAGCCTGGCAACCTAACCATCTGAGCACGACCCCTGTCCGTACGGCTACCGCTGAATGCACACGATGATCGAGTGGATACTCCGGAGTGAACCGACCTCTCCGCGCACGAGCCATCGCTCGACGCAATTGCCCTCGGCTGACGGCAGGGCGGACCGCGACCAGCCCCCCGATTACAAGATCGGTCCGGACGGTCCGTTGATGTCCACGCTCGTCCGTCGGTCCTGCTCACAGCCATGCCGCGTCCACCGCCGTCCGCTCCCGTCGGCCGGTGTCCGTGGGCTTGGCTGTACGGATGGATGCACCAGCTGGCCATCTCGGCGTGGCACGCCTCTGGTTCAGCAGAACGTCTCGAATCGCAGGAGGTCCATCCGCACCGGCGCGCGACAGGTCCGGAACCCAGCACCTGGGCGAGCACCTGGACAACGGCCACCCGGTCCCATCATGGTTGCCACCGGGTGTCGGTCATCATGGCGCCTATGCCCCGTACGCGGCGGTCCCCGGGAACGCAGACCGTCCTGGACGTGCTGCGCAGCGGGTTTCGACGACCTGACCCGGACGCCGTGACCAAGCTCATCGACGAGATGGACGCCGGCCGGCTCGCCACACAGCCCGTCGCGGTCTCCTGTTACCTCCGCGGCACCGCGAGCGCCCTCCCGCGCCGCTGGCAATACGGCGTTCTGATACTCGACGGCCACAGCCTGACCTGGAGGCGGTACATCACAGGTCAGCGCGCCCCCAGACGCGTGCCATCCCACCTCGACGTGGAGCAGGTACGCGACGTCAGCGGCGTCGAGGGCCTTCACCTCAAGGCCGAGCTGTTCCAGATCATCGTCGGCAGTCGTCCGCCATACCTGGTCACGGTCCTGCCCACGTCCGCCGGCGGCGACGCTCGTCCGTCGGTGCCCGCGGGCTTGGCTGTATCAGCCGATCGTCCAGGAGCCTCACAGAAGCTGGGACTCGCCAGGGGCATGTAGAGCCGATCCGACCGTCCCGTACCCTGTCGCCGTGAGCATGATCGGGGAGTACCTGCGAGTCACACCGAGCCAGCTGGACCAGGCCGTCAAGGATCCCGAATGGGCACTCGATCTCGCCGAAACGATTCGCGATTCACAGGACGAGAGCAAGCCAACGCCAGCTGAGGCACTACATTTCAGTACCTACAAGACATGGGATCTGCTCGCATTTTTGTTGCGGCGATCATCTTTCCCCGTAGATATCATCCACGGCGAGGAATGTTTCGCCGAAGATGAAGACTGGGGTTATGGACCTCCACGGTATCTGCCAGTAGAGCGGGTCAGGCTAGCGGCAGAGATCCTGCAGCAGACCACCTATGACCAGCTGATTCGGACGGTCACCCCCTCAGAAATTGCCGATGCCGACATTTACCCAAAAAGCGCGAACTCCGCAGACTCCCTAGAATGGGGGCGTGACTATTTCATTCCCCTGACGGCCTTCTTCCAAGGCGCAGCCGCGGCCGGCCACGCGGTACTGGCCTGGCTCGACTGACCAGGCATGCGAAAGGCCTGCGTTACAGCTCAGGCCCACCGGGTGTGAAGTTGCCACTCATCCGACGAGCTCCCACGGCGGCCCCGAAGCATCCGGTCCGAAGTCCTCGGCGAGCCGCCCACTTCTCCTTGCTCGAGTGCCGCGACCGCCGATGGGCCCCTAGCGCCCGCTCTCATGATGTAGATCCGGGGCCTGCGCGAGTGCTGCCGCTACCCAGGTGAGCCATCGGTGGAGGGTGCTGAAGTCGGCGTCGGTCAGGCCGTGGCGGGGGTCGACTCGGTGGAGCAGGGCCGGTCCTCGATGGTGTGCCATGACCCACGTCCGGTCGGGGGAGGTGATCTCATCGTCGACCCAGGCGAACGGGCGGCCTGCAGCCCAGGTGACCAGGGCGCGGGTTTTCCAGTGCAGGCCGTGGCGTTCATCCCATGCGTCGAATTCGGAGGGTTCTGGCCAGGTCACGACGGCCAGTTCAGGCAGTCCGAGCCGCGGCGCGACGTAGTCGTTGGCGTCGGCCATCCACGTGGTGGCCCAGACAAGCTCACCCGGCAGGGCTGCCAGCCGGGACCCGTGGCCGGAGTTGATCCTCGCAAGCAGCGGGTTCGCCTCCGATGACGCTGATCCGCAGCCGGGTCCGTGGTTCGGATAGGCGCCCGCCGGGGCGCCGAAGGGAATGAGTGGCCCGTCCACATCAAGGAAGATCAGCGGCTCGCCTACGGAGCTGTCCACGCTCACACCATAGGGCTGATCGATGCGTCGAAGCCCCGAGCGGTAGGCCGTGGCTCGGGCTCCGATCTGCTTCAGCCAGGCTCTCGCTCCCAGGGAGTCGACCCTGGCGCGCCGGCTCGGTCAGACGGTGACGTTGGCGGTCAGGAAGTCGTTGAGGAGGCACCCGATCCGTAGACCTCGGCGGGCCGTCCACGAGCGTCCATCGGTGTCCATCGGTGCAGGTGACGGGCTCGGCGACGTCCACCGTCGTCCACTGACGTCCACCCCCGTTGCGGTACAACTGCCGTACTTCTCGACCCCGTGCCTCGGGCTACCTACGGTGACATCCGGAGGGCAGGGATCCGCGCGGCGATCCTTTCTAGGTTCGGATGGGGGAGCCGAAGCGGAGGACGTTCCCTTCAGGGTCGATGACGGCGCCTTCGCGTTGGCCCCAGTCGGTGTCCTCCGGGGAATGGATCTCGACTCCGGCGGAGCGCCACTCGGCGGCCAGGTCGTCGGCGTCGTCGACGAACAGGTACGCGCTGCCGCGAAATTCCGGATGGTGATCTGTGACGACGCCGAGGTGGATTTCGACGCCGTCGCGCGTGGCGTAGCCATAGCCGCCGCCCTCGTACCGCCGAGTCGTGAAGCCAAGTCGTTGGTAGTGCGCCAAGGTGGTGGCCAGGTCGCGGACGGGGAAGATCGGCGCTATGCGCTTCAGGCTGCCCACGGGACGAAGGGTAGCCACCTTCGTATCGAGGCCGAGCTGCGGCCGGCCGCCAACCGCCACACGTCGCGACCTGGTGCAGGCCGGGAATCAGATCCGTAGCTTGATCCGGATCTTCCGGGGACGTCCGTGGATGTTCGCCGTGTCCGGTGAGCAGGGAGGCGCCGTCCGCCGACGTCCGCCAGTCTCCGCGCTCGTCCGCCGGCTCGGCTGTCAGCTTGGCTGTCACTCCAGGCGGTCACGGTTTGGCCCGGGGATGTACTGCGTCTCGCCTCAGGGGCGCCGCAGTTAGCGCCGTCCGCCGGTATTTGGTCCCATGCGACGACTACGATCCCGCGCGGAGGCTTGAAGCGGGCTGCGCGTCGGTCGTGGAAGGTAAGGTGCCGCGCGGGGTGACGGGCGGCGAGTACGTGGCACCGGCGGAAGACGTGTTCGAACGTCAGCATTCGGGGTCGCTGTCGAACCCGCAGTTCGCTGGGCTGGTGGGCCAGGTCGGGCTGCATGCGCGGAGGGGTGCACCGTGGGCCTGCCGGCTGCTGTACCGATGGCTGGCAGTGGAGGAGTCCGACACCCGGCGGGTCATCCTACTGAAGACGATGATCGAGGTGGGCTGCCGGGACTGCCCGCTCGACATGCTGACGAGGCTGGTCGCGGTCCCACACACGGACGTGTGCCAGGAAGCCGCGCACCTGCTCGTGCTCGCCGGCCCTTCCGGGGAACGTGCGCTGCTCGCGACGCTGGGCCGGCTCCGCGGCTATCTACTGGCCATCTCGCTCGGCCAACTCGCATCCGGCAACGGGCCGCTCGACGTCGCCACGGTCGCCAGCTACGCCAACCACCCCAACCAGCACGTCCGCCTGGGCACGCTCGGGACCCTCGCGGTCCGCGGCGACGGCACCTGCACCGGGAAACTCGCCGCGGCAATCGACCGCTCCGACATACCAACCCGGGACGCGGCCCTGACGGCGCTCGTCACCATCGGCGGCCCGGACGCCGTCGACGCGGTCTTGAAACGGCTGTCCATCGACGCAGCGCGCCGGTCCCGACCGGAAACCCTGACCGTCGAACTCGCGCTGAACTACCTCGGCCAGCACGCCCAGACCCGCCCCGACGCGCTCACCCACGCCCGCACCCTCATCGTCGACCACTGGCACCGACGCGACGAAGCAGAAATCGCCTGGATCCGCAAGAATCTCCCGCAGGTCGCCCCGGAGACTCCGGAACCGATCAGCCCACCCTCATCCCAAGCCGCCGCTGGTATGCGCCGCCCGGTCCTCGCCCGCCTCCATCGGATGATGCAGGACAGCATGTAACGGCGGGCACCTCACCCCGCGAGCAAACGGCTTGATTGTCTCGCAGCGCCGACGGTCGAACACTTGGATCCAAATAACGACCGTTGCTGCGGGCACGCACGGGTGGAGGCCCGACCGCCGACCCACTCCTGGTCCGGCGCTCCGCCATACCGTTCGCCACCGTCGTGAGTCCTTGCTTCACGGAGTGCTACACGGCCCGGCCCGCCAACCGCCCGACTACGAGATCGTCCCGCGTAGTCCATGGACGTCCACAGTCGTCCGCCGAGCCTGGTCACAGCCCTGCCCGTGTCCATCGGCGTCCACGCTCGTCCACCGGTGTCCGGGGGCTGGGCTGTACGAATGGCTGTACAACCGGCGGTGTCCGGTTGCCGCACGACCCGCTGCTGGCCGCCAGTCGCGGAGCGTCGACAAGCGCGACAACCGCAGCGGGCCGTCATGCGTCAGAACCCTCGACGTCGATTTTATCGAGGCCGAAGCCGAGGCCGCAAAAGCCGGCGCCGTATATTTGAAGGGGAGTCCACAAGCTTGCATTTCTCGCCGTTCGCGGCCACGGCCTTCACGAGACTGCTTGCAAGAAACGTCAGAGCCTCGTTCACAATCATTTGCGATCGGCGAGGGGAAAGCTCCTTCCGGATGGCATAGTGCAGATTTTCAAGGCTCATGCAGCCTTCGCCGATAGGATCTTCGTCGTTTGCCTCCCGATAGAGAAGTGCTACGATCTTCGCGATGAGTGCGACGGAATTCTCGGCGGCGTCGTAGAGTTCATCTATCTCGGCCAGGCTATTACCGGGATGCTCAAATAGACCCTTCAGATCAAGCAAGGTCAGAGGGGTGCGTTGGTGCCGTTCAAGGAGCCCTATCAGTTCTTCAACCGTTAGCAGTGCATCGCCCGCATGACCGCCACGGCGGGCGAGATAGATGCTGCCCATGCCGCCATCACCAAGACGACCGAGCACGGCGTAGGGGCCCAGAACGCTAGGGTCGGACTCGTCGAGCGGCGCCACGTCCGACAGCCCGATCAACGTTACCCCCCGACCGGAAGACCCAGGTCCGATTCTTTCCCCAGACTGAAGGGCTTCTTCTGTATAGGCAGTTATATCCCATGGAAAACGGCCCACGAGCGCCCATGGGCGATGCCCATGGCGTGCCTGTCTCTGAGCTGGGGCGTTGTGACAACCACTAGCCTCGAGCTTTCGCGGCCTGGGCTTGGGCGATCGTGGGCTGTCCTCCGAGCCTCGTCGATGTTGAGTTGTGGTGTTCGGCCGGGTTGGTCCGTGGCCGAGTGTCCCGCTGTCGCGCGGGGTGGGCGCTCGGTCCACGTCCGGGAGTTCTTCCAGGTCGGTGGGGCAGGGAGGTCGCTCCGGTTATCCGGGGGTGGGCAGGGCGCGCAGCCGGCTGATCGCCTCGACGGCCAGCGGCGCGAAGGGGTGGTGCGCGGCTGGTGCCGCTTCAGGCAACGTTGGCCCGGTCGACGATCCGGCGTAACCGCTGATCTTGGGCGTGCTGGTTCCGCCAGATGATGTAGCGGCGGATCATGGATGCCTGGGCGCGGTGGTTGCGGTGGTCGGTGCCGTCCAACGGGAAATAGCGCAACGCGGTGAACTGGGCCTCGATCCGGTTGAGCCAGGACGAGTAGGTCGGGGTGTAGGCGATCTCGACGTTGGCAGCCTGGGCCCAGTCACCCACCCGGCTGTCGGTCTTCGTGGTCAGGTGCGGCGACTAGCCAATGGCAGTGCCCGCGAACAGAGGGCCGCCGGCTGGCCAGGTGGGCAGGTAGGCAGCCCCCTGCGCTGCCGGCGCTGTGTCGGGCACTGTCTGCCCACCCGCCACCGCTGAAGATCGCCAGATCTGTAGCCGAATCCGAACTACGAGCCTTCGTTAGTTCGGATTGCCATACAGATCTGGCGATCAAGCGCACTCACCACTGTCTGGTGGGCGCGGGCGTCGGCGTCAGCGTGGTCCAGCGGCCAGCTGTGCTGTGACCTGAGCCACCATTCGCTATATGGCTCGCCGTTTTACTGCGGGCACTGGTTGTCGAAGTCGCGGCAGTATTCCACGACGTTCGGCGCGGTGCGCTTGGTCCGGCGCCGGTGGGCGCGGCTGTTGGCCGCCGCGCTGTCGGGCCGTCCGCTGGGCCTGGACGGCGATGGCGGGCCGTTGGTGCTCGATGAGTTCGGCCGTCCCGACGGGGACGAGCGCACGCTCATTGTCGGGCAGTGGCGCTACGTCGGACGGGGCCGTGATCCTGCTGGGGCGGAGGATGCGCCCGGGGCGGGGCCGTGAGTCGGCGGCGCGGGTCGGGGCCGTTGGCTGGACAGATCGTGCTGCCCTTCGACGACCACGAAGAGACGACCGGCGCAGCGAACCTGGCGGGGCTTATGGCCGCCGAGAGGACGAGTACCGCAGGTTCCGGCTCGTTGTCTGTCCCTGCTGCGGCGGTCGCGGAAGACTGCGCGCGACCGGTGGGGGTGGGCGGGTGGGACCGCCTCCCGCCCAGATCCGAAACGGCCCGTCAATGCGGTGCGGACAGAGTAGCGGCGGCGGGGCTCGGTTCCGCGGAACCGGACGGCGCGCAGGTGACGGTTCCGGACTGGGTGCCTGCCTCGGCACGGGCGGACTATCTGGCGGGCTGGCTGGCAGGTCGTCGGGCTGCGGTTGCGGCGGGTCCGCTGACGGATGAGGTGGCCCGGGACGTGGTAGCGATCATCGACGGGGTCAGTCGGCCGGTCCAAGCTGCGGATGCGGCCTGACGCACATCCGGTCCTCTGCCGGTAGGTGATGATCCGCCATGACGTCGATGCGTTCCATCACCCGGGCCAACAGGCGTCGCCGCTGCGCCAGCGTCATGTCCGGCCACTCCTGCGCAAGCTGGAGCAGCCGCTCATCGTCACCAGGTTTTCCCTTTATTCCGCTGGTGACTGTCCCGGCTGCGGACGTGCGTAGTCCGGTCGGATGCCCAGGCGCTGTTCGTCGGGGAGCACCGGGTCGAAGACGATGGCGGCATCGATCCTGCGGCCGTCTTTCGGCATCAGGGGCAGCGGGACGCGGCCGGGTAAGGCGATCGCGCAGGCGTCAGCAGGGTCAGAGGGAGCTCGCGTAGCCGGCGGTAACGCGCATCGTCTCGCCGGTGACGAAGCGGGCCTTGTCGGAGCAGAGGTAGAGCATCGCGTCGACGATGTCCTGCTCGGTGCCTTCGAGGTCGAGGAACTGGTGGTGCCGGTGGCCCTCGATCATCTGCGGGGTGAACTCGTTCCGGATCGTGTCGGTGACGTGCAGGCCCGGTGCCAGCGCGTTCACGCGGATTCCGCTGGGCCCGAGCTCGCGCGCCCAGGCGAGCGTGAGCGCGCGTACGGCAGCCTTCGTCGCCCTGTAGGCGCCCATGCCGTTGAACGCGGCCGACGAGGAGATGTTGAGGATGTTGGCGCCTAGCCGGCCCTGCAGGTGCGGTCGCGCGGCGAGGGTCCCGATCATCACGCCCATCACGTTCACGTCGAAGAGGCGACGCAGCTTGGATACAGGGAGCTGCGCCCAGTTGACGCCGTACTCGAGCGAGTGCAGGCCGGCGTTGTTGATGAGGATGTCGACGCCACCGCCGTGCAGGGCGGCGACGTCGGTGAGCACCGCGTCCCAGGCCGCGTCGTCCGCGACGTCGAGGCGGTGGGCGGATGCCGCCTGGCCACCCGCCTCGGTGATCTCGCGAGCGGCCTTGTCGACCTCGGCTTTATCGACATCGGTCAGGACCGCGTGCGCGCCGAGCTCGGCGAGCGCCCGACCGAACGCGCGACCGAGGCCGCGCGCGCCGCCGGTGATGAGCGCGACGCGTCCCTCGAACTGGGTGACCCGATCAACCACGACCGCCTCCGCAAGCCAGCATATTTGAACTCAGTCGAGATATTGATTAGGTGGTGATCGCACAATCCCGCCTAGGCGTGCGGACAGGGCTGAAGACCATGTCCCGATCGGGGACGGTCTGGCTCGGAGCGCCAGCCCGCGCTCATGGGCTCGACGCCGCCGGCCGCGGGACGGCGCGCCACCGCATCGCCGGAGAGGCGGTCGATCCAGATGCCGCGATCATTCCCTATCGTTACTCAAACAACCCTCGACGAGGTCATGTTAAGGTGCGTTTGTGGAACGTCTCTACTCGGTGGATCGGGTCGCCGACCTGCTGGGCCTCCATGTGCGGACCGTGCGCGGCTACGTGCGTGACGGACGGCTGAAGGCGGTGCGGATCGGCAAGCAGTACCGGATCGCGCACGAGGACCTCGAGGTCTTCACCGGCCGTTCGGTGTCGACACCCACCCCGGAGACGGCCGCGCGCCAGCGGCACGTCGAGGTGTCGAGCATCGTCGAGGTCGAGGCGATCAGCGTCGACACGGCGAGCCGGGTGAGCACCCTGCTCACGGGCGTCGCGGTGCATCGGGGAGACGCGCCCGTACGGATCGAAACGGTCTACGACGAGGAGCGGGCTCGCATGAAGATCGTCGTTCTGGCTGACATCGACGACACCGTGCGGCTGCTCGAGTACGTCAAGGCGGTACTCGAGTCATGAGCGCCACCTACAAGGCCGGCGACGTCGGTCGGTTTTCGTTGTCCACTCGCACGCATCGCGAGTAGGCGTTCACTGGGCTGGCCACCTGTGGACGTGTCTTCTCCAGAGAATTCGGTACCTCGAGAGGGAGAGATATGCCCGCGCACGATGGACGGCTGATGAGAGCAGCGCTCCGTGAAGATCTCGTCACCGCGATGAAGGCACGGAATCGCGATGCCGTCACCGCGCTTCGCACGGCCATCGCCGCCATCGACAACGCGGAGGCGGTGGACGCGCCCGGTCACGGCCAGCCGTGGGCCGGTGAGCACGTCGCGGGCGCGCGGGCGGGAGTCGGCGCGACCGAAGCGGAACGTCGTGACCTGACCGCGGGCATCGTGATCGCCATTCTGCGCGCGCAGGTCGGCGAACGTATCACCGAGGCCGAGCGTTACGAGGCACACGGACAAACGGATGCGGCCGACCGGCTCCGCCGGGAGGCAAAAACGCTCATGAAGTACGTGCGGGAATAGCGGAAGCGTCGAGCACCCGGCCCGGCCGCCAGGTGCGGGGACTCACCCGACGCGGACGACGCTCTTGCCGCGGGTGGCACCCCCCGCCAGGTTCGCGATCGCGGTCTCGACGTCGCCCAGTTCGTATTCCGCGGTGATGTCGATGCGCACCGCCCCGTCGGCGACCAGGCTCATGGCGCGGGTGGCGCTGTCGGCCAGCTTCTTCGGGCTGGTCTGGCTGGCCAGGTTGCTGTTGTACGTCATCAGCGACTGCCCCCGGGTCAGCAGGTCGTTGGTCGAGACGGTGACCGGTTCGAAGGTGGCGATGTTGCCGTAGGCCACGATCCGGCCGTGCGGGGCCAGCCGCTCCAGGTTCGCGAGGCGGGTGGGGCCGCCGATCGGATCCAGGATGGCGTCGAACGTCTCCCCGTCCAGGGCGTCGGGGAACTCGTCACGCACCAGCACCTGGTGGTAGCCGAACTGGTGGGCGTAGTCGACCTGGTCGGCGTTGCCGACCACCCCGACGATGCGGGCCGCGCCCGCCGCGGTGGCGAACTGCGCGGCCTGCGACCCGACTCCGCCGGCGGCGGCATGGATCAGCACACTGTCCCCGGGCTGAACGGCGGTGACGGAGTTGATCAGGTCGTAGGCGGTCGGCGTGACCCATCCGAACCCGGCCGCCGCACGTGGGTCGACTCGGTCGGCGTTGATCGCCAGCACCGCGGGCGCGGTCACGACCTCGGCGAAGCCACCGCCGCCGATCAGCGCGGCGACCTGTTCGCCCAAGCGGGCGTCCGCCACGCCCTCCCCCACCGCGACGATCTCGCCTGCCGCCTCGAAACCCGGCACGAACGGGCGTTCGACGGGGAAATGACCCGCGCGCACGAGTACATCGCCGTACTGCACTCCCGCATAGGCGACCCGGATCGCGACCTCGCCCGCGCCAGGCACAGGTTCGGCCACCTCGACGACCCGGAAGCAATCATCGACGCCCAGAACGACGGCCTTCATCACATCAAGCCCCTGTCTCAACTCAGTATCCTGACACTTGGAACCCAATCTGTATCAGATACCTGAGTCAACTAAGAGGTCTGTGACATGGCCGACGTACCGGTCGAGGAATATCTGTGCACCCGCATCCGGCGCGCCGAGCAGGCCCTGATCGGCCACCACGAAGCGGTGCTCCGCGGCTACGGGCTGACCATGCCCCAGTACACGGTGCTGCTGGCCCTCTCCCGCGAGGAGGCCATGTCCGGAGCACAGTTGGCCCGCGCGTGCGGGGTGACCCAGCAGAGCATGGCCAGCGTGCTGACCGGCCTCCAGAACAAGGGGCTCCTCGACCGCCGGCCGTCGCCCGTGCACGCGAAGGTCCTCATCGCGACCCTCACCGACGCCGGCCACGACATCCTCGACCGCGCCTACCAGGAGGTGATCGTGCTGGAACGCGCCCTCACCGACCGGTTCACCCCGGCGGAACACCGGCAGTTCTGCGACCTTCTCGACCGCGCCACCGCCACCCTCGTCGAGCAGACCCCCGAGCGCGGCGGAAGAACCCAGTAGATCGGACCGCCTCTCGGCTCGGCCGTGGCTACTCCAGCCGTGGCTACTCCAGCCGAGGCTCGATGGCCGGAGCGAGGAGTCTGATCAGCGCGTGCGGCCTGGAGGTCCTGAGGTACTCCCCACAGGCTTTGTCGTTCGCGCGTCGTTCCAGCGACTGCCAGGCGACTGTCCAGCCAGCGTGCGCGGCGAGCTGGCGCAGGAACGCGCGCTGGGTCCGCCCGTTGCCCTCCCGGAACGGGTGGATGGCGTTCAGCTCGCCGTAGAGCGAGGCGAAGGACATGACGAAACCGTCCCACTCCAGCGGGACCAGGAACCTGCGCACGGCCAGCTTGGCGAACAGCTGGTCGAGCCGCTCGGGGACGAGCTGCGCGTCGCAGAACGACACGTCGCCCTTCGAGATGTTGCCCGTGCGTAGCTGACCCGCCCAGTCGTAGACGTCGCGGAACAGCAGGCGGTGGAACCTCAGCAGATGCGCCGTGTCGTACGCGCCGGGAACGACCGACGCCGTGAGCTCGGCCGTGCGGATGCCGACGAGCTCGTGCTCGGCCTTGCTCAGCTCGTCGGCGTCCCGGATGTCGAGCAGGTTGCGCAGGCACGCCGCGCCCGGCCAGCAGTACGGGTCCTCGTCCTCCACCGCCGTCACGACGTCCCGTACTGGACGATCATCTCGGCGATGATGTCGTCCGCCGCGCGTGTCCCAGCGGCCGCCTCACGCAGCCGGTCCACCATGTACGGGCCGAACTCGTGGCCCTCGAGACGCGCGCTGCCCACGGCGACGACCACCGCGACCTCCGGCGAGGTGCGAAGCCGGCCGTAGTAGTCGGCCATCACCGTCGGATCGATCACCTTGGCGGAGCGCCGCGCGACGAGACGCCCGGCGCGGGCGAGCCGCCACGGCGGCTCGGTGCGCACGATCCGCGACAGCTCTCCCTCGGGCAGGGGGCCGTACGACCGCAGGATCCGCTCGACAGCGTCACGCGCCCGCGGGCCGAGCCGCCGCGGGTCGCCGGCCGGCCAGCCGGAGGCCTCCCGCCGGCCGCGGTGCCGGTCGTACAGCCGGCGAACGACCGGCCCGTTCATCCACGCCTCAATGTCGTCCTCGAACAAGTGCTCGCGGTGGTCCGCGAGATGCCAGGCCTGCGCGTAGTAGACGAGCTTCTGAAGCCGCGCGGTCCGCATCGCGCCACGACGCTCCAGCAGGTAGGCGGCGACGTCGTCGACGTTCTCCGCCATCACGCCCTCCCGCTCGGACCGTGACCATGTAGACGTGACGCACGGCCCTGATCAGGCCCGCCCCTGATGCCGTCCACGTCCGACAACGCCCAGTTTACGGCGGTCCGCCGCCGCCGAAGCGCTCTCCCGCGGGATCGGCGCCGCGTCACGCGCTCCGCGCCGCGCGACAGGCCATCCCATATATCGATACGTTTCGGAGGGCCGCGGGTCATCCGCCGGCCGGCACCCGCCCTGTCGTGTCCACCGGAGTCCGAGGAGCGAGGCATCATGCGGTCCGAACTGATCGACACCCAGCGGCGGGGGCGCAAGATCGCCCTCAGCGGCGACGAGGTCGACGCGCTGCTGACCGAGCAGCGGGTGTGCCACGTGGCGACCCTCACCGCCGGCGGGACGCCGCACGTCAGCCCGCTGTGGTTCGTCTGGGACGGCACCTCGCTGTGGCTCTACTCGATCGTGCGCAGCCAGCGGTGGGCCGACCTGCTCCGGGACGGGCGCGCCGCGGTCGTCGTGGACGCCGGCGGCGACTTCGGCGAGCTGCACGGCGTGGAGCTGCGCGGCCGGTTCGAGCCGGTCGGTGAGACGCCCCGCACCGGCCAGACGGACGTCCCCGAGCTGGCGGCACCCGAGCGGCTGTTCGCCGCCAAGTACATCGCCAACCCGGACGGGTCGATGTACCACGACGGCCGGCACGCCTGGCTGCGTCTCACGCCAGAGAAGGCCGCCTCCTGGGACCATCGCAAGCTCGGCTTCTAGCTCGGCTTCTGACGGTCGTCGTCGCACGGTGCTGGCGGAGTGGGTGTATGGGAGAGGTGGGGTAAAGCAGTGAGCGTGGTGACCAGCCGGCAGCGCCGGGTGCTCGTCGTCCGGATCGACCGGGAGGAGAAGCGCAACGCGCTCAACGCGGCCGTCACAGCCGGCATCGACGCGGCGATGAACACCCTCGAGGACGACCCCGAGCTCTGGTGCGGCGTCCTGACCGGCGGGACCCGGGTGTTCTCCGCCGGCGCCGACCTCGCCAGCGGGCCGGGCGAGCCGACCGAGCGCGGCGGCCTGGTCGGGCTCATCCACCGGCGCCGGACCAAGCCGCTGATCGCGGCGGTCGAGGGCCTGGCGCTCGGTGGCGGCGTCGAGCTCGTGCTCTGCTGTGACATGGTCGTCGCCGCGCGCACCGCCCAGTTCGGGCTGCCCGAGGTCAAGCGCGGTCTCATGCCCGACTTCGGCGGCGCGTTCCGGATCACCCGGGTGCTGCCGCGCAACGTCGCCTACGAGCTGCTCGCCACCGGCGACAACCTCACCGCCGAACGCGCCGAACGGCTCGGCTTCGTCAACCTCCTCACCGAGCCGGGCGCAGCCCTCGACGGCGCGCTCGCGCTGGCCGAACGGGTCATCGCGAACGCGCCGCTCGCCGTCCGCGCCGCGCTGGACGTCGCCCATCAGGAGGTCTCCCCCGACGAGACCGCCAGCTGGGCACGCAGCGACGCCGCCCACGCTCGGCTACTGGAGACCGCGGACCTCGCCGAAGGCATCGCCGCCTTCTTCGAGCGCCGGCCGCCCCTGTGGTCGGGCCGGTGACAGCGCCCCGACGGAGGCGAGCCTGAACGCCGAAGGTCCTCGCCGGCGTTCTACGCGACTCCCTCGCTGATGATCTTTACCTCGGTGTACTCCTCGAAACCGAGGGTGCCCATCTCGCGGCCTACACCGCTCTGCTTGTAGCCGCCGAACGGCACCTCGCAGCTGAAGTACATCCCGCCGTTGACGTTCACGACGCCCGAGCGGATCTTCTCGGCGATCGCGCGGGCCCGCGCCGCGTCGGCGCTCTCGACCGTGCCGGCGAGGCCGAAGATGGTCGAGTTGGCGATGCGCACCGCCTCCTCGTCGGTGTCGAACGGGATGACAACCAGCACCGGGCCGAAGATCTCCTCCTGCGCGATCCGAGAGTTCGGGTCGACGTCCGCGAAGATCGTCGGTTCGACGTAGTAGCCGCGCTCCAGGTGGGCCGGCCTGCCGCCGCCGAGGACGAGGCGGGCGCCCTCGGCCTTGCCGATCTCGATGTAGTCGAGCACCCGCTGGCGCTGCCTGGCGTTGATCAGTGGGCCCATGTACGTGTTCGGGTCGGCCGGGTCGCCGTAGGGAATGGAACGGAACGCGTCCGCGACCTTGGTGACCATCTCCTCGTAGCGGGAGCGCTGGACCAGCAGCCGGGTGTTGATCGAGCACCCCTGCCCGGACTGCGCCAGCGACTGGTAGGCGACCATGAGTGCGTTCGTGTCGACGTCGGCGTCGTCGCACTGGATCCAGGCGGACTTGCCGCCGAGTTCCAGGAAGACCTTCTTGACGGTGCTCGCCGCGGTGGCCATCAGGTGGCGACCGACGGCCGTCGACCCGGTGAAGCTGATCAGGTCGACCCGCGGGTCCTCGGCCAGGAGCTGGGCGACCGCGTTGTCGGACGTCGGCACGACGTTGAGGACACCCGGCGGCAGGTCGGTCTCCTCGACCGCCAGCCGGCCCAGGGCGGTGGCGTTCCAGGGGGTGTCCGGCGCGGGCTTGAGGATGACGGTGCATCCGGCGGCCAGCGCGAAGGCCACCTTGGCCAGGTTGACCTGCATCGGCGCGTTCCACGGCGTGATCGCCGCGACCACGCCGACCGGCTCGCGGTACTGGCGCCGCCGGCTCATCCGGCCCATCGACTCGCCGACGCCCAGGTCACGGACGAACTCGTAGCCTTCGGCGAGGTCGGCGGCATAGGTGAGGTTGTCCAGCGCGCGGGCGAACAGCGGCACGTCCAGGCTGACGTTCGTCGCGCCGACCTCCGCGCGGATCGTCTCGCGCAGCTCGGGAGCGTGCCGTAGCAACGCGGCGTGCAGCTGGCGCAGGCAGCGCACCCGCAGCTCGACGTCGCTCGCCCAGGTGCCCTCGTCGAAGGCGGCCCGGGCGGCGGCGATCGCGTCGCGCATGTCCTCGGCCGTCGCGTCGGCCGCGACCCCGATGACCTCCTCGGTCGCCGGGTTGACGTTCTCGTAGGTCCGCCCGCCCGTCGCCGGGCGTAACTGGCCGCCGATGAGCAGCCGCTCCTCGACGAACAGGCCGGAGGGGGTGATCACGGGTGTCGACATACGTGCTCCTCGACAGGTGACGTGTCGGTGATGGTCATGTCGGCCGCGGCGCGGCGCGCCGCGAGCGAGGCCTGGCCGATGGCCGCCGCGGCTGCGGCCGCGGCCGGCGATCCGGGCCGCGGCGGCCCGGATCGCCGGCCCTCAGCTTGCACTGTGGGCGGCGTTGGGGGTGAAGCGCTGCAGAGTGGGCTGGAAGCCGGTGGCTCCGCCGTCGACGGTGATCTGGGTGCCGGTGACGTACTTGGACTCGTCGGAGGCCAGGTAGACGGCGGCGGCGGCGATGTCGGCCGGCTCGCCCAGCCGCGGGAGCACCAGCATGCCGCGGATGACCTGCATGTACTCCTCGTCGGCGAGCAGCCTGCGCATGCCCTCCTCGCCGGTGTAGATGAAGCCGACGATGATCGCGTTGGCGCGGATGTCGTCGGCGCCGTAGTCGACGGCGAGCTGGCGGGTCAGCACGTTCACGCCGCCCTTCGCCGACTGGTAGGCGGGCCGGGAACGCAGCGAGCGCAGGCTGGACGACGCCGAGATGTTGACGATCGAGCCGCCGCCCGCGGCCCGCATGTGCGGGATGGCGTACTTGCAGGCCCACATCGTGCCGTAGAGCGCGGTGCGGACGATGTAATCCCAGTCCTCGGTGCTGATCTCGTCGACGTGGTTGTCACGGCCGCTCGCAGTCACGTCGGTTGCCGCCGCGCTGTTGACGAGCGCGGTGATCGGGCCGTAGGTCTCGACGGTCGTCGCCACCGCGCGGGCGACGTCCTGCTCGACCGAGCTGTCGGCCTCGACGTAGGTGACGGTGTGGTCGCCCGCGCGCAGCGTCGCCTCGAGTTCCTTGCCTCGGGTCGGGTTGCGGCCGGTGAAGGCGACCGAGGCGCCCTGCTCGGCGAACATCCTGACGATTCCGGCGCCGATTCCGGCGGTGCCCCCGGTGACCAGCGCGACCTTTCCCCGCAGCCTCATTCCGCGCCTTTCTTCGTGTCGTTTCCGGCGGGGGCCGTACCGTCGCCGGCCGCAACCGGGCCGGCCTTTCCGGGGACGGTCACGCCGATGTTGTCGACGAGTGGGGTGTCGCCGAACGTGGCCGAGACGAGCAGCCGGACGTCGCCCTCGAGAAGATCGAGGGGGCGCAGCGTGTCCGCCTCGACGGCGTGCGCGTAGTCCACGGTCGCGACCCGGCCGATCCGGTCGGCGACCAGGCTGGTCACCGTCTTCGCGTTCCGCTCCCCCGCGCGGACCAGCCGGGCGGCCTCGGTGAGCGCCCGGTGGATGACGGGGGCGGCGGCGCGCTGGGACGGGGTGAGCCGCACGTTTCGGCTCGACCTCGCGACGCCGTCCGGCTCACGCACCGTCGGGCAGCCGACGACCGTCGACGGCAACAGCAGGTCCTCGGCCGCCCGCCTGAACAGGACGAGCTGCTGCCAGTCCTTCTCGCCGGAGTAGTTCGTGCACGGACCGGCGACGTTCAGCATCGTGAACACCATCGTGGCCAGAATGCTCGCGTGGTCGGGCCCGAGCAGCCCGGGCAGGTCTGGCACCAGCTCCGACTGGGCGAGGAAGGTGACCGGACGCCGCGGGTACAGGTCGTCGCGCCGCATCACCAGGAAGAGATCGACGCCGGCGGCGGCCAGCAGCTCCTTGTCCCGTTCGATGTCGCGCTCATAGATCTGCGCCGACACCGGCGCCCAGTCGAGCCGCACCACGCCCGCGTAGAAGAGGGCCACGACGTCGTTCTCGCGCCGGGCCCGCTCGACCAGCGACAGGTGGCCCTCGTGGATGGCGCCACTGGTGCCGACCATGCCGACGGTGCGGCCGGCGGCCCGGTGGGCGTCCAGCAGCGCTCGGGTCTCCCGGTAGTCGTGCAGCGTCCGCATCGCCGAGCCCGCCGAGCCTGTCGCGCTCGCCGCGTCTGTCATGCCTGTCGCCGCGCTCGTCGCCGCGTTCACGGTCGCGTCGCCGCCGGCTTCGCCACCGACGTGGCGCGGTGAGCGAGGGTGGCGGCGCGCGGCGCCGGCACGTCGAGCACCGTCTTCGTTCCCGGCTCGGCGGCGACGAGGATCGGGATGGTGTTGACGGCGCGGGCGGCGTTGAGCGCCGAGACCGGCTCCAGGTCCGGGTCGAAGGCCAGGTCGAACACGCAGGTGATGGTCGGGATGCCGCTGATCTCGACCTTCCAGTTGGGCTCGTCCTCGCTGACCCGCCAGCCGGGCGCCAGGCCCAGGCCGACCGTCTGCTCGTTGACGACCTCGTAGAACGGCACGTCGCCGTCCGCGCCGGTGTAGGCGGTGAACGTCCAGCGGGCGCCGGCGATCGTGCCTTTCTTCACCTCCAGCCCGCTGGGATGCAGCACGGCGTCCTCGAGCGCCGCGGCGTACTCCTTCCTGGTCACCCGCACGTCGGTCAGCTCGAACCCGAGACCCGCGGCGACGATCTCCGCCGACTGGCGGATCCCCCAGATCCAGCCCTGGTCCGCCTCGGTGGGTGACTGGTCCTCCGGAACAGGCAGGCCCATGCCCAGCGCCCCCTGGAGCTGCTGGGCACCCGGGTAGTGCGGCACGTAGTCGCTCTGCCAGCAGCGGATCTTCTCGACCTGGCCGGCGTAGCCGGAGACGAACAGCGGCAGCACGTCGCTGACCAGCCCGGGGATGTTGCCGCCGGCGAGGAACGTCGAGCCGCCCTCGGCGCACGCCCGGTCGAGAATCTCGCGCTCGGCGGGGATGAACGGCGGCCACCAGCCGCCCATGCTCGAGTAGACGTTGGTCCCGGCGGCCAGGAACCGTGCGATGACCTCCGGCTCCCAGGTCAGCGAGTGCCAGAGCACGCAGTCCGCGCGCAGCGCGACCAGCGCGTCGACGTCCCGGGTCGCCACGAGCCCGACGGGCCCGATCCCGACCAGCTCACCGACGTCGCGTCCGTCCTTGTCCTCGTGGTGGACGAGGACGCCGACGAGCTCCAGACCGGGCTCGCCGGCCAGCAGCCTGATCGCCTGCGACCCGACGCCTCCCGTGTAACAGACGACAACCCGAATGCCCATCTGACCACCCCTTCCGAGCAGGCCTGGGCCCCGCTCACGGACCACTCCGTGCCGGCGGGAGCGCGGCCGGCCCATCGTCACCACGTGTTTCCGGCGGGTCAATCGGCGTTCAGCAAGCTGAACATTTGTACAGTCGCGGAGGGGCCGTGGAGCGGAAGCGCGGCGGAACGGAAAGCAGCGGACGGAAAGCAGCCGAGAGGAGCGACAAGCGGTGGAGCGCGAACCCGAGGAACGGACACCGGTGCGACCGGACGACCTCACAGCCAAGGCACGCATCCGCAACGCGGCCTTCGCGCTGATCGCCCAGGACGGGGTCGACGCGGCGACGGTGCGCGCCATCGCCCGGCGGGCGGGTGTCTCGCCCAGCCTCGTCCTGCACCACTTCGGCTCGAAGCAGGGCGTCGTCGACGAGGTCGCGACCTGGGTGACCGACGTCCTCGGCGACGTCACGCGGGACACCGACTCCACGGCGGGTCCGGCCGAGGCGCACCGCCGCCGCCAGCTCCGGTTCGAGCGGACGACCACCGAGGCGCCCCTGCTCGGCGCCTACCTGCGCCGGATGCTGCTCGACGGCACCGAGAACGGCCTGGAATGGTTCACCCTGGCGGTCGACGCCTCGGTGGCCGGGCTGAGCCAGCGCGAGGCGCTCGGCATCGCCCGGCCATCGGCCGACGTCCACGTGACGGCCGCGATGCTGGCCCTGCTGGGGTTCGCCCCGGTGCTGCTGCGGCCGCACCTGGAGCACGCGCTGCGGCTGGACTTCGACGACGAGAACGACCGGCGGCGGTGGCGCGACGCCGAGACGGCGCTGCTCACCTCGGCGCTCTACTCCCGCCGCACCGCGACGGATGAGACATCCCGCGCGGGCCGCGGGCGAGCGACACCCCACGAGTGATACATATAGATCTATTCCGGCCGCACCAACGTGAGGTCAGCTCATGGACTTTCAGTTACGCAACCCAGCGGAGACCGCCGGCCGCTTACGCACCTGGCTCACCGACGTCCGCGGGCTGGCGGACGTCGAGGTCGGGAACACGGCCATTCCAGCCGGCACCGGCGCGTCCAACGAGACGGTCCTCTTCGACGCGACGTGGTCCGGCCCCGACGGGCCCGACCAACACCACCTGGTCGCCCGCATCGCGCCGACGAGCTACGTGGTGTTCCCCGACGACACGTTCGCGCTGCAGTTCCACGTGATGCGCGCCCTGGCCGACGCCTCCAGCGTGCCGATGGCCCGCATGCACTGGTTCGAGCCGGACCCGTCCTGGTTCGGCGCGCCGTTCTGGATCATGGACAGGGTCGCGGGGCAGATCCCCAGCGACACCCCGCCGTACGCGTCGGCCGGCTGGCTGGCCGAGGCGACGCCCGAGCAGCAGCATCGCGCCTGGGTCAGCGGGGTGCGCGCCCTGGCGGGTGTCCACAGCACGCCGCTGGCCGACCTGGGCCTCCCCCCGGGCATGCTCGCGACGCCCGACGACCCGCTGGCCGCCGAGATCGACCGTTACGAAAGATTTCTCGCCTGGGCCGAGGACGACAAGCCGTTCGGGCTGGCCAGGGACGCGCTCGCCTGGCTGAGGCGCAACCAGCCTTCGGCACCCGCCGGCGCGCCGGCGCTGTGCTGGGGCGACGCCCGGCTCAGCAACCTCATCTTTCAGGACTTCGAGGTCGCCGCGGTTCTCGACTGGGAGATGGCGACCGTCGGCGACCCGCTCCTCGATCTCGGCTGGTGGGTCTTCGCCGACGAGACGCTGACCACGGGGGCGGGCCTCGGCCGCCTGCCAGGCTTCCCGTCGCGCGACGAGACCGCCGCGCTCTGGCGGTCGGCCACCGGGCGCTCCACCGACAACCTCGACTACTTCGAGGTGTTCGCCGGGCTCCGATTCACAGTGATCATGGTCCGGATAGGAAAGCTGGTCGTCGACATGGGCTTCATGCCCGGCACCTTTCCCTACGACAACCTGGTCAGCCAGGGCCTGCATCGAGTCCTGTCCCGGGTCTGAGCCGGGGCGCCAGCCCGACGGGCGGCGCGGCCGGTCCGTGTCGACGCGGCCGCGCCCACCGCCAGCTCGCGGCCGCGCCAGGAGTGGGCTCAGAGGGCTGGTTCGCCCTTGAGCATTCCGCCGGCGTCGATGCGCAGGTTGAGGCCGGTGATGTACCTCGCGTCGTCGGACGCGAGGAACAGCACCAGCGAGCTGACGTCGTTCGGCTCGATGTACGGAATCGGCATGGACTGCAGCACCGGGAAGGCCAGCTCAGCGTCCTCGCGGGTCGGGTTCTCCAGGTCCGGCCGGAACGTCTTGTAGATCCGGTCGTTCTGCAACAGATGCGTGTTCACGTTCGTCGGGTGGATCGCGTTGAGCCGGACGTTGTGCGGCGCGAGCTGAAGGGCCAGGACCTCGGTGTACCGGGCCACGGTCTGCTTGGCCCACGAGTACCCGACCCCACCCGTGTTCCCGATCACCTCGGTCGTGCCCTTCATCATCCCGGCGGTCGAGCCGGTCAGGACGATCGAGGCACCGGCCGTCAGGTGCGGCAGGCTGACCGCGACGGTGTTCATGACACCGATCAGGTCGACGTCGGTGCCATCGACGAACCCGCCGCACAGCGACAGGTCATCCCACGGGCAGACCCCGGCGTTCCCGAGGACGATGTCGAGCCGGCCGAACCGGGCCAGCCCCTCATCCAGCGCGGCCCGCAGCTGGGCACGCTCCCGGACGTCCGCCTTCACCGCCACGATGCCCCGCCCCAGCGCCTCGACCTCCTTCACGGTCTGCGCGAGGTCCTCCGGCGTCGCCAGCGGATACGGGACGCTCGCGATCTGCTCACACAGGTCGACCGCGATGATGTCCGCGCCCTCCCCGGCCAGCCTTAACGCGTGGCTACGCCCCTGACCGCGCGCGGCCCCGGTGATGAACGCGACCCTGCCATCCAACTTGCCCATGCCGCTCACAGCCACGCCCCTGCCGGTCTCGTCGTGCGCCAAGATAAGTATAGATATTTTCGTTCGAAGGCGAGGGCGTCAAGCGACGGTCTCGGAGCCATCCACGGGTGACCGCGCCACCGCGGATCGGAGCGGTCGCGCCGCCACCGCTCCCGCGGGGCGCCGCCGTCGGCGTCGCACCCGCACGCCAGACCGCCCGTGATACATCCATATGTAACTGCCAGGGGCCGGGGGGCATGCACCGGTCCGCCCGCCCCGACCGCGCCGTCCTGAGGAGCAAACAACGTGCGGCTTCTTCCGCGGCTGACGCCGGCGAACGAGTGGTTCTGGAAGTCGGGCGCCGACGACCGGCTGCGGATCCAGGGCTGCGATGACTGCGGCACGCTCGTGCACCCGCCGACCCCTATCTGCCCGAAGTGCCGAAGCCGGGCGTGCGCGCCGACCGAGGTCTCCGGGCGGGGCACCGTCATCGGCTTCACCGTGAACGCCCACCAGTGGCTGCCGGGCTTCGAGCCGCCCTACGTCGTCGCCGTCGTCGCGCTGGCCGAGCAGCCCGACGTCCGCCTCACCACGAACGTCGTCGGCTGCCCACCGGACGACGTGCGCGTGGGCCAGGAGGTCGCGGTCCGGTTCGAGCGGCACGAGGACGTCTGGCTGCCGCTGTTCGAGCCGACCGGCGGCACCGACCCGGTCGACCGCGTCCCCGCGCCCAGTCGGCCTGTCCCTCGCCCGCCGGTGAGCGAGGACCGGTTCGAGCACCGGGCGGTGCTGTCCGGCGTCGGCCGCTCCGCGATCGGCCGCCGGCTCATGGTCGACCCGCTCTCGCTCACGGTCGACGCGTGCCTCGCGGCCGTCGCCGACGCGGGCCTGACCCTCGACGACATCGACGGGCTGTCCACCTATCCCGGCGGGGACGGTGCCGGCGGCGGGATGAGCGAGGGCGGGGTCACCGCCGTCGAGGAGGCACTGCGCCTGCAGCCGACCTGGATCAACGGCGGCATGGACGTGCCCGGCCCGGGCGGCGCCGTGATCGCCGCGATGCTGGCGGTCGCGAACGGGCTGTGCCGGCACGTGCTCTGCTTCCGGACGGTCTGGGCCTCGACCTTCGCCGCCCTGCGGCTCGGCGGCGGCGGAGGCGGTGGCGGCGAGGGCGGCGGCCGGGTCTCCGGGATGTTCGAGTACCGGGCGCCGTTCGGGGCGATGTCGGCGGCGAACTGGATCGGCATGAACGCCAACCAGTACCTGCACCGCTACGGCGCGACCCGGGAGCTGCTCGGCGCGATCGCCCTCAACGGGCGGGCGAACGCGGCCCGCAACCCGGCGGCGATCTACCGGGACCCGATGACGATGGACGACTACCTGTCCGCCCGGATGATCAGCTCGCCGTTCGGCCTCTACGACTGCGACGTGCCCTGCGACGGGTCGATCGCGGTCATCGTCTCGGCCGCCGAGACCGCGCCCGACCGGCCCCGGCCGGCGATCCGGGTCGAGGCCGTCGGGACCCAGATCCTCGAACGCGTCTCCTGGGACCAGGGGACGATCACCCACGAGCCCCAGGTCCTCGGCCAGGCCGCGCACCTGTGGACCAGGACCAGCCTGCGCCCCGCCGACGTCGACGTCGCCCTGCTCTACGACGGCTTCACCTTCAACGCGGTGTCCTGGCTCGAGGCCCTCGGCTTCTGCGGGTTCGGCGAGGCCCAGGACTGGATCGACAAGGGCCGGCGGATCGCCCTGGACGGCGAGCTCCCGCTCAACCCGCACGGCGGACAGCTCTCCGAGGGCCGCACCCACGGCTTCGGCTTCCTCTACGAGGCGGTCACCCAGCTGCGCCACGAGGCGGGCGCCCGCCAGGTCGCCGACGCGCGGACCGCCGTCGTGTCCACCGGCGGCGGCACCCCGTCCGGCGTCCTGCTGCTCCAGCGCGGCGCGGGCTGATCTCCTCGCCACGCGCCGGCCCGCCGGCCCGCGACTGGTAGATCACCACCACCGTGTCGCCGTGGTCGTGAATCGGGGCAAATCGCGACCACCACAGCACGTTCGCGGCGATCATGGGCTGACGGGGCATGCCGAACCGCTTCTCGATGTGCGGGCGCATCTACGAGGCGACTGCCCGCCACGACGATCCCGAGCGGCGATAGCGGGACTTACCTGCCCGGGTATCCTGAGGGCAATGGAACTGGAGGCAGTGACTGAGCGTGCCGAGAGCGACGATGCCGCGGCGGACTGGCACCGGCGTGTTGTCACGCGGTCGTTGCAGGGCGCGCAGCAGCGTTCGATCGACCGTGGGAACCGGTTCATCCGGGCGGCCGCGAAGGTGTTGGAGCGCTCCAACGGGGAGTCATTGACGGTCCAGGACGTCGCCGACGAGGCCGGCCAGTCGCTGCGGACGCTCTACCAGTACTTCGCCAGCAAGGACGACCTGCTGCTCGCGGTGTTCGAGGAGGCGATGCGCACGTACGCGCGGATCATCCGCGCCGCGATCGCCGACCTGGACGACCCGCTCGAACGCCTGGCCGGGGCAATCCTCGCGGCGGCGCACCTGCCGGCGATGCACAACAAAGCAGGCGTCGACCGCGGGCTGGTGTACCTGCGCCTCCAGCTCGGCCAGGCTGATCCCGGCCTCCTCGCCCGCTCGCAGGCCCCGGTGACGTCGCTGTACCGCGAGCTGATCGAGGCCGCCACGGCCGACGCCGCGCTGACCGAGATTGCCGTGGAGCCGGCGACCTACTTCCTGGTGTCGACACGAACGTCGTTCCTCACCTCGATGACCGTGGGCAACGAGTACGGGGTGAGTCCACCCGACCTCATCGACCTTTCCCTGTTCTGCCTGAGCGGCCTCGGCGCCCACCGCCCACGGGAATGGCACCAGAGGGTGGATGAACGCCTCGAGCTGTCCGGCGACGGGCATTCGATCCTGCGCCGCCTGGCGAGGGCGTCGAGCTCCACGGCGTCGAGCTCCATGGCGTCGAGCTCCACGCAGGGCTGACGAGGTCGGCCCCGCGCCGGGTCACTGACCGTCCGAGCACCAGCGTCGCCCACCTCCCCATGCCTCCCAGCGGCCGAGCAGGCCGTGGGCGTGCACGCGCATGAATCGTGCGGATCTCGATGCTGGCACCCCCGGTCGCGGTGCGGCGGGCCAAGAGAGGGTCCGGGTCGCCGCCGGCCTCGACGAACCCATGTTGATCATGATGCTTTCCGGCTACTGGCGCCGTCGCCCGCCGCCAGCCGCTGGTACTGTCACTTTCATTAACGGAGCACGGCGCTTTACCTGAGGTGCCTGCCCTCAGTCGCGACCGCCGGGCGGAGGCCGAAGAGCCGGGAGAACCGAGACACCGCGCCGGACGCCCAGGAGGACGATGTTCACCCAGACAGCGGACCAGGACCTGCTCGAGACCACCACCGAGCAGTACCTCGCCGCCACCTTTCCCCCTGAGCGCATCCGTGAGTTCGCGCGCCGGGACTCGACGTTCGACGCCACGCTGTGGAAGCGGGGCGCCGAGCTCGGCTGGACGACGCTGCTGGTACCGGAGGCCGCCGGAGGTGGCTCGGTCAGCGGCAACGGCCTCGCCGACCTCCTCGCGGTCGCGTTCCAGTTCGGCCGGCATGCCGCGCCCGGTCCGCTGATCGGGACCAACGTCGTCGCCGCGGCACTGGGCCGGTGGGGCTCCGGGGAGCTGCACGGCGGGCCGCTCGCGCAGCTGCTCGACGGGGACGCCACCGCCGCCTGGGCACACGCGCCGAGGATGGGGTCGTGCGCCAGCGCCGTGGTGCGGGCGGCCCGGTCGGGTGACGGCGTCGTCCTCGACGGAACGGCGCCCCTCGTCGAAAGCGGGGCGCCGAAGGGCTATCTCCTGGTCGCCGCGGGGGCCGACGAGGATGGCGCCCGGTCGCACTATCTCGTCCCGTTCGACGCTCCCGGAGTTCGGATCTCGCCGCTGGGCGGCATCGACCTCGTCCGGCGCCACCAGGCGGTGACGTTACGGGAGGTCGTCGTACCCGCGGCGTACCGAGTGGGCGAGCCCGGCACGGCTGACGTCCACGACGAGGTGCTGCTCGACCTCGCGGCCGTGCTGCAGGCCGGCGAGATCGTCGGCGCGATGGAGCGCGCGTTCGACCTGACCCTGCGGTGGACGCGCGACCGCTACTCGTTCGGCCGCCCGCTCGGGTCGTACCAGGAGATCAAGCACCGGATGGCCGACCTGCGCACCCAGCTCGAGGCGAGCGCGGCGGTCGCCGAGAAGGCCGCGCGGCACGTCGGCGAGGACAGGCCCGACGCCCGCTCGTGGGCGAGCGCGGCCAAGGCGTACGTCGGGCGGGTCGGCCCGGAGCTGGTCCAGGACTGCGTCCAGCTGCACGGCGGCATCGGCGTCACCTTCGAGCACGACCTGCACCTCTACCTGCGCCGGGCCACGCTCGACGCGCAGCTGTTCGGCACGCCGGCCTACTTCGCCGAGCGGGTCGTACGGCTGGTCGAGGCCGACATGGAGGAGGGCGCGTGAGCGCGATCGCACAGGACGGCGCGGCTTTGGAGGACGTCGACGCGTTCGCGGCGCGCGCCCGGGCATGGCTGGCCGAGAACATGCCACCGGCCGATCCCGCCAAGGACACGTTCTTCCTCCACGCCGCCACCCACCCCGCCGACGAGGAGGTGCTGGCGCGCGCCGCGACGTGCCGCGAGCTACAGCGTCGGCTCTTCGACGGCGGATTCGCCGGCATCTGCGTGCCCAGACAGTACGGCGGGCAGGAGCTGACCCCGGCGCACCAGACCGCGTTCAACCGGGAGATCAAAGGCTACGACTACCCGGCGGAGATCCAGGCGTCCACGTTCATCCCCTGTATGGCCGTGCTGCTGGAATTCGGGACCGAGGAGCAGAAGCTGCGCCACATCCCGAGGATGCTGCGCGGCGAGGAGATCTGGGTGCAGCTGCTGTCCGAGCCGGGCGGCGGGTCCGACGCCGCCGGCGCGGTCACCAGCGCCACCCGCGACGGCGACCGCTGGCTGCTCAACGGGTCGAAGATCTGGACCACGTCCGGCTGGTGGGGCGACTGGGCGCTCTGCCTGGCCCGCACGAACTGGGACGTCGAGAAGCACCGCGGCCTGACGGTGTTCAGCCTGCCCATGTCCGCGCCCGGCCTGCAGATCCGCCAGATCGAGCTCGTGAACGGCTCGAAGGACTTCTGCCAGGAGTTCCTGACCGACGTCGTCGTGCCCGACGCCGACCGGATCGGCGACGTCGACGCCGGGTGGAGCGTCATGACGCGCTGGCTCTACCACGAGCGGACCATCTCCGGCGGTTCCCCCTACGTGACCGGCGGCGGGAACCGGCCCAACGCCGGCCCGTACGAACTCGCGGCCCTGATCGAGGCCGCCCGCCGGCTCGGCACGATCGATGACAGCACGACCCGGGCCCTCATCGGCGAGGCCCAGACGAGCTCCCTGGTCCTGCGGGCCCTGGTTGAATCCGTCACCCACAAGATGGCCACGGGCTCGCTCCCCCACCACGCCGCCGCGATGCCCAGGCTGTTCGGCGGCACAGCGAACGCCCGCCGCGCCGCGATCGCGACCGAGCTGTACGGCGACGCCGGCGTGGTGTGGGCGCCGGACGACGAGATCGCCGCCCAGGTCGGGCTCGGCTACCTGATCCGCCAGGCCGCCTGCATCGGCGGCGGCACGACCGAGATGGCCCGCAACGTCATCGCCGAGCGGCTCCTCGGCATGCCCCGCGAGCACCGCGCCGACACCAGCGCCTTTCGCGACGTGCCCCGCGGACCGCGGGCGAGCGGCGCCCACTGACCGCGCGGCCCGACCGGCCCATGCTCCAGCCACCCGCGCCGCCCCAGACCCGGCGGCGCGGCCGCGACGGGGCTTGGCGGCAAGCCGACTACGCGGGTAGAAACATCTATATCTCTTCATTGCTCGTAGGGAGGCTGCCATGGCGGTTGAACGAGGGCCCGAGCCGGCGGCGGCGCGGCCGGTCGACGCGGACAACCACTACTACGAGACGCTCGACGCCTTCACCCGCCACCTCGACCGGAAGTTCCGGCACCGCGGGGTACGTGTCGTCCAGGACGGCCGTCACGTCGAGATGGTCATGGGCGGGAAGGTCAACAACTTCATCCCGAACCCGACGTTCGACCCGGTGATCGTCCCCGGCTGCCTCGACCTGCAGTTCCGCGGTCAGATCCCGGAGGGAGTCGACCCGCGCAGCCTCACCAAGGTCGAGCCCATCCGGCCCGAGTACCGCGACCGGGAGGCCCGCCTGGCGACAATGGACGCCCAGGGCCTCGACGCGGTGCTGCTCTTCCCGACGCTGGGCTGCGGTGTCGAGCAGGCGCTGCGCCACGACGTCCCGGCCACGATGGCGAGCCTCGCCGCGTTCAACCTCTGGCTCGAGGACGACTGGGGCTACTCCTACGAGGACAGGATCATCGCCGCGCCGATGATCTCGCTGGCCGACCCGGACGCGGCACTGGTAGAGGTCGACCGGGTGCTCGGACTGGGCGCGCGCGTCGTCCACATGCGCCCCGCGCCGGTCCCGACGGCGACCCCCAAGGGACGCTCTCTGGGCGACAAGCTGCACGACCCGGTCTTCGCCCGCCTCGCAGAGGCCGGCGTACCCGTCGCGTTCCACCTCGGCGACAGCGGCTACAACGCGATGATCGGCGCCCCGTGGGGCGGCGCCGAGGAGTTCGCCCCGTTCCGCGCGCCGGACCTCCTCGGCGGCGTCCTCATCGGCGACCGGGCTATCCACGACACCATGGCAAGCCTCATCGTCGGCAGCGTCTTCACCCGCCATCCGAACCTGAAGGTCGCCAGCATCGAGAACGGCTCCGACTGGGTCCACCCACTGCTCAAGGGCCTGCGCAAGCTCGCGAACCGGGCCCCGTCGCTGTTCGCCGAGGATCCCCTTGACACGATCCGGCGCCACATCTGGGTCACGCCGTACTACGAGGAGGACCTGCGCAAGCTCGCGGACACGATCGGCGTCGAGCGGGTGCTGTTCGGCTCCGACTGGCCGCACGGCGAGGGCCTGGCCGAACCGGCGTCGTTCACCGACGAGCTCACCGCCTTCAGCCCCGACGAGGTGCACCGGATCATGCGCGCCAACTGCGCCGAACTGGTCGGGCTACCCGCCTCCTGACGTCGCGAAGGAGGGACGACCCGATGACCAGACCCACCCTGGAGCACACCGGCCTCGCGCCGGCGTACCGCGACGACCCGCGGCTCGCGCCGCTCATCCACCCGGGAGGACCGTTCGAGGTCGAGAACGTCGTGCTGGCCGGCATCCCACTACGGGACTTCGTCCGCGCGCCGCGCACCATCGTCGACGTCTTCCGGGCCGGCGCCGCGCACGACGCGCTCGTCAACGTCGTCTACGAGGGCGAACGGCTCACCTTCGCCGACGTACGCGGCCGGGCCCGCGGTGTGGCCCGCGAACTGCGGACGACCTTCGGGGTCCGTTCGGGGGACCGGGTCGGGATCGCGATGCGCAACCTGCCGGAATTCGTCATCGGGTTCTGGGGCGCCGCGCTGGCCGGGGCGGTCGTCGTGCCGCTGAACTCCTGGTGGACGGGTGGGGAGCTGACATACGCCTTACGCGACGCCGGCGTCTCGGTGCTGTTTGCCGACGGCGACCGGTGCGAGCGGATCCGCTCGGCCGACCGGCCCGAGGGCCTGGCTTTGGTCGGGGTGCGCACGGACGCCGGCGACCTCGCCTTCGATGAGCTGACGGCCGCCGCCCCGCTCGCGGACGACGAGTTCGCCCGGCTCGACCGGGACGACCCGGTGACGCTCCTCTACACGTCCGGTACCACCGGACGCCCGAAGGGAGCGCTCAACACCAACCGCGGCACGATCGCCAACCTCTGGAACATGGCCTTCGCCAGCGCGCGCGAGGCCATCATCGCCGGCCGCCGGCCGGCGCCGCCCCGCCAGTCGGTGACGATCTCCACCGCGCCGCTGTTCCACATCGGCGGGGTGTCGGCCATCGTCGGGGGTCCGCTCGGTGGCGGCAAGATGGTGCTGATGCGCCGTTGGGACGCCCAGGAGTGGGCGCGGCTCGCCGTCGACGAGGAGGTGACGGCGCTCGGTGGCGTCCCAGCGGTCGCCCGCCAGATCCTCGAGTACCCGGGCGTCGGCGAGTTGGGGCTGGACGTGCGGCTGTTCTCCATCGGCGGCGCCGCCGTCCCACCCGACCTGGTGACGCTCGCGACCCAGGTGTTCGGCGCGGACGTCGCGCTGCTGAACGGCTACGGCCTCACCGAGACCACATCCGCGGTGGTCACGAACGTCGGCGTCGAGTTCGCCGCGCACCCCGACAGCGTCGGGCGACCCAACCTCACCGCCGATGTCAAAGTCGTCGACGCCGACGGCACGCCCCTCGGCCTCGGCGACGTCGGCGAGATCTGCTTCCGCTCGCCACAGGTCGCGCGCGGCTACTGGAACGACGCCGCCGCGACCAAGACCTCGTTCCGGGATGGCTGGTTCCACTCGGGCGACCTCGGCTGTGTCGACGCCGAGGGTTTCGTCCACGTCGTCGACCGTCTGAAGGACGTCGTCATCCGCGGCGGCGAGAACGTCTACTGCGCGGAGGTCGAGGCCGTCCTGCACGAGCACCCGGACGTGGTGGAGGCCGCGGTCGTCGGGATCGATGACCGGGCGCTGGGCGAGCGGGTCTGCGCCGTGGTGGTCCCCCGCCCCGGCACCGAGCCGACCCTGGCGAGCCTGCGGGCGTTCGCGGCCGGCCGGCTCGCCGCCTTCAAGTGCCCGGAAGCGCTGGTCGTCCTGGCCGAGCTTCCCACGACCGCCACTGGCAAAATCGCAAAAACCGCCCTGCGCGCCCAGGTCGCCGCCGCCGCCGAACGGGCCTGGTGACCAAAGCAGTCACTCTGCGACTGCCCCAGGGACTGATCAGCGTCCTTGTACTCCTGGCCCAGGGCAGCTCCCATGCATGAAACGAAAGTCAGGCTTCACCATCCAATCAGTCTCACGGCAAAACCCTGGCCAGGAACAAAGTGAGGTGCGGGCATGAGCGAGACAACGACCCAGACAGCCCCGGTGGCGGAGGAAACGACGGAGGCCGGCCACCGGCGCGAGACCTTCCGCTTCGCCGAGGCGCCGCTGCTGCACGAGACCGGGATGATGTCGATGCCGGTCATGACCCCGGAGGCGCCCGAGCAGTTCATGGAGTGGGTGTCGAGCGGCGGCCAGCTCGTCAAGGTGCTGTTCGGCGACCCCGAGGCCGGCGGGACCAGCCTCGTGTGGTCACGGTTCGGTCCAGGTTATGTGCTTCCGCGCCACTCCCACAGTGCCGACTGCCTCTACTACGTGACCCGCGGCGAGCTGCGCATGGGCAGGACCGTGCTGGCGGAGGGCGACGGGTTCTTCCAGCCGGCGGACCGCCCTTACACCTACACCGCGGGCCCCGCCGGCGTCGAGATACTCGAGTTCCGTACCAGCAGCCCCTTCGACATGCAGATCACCGAGAGTCTGCCCGGCTGGGGACGCGTCCTGGAAGCGATGCGGGCCAACCGCGACCAATGGGCGGCGGAGGCGAAGGCCTGAGCAGGCCGGCGCCAGGTACTTCCTCGCACGTTCCGCGACACCGAGATCACCGAGATCACCGAGTCTTCTCCTCTCGCCCTCCCACGGCGCCGGCGCGACACCGGGCCGAAAGACGAGGGAAAGGCTCACTCACCTATGAGAGGAGACCGGCGATGACCCGCGCCATGGACTGTCTGGTGAACGTCGACTTCGGCGACCAGAAGAAGCAGCCCGACTGGATGATCCGCGTGAAGGAGGACTACTTCAAGGGCGGCGACGACTTCTTCAAAAGCCCCGAGCTGCCCGAGCTTCTCGACGACATGGACGCCAACGGCGTCGAGCGGGCGATCCTGATCGCAAAAGTCGGGAAGACCGACGGCCGGGCGTTCCAGTTCGCCGAGGCCCGCCCGGACCGCTTCGCCCTCGCGATCGGCGGTTTCAACCTGCTGCGCCCGATGCCGGCGGTGCGGGCGTTGGAGTCCTACGTCCGCGACTATCCCGTCGTGTGCACGAACGTCGGCCCCAGCTTCTGGGGCGACGGCATGTACCCGCCCACCGACCCGGTCTACTACCCGATCTACACGAAGTGCTGCGAGCTCGAGCTGCCGCTGTGTGTCAACACCGGCATCCCCGGCCCGCCACTGCCGGCCGAGCCGCAGAACCCGATCCACCTCGACCGGGTCTGCTACCGGTTCCCCGAGCTGAAACTGTGCATGATCCACGGCGCCGACCCCTGGTGGGACACCGCGATCCGCCTCATGATCAAGTACCGAAACCTGCGGCTGATGACGTCGGCCTGGTCGCCGAAGCGGCTGCCGGCCTCGCTGCTGCATTTCATGTCGACCCGCGGCAAGGACCGCGTCATCTTCGCCTCCGACTATCCCGTGCTGTCGTTCAAGCGGACCCTGGGCGAGGCGGCTGCGCTCGACCTGACCGACGAGGTCCGGGACAACTGGCTCTACAGCAATGCGGACGCCTTCTTCTTCGGCGGCAAGACCTCGTCCTGACGACAGGCGCGACCGCGGCGGGCGGCGCTCACAAAGATCTAGACGTACTGCGCACCAACAGCGGCCAGGTCGACCCTGGCGGCCACATGGTCCGTTCGCCTGCCAGGCACGGATGAGGTCGCTCGGTCGCTGGTCCAAGACCAGCCGGAGGCTCCTATGACCGATCTCTACTGGGACCCGATCGCTCCCGAACTGCGCGACGACCCGTACCCGCTCTGGCGGCGGTTACGGGACGAGGCGCCGGTGTATCGCAACGACCGGTTCGACTTCTACGCGCTGTCCCGCTTCGAGGACATCGAGGCGGCCCACCGTGACGCCGAGACGTTCAGCTCGAGCCACGGCACCACCCTCGAGACGATGTCGCCGGAGCCCCACGACACCGCGATGATCATCTGGCTCGACCCGCCCAAGCACACGACACTGCGCAAGCTGGTGTCACGCGCGTTCACCGTCCGCCGAGTGACGATGCTGGAGGAACGCATCCACGAGATCTGCGCGGAGCTCCTCGACGCCCAGATCGGCTCCGGCGGTTTCGACTACGTCCAGGACTTCTCCGCGATCCTCCCGCCGACGGTCATCTCGATCCTGCTCGGCGTTCCCGGCAGCGAGCGCGAGGAGCTGCGCCACCTCGTCGACAACGTCTTCCACATGGAGGAGGGCGTCGGCATGGCGAACGAGGTGTCCCTCCATGCTCTGACCGAGCTCGGGCAGCGCCTCGGCACGCACTTCGCCGACCGGCGCACGCATCCCCGCGACGACGTGTTCACCGACCTGGTCAATGCCGAGGTCGCCGACGAGCTGACCGGCGAGCCGCGCCGGCTCACCGACGAGGAGCTCGCCAGCTTCGCGATCCTGCTGTTCAGCGCCGGCAGCGAGACGGTCGCCCGCCACCTCGGCTGGGCCGCCAGCGTGCTCGACGATTACCCGGACCAGCGGGCCGAACTGGCACGGGACCCCGCGCTGATCCCCGGAGCGGTGGAGGAGATCCTCCGCTATGAGCCACCGTCGCCGGTGAACGCCCGCTGGACGACCCGCGACGTCACCCTGCGGGACGCGACGATCCCGGCGGGCTCCCGCGTCATCCTCATCACCGGCTCGGCCGGCCACGACGAGCGCAAGTACCCGGACCCCGACGCGCTCGACATCCACCGCAAGGTCGACCTGCACATGACCTTCGGCTACGGCATCCACTTCTGCCTCGGTGCGGCGCTGGCCCGCCGTGAGGGCCGGATCGGCCTGGAGGAGACGCTGCGGCGCTGGCCGAAGTGGACCGTCGACCGCGCGGCCACCGAGATGCTGTACACCAGCACCGTCCGCGGCCCGCTGCGCCTGCCCATCCGCGTGTGACGGTCAGGTCGTCCACTGCCCGCGGTCGACGCCCCGTGGCCGGCCGGCCACGGCGGCACGGTCGTAGCAGGCGGGCAGGCCGACGCCCGCCGGGCGAAGCCGAGGAGGCTCACGGCCCACCAGCCCGATGTCAGCCATGTCCGCGACCTGGCCGTCCTCGAACCAATATTCGTATAATGTATTCACTCCATAGAGGTAAAATCTCTTGAAAGGTGCCCGTGTGATGGTGGAGAACGAGTTCCAGGGTCGTTACGGGCCGTGGGCGATGGTGGCCGGCGCGTCGATGGGGATCGGTGCCGCGCTGTCGCACGAGGCCGCTCGGCGGGGCTTACACGTGGTGCTGCTGGCCCGGGGCAAGGACCAGCTCGAGGCGACCGCGGCCGAGGTCGCCGCCCAGCACGGCGTCCAGGTACGGACGATCGCGGCTGACCTGGCGTCGCCCGACATCGGCGCGGTCGTGGCCGACGCGACGAAGGACCTCGATGTCGGCCTGTTCGTCTACAACGCCGCGGTCGGGCCGAACAGCCGCTTCATCGACGGTGACCTCGACCTGCACCTGCTGAGCGTCGACGTCAACTGCCGCACACCGGTGATCCTCTGCCACTCCTTCGGACGTCGGCTGGTCGAGCGCGGGCGGGGCGGCATCGTGATGATCAGCTCGATGGGCGGCACCCAGGGAGCGGTCAACTTCAGCACCTACAACGCTGGCAAGGGTTTCCAGTGGATCCTCACCGAGTCGCTGTGGACCGAGCTGGCCGACCGCGGCGTGGACGCGGTCAACGTGTTCGTCGGCGCCACGTCGTCGCCGAACTACAACTCGTTCCAGGAGACGCTCGACACCGAGCTGTGCGGCCGCGTCGACACGGACGACCCGCTCGACCGGGCCCGCTCACGGCTCATGCGGCCGAGCACCCCAGAAGAGGTAGCGACCGCATCATACGAAGGCCTCGGCCGGGGTCCGGTGACGTACACCCACCCCGACGACGCGTTCGTGTCGCAGCGGTGCTTCGCGCTGCCCCGGAACGAGGCGACGCTGGTGTGGCGGGCGTTGCAGGAGACCTCCACCCGCCGCCCCGACCGGGTCGCCCGGTGAGCCGGCGGCTACGGGTCGTCCAGTGGACGACCGGAAAGACGGGCAGCGCCGCCGTGCGCGGCATGGTCGACCACCCGGTGCTCGACCTCGTCGGCTGCTACGCCCACTCACCCGACAAGGTCGGCCGCGAAGTCGGAGAGCTGTGCGGGATCGACCCGATCGGCGTCACCGCCACAGACGACATCGACGCGCTGCTGGCGCTCGAGCCCGACTGTGTCTCCTACATGGCGTACCGGCCGAACTTCGACCACCTCGAACGGATCCTCGAGTCCGGCGCCAACGTCGTGTCGACCATGTACATGATGGCCGGCTTCGGCTACGGCGAGCAGGCCACCCACCGGCTGCGGGACGCCTGCCTGCGGGGCGGCTCGTCCCTCTACGCCTCCGGCATCTATCCCGGCCACGCGCCGACGGTCGCCGTGGCCGCGAGCGCCATGTGCAGCCGCATCGAACGCCTCTCGGTCCTCGAGTCGCTCGACATCTCCGGCTACGCCAACGAGCAGATGTTCCGCGCCCAGGGCTTCGACCTCGACCCCGATGACCCGGCCGCCCGCCAGGCATGCGAGGCCTCGTGCGGCTCGTTCAAGGACCAGATCCCGGTACTCGCCAAAGCGCTCGGCGTAAGGATCGACGGCGTCGGCTTCCGGGTCGAGTTCGCCACCGCCAACCAGGACACCGACTTCGGCTTCATGACCGTGAAGAAGGGCCGCGTCGCCGGCTTCAAGGGCACCGTGTCGGGCGACAAGGACGGACGCTCACTCATCGAGTGCAGCTTCGTCTGGAAGCTCGGCGAGGACATGACCCCGAACTGGCCCGTCACCCACGGCTACGTCATCGAGCTCGACGGCGTCCCGGGCGTCCGCGTCCGCCTCGAGCCCCAGGGCGACCACCTCGACGGCACCGTCACCACCGCCATGCCCGCGGTCAACGCCATCCCGCTGGTGTGCGCGGCGCAGCCGGGGATCGTGAACCTGATGGAGCTGCCCCTCGTCCGCGCGGCCGGCCAGTTCCGGCCATGATCGGCGACCTGCTGCGACTCGACGGCCGGACCGTCGTCGTCGCGGGCGCCGGGGGCGGCGGCATAGGCACGGCGGTGTGCGCGGCGGCCGCCGAGCTCGGGGCCAACGTCGTCGGCCTCGACGTCGACAGGGCGGCGCTGGCGGACGCCGAGGCGGCGGTCGCGGACACGGGTGCCGCCGCGCCGTTCCGGGGTGTGGTCGCGGACGTGCGCGTGAAGGACGAGGTCGACGCCGCCGTCGCCGACGCGGTGGCGGCGTTCGGCTCGGTCGACGGACTGGTCCACGTCGTCGGCGGCCAGCGGCCCCGGCACTGGCAGCCCGCCGACGACTTCCCGCTCGCCGACCTCGACGAGGTCCTCGACCTCAATCTGCGCTCGGCGCTGCTCACCAGCCAGGCCGCCGCCCGCGCGATGACCACGGCGGGCCAGGGCGGCAGCATCGTGCACATCGCGTCGGTCGCCGCGTTCTTCGCGGCGCCGTTCAGCCTCGCCTACAGCGCGGCCAAGGCCGCGCTCATCTCGCTCACGAGAACGACCGCCGCCGAGTGGGGCCCGCGCAACATCCGCGTCAACGCCGTCGCCACCGGCACCATCCGCACCCCGCACAGCCGAGGTAACGACGCCGCCGACCAGGCCCGCGACGCCGTGCTCGCACTCAGGCGGCGCGGCACACCACGGGAACTGGCGGGAGCCGTGATGTTCCTCCTCAGCGACCTTGCCGGTTTCGTCACCGGCCAGACCCTCACGGTCGACGGCGGCTCCACCATCCGTCCCTCCTACCTCGGACCGGACGACGTCCCGGTCTTCATGGAGGACGGCGACCTACGCCGAAGGCTGCTCCAACAATGACCAACCCGCGCGTCCCGTCCCCGGCTGACGCGGGCCACCCGGCCCCTGGACAGCCAGATCGCATGGATCGCGCGGCTTGGCCCCGACCGCCGAAACATCTATACTATTCAGTCATGTTACCGAGCGGTTCAGCCCCGCGCGCGCCGCGCGACCGGGTGATCGGGGCCGCCGGGGACTGGTCACGGAGGACCCGCTGATGACCGTGGCCGGGACCGACACGCGAGCCGCGTTGCTGGCGCCCGGGTCGTACTTCGAGGTCGTGGACGAGGATGTCCGCGGCGTCCGGATGCCGGTGTTCCGGCACCGGGCCCGGTCGCTGCGCGAGCTCCTCGACCGGACGGCCGGGTTCGGCGAGCGGACCTACCTGGTCGACGGCGACGTGCGGCTCAGCTTCGCCGCCCACCTGGAACACGTCGACGCCCTCGCCGCGGCCCTGCGGGACACGTACGGGCCGCGCCCGGGCGACCGCGTCGCGCTCTATGCCGCGAACCGCTGGGAGTGGGTCGTCGCCTTCTGGGCCGTCGCGACGACGGGAGCGATCCCCGCCGCCTTCAACAGCTGGTGGACACCCGACGAGTTCGCCCACGCCTCGGCACTGGTCGAGCCGTCGCTGGTCATCGGGGACGCGCCGCGCCTGGCGCGCGCGGCCGAGGCCGCCACCACTCTCCCGTTGCTCGATCTCGACGAGGTGCCCGGCCTCGCCCGGGCCCACCGCGGCGCACGGCCCGCGCCGGTCACGGTCGACGAGGACGACCCCGCGGTCCTCATCTTCACCAGCGGCACCACCGGCCGGCCCAAGGCCGTCAGCACCGCGCACCGGGGGCTGTGCGGCCTGGAGCAGGTCAACAGGTTCACCGAGATGCTGGCGATGGCCGCCATGGGCCGGCCGGTCCCGGCGTCCGCCGACGACCTGCCCGTCCGCGACGACGTCGTGCTCGTGACCTCACCGCTCTTCCACACGTCGATGCTCTACGGCGTCGTGCTGCGCGCGGCCGCGGCCGGCACGGCGGGGGTGCTGCTGCCGGGACGCTTCGACCCCGAGCGCGTGCTCGCCACGATCGAACGGGAGCGGGTCACCAGCTGGCTCGCGCTGGGCAGCGCGGCTCCACGGGTCTGTGCCCTCCCGGGCCGCGACCGGTTCGACACGACCAGCCTGCGCCACATGGGCGTCGGCGGCGCCCCGGTCAGCCCCGCCGTCCAGCGGGCGATCCGGGAGACCTTCCCCGGGGTGGCCCGGACACTCAGCATCGGCTACGCCAGCACCGAGAGCGTGGCGGTCGTCGCCAACCTCAGCGGACCGGCCCTCGAGCGGCACCCCACCTCCACCGGCCGGGCGAGCGTGACCACCGCGGCCGAGGTGCGCGACCCTTTCGGCGCGCCGGTACCCGACGGCACGCTGGGCGAGGTACACGTCCGCAGCCCCTACCTCATGCTCGGCTACTGGAACGACGCCAAGGCCTCGGCCGAGGTGCTCAAGGACGGCGGCTGGCTGGCGATGGGGGACGTCGGCCGGCTCGTCGACGGCCTGCTGTACATCGACAGCCGGGCCCGCGACATGATCATCGTCAGCGCGGAGAACGTCACGCCGACCGAGGTCGAGCACCGGCTGGAGGCGCACCCCGACGTAGTCGAGGCCGCCGTCTTCGCGGTCGACGATGAGCTGACCGGTGACGCGGTCTGCGCCGCCGTCGTCGCCGGGCCGGACGCGAGGCTGGACGAGAGCGACCTGGACGCGTGGTGCCGGGCCACCCTCGCGCACTACAAGGTGCCCACCCGCTGGCACCTCGCCCACGACCCGCTCCCCCGCACGGCGACCGGCAAGCTGCTCAAGCCCGTCATCCGCGCCCAGGTCACCGGGGCGGAACCCTCCGCCGACCGCGGACAGGGCGACGGGGGCGACGGGGGCGACGGCGTCTGAACCAGCGGTCCCCGCCTTACGGCTGCCGACCATCAGCCCGGCGGGGCGATGGTGCCGCGCCGGTCGTTCAGGAAGCCGCCGACGGGAGCAGGACGGGCTTGATTTTTCGTCGCGACGACTCGACGCCCCTCGACGCGGATGAGCCGGATCGGCTAGCGGTGCAGGTGCGGCGGCTGGGTCAGCGGCAGGTCCAGGTGGGTCCGGAGGCCGGCCGGCGCGGCGACGACGGTGGGGATGGCGTTGACGGCCGCCATGGCCGTCCAGATCCGCCCCCAGTAGCCGATGTCGCCGTTCGGGCCGGGCTCCGTCGGCTCGTAGTTCACCCGGAACGAGGGCAGCCCGGTGAAGTACAGGGCGTACTTGGCGTTCTCGTACCCCCAGTCGGGGTCGGTGGTGTCGTCCATCCGCCAGTAGGACCGGAAGATCACCACCGGCTTGCCGCCATTCCAGACGCGCCATTCGAGGCGCATCCCGGCGACGTGCCCCTTCTTGATCGAGCCGGCCCGCACGGTGACGTCCCGGACCGCGACCGCCGTGTCCCACACGAAGTCGTAGTCCTCGACCTCGATCCCCAGGCCCGACGCCAGCAGGTAGATCGACTCCTTGAAGGTCCGGCCCATGGTGTCGAACATCCGCGGGGGGTCGGCCTTCAGGTCGTCGGGGTCCCGGCCGAACCCGAGGCCGTCGAACATCATCGCCGCCGAGGGATGGTTGCGGAAGTCGCCCACCTCCTGGACGACGAGCTCGTCGATGCGGGATGCCAGCCGGGCGAAGGTCAGGGGCAGCAGGTCGCCGGCGAACCCGGGGTGGATCCCGGAACCGAACAGCGACACCCCGCCCTCCTGGCAGGCCGCCTCGAGCCGCTCGCGCACGTCGGCGTCGAGCGCGGCCGGGAAGGTGAAGCCGGACGGCGTCACCAGGTTCTTGCCGCTGCGAAGGATCCGGACGATCTCGTCGAGGTCCACGTACAGGGGCGCGTAGTTGACGCAGTCGGCGTCCAGTGCCAGGAGCGCCTCGGCGTCGCGCGTCGCGACCACGCCGACCGGGTCGATCCCGGCGAGCTCGCCGACATCCCTGCCGTCCTTCTCGTCCGAGGTGACGTAGCAGCCGACCACCTCGAAGGCCGGGTTGTCGACCATGTGCCGGACCGAGATCTGCCCGATGCTGCCCATCGCCCACTGGATGACCCGCAGCGGAGGTGAGGTCGCCATGATCGATCTCCTCGTCTCTGGGTGTTCCACGCGCGGCGCACCCCTCGGTGCCGGCGCCGTGGCCCGCGGTCCGCGGGTCGGAGCCTCCCCGAACACCTCTCCCTAAAGATATATAGCTTTAGGGAGCGGGCGGGTGATAGGAAGGGCTGATGTTCGAGGACAACCAGGTCGCGATCGTCACTGGCGTCGGCCCGGGCATGGGCCGCAGCATCGCGCTGGGCTTCGCCCGGCGGGGTGTCGACGTCGCCCTCGCCGCCCGGCAGCGGGCCCGCCTCGAGGCGGCGGCCGACGAGGTGCGCCAGGCCGGGCGCGAGCCGCTGGTGGTGCCGACCGACATCACCGACCGGGCCTCCTGCACCGCCCTTGTCGAGGCCGCGGTGGAACGCTTCGGCGGCGTCGACTTCCTGGTCCAGAACGCCCACCACGAGGGCGACTGGGCCCCCGTCGCCGATGCCGATCCCGCGAGCTGGCGGACGGTCTTCGACGTCAACCTCTTCGGAACCCTGTACCTCGTCCAGGCCACGCTCCCGGCGATCCGCGCGCGCGGCGGTGGAGCGATCGTCCTGGTGAACAGCGGCGCGGTGCTGTCGAACCCGCCCAACCTCGCGGCCTACACCGCCTCCAAGGCGGCACTCGCCGCCGTCGCCCGCACCCTGGCGGTCGAGGCCGGGCAGTGGGGCATCCGTGTCAACGGCGTGTTCCTCGGCGGCGTGCTCGGCGACAACATCCTCCACGCGGCCGAGCACCAGTCGGCGGCCGAGGGCATCACCGTCGACGAGTGGCTCGACCGGCGGGGCGCCACGCTGCCGCTGCGGCACATACCGACACCGGACGAGTGCGCCGGCGCCGTGCTGTTCCTCTGCTCCGACCTGGCCGCCGCCGTCACCGGACAGCACCTGAGCGTCAACGGCGGACAGTGGACGACCTGACCGCCGGCATCAGCCCGCCATCCTGGATCCCGACGTAGCACACCTGAACCGCCCGCATCGCCGATTCGGCTGTCGGCGGACCTGGCTGTCCCGAGTCATCCGGCGGCAGACCGCCATGGCATCGAGGTCGTCGGCTCCGCGAGACGGCTGGCAACAGGCGAACGCCGCCGGCTGGGGCAGCCGACGAGACAGGAGACGAACCATGGCCGTGGGACACCAGGCGGAGCCGATCAAGCTCGGGGTGCTTCAGGACTTCACCATCCCGCCCGGGAGCGCGTACGACACCCGGCAGGACTTTCTCGACGCGCTGGCGCTGGTCTTCCGCGAGGCGCGGGAGTCCGGTCTGCTCGACCGGTCGGTGGAGCTCGTCGAGCGGAACGCCGACGGGTTACCTACCGGCAGCGTGAAGTCCGTCATCGACACCTACGGGGAGCTCGTCGACGAGGGCTGCCTCGCTGTCTTCGGCCCGCACATCTCCGAGAACACGCTCGCCCTGCGGCCGGAGATCGAGCGGCGGTTCCGGGTGCCGTCGATCAGCGTCTGCGGCGCCGACCAGTGGCTGGGGAAGTGGACTTTCGCGCTGCCGAACGGGTCGATGACCGACGAGCCGATCGTCCTCGCGCACCTCGCCGCCAGGGCCGGCGCGCGCACGGTCGGGGTGCTCGTAGAACGCTCGGTGATCGGCCAGCTGTACGGGCGCAGTTTCCGCGACGCCTGCCGCGAGCAGGGACTGCGCATCCTCGCGGAGGAGACCATCGCGCAGACCGGGCAGGACATCGCCGACGCGGTGCGCTCCATCCACGGGTCGCGGCCCGACGCGCTCGTGCACCTCGGCTTCGGCTACGGCGTGATCCGGATCAACGAGGCGCTCGAGGCCGCCGGGTGGGACCCGCCGCGGTACATGGGGACCGCGTTCGAGGACGCGTACTTCTCGGACGAGATCTGGGACGCGTACGTCGGCTGGGTCGGGCTGGAGCAGTACGACGAGGAGAACCTGGTCGGCCAGCGGTTCCTGGACCGCTTCGAGGCCGCGTACGGCCGCCGGCCGGAGTACTACGCGCCGGGGCTGTGCCACGACGCCGGCGCGGCGCTGGCACGCGCGTTCGCGGGCGCCGAGCCACTGTCGCCGCGCGGCGTGCGGGACGCCCTCGAACGCGTGAAGCTCGTGCCGGCGGCATCCGGCGCCCCGGGAACGACGATCTCCTTCGGCCAGTGGACCCGCCGCGGCTGGATGGGCTCGAGCTACCTGGTCGCCCGCGCCTTCGAGCCCGACCGCAGGTCCCACCGCCTCGTCGCCAGGTTCGAGCCCAGGTGAGCTCGTCGGCTGGTTTGGAGTCCCAGGGTGAGCGCGTGACGATTGATTCGCCGGGATCCCCGGTGATCCGAGTGAGCGCCGTGGTGCTGCGGGACGCTGCCGGCCGGGTGCTGACGGTCCGCAAGAGCGGGACGTCGCGGTTCATGTTTCCCGGCGGGAAGCTGGAACACGGCGAGTCCTTCGAGCAGGCCGCGGTGCGCGAGGTCGCCGAGGAGCTGGGCCTGCCGCTCGCCTTGGCCCAGCTGCGGCCACTGGGAACGTTCGTCGCCGCGGCGGGTCGGAGACTGCCTTGCCGTATGCCATCGAACTCTTCCTCGACGAGCACGCCGACCGCCAGGTCAGACAGATCTGGGCCGCTCTGGACGAACACGGCATCCCGTCGCTGGGTAGCATTCTCAATGCCGATTACCACCCGCACGTCACGTTCTCGGTGTTCCGCTCGTTCTCGCTTGCGGGGTCGAAGGACGTGATCCGCGCGGCAGTCAAGTGTGGCCCGCTTTCCGAGTCACCGGAGCAGACAGCTCGCTCCGCGCCGTTCTCGAACACCGTGGTGCGGCCGGTCCGCTCGCAGACGAAGCAGTCGAGCTGGAACTCGATTCTGGGACGCCAGTGCAGGTTGTGAAACGGCGAGACGGGTACTGCCAGGGCAGCCGTGACCTCAACGGAGCGGAGCATGGACGGATCTTGGCACGACCGGCGCGCCCGGTGGCCCGTCGGCCAAGACCTGAGCGTTGAAGGCAGCTGAGCGGAGGTACGCCTCGTCGGGTACGGGGAGACGCTCCGGCGAAGCCGGCGCCGAGGCCCGGGCGAGATCGTCGCCCGGGCCTCGGGGAGGGAGCGACGGCGATGAGCCTCGCCGCGCCCCCGGTGGCTACCCGGCTACCAGATGCGGACCCGGTCGGGCGGGTCCAGCCATAGTCCGTCGCCCGGTGCGGTGTCGAAGACCTCGTGGAACTCGTCGAGGTTGCGCACGATGTTGGCGCGCAGCTCCGGCGGGCTGTGGGGGTCGGTGGTGAGGTACTGCCGCTCGAGCTCCAGCCGGCGCTTCGTGCGCCACACGAAGGCCCAGTTCATGAACAGCCGCCGCCGGTCGTCGCGCGACGCCTCGCCGCTCTGGGAGATGACATAGGCCTGGTGCGCGATGGTCAGGCCGCCGAGATCGCCGATGTTCTCGCCGACGGTGAGCGCGCCGTTCACCTTCTCGCCCGGCAGGTTGCGCGGCTCGAACCCGTTGTACTGCTCCACCAGCGTCTTCGACTTCACCTCGAAGGCGGCCTTGTCGTCCGGGGACCACCAGTCGTTGAGGTTGCCGGCGCTGTCGTACTGCGCTCCCTGGTCGTCGAAGCCGTGACCGACCTCGTGGCCGATGACCGCGCCGATACCGCCGTAGTTCTCGGCCGGGTGCGCCTCAGGGCTGAAGAACGGCTTCTGCAGGATGCCGGCCGGGAAGCAGATCTCGTTGGTGCCGGGGTTGTAGTAGGCGTTGACGGTCTGCGGGAGCATGAACCACTCGTCGCGGTCGACCGGAGAGCCGATCTTGGCCAGATCCCGGTCGGTCTCGAACGCGGCGGCGGCCTGGGCGTTGCCCATCAGGTTGCCACGGCGGACGAGTAGCCGCGAGTAGTCCCGGAACTGGTCGGGGTAGCCGATCTTCGGCCGGAACGTCTCGAGCTTCTCGTATGCCCGCCGCTTGGTCCCCTCGGTCATCCAGTCCAGCCGGGAGATCGACTCGCGGTAGGCCGCGAGCAGGTTCGCGACCAGGTCGTCCATCTGCGCCTTGGCATGCGGCGGGAAGTGGCGGGCGACGTACTCCTTGCCGACAGCCTCACCGATCGCGCCCTCGACGAACGACACCGCGCGCTTCCACCGGGCCCGCAGCTCGGGCGTGCCGGTGAGCGTGCGGCCGTAGAAGTCGAAATGAGCCTCGACGAACGCGTCCGGCAGGTAGGGCGCGGCCGAGCGCAGCACGTGGCTGCGCGCCCACTCGCGCCACACCTCGATCGGCGTATCGGTCAGCACGGTCGCCAGGTGCCGGAGGTACGACGGCTGCCGCACGCACACCTCCGCCAGCGTCGCGTGCGGGCCGGTCAGCTGCCCGCCGAGGCCGGTGACGTAGACGTCCCAGGCGAAGGCCGGGCAGAGCGCCGTCAGCTGCTCGGTCGTCATCAGGTTGTAGGTCTTCTGGACGTCGCGGGTCTCGGCCCGCTCCCAGTGGCCCTTCGCGAGCAGGGTGTCCAGGGCGAGGATCCGCCCCGCGGCGCCCTCTGGGTCGGGGTGCTCGCCCAGGCCGAGCATGCGCGTCAGGTAGGCGACGTACTTCTGCCGGATCTCGGCGAACTTCTCGTCGCGGTAGTACGACTCGTCCGGCAGGCCGAGGCCTCCCTGAACAAGGTGGAACAGGTAGCGGTCGGAGTTGCGGTCGTCGGTGTCGACGTAGGAGCCGAACAGTCCATGGCCGCCGATCCGCTCGAGCTCACCGAGGAACGCGGCCAGGTCGCGGATGTCGTTCAGGCCGCTGGCGGCGTCCAGCAGCGGCCGCACCGGGCCCAGGCCGAGCTCCCGGATCGTCTCGACGTCCAGGAAGGAGTTGTAGAGGTCGGCTATCTTCCGCGCGTCCTCGCCCTGGGTAGCCGGGTCCTGCGCGGCAAGGTGGGTGATGATGTCGCGGACCTGCTGCTCGGCGGCGTCGGCCAACTGCACGAACGGGCCCCAGCTCGAGCGGTCGGACGGGATCTCCGCCTCGGCGAGCCACCGTCCGTTCACATGGCCGAAGAGGTCGTCCTGCGGTCGTACGTCGAGGTCCATGCCCTCGCGGGCGTCGTCGAGGATGCTCACGGAACGAAAGTCTCCAATCTAGTGGGCGTTCAGGGAAGTCTCCCGCCAAGAACCCTTCGGCCGGCGGCCCGGCCGCTCCGCCCGTGACCAGGCCCAGCGGCAGTGAGCCCGTCCCAGAGCCCGGTCCTTCTCAGCCCGTGTTGCGCAGGCCCGCGGCGATGCCGTTGATGGTCAGCAGCAGGGCCCGGCGCAGGCGCGGGTCGGTCTCGCCGGCCGGGTCGGCCTGGGCGTCGGCGCGGGAGCGGGCGAGCAGGGAGACCTGCAGCGCGTGCAGCGGGGCGAGATACAGGTCGCGTACCTCCAGCGTCTGGCGGAGCACCGGCGTGTGCTCCAGCAGGGTCGACGTCCCGGTGACGGCCAGCACCTCGGCGACCGTGCGCTCATGCTCGGCGCGGATCACCTCGAACAGGCCGGCATGCTCGGCGGGCACCAGCGTGGTGACGTAGTCGGCGGCGATGCGCAGGTCGGTCTTCGCCAGCGTCATCGACACGTTGCTCAGGAACGTGCGGAAGAAGTGCCAGGACTGGTACATCTCGGCGAGGGTGTCGCCCGCGCCGGCCGCCCGCGCGGCGGCGAGCCCCGTGCCGACCCCGAACCAGCCGGGCAGGATGATCCGGGACTGGGTCCAGCCGAACACCCACGGGATCGCGCGCAGGTCGGCGAGCCCGCCGGCGCCGCCCGGCCGGCGCGACGGGCGGGAACCGATGTTGAGGTGGCCGAGCTCGTCGACTGGAGTCGCCGCCAGGAAGAACGGCACGAGCGCCGGGTCGGCCGTCAACGCCCGGTAGGCGGAGCGCGCCGAGTCGGCCACCGCGTCCATCGTCTGGTCCCACTCGGCCAGCACGTCCGCCGGCTGGCGGGACGCGCGGTGCAGGATCGACGCCTCCAGCACGGCGGCCAGCGCGATCTCCAGGTTGTGGCGGGCCAGCTGGGGCAGCGTGTACTTGTCCGAGATCACCTCGCCCTGCTCGGTCACCTTGATCGGGCCGTCGAGGGTGCCGAACGGCTGGGCCAGGATCGCCTCGCCGGTTGGCCCGCCGCCCCGGCCGACCGAGCCGCCGCGGCCGTGGAACAGCCGCAGCACGACGCCGTGCCGGCGGGCGACGTCACGCAGCTCCCGCTGCGCCCGGTGGATCTCCCACTGGGACGCGGTGATGCCGGCGTCCTTGGACGAGTCGGAGTAGCCGAGCATGATCTCCTGGAGGTTGCCGCGCGCGGCGACCACCGCCCGGTAGGACGGGTCGGCGAGCATGCCGTCGAGCAGCCGCCCGGCGGCGCGCAGCTCGGCGACCGTCTCGAACAGCGGCACGAACCCGATCCGCGCCCGCGCTCCGGCGCCGGCACCGGCACCCGGAGCTGGGCCGGGGTTGACGTCGACGAGGCCGGCCTCGCGGGCGAGCACGACGACGGCGAGTATGTCGTCGACGTCGCGTGTCATCGACACGATGTAGCTTTCGATGACGTCGTCGCCGAACCGGTCCAGCGCGACCCGGATCGTGGTGAACAGCTCCAGCACGGCCGCCGCCGTCGGGTCGGCCGGGACGGGCGCCGCCGCGCCGGACAGTGGCCGGCGTCCCGCGAGCTCCCGCGAGAGCAGCGCGATCCGCTCGGCGCGGTCGAGGTCGGCGTACGGGCGGGGCAGCTCGCCGAGCCGGTCGTAGAGCGCGCCCAGCGCGGCGTGGTGGCGCTCGGCATGTTCGCGGATGTCGAGCGTCGCGAGCGACATCCCGACCGCCGCCGCCACCCGGATCGCGCGCCGCAGCGGCCCGTCGGCCACCAGCTCGCCCCGGTGCTCCGACAGCGACCGGTGCATCACGGTCAGGTCGGCGAGCAGGTCGCGGGGGTTCAGGTAGTCGCGGCCGGGGACGTGCGCGGCGCCGGCGGCCAGCCGGTCGCGGGTCGCCGCCAGCCGGGCGAGGATGTAGCTGCACTTGAGCCGGTACGGCTCCGCGGCGTTGAGCCGGATGAACCGGTCGTATACCTCCGGATGGGCGGCCCGGTCGGCGTCGAGGCTGGCCAGCAGCTCGTCACTGACCTCGACGACCAGCGTCGAGGCCGTCAGGTCCTTGATCAGGCCGTCGACGGCGCCGAGCAGGACCCGGATGCCGAACTCGTGCTGCAGCGTGAGCACGTCGAGCGTGACGGCCGGGGTGACGTTCGGGTTGCCGTCCCGGTCGCCGCCGGCCCACGAGCCGAACCGGAGCGGCCGCGCGGTGACCGGCAGCCCGGCCCCGACCAGGGAGAGCGCGCCGTCCAGCTCCTCCAGCAGGCCGGGCAGCACGTCGGTGGCGATCGACGTCAGGTAGTAGGCGGCGGATCGGGCCTCGTCGGTCGGCTTCGGGCGCTCCACCCGAAGCTCGTCGGTCTGCCAGAGCACGTCGACGGCCTCGGCGAGGCGGCGGTCGACGACGGCGCGCCGCGAGGGGTGCGCGCGTGGGTCGTCGGCGGCGTCGAGCAGCTCGGCGATCCCGCGCAGCACGTCGAGCACCGATCTGCGGCTCGCCTCGGTCGGGTGCGCGGTGAACACCGGGCGCAGCTCGAGGCGGTCCACCAGCTGGGCGGGCAGCTCCGGGTCGAGCTGGCCCGCGGCCACGGCGGCGGCGATCCGGGCGCCGGTCTCCTCGAGCGCGCCGCGCGGGCGGTCAGTCAGCTCGCGCGCCCGGTGCAGCTGCTCGGTGATGTTGGCGAGCTGGAAGTACGCGGTGAACGCCCGCGCCAGCACGATCGCCGTCGGGTGGTCGACGGCGGCGAGCACCCGGTGCAGGTCACCGCGGTTACCGCGGTCACGGTCGGCGCCGTCACGGTCACCGCCGCGGGCGAGCGCGCGCACCCGCTCGACGAGCTCCAGCAGCTCGGCGCCCTCGTGCCGGGTCAGCGCCTCGCCGAGCAGCTGGCCGAGCCGGCGCACCCCGGCGCGGACTCCGGCGTGCCGCACGTCCGAGGCCACCCCGCCGGCGAACGTCCCTGCGTCGCGGCTCCCGGCGCTCCCGTCGCGGCTCCCGGCGCCCCCAGTGCTTCCGGCGTGCGGTCCCTGCGCGGCGCCCGGCCCGGGACCGGTCCCGTCTGTCCGTGCCTCGCCGCGGTGGTCCCTGGACGTCACGCCGCCTCCGGTGGTCTCGGGCTTCGCGCGGGACGCGCTCAGCGGTATGCGAACGATGTCGGCGCGGCCGGCGCTGGCCGTGCTCGCCGTCCGCTCACTGCCATGTTCCCTGGATGTAGCGGGCAGGACGTGCCTGCGACGAGCCGGTGGTCTCGAAGGAGGGCTGGCCCGGGTTGTCAGCGGCGGTGCCGTCGCGGGCGCCGTCCGGGCCGACGGTGATCATCCGCCTCTCGTCGCCGACTTCGAGCTCGACCTCGACCCGCCAGCGGCAGTCGCAGGTCGCGGTCGTCACGGCGAGCAGGAACGAGCCGCTCGCGCCCGGGGGCAGCACGCTCGCCTGCCCGGCCGGCGCGGGAACGACGACGCGGGCCCCGGCGGCCGACAGCACCATGTCGAGGTTGATGCTCGTCACCGCTCCCGCCAGGCCGGGTGGCGCGGCGCATGTGAGCAGGAGCCCGCGTCTCGGTTCCTTGGCCAGGCCGTCGAGGCGCGGAGTGAACCCGACAACTTCGACCGTCTCGTCCGGGCCGGCGGTGAGGTTGAGCTGGACCGGGGTGGTGTCCGCCGGTACCGCGCCGAGCGACGCGGCCCAGGCCGCACGGCCGTAGCAGTCGTCGCGGCCCCCCGGAGGCGCCGGTGGCATGCCCACGTCCTCGCCGGCCACGTAGCTGGCGACGCGCGGGGTGCTCGCCGCGCCCAGCGTCATCTGGTCCGGGTCGGTCTGGACCGTGAGGGCGTACGGGGTGGCGCAGCCCCAGTCGAAGTCGTGGCAGACCCAGCTCCGCGCCCCGTCACCGGCGGGCGTGGCGGTGAGGGTGACCGTTCCCGCGGCCACCAGCACGACGGCCACCCCGGCGCCGATGAGGATCCGGACTCGGCGCCGCGGCCGGCCGGGCGGCGGCCCGGCTGCCCGCGGGGCCAGTGCCGCGTCGTCCCCCGGCGGCGGACCAGCCGGCTGACCAGTCGTCGGCCGGCGCGCGGTGGCATGCCTGCCGGCCCGGCCGGCGGGCGGCCGGCTCGAGGGCGGCCGGCCTGAGGCCCGTGTGTCCGCCGGTGTGTACGAGGCCGGCTTCCGCGGCGTCTTCTCCTCGGCTGGGGGCGTCGCCGAGGACGGCGTGCCCACGGTGTGCTCACCCGGCCCCCGCCGTTCGCGCCAACGCGCCATCCCGGTCCCGCTTCCCACCGTCAATCAGGACAAAGATCCGTGGCCAGCATGTCCGGGCATCAGGCGAGCACGCCGCCGGTTTCGCCGACGCGTCAGGGTGTTGGGCTAATTCAGTGGAGATAGACGGACCGTTGGGGGAGTGGGGCTGACTGTAACGTCGACGAGCCGGCACGTTGGCGGTCTCCTGGCCGCGACGATGGAGCCGGCCGCCTTCGCGCGTTCGGCTGGCTGGTGCCGCTTCGGTGAAGGTTGGACCGCCGGCATCGCCCCGCCGTGAGCCTCAGCGGCGGGTCTGTATCCGGATCCGAACCGGTGGGGGCTCGGAGTCGAATCCGGGTACCGTCCGCGCGATCTTCCGTGATGAGGCTCGGGCGACGCTTGTCGGAGCTGACTGTCGGCGGTCACTGTACCGATGGAGCTCGAGCTGGCTATCTGGCCCGGACCTGATCAGACCGAATTTCCGTACGTCGATGAGTTGGTCGATGGCTCGGCTTCGACGATCTGATCAATGGATACGAACCGGTGGTTCGAAGCGCGGGTCGACTCCTGGGCCCGAGTTCTGCTAACCGCGGGTTGCCGCGCCGTTCACGAGCATCCGCAGGAGGCGTCGACTGGGCGTCCGTGCCGTCGGAGCGCGGCCGTGCTGGCCGCCGTGGCCGCCCCCTTCAGGGGCGTCAGCCGCGGCGGACGGTCAGCGCGGGATCGAGACCCGGTGGCGGACCCGTCCGCGGCGAGCGCCTCGATGACACGATCGGCGATCGCCTCCGCGGTGGCCATGGCACCGGCGTCACCGATCGCCAAGCCGTGGAAGCGGAACAGGCAGAAGAGCAGGTCCTCGCGGAAGCCCGACACCGTCGAGTCATGGTCGCCGCACACCACTCCCGGCCGCCCTTCGGGCAAGGAGACAGCTAGGTGGCAGGTGGGCTCCGGGCGATTCCCGCAGACCACACATCGTTCAAAGATCATATTCACTTTACCCCCGTTGCGGCCCGTGAGTGCCACCGAGGCATCATGGCATACGAGACCGGATGAGCTGGGCATTCAGGTGCGTCGGCCGCCGTGCGTGTCGAGCGACAGCCACCGACGGTCACCAGCGAGGTGGCCTCGGGGCGCGGCCGCGCCGCCGGGCATGTCGCGGAGGAGGCGGTTGTGCGCTATGTCGCGATCGGGGACAGCTTCACCGAGGGCGTCGGCGACGAGCGAGACGACGGCGCTCCCCGCGGCTGGGCCGACCTCGTCGCGGCCGGGCTCGCCGTGCACCACCACCCGGCCGAGGTCTGGTACGCCAACCTCGCCGTCCGCGGCCGGCTGCTCGAACCGATCATCACCGAGCAGCTCGACGCCGCCCTCGCCCTCGACCCGGCGCCGACGATCCTGACGCTCAACGGCGGCGGCAACGACATGATGCGCCCGGGCGCCGACGTCGCGCGCCTGAGCGCCCTGACGGCGAGGGCCGTCGACCGGTGCCTGGAGGCGGGCGTCACTCCCCTCCTGCTCGCCGGCGCGGACCCCTCCAACCGGCTTCCCTTCGGCCGGACGCTGCACCGGCGCGCGGCCGAGCTGACCGACGCGGCCGCCGACCTCGCCCGGGACCGCGGCGTGCTGTTCGTCAACGTCTTCGCCGACACCGAGATCCGCGAGGCGCGCTACTGGTCCGAGGACCGGCTACATCTCAACCCGCTCGGCCACCACCGGGCCGCGACGTTCGTCCTCGCGGCCCTCGGCGTCGCGGCGCCCCCGCCCCCGCCGGCCGACGAGGTGCTGCCGCGGTCTCGCCGTCTCGCCGAGGCCGGCTACTACTGGCGCCACGTCCGCCCCTGGCTGGCGCGGCGACTTACCGGACGCTCCTCCGGCGACGGGCGGGACGCGAAGCACTCGACCTGGGCCCTGGTCAAACCCACCGTGGCCTGACCAGCCTCCGCGCCCGCCCGCCCGCGCCTCTGCCCGCGGCTCAGGTGAGCGAGCGGACATCCACGACGTCATATTCAGCCACGTACGCCGCGAGTGTCGCCGCGGTCTGCTCGTCGCTCGGGCCGCTGCCGCGGAAGGCCTCGACGGCTTCCAGGGTCTCCCAGCGTTCGAACACGTTGATCCGTGCCGCGTCGATCAGGTCGGCACTCAGGGCGAAGTCGAGGCATCCCGGCGTCCGGCGCGCGTGCTCGACAACGCCGACACAGCCGACGAGGTAGCGATCTCGCTCGGCAGGGTCTACCAGGATCTGCCCCGCGACGATAATCATGAAGTCCCCTTTCCGAGCCTCGACGCCGCGACCGACGTGCGGAACAGACTCCCCTGCGCTTCGCGGCTCATCGCCAGGCGACGAACTGAGCGCAACGCATCTGGCCGCGCCTCGTCAGGGCGACGACTGCGACCAGTGCCGTCCCGGCAACGTTCACCCGCCTCTCGCCACGAAAGATCGCCAGGACTGTACCCAGATCCGAGCTCTGATCCCCTATCCAGTTCGGATCCGCATCCTCTTGTAGGTCAGCTCGAGATTCCTCGTCGGCACGCCGACCCAGCTGCCACCGCTCTCCACGCTGATCAGGCGGGCCCGCGACCACGCCGGCTGGCCCGCCTGACCGGCCCCGGGCGCCCGTCCATCCGGCCGGATGGACGGGCGCCAGCGCCTCGCGCGGGCGGTGCCGAGATGCGGATGTCCGGCGTCCGTGGTGGCTATTCGCCGGCCGGGATCTCGTAGAACTGGGTTGCCCAGCGGCGGTAGGCCATGTAGGGCTTGGCGTCCTGGATGGCCAGGGTGGGGTGCTCGATGTAGTCCTGGTAGCGCCAGATCTCGAGGTCGTCGTCGAGGGTGGAGAGGAATTCCTTCTCGAGGCGTTCGAGGACGTCGGGCGGCGGGGCGTCGGACTCGTCGCCGGGGATCCGGGGCCACCAGATCGAGTAGAACATGTCCGAGCAGCCGTCCTCGACCGGTGTGGTCGCGAAGATGAGGCGGTAGTTGTCCGCGCCGGCGAACGCGCTGATCGCGCCGCCGAGGCCGAACAGGTAGCTGTGGATCCGCAGCGCCATCACGTCCGGGTCGTCGCTGCGCCTGTCGGGCCAGCCGGTCTCGAACAGCCATCCGTTGTCGTCGGACTCCCAGTTGAGCAGGACCGGGGTGACGGTGGCGTGGTGGACGTACTGGAAGTGCATGCTGTCGGCCGCGTTCTCGCCCGGGATCTGCGGGTGTACCGGCTCGCGCTCCACTTTGCGGGACAGGGCCGGGTAGGGCGGGTAGTAGGCGGCGGGGTCGGTCTCGAACTGCGGGAACACCGTGAAGATGTCGGGCATCTCCCAGCGGGGCGCCTGGCCGTTGGGCTGGTGCCAGATGAACACGCAGCCGTACTGCTCCCGCACGGGCCACACCCGCAGCTGGGCGGCGCGGTTGGGCCGGTCCTGGTAGGGGATGTAGCGGTTCCGGCCGTCCGGCCCCCAGCCCCAGCCGTGGAACGGGCACTCGATGCAGTCGCCGTTGACCTTGCCACCGTGGCCGAGGTGCGCGCCGAGGTGTCGGCAGTGTGCCTGCAGGACATGCAGCCCGCCGTTGTCGTCCCGGTAGGCGACCAGGTCCTCACCGAGGTACCGCAGCGGGCGGCCTTGGCCGGTGGGGAACTCGGCCGACCAGCCGACCATGAACCAGCCGGTTGGCTTCCAGGTGAACGGAACCTTCATCTGACGTCCCTCGCTAAAAGCTCTAGATTTATCTAGCGCCAGGTCGAAGCGGCAAGGGTGGTGCGCGGCCGCGGCCGGTGGCCGTCGCGCGGCCTGGGTGGGTCCCGTGCGCCGGGGCCAGTGCGCGGGCCGCTTGGGCGGGCCTCGATGGACGAGGCGCCGACCCGAATAATATATACATATCAACGGACGGTGTCGGGCCAGACGGCCCCGCCGTCCCAGCCGAATGGCGGCCGACCCTCGGGAGACGCGGATGGACCTGTCGCTGGACGAGGCGTCGCGGGCGGCGCGGGAGCTGGTCCTGGCGGTGCTCGCCCGGCGTCCAGGGCTGGCGGCGGCGCGGGCTGCCGAACCGCTCGGGCACGACCCGGGGCTGTGGGCCGAGCTGTGCGCGGCCGGGCTGCCGGGGCTCGCGGTCGCCGAGGAGCACGGCGGCGGCGGTACCGGCCTGCACGCGCCGGCCGTCGCGGCCGTGGAGCTCGGCCGGGTGCTCGCGCCGGTGCCGTTCGCGGAGCACGTCGCGGCCGCGCGGCTGCTCGCGACGGCCGCGCCGGAGCATCCCGACCTGCCCGCCGTCGTCGCCGGCGAGCTGGTCGCGACACTGGCGACGCGGGTGCGCGCGGGCGTCGGCGTGGCGGTGCCAGCGGGGGCGGTCGCCGGCCTGGTCCTGGCCGTCGTCGACGGGCGACTGGTCGCGGCGCGTTCCACTCCTCCCGGCGTCGCCGTCGCCAATCAGGCCGACCTGCCCATCGCCGACCGCGACCTGCGCGGCGCGATGGTGCTCGGCGGCGGTCCGGCGGTGGTCGCGTTCGAACGGGCACGCTCGGAGTGGCTGGTCCTGATGGCCGGATGGCTGGCCGGGCTCGCCGACGGCGCGCTGGAGCTGGCGACCCGGTGGGTGAAGGAGCGCGTCCAGTTCGGCGTGCCGATCGGCTCGTTCCAGGGAGTGCAGCACGGCCTCGCGGACCTGCCGGGACTGGTCGACGCCGCGGCGCTGCTGGCGCGGGAGGCGGCCTGGAGCCTGGACACCGGGCGGCGGTCGGAGACCGGCGCCGACGGCGGCCAGCTCGCCGGGATGGCCGCCTTGATGGCCACCGACGCCGCCCGGCACGCCGCCGACCGCGCCGTTCAGTACCACGGCGGCCTCGGGGTCGCCGTCGAACACGACGCGCAGCTGTTCTTCCGCCGCGCCCGCGCCTACCCGGTGCTAGCCGGCGCCCCCCTCGCCCTCGCGCGCGAGCTGGGCCGCGCCCTCGTCGACAGCTCCGTCGCCGACGCCGCCCCCGCGTCGTCGGCCGGCACGCCGGCCCAGCCCGGTGCCGACGGCGTCGGCGGGACGGACTTCGCCCACAGCCCGTCGGTCGCCGCGTTCGCCGCCGAGGTCCGGGCCTTCGTCCGGTCCTGGCTGACCGACGAGGTTCGCCGCGAGGCACGCCGGACCGGCACCGTGCACGTCCCCGCGCTGCACCAGGCCCTGGCCGAACGCGGCTGGCTTGCCGCCTCGGCACCGGGCGGGCGCGCCGCCAGGGATCCCTACGAACTGGGCGCGCTCTTCCGCGAACTGGAGCTCGCCGACGCTCCGTACCACGGCATCGGCACCACCATGATCGTCGCCGGGGTGCTCGACCAGATCGGCGGCCCGGCGCTGCGGGCCGACGTGCTGCCCCGGCTGCTGACCGGCGAGGCCACCGCGGTCCTCGGCTACTCCGAGCCGGGCTCCGGTTCCGACGTCGCCGCCGCGCGTACCCGGGCCACCCCCGTGGACGACGCGCGCACCGCCTGGCGGATCAACGGCCAGAAGATGTGGACCACCCTCGCGCACACCGCGGCCCACTGCCTGCTGCTGACCCGCACGAACCCCGACGTCCCCAAGCACCGCGGCCTGACGATGTTCCTCGTCCCGATGGACGCCCCGGGCATCACGATCCAGCCGATCCACACGATCGCCGACGAGCGGACCAACGTCGTCTTCTACGACGACGTGATCGTCCCGGACTCCTGCCGGGTCGGCGACGTGGACGAGGGCTGGCGGGTCATGGCCATCGGGCTGAGCCTGGAACGCGGCGTCATGGGCAGCACCGCGATGCTCGAACCACTGCTCGCCGACGTGACGGCCTGGGCCCGCGTCCCCGGGCCGGCCGGCAGCTGGCCAGGCGGGGGGCGACCGGCCGACGACCCGGCCGTGCTGACCGCGATCGCGCACGCCCGCGTCGACGCCGAGGCCGCCTTCCTGCTCACCCAGCGCACCGCCTGGCTGAACGTCTCCGGGCAGTCCCCCGCGGTCGCGGGCACGATCGCGAAGCTGTTCGCGTCCACCGCCTACCAGCGTGCCAGCCGTGAGCTCCAGGATGCCGTGGGCCTTGGTGGCATCCTGCGCGCGCCCTCCGGCGAAGGCACCGTCCCAGCGGCCGCCGGCGGCGAGATCGAGCGAGCCGCCCGCCACTCCTGCGTCGTCACCATCCAGGGCGGCACCACCGAGATCGCCCGCAACCTTGTCGCCGAACAGCGCCTCGGCCTCCCGAAGACCCGCCAGGGTACCCGTCGCCAGCCTGACGGGGGTGGTGAGACCGCCGCCCGGCCAGCTCAGACTTGACGCCTCCATCCGCCAGGTTAATCATCTATATATATAA
>NZ_MBLO01000070.1 GCF_001854805.1 Pseudofrankia coriaricola
AGAGCTGGCTGTCACGCACCGACGGGTTTCCGGGCGACCTCGATCTTGTCGTGGCCTGCCGCGTAAGCGGCCTCGTACCCGGCCGGCGGGACCATGTCGATTTCTCCGTGTGGCCGCCGATCGCTATACCAATCGATGTACTCGGCGATGGCGATCTCAAGATCGGCATGGCCCGTCTACGGCCCCTTGTTATGGATCAACTCAGCTTTGAAGATCGAATTGAACGCCTCCGCCGTCGCGTCGCAGGAATCACCGACCGAGCCCACCGACGCGACAGCCGGCGCCTCGGCGCCATCCGCCGGCCGGACTCGCTGACCCGGACCTCACCCTCGTGGCGCTGTTTCTCCTTGCACTTCACGCAGTAGCCCTCATAGCTCTGGACGCTTTCAGTCACCGGACTCCCTTTCCAGATCCGTCGCCCGGGGTGTTGGGCGGAGTGGGGCGGTCGCGGTCTTACAGTCCCGGGCCGTCGGCGCGCGAGGTACACGCGGCGCGGCGGCGCAGCGCCAATGCCAGCCCAGCGATCCAAGCAGTGGCTCCGCAATCAGCTCTGAGGACACGTCCGGATAGCGCCAACCTCGCGGTAGGCACCGCCCGAGACAACGCTGAGCTTGGCGCGCCTCACGACCACCGCCGCGTCGACTGCCAGGACAACCTGTGGTGTGCCAGCTGTGTCATTCATTCGGCATCCCTGCGCAAGGCGGGAACCAAGTTCGGCTTGGGAACGGATGCCGAGCTTGGTGAGCGCCGGCAGGGGTGACGTCCACCAGCGACCTGCGAGTTCCTGCTCGGCGCGGGCGGGGCGATCTCCCGAGGCCGCTGACGCTCTCGGGGACGGATCCTTTAGTCAGGCGACGAGGCGCTCGCCGGTCTTCGGGACGAACAGGTGTACCCGCTCCGGGTCCACCGCAAGCGATACCCTGCTGCCCTTGGCCGGTGCCCGGCGTGGGTCCACCCGGGCGACGACCGGCACCGCCCTCTCGGCAGACAGCGCCAACTCGCCGTGCAGGTACGCGTCGGCGCCGAGCTCCTCGACCACGTCCACCCGGACCGGCACGCCGTGCTCGCCAGCGCCGATGACGCGGAAGGATTCCGGACGGATCCCGACGGTGACCAGCTCGGTGCTGCCGAGCCGGCCAAGCGCGTCCCGAGCCACCGGGACCTCGTAGCCGTCGATGGCGATCCCAGTCGCCGTCACCGGCGCGTCGAACAGGTTCATCGCCGGGGAACCGATGAACCCGGCAACGAACGCGTTCGCCGGCCTGTCGTAGAGCGCCAGCGGACGGTCTACCTGCTGCAACACACCGTCCTTCAGCACGACCACCCGGTCGCCCATCGTCATCGCCTCGACCTGGTCATGGGTGACGTACACGGTGGTGATGCCCAGCCGGCGCTGCAGTGCGGCGATCTGTGTGCGGGTGGCCACCCGCAGCTTCGCGTCCAGGTTCGACAGAGGCTCGTCCATGCAAAAGACCTGAGGCTGCCGCACAATCGCGCGGCCCATTGCTACCCGCTGCCGCTGTCCACCTGACAGCGCCTTCGGCTTGCGGCCCAGAAACGGCTCCAGGTCGAGCATCTTGGCCGCCTCCTCGACCCGACGGTCGCGCTCGTCCTTCGACACCCTGGCGATCTTCAATGCGAAACCCATGTTCTCCGCGACGGTCATATGTGGGTACAGCGCGTAGTTCTGGAAGACCATCGCGATGTGCCGGTCCTTTGGCGCAACATGGCTGACGTCACGGTCACCGATGCGGATTGCGCCGGCGTCGACCTCCTCCAGCCCGGCCAGCATCCGCAGGCTGGTCGACTTCCCGCACCCAGACGGTCCGACGAGGACCACGAACTCGCCATCCTCAATGTCCAGATCGAGTTCATCCACCGCTGCCCGGTCTGAGTCGGGATAGACGTGGGTCGCGTGGTCGAAGGTGACACGGGCCATGATGTTTCTTTCCTTTCATCGGAGGAATGTGCCGGACGATCCGACTGAATCCGTGCGTCGCGCACGAACGTCGGTCGCCGCTTAGCGCTGTGCGTCTGTGCTGGCGTCGTCCGTGCCGTCCAACGACGTGGTAAAGCTCGGGGGCGCGGCATTGTCGGGCAGGTGCGCCATCTTGGCGAGCGCATCTGGACTGGACCAGCGTTGGCCCCGGCCAGCGCAATACCGTGCCGTACATCGCCGTATCTCGCCGCGCAACGAGGTGCCGGTTCAGCCGGCCTTCGTCCAGTACTGAGCAGCTAGACGTCGGCCCGTTCGCGCCCGCAGCCTGAAGGAACGGCGACGACAGCGGTCACGCTCACTCATCGAGTGCGGGCCGCCTCGACCAGCAGGGCGACGGTGACCGCGCCCGGGTCAAGGACCCCGCGGGCCACCTCGCCGACGTAGCTGGCTCGGCCACGCTTTGCGAGAAGGTCAGCCGTGGCCTCGGCGCCAGAACGGGCGGCGGCAGCCGCGGCGTCCAGGGCCTCGTCCAGGCTGCCGGACGCTCCCGCCAGGGCCTCGCTGGCGGGGACCATGGCGTCGACCATGGTCTTGTCGCCAGGTCTTGCGCCGCCGAGCCGCTGCACTGTCGCGGTCGCGTCGGCGAAGCCGCGGGCCAGTTCGGCGACGCCGATCGTCTCGGCGCGCGTTGCCTTCGCCAGCTGCCGGAACCACATCCCGAACAGCGGGCCCGACGTGCCGCCTGTATGCAGGAACGCGGTGGCGACCGTATCGAGCACGTCGCCAGGGGTGGCGGATGCGGTGTTCTCGAGCGCGGTGCGGGCGCGGCCGAGGGCGAAGCGCAGGTTGGCGCCGAAGTCGCCATCTCCGGATCGCCGGTCGAGGTCGGTGAGGGCCTGCTGCTCGCGGTCGAACGCGGCGAAGAACCGCCGCATCCAGTCGCGGGTGTCAGAAGCGTTCACGGCGATCCCTTTCGTGACGCGAGTCGGGTCACCAGGTCAGGGCAGGTGTACGGACGGGGGCGTCCCAGAGCGCGACACGGGCGTCGTCTGCGCGTACCAGGGTGATGGACAGGCCGGCCATGTCCAGGGACGTGACGTAAGGGCCGACCAGGCTGCGGGCGACGTCGATGCCGCGCCCAGCCAGCTGTCGGTGCACGGCCCGGTGCACCAGAGCCAGCTCGAGGCCGTGCGTGGCGCCGAGCGAGTTGACCACAACGAGCACGCCATCGCCGCGGTCCAAGCCAAGCGCGGCGACGAGCCGGCCGAGTAGCTCGGCGGTGAGCTCCTCGGCGGGTGCGAACGCCCGCTGGCCGATGCCGCGCTCGCCGTGGATGCCGACGCCCAACTCGACCTCGTCGTCGGCCAGTTCCCAGGCGGGGGCGCGGTCGCCGGGGTGCGCGCCGGCGGCCAGCGCGATGCCCATGCTCCGGGCGTCCGCGACCAATGCCCGGCCGAACCGCACCAGCTCGGGTAGATCGGCTCCTTGCTCGGCGAGAGCGCCGCAGAGCTTCTCGACCACCACGACCGCGGCTGTGCCCCGTCGCCCCGGGCCTTCGCCGTCGGCGCGTTCCGAGGCCAGGTCGTCGTCAACGAGGATCTGATCGACTGCGGTGCCGTGGTCGGTGGCGATCTCGGCGGCGATCCGGAAGTTCAGCACGTCGCCGGTGTAGTTCTTGACGATCTGCAGGACACCTTGACCGGTGTCCACCGCCGTGGTCGCGGCCGCCACCTGCAGTGCCGTCGGGCTGGCGAAGACCGCGCCGGGCACGGCGGCGTCGAGCATGCCGGCGCCGACGAAGCCGGTGTGCAGCGGCTCGTGCCCGGAGCCGCCGCCGGACACGACGGCAACCTTGCCAGGGGCGGGTTTCGCCCGGGTCACGTATGCGGGGTCAGGGTGCAGCCGCAGCAGTCCCGGGTGCGCAAGGACGAGACCCTCGAGCGCTTCGGGCACCACGTGGTCGGGGTCGTTGACGAACTGCCGTCGAGTCATCCGCGGTCCTGTCCTTTGTTGCCAGCTCTTGACGCGCCGGAAAACTAACCCCTAAAGTCCGCGCTTGTCCAGGCTGACCGGTCTGTACGTACCAGACCATCGATCTTGGAGCGCTCATGAGTGGACCCGACGGCAGCGAGCCCATCAACCGCGCCTCGGCCCAGCCGTACTACCAGCAGCTGGCCGAGCGGATTCGCCAGCAGATCATGGCTGGCACCCTCGCCAGGGGCGACCGGCTGCCCAGCGAGGGCGAGCTGGCAACGACCTGGGACCTCGCCCGGGCCACCGTCCGCGAGGCGCTGCGCCTGCTCGAGGAGCAGGGGTGGATCACCCGCATTGCCCGGCGCGGGGCATTCGCCACGATGCCGTCGCAGCGCGGATGGTTGCTGCAGGGTCGCGAGGGCTTCTTCGAGGACGAGGTGGAGGGCCGGCAGCGCCGGGTAACCACACACGTGCTGCGTGCCGAGCTGGTGCCGCTGCCGGCGTCGGCCGTCGAGGCGCTGCAGCTGCCCCCGGGCAGCCATGGCTACGTCCTCGAGCGGCTGCGCGAGCTCGACGGCGAGGTCGCGCTCTTCTCCATCAACTACCTGCCCCCACAGGTCGGGGCGCTGGTGTCGCGCAGTGATGTGCCGACCGGAGAGGGCTCCCTCAACGGCACACTGCGCAAGGCCGGGTACGCCCTCGCGGGTGCGGCTCGCACCGTCGAGGCCGTCGCCGCGCAAGGCGAGATGGCCGACCGGCTCCGGGTGCGCCCCGGGACGCCGTTACTGAAGATCAAGTCAACGTCCTGGGACGCGAACCTGCAGTCCTTCGACTACCACGAGGTCTGGGTGCGCAGCGACGTCGTGCATGTCGAGGTCCAGGTCGGCACGCCGGCGCCGGCGCACGCATCCGCGCCCTCTCCCGAGATCGGCCGAATCGTCAGTCCCTGACCACGGCCGACGAGAAAGACGACCCGCGCCCGCCGTCCCACCTTCAGGAGGTTTTTCTATGCCCCGCAACAAACGACTCCTCACGGCGCTGCTCGCCGTCGGGACGCTCTTCGCCGTCGCGGCCTGTTCCGACAACTCGGCCGGGCAGGACGCCTCGGGCAAGACCACGATCACCGTGGCGCTCGCGGCGAACCCGCAGATGAAGACGGCCGAGAGTCTTATCTCCGACTTCGAGCAGAAGAATCCCGGGATCAAGGTCAAGTTCACCGTCTTACCGGAGAACGACCTGCGCCCGGCGGTGACCAAGGATGTCGCTACGAATTCCGGTCAGTACGACGTTGCCATGATCGGCAGCTATGAGGTGCCGATCTGGGCGAAGAACGGCTGGATTGTTCCGCTCGATGACTACGTCGCCAAGGACCCTGCCTGGGACGCGACCGACGTGCTGCAGCCGATCAAGGACATCGTCTCCGCGTCCGGCAAGCTCTACGCCGCCCCGTTCTACGGCTCCAGCTCGTTCCTGATCTACCGCAAGGATCTCGCCCAGAAGGCCGGCGTGACGATCCCGGAGAAGCCGACCTGGGACCAGGTCGCGGCGGCCGCGGCCAAGATGGACGACAAGAGCAACGGTGTGTCCGGCATCTGCCTGCGCGGGCTGCCGGGCTGGGGCCAGAACCTGGCCGCCATCACCACGGTCATCAACACCTTCGGCGGACGCTGGTTCGACGAGCAGTGGCGCCCGCAGCTCACCTCGCCAGAGACCACGAGGGCCGTGAAGTTCTACGTGGACCTGGTGCGTGCGCATGGCCAGCCGGACGCGGCCAAGGAAGGCTGGGAGGGCTGCCTGCAGCAGATGACCCAGGGCAAGACCGCGATGTGGTACGACGACACCGTCTTCGCCGGCCCCGCGCTGCAGGACGGCATCCCAGCGGTCAAGGACAACCTGGCGTTCGCGCTGGCGCCGGTGGACAAGACCCCGGCATCCGGCTGGCTGTGGGCGTGGGCCCTGGCAGTCACGAAGTCCAGCAAGCACCAGGACGCCGCCTGGAAGTTCATCTCGTGGGCGACCAGCAAGGACTACATCAAACTCGCCGGAACCAAGGCCGGCTGGGACGCGATCCCGCCCGGCTCACGCGCCTCGACCTACGACATCCCGGAGTACCAGGAGGCGGCCAAGTCCTACGCGGGTTTGACGCTGACGTCGATCAACACCGCCAACCCGAAGCAGCCGACCGTCCAGCCGGTGCCTTACTGCTGCGGCGTGCAGTACGTGCAGATCCCCGAGTTCGTCGACATCGGTGACTACGTCTCGCAGCAGATTGCGGGCGCCATCAGCGGCACCCAGAGCGTTCCGGACGCGCTGCAGAAGTCCCAGGAATATACCGAGAAGGTGGTCAGGAAGGCCGGCTTGCTGAAGTAACCGGTAATCGCCCGGGTGGCATGGCGGGCGCCACCGCCCGCCATGCCACCCGATCACCCAGAAGGGAGGTGAGCCATGACCGCCGTCAGCCAGCCGACCGCACCGGTGCGGCCGCTGACCCGGCGCGGGTCATGGAGCCGGCGTGCCCCGCTGCTGCCCGCGCTCGGCTTCACACTCGTGCTGACCCAGATCCCGTTCGCCCTGACCATCTGGTACTCGCTGCGGAACTGGAACCTGCTGTCCCCAGGCCGGAAGGGCTTCGCTGGGCTCGCCAACTACCGGGCCACCTTCACCGACGACACGTTCTGGAAGGCCATCTGGAACACGGTGATCCTCACCGGCGGCGCGACGATCGCGAGCGTGGTCGTCGGGCTCGTGCTCGCGATGCTGCTGCAGAAGAAGTTCCCCGGCCGCGGTGTCGCCCGCACGCTGGCGATCACTCCGTTCTTCGTCATGCCCGTGGCGGTCGCGCTGTTCTGGCGCAGCGCCATGTTCGACCCGTCGTTCGGGCTGCTCGGCTGGCTCACCGACCTTGTCGGGCTGCCGCGGGTGAACTGGCTGAGCGAGCAGTCGATGCTCTCCATCATCATGATCACATCCTGGCGGTGGACGCCGTTCGCGATGCTCGTGCTGCTCGCCGGGCTGCAGGCGCTGCCCGAGGATCAGCTTGAGGCGGCGCGCGTCGACGGCGCCGGGTGGTGGTGGCAGCTGCGGGGGGTCGTCCTGCCGCACCTGCGACCGTTTCTCGAGCTCACCGCGCTGCTGCTGAGCATGAACATCATCCAGACGTTCGGCGAGATCGCCCTGCTCACCGCCGGCGGCCCGGCCTTCGGGACAACCAACATCACGTACTACGTGTACCTGCGCGCGTTCAGCTCGTTCGACTGGGGCACCGCGTCGGCGTATGGGCTGGTCGCGCTGGTACTCACCATCGCACTGGCGATGCCGGCGCTGCGCCTGCTCTCCGGCATCTTCCAGCAGGAGGGACGGCGATGACCGTCACGGCCGCACCCCTCGGTCAGGACAAGGCCGTCGATCCCGGGCCGGCTGACAGGCCACGCCGGCGCCGCAGGGACCGCGACACCGCCGGCTGGCCGGTGGCGGTGCTCGGCTGGCTCGGGTCGCTGCTGCTGTTCTCCCCGATCGCGTACATGCTGCTCAAGAGCTTCCAGACCGAGACCGACGCGGCGGCGCCAGCACCCAAACTGGCCTTCCACCCGACGCTCGAGCACTACCAGGATGCGTTCCAGGCCGGCTTCTGGGCGTACGCAGGCAACTCGATCGCCGTCGCCGCGGTCTCGACGATCCTGGTGCTGCTGCTCGCCGTGCCCGCCGCGTACGCGCTGGCGGTGCGGCCGGTCCGTAAGGCGCAGGACGCGCTGTTCTTCTTCATCAGCACCAAGATGATGCCGGTCGCGGCGGGCATCATCCCGATCTACGTCGTCGCGCAGCGGTTGGGGCTGCTGAACACCGTGGTCGTGCTGGTGATCCTGCATCTGGGGATGAACCTGCCGCTCGCCATATGGATGATCCGCTCGTTCCTCCAGGAGGTGCCGGGCGAGGTGCTCGAGGCAGCGGCGTTGGACGGGGCCGGTCGGCTGCGCACCATGCGCAGCATCGTGCTGCCGCTGGTACGGCCCGGCCTGTGGTCGACGGCGCTGCTGTGCTGCGTGTTCTCGTGGAACGAGTACTTCTACGCGGTGAACCTCACGACGACCACGTCCACGCTGCCCTTGTTCATGCAGAAGTTCCTGTCCTTCGGTGAGCTCTACACCGCCCAGGTGGCGGCCGTCGCCACCGTGGTCAGCATCCCCGTCGTCATCCTTGGCTGGATCTGCCAGCGCAGCCTGGTGCGCGGCCTGCTGTTCGGAGCGGTGAAGTGATGCGCGCGATCATTCTCGACGGAACAGGCGGCGTGGCGCTGACGGAGCTGCCCGACCCGGCGCCCGGCCCCGACGAGGTCGTCATCGCGCCCACGGCGGTCGGCATCTGCGGCACCGATCTGCACCTGGTCGAGGGCAGCTACGCCACCGGCCGCTACCCGGTCGTGCCGGGCCACGAGTTCGCCGGCACGGTCGTCGGCGTCGGCACGGACGTGCGTGCCATCTCACCGGGCGACCTGGTCGCCGCCGACCCCAACATCAATTGTGGCGTGTGCCGCTGGTGCCAGGCCAAGGCCTACAACCTCTGTCTGCGCCTCGAGCCGGTCGGGGTGACCCGCCCCGGTGCCTGCGCCGAGCAGGTGGTCATTCCCGCCCGGGTCACCTACCGGCTGCCCGCCGGCATCGACGCGACGACCGGGGCGCTGATCGAGCCACTGGCCTGCATACTACACGCGCTGGACCGCGCGCCGTCGCTGAAAGACAAGGACGTCCTCGTGTACGGGGCCGGCTCGATAGGCCTGCTGGTCTGCGCCGTGGCAAAGCAGCGTGGAGCGGGCCGGGTCCAGGTCGTCGAGCCGCACCTGGTCCGCCGCGACGCCGCCGTGCGCCTCGGAGCCGACCGGGCCGCCGGTTCCTCGTCGGCGCTCGACCTTGCCCACGGCGCCGAGGTTGTCGTGGAGGCCAGTGGTCACCCCGCCGCCGTCGCCGACGCGCTCGTACGGATCGCCATCCGCGGCACCCTCGTGCAGATGGGCGTGACCGCACCGGAGACGACCGTACCGCTGCATCCGTTCGAGATCTTCGAAAAAGAGCTCAACGTACTCGGGTCCAACAGTCTCGCCGACTGCTACCCGGCGGCCGTCGAGCAGATCCCCGACCTGGCCGCGATCATCCGGCCTCTGGTCACCCACACACTCCCCCTCGCGTCCTACACCGACGCGCTCGCGACCGCCGCCTCGGCGGACGCACTGAAGGTGCACGTCGACCCCTCACGCGACCGCTGAACGAAAGGCGAACCCATGACCATGGCCTACCGCATGACCCGGACGCTGCCGGAAGACCGGGTGGCCATCATCATGCCCGTCGACCACGGGCTCATCTTTGACCGGCTACCCAGTCTGGAGAACCCGGCCGCGGTCGTCGAGGAGTTCGGCGACGACGACATCACCGGCTTCATGATGAGCCCAGGCCTCGTCGTCCGCACCGAACGGTACTTCGCTCAGCGGCCGCACCTGTCCCGCGTCATGGCGATCGACGCCTTCTACCATTACACCGACGCGGACACCGGCGCCGGCGCCCTGCAGCACAGCGTCGAGGACGCCGTCCGGCTCGGCGTGGACTGCGTGAAGATGCTGATGCCGTGGAACACCACCAGGTCCGAGCAAGCCGCGTTGGTCACCCGTGTCGGCAGGGTGATCTCGGAGTGCGAGCGGTGGCAGATCCCCCTGATGCTCGAACCGGTGATGCTGGGCGCGCCGCGGACCGACGAGGTGATCGCGGCCGAGGAGCAGGCCGCGCGGATTGCGTTTGACCTCGGCGCACACATCATCAAGATTGCCTTCCCCGGCGAGGACGGCACCCGCCGCCTGGTCGAGGAGCTCGGCCTACCCGTCGTCATCGCCGGCGGCCCCCGCACGGGCAACGCGGTCGACACGGTCGACGCGGTCCGGCAGACCGTCGTAGCGGGCGCACGCGGCATCATCGTCGGCCGCAACATCTGGCAACGGGACCTGCCGCAGGCGCACGCGATCGTCGCGGAGCTCGCCGCTCTGTCACGCACCGGCAGCCACGAGCTGCAGAGCGCCTGACCCATGCGGGACGTCTGGGCCGGCGCCGACCTGGGCAGCACCAACGTCAAGGTGTTGCTCACCGACTGGACTGGCACCGTGCTCGCCCGAGCATCACGGCCCACGCCGCGGAGCTGGCTGCGCACCGACGCCGACGTACTCGTGGACACACTCGAGGAGCTGATCCTCCAGGCGGCCCACGACGTCGGCAGTCCCCGGCTACGCGGGGTCTGTGTCGCAGGGGTCGGCGAGGACGGCGTGCTACACGCCGCCGCCCGGCCACTCGGCCCAGCGCTGCCGTGGTACGACCCATCCCGGCGGACCGCGCTGGACAAGCTGTCCGCGCTGCGCGGCCCGAACGACCGTATCCGATACGGCGTCGAACTCGACGCCGCCCGCACCATCGCGGCGTGGGCCCTGCTCCCGCCCGACCAGGTCGCCGCGGCGACCGGCTGGGTGGCGTGCACCGACTACCCGGCCCTGCGCTGGACCGGACGGGCGGTGATGTCCAGCACCCTGGCCGCGCGCACCGGGGCCTGGCTGCTCGAGCCGGGCCGCTGGGACCCGAACCGGGTCACCCCATTCCTGCCGCTCGAGTGCCTGCCCCCGGTCGTCCCGGCCGGCACGGTGATCGGCGAGCTGCGCAGCAGGCGGCTGGCGGGGCTGCTCAGCTCCGACGCGGTCGTCGTCGCGGGCGGCCACGACCACCCGGTCGCCGCGTCGGTCGTGCACCGGCAGGATCCAGGCGCCCCACTCGACTCAATGGGCACCGCGGAGGTTGTCGTCCGGACGGTCGGAACCGGGCGACCACCGCGCGACGTCGACCTGTCACCCACGATCCTCGGCACCGGCCAGACCGCGCTCACCGTACTGGAGTTGGACCGCAACATTTCCTGGCTGCGCAGGTCGGGCCTGGGCGTCCAGGTCGATACCGTCCTGGCCGCGGGTCTTGCCCCCCCTCCGCCCGGCCCGCAGGTGTTCGTCCCGGGTACGGCCGGCGGTGAGGCTCCCCGGTGGACGGCAGCGGCCCGACGGCTATCCGACGAACGGCGAGCGGCCGCAGCCGTGTGGGAGCTCGCCGTGGTTGGCGCTGCCGCGCTGCGCGGCCTGGCGCCCGGCGCGCAGGTCATTTACTGCGCCGGCGGCTGGACACGAGCACCGGGCTGGATGCGGCTGAAGGCCGCCGCTGCGGGTGCGCCGTACCGCGTTCTGGCCGAACAGGAACTCTCCGCCCTGGGGGCGGCGCAACTCTGCCTGCCCGGTCCGATCACACCCGTAGCGGTGCACGAGGCTATCCCCAGGTCGCGAACCGGCGTATCGGGACAGGCAGACGTTGCACGGTAGGTCGGTGCCGTCAGGCCAGTCGGCCTTCCTCGCGAGACACTATTGATGGTCCCGTGGAGTGCAAGAACTCGGGGGTGTTACCGAGCGCCAGGCTCGGTGGCGGCGCGCCAGCCCGACCCAAGGGATCGGCCGCCCCGTGTCCATACACATCGAGGTCTCCTGGCACCACAACCAGAACCGGTCCGACCCTCGCCAGCCCATCAGCCTGCTCGTGCCGTAGGCCGGTTGTCAGCGGTCATGCGAACGGCCCCGCTCCCGGTGTGGCAACCAGGAGGCGGGGCGTTCGTCGCCATCGGCTCAGCTGGCGGTCTGCACGGGCTCGGACTCGGTGACCGTAGTTGCAATCTTCCAATTCCGGCCTCGACGCCATGGGCCGGTGCGCTTCAAGCCGTTCTCGGCGAGCAGCATGTCGGCGGCCCGTTCGAGCTCCCCAAGGTCGGCCTCGTGGTCTGGTCTGTCGAGCCGGGTGACGCCGGTGTTGCCGATGCTCTCGCCATCATCATGGCGAGAGCGGCTGATGCGGACTTCGCCGGTGTCGTAGTCGGCCTGGGCGCGTAGGTCCATTTCTGTCATCGGGTCTCCTTTCGCTGGGTGGGCCAGCGTCGCGCGGCGACCAGACCGGGCCGCCGTCGGTCTATTCGCCGCGGCCTGGGCTCAGCCGAGCTTGGTCCAGGTGCAGCGGGTCTGGAACGCGACGTCGGTCGGCTTGATGGTCACGATGCCGTGGCCCTGGACGTTGCCGTTCGCGAGGATCTCGCTGGACTCCCCGGACGTGCCGGACAGCCGCGCTCAGTAGCAGGAGTCGGTGATCGCCACGCTGGCGGTGGTGGTCTCGTAGGTGCCCGGCTGGATGTTGCTGCCGACCAGCCAGGTTCCCGGGGTGATGGTCGTCGCCGGCGCGGCGGCGCGGTTGGCGTAGGGGTGAGCAGCGACCCGATATCGGGCAGCGATACGTCCGGGCAGTAGACCCGGGCGACCAGGTACGTGAAGTCCACCGCCTCCATCCGGGTCATGTCCAGGCTGTTCTGGACGGCGGAGACCACCGCGCCCAAGTCGCCGCCGCGCGCGACGGCGACGCGGCCCACCTGATGCCGCCGTGGTCGGGTTCGGGCATGCAGTCGGGCGTCCGCGACGCCCACAACATCAGCTGGAAGATCGCCCAGGTGCTCGCCAGAGCCATGCCGGACAGCGTGCTCGACACCTACGAGGCCGAGCGGAAGCCCAATGTCGCGATGTACACCTAGATCGCGGTGGAACTCGGAAAGGTCATTAAGCAGGAAATCTCCGACGAGGAGATGGCCGCTCTTGCCGCCCCGCCGCCGGAGGGTGTGACCCCGCCTGAACTCCCGCTGCTCACGCCGCCCCACCTGGCCGCCGGCTGGGTTCGCGGACCGGTCGGTCAGGCCAGCATCGTCGGCAGGATGATCCCCCAGCCGAGGGCGGCGTCCCCGCGCGGGGTTGGCACCCGGCTGGACGACCTGCTCGGCGACGACGTCGACCCCGCGGACATGCTCACCGCCGAGGAGAAGGCTGGGTGGGACGCGCTGGGGGCCTGCTACGTCGCGGTCCGTCCGCCCGACAAGCGCACGCTGGGGTCGGACGAGATCGTGGACCTCGATGGCGCGGGCCTGGGATGGCTGCGCGACCATGGCGCCCGCGTCGTCGCGCTGCGTCCCGATCGCTTCGTCACCGCCGCGGACGTTTCCGGAATCGCCGTCCCCGCCTGACCACCGAGCGGTCGCCGCGGCCCGGTCCCGGCATCGCTCTCCCGGCCTGACCACCGGGCGGTCGCCGCCGCCCGGCCGCGGCTTCTCGGCTTCCGGCGCCGGTCGGCAAGGGTCTGGTGGTGGCGCCGGACTGGTCGGCCAGCGGGACCAGTCGGTGGCTATGCCCCGGGGTCGGGAACTGGACGGCAACGTCGACACCCAGCTCGGTGATTGATGTCGTGCGCGCACGACCGCCCGACGCCGGTGATCTCGTCGAGCTGTTCGACGAGTGATAAGACCGGGCGTGCCTGGTCCGGGCAGGTCGGGCGTGCGCCGTTCCGAAGAGCCCACAGGCGGAGACCTGCCCGGCGCGCGCGCCGGGCAGGTCTCCGCCACCCGCACGGCGATCTGCACGTCGAGCTGGGCGATTTCCGTCTGCAGGATGTCGACGAGCTCCAACCGCACCTTGATCTCGGTGGCGTGCGCGTCGCGGAACTGGCCCGTGGGCGCCGCGTCCAGTTTGCCCTGACGCAGGGGTCGGCCAGCCCGGCCAGAACCTTCGCGGATCGTTGCCCGACGACCAGCGCGTCCAGGATCCGCGGCCTGCTGACCCCGAACATGTCCGGCAGCACCCCGAGATCTTCGGCAGCGGGTCCGCCAGCGCCTTCTCGATCCGATTGCGGTGGCGGTAGGACTCGATGACCAGTACCAGCCGCAGCCGGGTCAGCGGCCGCAGGTCCCGGACCGCGGCCGGCGGGACGAACGACGGCCGCAGCATGGCCCGCTCGGGAGGGTGGCGAGGCCTAGGCGATGCTGTCGCCCGCCGAGCGCCGGTCGCCCAGCAGTGCAGGCGCGCTGTCGCACCTGCCGGCCACCGGTCAAGTCTTAGCAGCGCCTACAGGGCACGAGCGCTGGCCCTGACTCGTGCGGCCCGTGGAGCATGATCTCTCGACGCCTTGTTAACAGTTGATGTCGTCCTGAAGGGTGCAAGCATGCGGTGCGACACGAGGTCGCACACTATGAGTAGTCGACTGGGGGCGGAGGGTTGATGATTCATCGACCTCATGATGAATCATGGCAGGGGCTCGAGGGAGACACTTGCGGTGATTCCTCATGACGTTTAAAGTGCGGCCGTGAGATTCGACACGGTAGCAGGCCGGTGAGCATCGGCCTGACGGTGTACGGGCTGTACCCCCGGGACCTGCTGGACCTGGCCGTGGCCGCCGACGAGCTCGGCTTCGACGCGATCTGGCTGGGCGAGCACATCGTGTGGGCCGACCAGGTGTGGCCATCGGGAGACCTCGCGGAGAAACGGCGGAGCCTGACCCGGGCGGCCGAACAGCTCGGACTGGAACCTCCGACCAGCGCCCTGGACTAGAACGCGGACGCCAGCCGGAACCGCCCGGCGCGCGGGAACACCGGAGCGCCGGAAAACCAGGAGGACCCAACCGCGGCCGAGCCACCCGAAATCCATCAACGACGAAAGGGACTGAACACGTGAGAACCCGCGCCGCGCTGCTGTGGGAGACGCCCGGTCGGTGGCAGGTCGGGGAGGTCGAGCTGGACCCCCCGAAGGAGGGCGAGGTCCTGGTCCGGATGGCCGCGAGCGGTCTGTGCCACTCCGACGACCACTTCGCCAAGGGTGACATCGGTGTCGCCACCCTGCCGTTCGTCGCCGGGCATGAAGGCGCTGGTGTCGTCGAGGCGGTCGGCCCGGGAGTTCGGTCGGTAGCGCCTGGCGACCACGTCGTGACGTCGTTCATCCCCAGCTGCGGGCATTGCCGGTGGTGCGCCTCCGGCCAGCAGAACCTCTGTGACAATGGCGCGCTCATGCTGGTCGGGAGCCAGCTCGACGGGACCTTCCGCATGCATGTCGACGGCCGTGACGTGGGCCAGGCCGGCGGTGTCTCCACGTTCTCCGAGTGGAGCGTGATGCCGGCGGTGTCCTGTATCAGGATCGACGACGACGTGCCGCTGCACGTCGCGTGCCTGGTGGGCTGCGGTGTGCCCACCGGATGGGGTTCGTCGATCCGGGCCGCGGGCATCACGCCGGGCGACGTGGTCATCATCATGGGTACCGGCGGCATCGGCATGAATGCGGTCCAGGGCGCCCGCTATGTCGGCGCGGCCCGGGTCATCGCGGTCGACCCCGTGCCGTTCAAACGTGAGCTGGCGCTGAAGCTGGGCGCGACCGACGCCTTCGCCGACATCGAGCAGGCCAGCGAGTTCGCGCGCGGCGTGACCAAGGGCCAGGGCGCCGATGCGGCCATCGTCACGGTTGGGGTCGTGACCGGGACCCACCTCGCCCAGGCGTTCAGCGCGGTTCGCAAGGGCGGGACGGTCGTCGCCACCGCCGCCGCCGCTCAGGACGAGGTCGGTATTCCGGTCAACCTGCTCGAGCTCACGATGTACCAGAAGCGGATCCAGGGTGCGCTCTACGGCATGGGATCTCCGGCGCGCGAGATCCCCTTGCTGATCGACCTGTACAAGCAGGGCGACCTGAAGCTCGACGAGCTGGTGACCCGCACCTACACGCTGGATCAGATCAACGAGGCGTACGACGACATGCACGCGGGTCGCAACATCCGCGGCGTCATCGTCTTCGACTAACCCAGATCCTTCGTGCGCCGGGGCTACCTGGCTAGAACGCCTCGTATTCGCGGAGCGCATGCAGGAGATGCCGCTGGTTGTAGATCAAGGTTCGGTCGAGGAGCTCTCGGTGGCAGGTTCCTACCCACCGTTCCATGATCGCGTTCATTCGAGGGGCTCGGACGCATTGAGCCAAACCCCGTCTTCCGTGCGTGCGCGTGGTGGGGTGGTTGCGTTGTCTCTTCGTCTGGCGATGTCGTTGGGGGGTCATGGGAGGAGTGTAATTATCCCACATGTCCTTGTTTCTCATGAAGAGCGCAGTCCGAGAACCGGCGTAAGCCTCGGGGGTGCCGTGCTGTGGCGGATGGCGAGCTGGGGTGTCATCGAGGTCTGCATAGCGCGGTTCCGATGGCCTTCCACTCGCTCGATGAGCATCTTCGCGGCGGCGGCTCCCATTTCCTGGCCGGCTTGGTCGACGCTGGTTAGTTGCACGGGGGCAAGGGCCGCGATGGCGGTGTTGTTGTAGCCGACAAGGGACAGTTCCTCGGGGACGCGTACGCCCATTTCGTGCGCCGCGCGGTAGACGCCGAGGGCGGCGATGTCCGCGCCTGTCATGATGGCCGTTGGAGGTTCTGCGCCGGTAAGCAGTTGCCTGCCGGCCTTGTAGCCGCCGTCGTCTGAGTAGGCAGCGCGACAGACGCGGGCATGCTCCTGCAGGCCGTGGCCGCTCATCGCCTCCAGATAGCCGTTTGTGAGCTCAATCTCCGGAGTGCGCTTCCACAGGCTCACCTTGGTCCCCGCTGCTGCTACCAGAGCGATGTCGCGGTGGCCGAGGGACACGAGGTGATCCACCACGAGTCCCGCGCCGATGGCGTCCGCATCCACGACCGAGTCATGAACGTCGGCAGCGTCGTGGTGGCCGATGACCACCGTAGGAGTGGCGGCGGCCATGGTGAGCACTTCGCTGCGCGGGGTTCCGGGCGCGATCAGGATCAGTCCGTCCATCCGGCGGTCGACCATGGAGCGGATGGTCTTGGCCTGGTCATCAGCGCCGAACCCGGCCGCCCCGACCAGGACGGTGTACTCACTGTCGCGTAATTGGTCGCGGACTCCGTCGAGGATGTCGGCGAAGAAGGGGTTACGGATGTTGTCCAGCAGGACGCCGATCGTATAGGTGCGTCCACGCATGCCGCGCGCGGCGGCGTGGGGCCGGTAGTCCAGTTCGGCCATGGCCGCACGAACCCGCTCCTGCATCGCGGGGCTCACCCCGTAGGCGTTGCGCAGCACCTTGGAGACCGCGGGGGTGGAGACGCCAGCGTGCCGTGCCACATCTGTGATCGTCACGCGCTTCGTCCGTTTTGGCGACGAGTCCATGCCTGGTGTACTCCTGAGTCATGCCTATAGAACGATCTACATCGTGTCACGCGCACGAGCTAGCCTGATCATAGGCGCGAGGCCGATCGCCACACGGGGGCGGTGCCGTCGCGGCCTCAAGACCGTGGACTCGCTGCGGGGCCTGCATCCTGGCGGGCGGAGGTCCCGGACGTGCTGGTCGACCTGCGGTCCGAGCTGACCGAGCTCGCCAGCGGTTCGGCGACCCAGCTAGAGGACCTCGACCCCGATGGCGGCCTGGAGGTCTTGACACAGCGGTGGGCTGAGTGCAGCCTTGTCCCACTTCCGCATGGAGAACGTTATACGCGCCGGCGCGATCCGAGTCTCCGCCTACCTCTGCCTGAACGACGACAGGGAGCCAACTGTGATCATCCACTCTCTCCGCGCCCGCAGGGCACGGATCACTGGTCTCGCGGCGAGCGCCACCGCCGTGGCGGTTCTGGTAGCGGCGTGTGGAGGCACGGGCACGGGCTCGTCCTCCGCGCCGAAACAGTTCAGCTATCTGACGAACGTCGAGAACACCACCGTCAAGACGGGCCTGGGCACTCTGGCGAATGGTGCATGTAAGGCGCAGAACCAGACATTACCCCTGAACGTGGACACTGTGCCGCAGACGAGCTTGGACCAGAAGCTCCAGTTGCTCGCCGGGCAGAACGCCCTGCCGGTCCAGTTCGCCGCAGGTAACGCGCCCGCGCTGACAGATCAGCTCTACAAGTCCGGCAAGATCGCCGACCTCGAGACGAAGCTGAGGGATCTCGGCGTATACGACCAGATTGAGCCGGCGGCGATCTCCACGATCAAGGCGCTGTACGGGGGCAAGATGGAGGTCTTGCCGTACGAGTACAACATCGAGGGCATCTTCTACAACAAGAAGGTGTTCAACGAGCACGGCCTGTCAGTGCCCTCGACATGGGACGCGCTGGTGTCGGACGCGGCCACGCTGCAGTCGGCGGGGGTGCAGCCGTTCGCTGCCTCCGGCCAGCAGGGCTGGCCTATCACCCGGCTGGTAAGCGGCTACCTATACCGCAGCCTGGGGCCGGACGCAATGAAGGACGTCGCCGACGGCAAGGCCAAGCTGACCGACCCCCAGTACGTCGAGGCCGCGGCGAAGGTGGCCGAACTCGGCAAGAACGGCTACTTCGGCAAGGGCGTCGGGTCGATCGACTACGACACCGCGTTTAACCAGTTCCTTACCGGCAAAGCGGCCATGTTCTACATGGGCAGCTGGGCGCTGACGAACATTGACGACCCCAAGCAGGACCAGGTGGGCGCCGAGAACATCGGCTTCATGCCCTTCCCCGCCGTCCCCGATGGTAAGGGCTCGATTGACCAGTATCCCTCCAACGTCGGCCTGGCGATGACCCTGGGAGCCAAGACCTTCGACAGCAGGGTTGGCGCCTGGGTCAAGTGCATCACCCAGAACTACGGCAGCGTCGCGCTTAAGGACCAAGGTTCCATCTCGGGATTCAAGGTCAACACCCCCGTTCAGGACCCGAATTCGATCACCACGCAGGTGAGGAAGACCATCGGCGCGTCGACGCAGAACGTCCTGTGGTTCGAGGCTCTGTTCAGCACTAAGGCCACCAACGTCAGCCAGACGAACGCGGCTTCGCTGGTCACGGGGAGCATGAGCCCGGAGCAGTTCATGCAGACCGTTCAGAGGGCCCTGTCGGGTAGCTGAGCCCGAGCCGTGTGCGGCTCAGGAGCCGCCGTCATGGCGGCTCCTGAGCCACCCTTGGCAAATCTCGACCTACTTTCTGCCCGCATCCCCACACGAAGTGGAAAGCGCTTATGCACCGCGTATTAGGTGACCGCAGGGCCATTGTGACCCTGATAGGTCCCGCCCTGCTCGTCTATTCCCTCGTCATGTTGGTTCCGATGGTGTGGTCGTTGGGGTACTCGTTCACCAAAGGCAACACCATCGACGGCTTCACCGGCAACGGCCTGCACAACTTCCAGCGCCTGTTCAGTGACACGGCCGCCCACAAGGCACTCTGGTTCAGCCTCAAATACGGCGTCGCCGTGACCGTCGGACAAGTGCTCGCCGGCTACCTGCTCGCTCTGCTGTACATCTTCTTCCTCAAGCGCGCTTCCGCGGTCATCCGCACGTTGGTGTTCTTCCCGGTCATCATGCCCACCGTGGCGGTCGGTCTGCTCTTCCAGAAGTTCTTCCAGGTCGCCCCGCAGACCGGTCCGATGAACTCGCTGCTCTCCACGGTGGGCGTGGGCTCGGTCGACTGGTTCGGCAGCCCCGGCAAAGCATTCTGGGTCCTGGTCATCATGGACATCTGGCGCTCCATGGGCTTCTACGCCGTCCTCCTGTTCGCTGGCCTGGTCGACATCCCCGACGAAGTGCTGGAGTCGGCCCGTCTTGACGGGGCATCGGGCCTTCGGCTGGTGCGTCACATCGTGCTACCGCTGTCGTTCCCGGTGCTGATGTCGGCGCTGATCTTCAGCATCAACGGCACGTTGAAGGTCTTCGACTCCATCGTCGCGCTGACCAACGGCGGCCCCGGCAATGCCACCACGCCGCTGACCCTCTACATGTTCCAGACGTCGTTCACCTACAGCGACTATGGCTACGGAAGCACGATCGCCCTGCTGCTGACAGTTGTGTGCCTGCTGGTAACCCTGGCCATCTTCCGCGTCTCGCGGCGCGACCTAACGGAGGGCTGACGCCATGGCGCTCGACTCACCCCCGATGATGAAGGCCTCGGGCAGCGCTCGCCGGCCCGGAACCACCCGCGCCTTGTGGCGACGCCGCCACCCCGGACGGATCTGGGTGAAGGTAGTTATCGGCCTATTGCTGGTAGTCGAGGTCTACCCCCTGCTGTGGATGTTCCTGACCTCGCTGAAGTCCAACAGCGACTACCTGAACAAGTCCACTTGGAGTCTGCCGACGAGCTGGGAGTGGGGGAACTACAGCGAGGCCTGGACGACCGGGCACATCGGGCTGTATGTGAGAAACAGCTTGCTCGCCACCGCTCCCGCCCTGCTACTAATCATCGTGCTTGGCACCGCCGCCGGATTCGCCCTGCAGATCATGGTGTGGAAGGGGCGCGGCCTGATGCTGATAATCTTCCTCGCGGGCATCATGGTACCTTCCCAGATGATTCTGCTACCGCTGTTCACCGTCTACTTCCGGGCCGGCCTGTCGGGCACTCTGTGGCCGCTGATCCTTACCTATACCGGCACCGGCCTGCCGCTGACCGTGTTCATGATGGCCACCTACTACAGGGCCGTTCCACGGGAATTGTTCGAGGCGGCGACCATTGACGGCGCTGGGATTCTTCGCTCGTTCTGGAGTATTAGCATCCCCATGGTCCGCAACGCCATCCTGACCGTCGGACTGGTGCAGTTCTTCTTTATCTGGAACGACCTTCTGATAGCGTTGACGTTCACTAACAACCAGGACCTGCGCACCATCCAGGTCGGCCTGCTCAACTTCACCGGGGACTTCGGCGCCACCCAGTACGGCCCGCTGTTCGCGGCCATCTGCATCAACGTCATCGGTACGCTCGTGATCTATCTCTTCCTCAATCAGAAGGTTATGAAGGGCCTGACCGGAGGAGCAGTCAAGGGCTGACGCCCGCGCCAATCCCCGTTCCGGTGCCGCAGATTGAGGCACTGCGTCGTCACGGAGGGTCTGATTTATGCTCCGCCAGCCTGGCCCGGTGTCATTCGAGCACCTGCGGGACGGCATCGGCGTCGGCGTCGCCGAACCGCGTCTGTCATGGGCGCTGCCGGCCGGTGCCCGCGTCCAGGTCGGGTATGAGATCGAGCTCGACCGATGCGGCCTCGTGCGGCGCACTGGCCGCATCGACAGCGCCGACCAGGTCCTGGTGCCCTGGCCCGGCGCACCACTTACGTCCCGTGAGCGTGTCCGTGTCCGTGTCCGGGTCTGGGCCGGGGCCGCGGACCGACCTGACGAGCCGTCCGAGTGGAGCCCGCCGAGAGTTGTCGAGGCTGGCCTGCTGGCGGCGTCCGACTGGAGCGCCGTCCCCGTCCGCGCAGACTCGCTCGAAGGCCCCGACAGCGACCGGCGTCCAGCACGGGTACGTAAGGACTTCACCCTCGCCCGGCACGTCGCGCGCGCCCGCCTGTACATCACCGCCCACGGCCTGTTCGAAGCGGAGATCAATGGAAGGCGGGTGGGTGACGACGTCCTGTCTCCCGGGTGGACCGTCTACCACGCGCGGCTGCGCTACCGCACGTACGACATCACGGATCACCTCTCCGAGGGTGCCAACACCATTGGCGCGTGGCTCGGCGATGGCTGGTATCGAGGCCGTCTCGGCTTCAACGGCGGGACCCGCAACATCTACGGCGCTGATCTATCCCTGATCGCCCAGCTCGAGGTCACGTACGACGACGGCACCCGCACTGTCATCGCGACCGATTCCTCATGGATCGCCGCGCCCGGGCCGATAGTGGCCAGCGGCCTGTACGAGGGCGAAATCTTCGACGCCCGCCTGGACGACCCGAGCTGGGCGACGCCGCACGCCGAACCCACGGCTGACTGGGCACCGGTCGCCGTCGGCACCCGCGACCCCCATACGCTCGTCGCGCCGCAAGGCCCGCCGGTGCGGTGCACCGAGGAGGTCAGCCCGGTCGCGATCACCCGCCGACCGGACGGCCGCTACCTGCTCGATTTTGGCCAGAACCTCGTCGGACGGCTACGTATCACCGTCGACGGCCCGGCGGGGACCGCCATCACCCTGCGCCATGCGGAGGTTCTGCAGGACGGGGAACTGGCCACCCGACCGCTGCGGGGAGCCCGCGCCACCGACACCTACATTGTGGCGGGCGACGGGCCGCGTACCTGGCAGCCGCGGTTCACCCTGCACGGTTTCCGCTACGCGGAGGTCGCTGGATGGCCGGGCGAGCTGAACACCGACGCTGTCGCCGCGCTGGTCCACCACACCGACATGCGCCGCATCGGTTGGTTCGAATGTAGTGACGACCTGATCAACCGGCTCCACGAGAACGTCGTATGGAGTATGCGCGGCAACTTCGTGGACATCCCCACCGACTGTCCGGCCCGGGACGAACGGCTCGGCTGGACCGGCGACCTGCAGATCTTCGCCCCGACCGCGAGCTTCCTGTACGACTGTGCGGGGATGCTCGAGTCCTGGCTCACCGACGTCGCCGTCGAACAGCTGCCGGACGGCGCCGTCCCCTGGTACGTCCCCGTGATCCCCGGCGGTCCCCTGTGGACTCCGATCCGTCCCGGTGCCGCCTGGGGGGACGTCGTGACCGTGGCTCCATGGGTGCTCTACGAGCGTTTCGGCGACCGTGAGCTGTTGCGCCGTCAGTTCCCCGCGGGCCGGGCCTGGGTCGACCTCGTGGCACGGCTCGCCGGACCCAGCCGGCTCTGGGACGCCGGCTTCCAGTTGGGGGACTGGCTCGACCCCGCCGCACCGCCCGACGACCCGGCGGCCTCGCGGACCGACCGCTACCTCGTCGCCACCGCCTACTTCGCGTGGTCAGCCCGCCACCTGGCCTGGTCGGCGGCGGAGCTTGGCGACTCCGGCGCCGCGGCGCAGTACGCCACCTTGGCCGACGACGTTGCGCGGGCCTTCCGTCGCCGCTACGTGCTGCCGTCCGGCCGCCTGACGAGTGACAGCCCCACCGCATACTGCGTGGCCCTCGCCTTTGGCCTGCTCGTCGACCCCGCGCAGCGTCAGTCCGCCGGCGACCGGCTCGCCGCCCTCGTCTTGGCGGAAGACGCCCACATTGCCACCGGGTTCGTCGGCACCCCACTCATCTGCGATGCCTTGACTGATACAGGACATCTGGACGTCGCCTACCGGCTGCTGCAGCAGACCGAATGCCCCTCCTGGCTCTACCCGGTGACCCAGGGAGCGACCACGATATGGGAACGCTGGGACAGCCTGCGCCCCGACGGCAGCCTCAACCCCGGCGGCATGACGTCGTTCAACCATTACGCCTTCGGCGCCGTGGCCGACTGGCTGCACCGCGTCGTCGGCGGCATCACCCCAGCAGCGCCCGGCTACCGCACCATCGCCTACAGGCCGCGTCCCGGCGGCGGAATCACGTGGGCGAATACCCGACACGAGACTCCGTATGGGACGGCGGCGCTGTCCTGGGAGGTGACCGCGGACGGGATGACTGCCCGCGTCACGGTGCCCGAGGGGTGCGTCGGGATGGTGGAACTCCCCGGACGTGAGCGGCTGACCCTGGGGTCTGGAAAGCACACCGTCGACACCCCCGGTCGCGGTTCGGTCGCCCCATCGGATAACCACGCTCACACCGGCCGATCCGACCGGGGCAGGCCAGACCGCTGCCCGGTTTGACGTCCGTGTGCAGTGGATCAGACTTACCCTAGCTGATCTTCGGCACTCCGGATCCACGGCGCGTCCCACGGAATGAGCTCCGTGGGACGCGCCGTGAGGCTGGTTCAGCCGGGCAGGCGCTGACCGGTCTTGACGGAGAACACGTGGAGCTCCCCTTCGCGAATACTCATCCGGACCTTCTCGCCCCGCTGCGGGACGCCGCGGGGGCTGACTCGCACTACCACATCGGCGTTCTTGCCCTCGTCCGCGTGCGAGGCCGTTTCAGGGGCGACGATGGTTCCGTGGAGGTAGGCGTCGGGGCCGAGCTCTTCGACAAGATTGATCACGGCCTCGAAGCCCGGGCCGCCGCCGCTAACGTCCAACGCCTCTGGCCGGAACCCCAATGTCACGGTCGTGGCGCCCTCGGCGGCCGCTGCTTGCGCAGTCTCGCGCGGTAGCGGGATGACGGTCTCGCCGAGCTGGACACCGTCGTTGCGCAGCGGCACCTCGGCGATGTTCATCGCGGGTGACCCGATGAAGCTGGCCACGAAGACGTTGGCCGGTCGCTCGTACAGGGCGAGCGGAGCGTCGACCTGTTGCAGCTTGCCGGCCTTGAGGACGGCCACCCGATCACCCATTGTCATCGCCTCGACCTGGTCGTGAGTGACGTACACGGTGGTGATCCCGAGACGACGCTGTAGGGAAGCAATCTGGGTGCGCGTGGACACGCGCAGCTTGGCGTCCAGGTTGGACAGCGGCTCGTCCATCAGGAACACTTGCGGTTCCCGGACGATGGCCCGTCCCATCGCGACCCGTTGCCGTTGCCCGCCCGAAAGCGCTCTCGGCTTCCGCTCCAGGTAGGGCTCGAGGTCCAGCAGTTTCGCGGCGTCGCGGATCCGCCGGTGACGCTCATCCTTCCCGACGCCGGTGATCTTCAGCGCGAAACCCATGTTATCGGCGACGGTCATATGCGGGTAGAGCGCGTAGTTCTGGAAGACCATGGCGATGTCCCGGGCCTTCGGAGCGACATCGGTGACGTCGCGGTCGCCGATCCAGATCTCCCCGGAATCCACCTCCTCCAGCCCAGCGAGCATGCGTAACGACGTGGACTTGCCGCACCCCGACGGACCGACGAGGACGAGAAACTCCCCGGCCGCGATCTGAAGGTCGAGCGTGTCCACCGCCAGGCTTGTGCTACCCGGGTAGCTTCTACTGACCTTGGCGAAGTTGACGGTTGCCATCGCAGGCGTCCCTCTCACCGGCAGGAACGTGCCGGACGATCCGAGTGATGTCCGGCACGGGATTGGTGAAGGCCGGACGAGACGATACGAAAGAATGTACTCTGTCGAGTATCACCTGGTCAATACTCTCGTAGGATTTTCGAGCGGTCACCGGCAACGAATCGGGGACCGTAAGGAATGAGTGATGACCGCAGGACGGTCGCGTGACTGCGTCCGTCGTATGGCTGGAGGGAGGGAGTAGGGAGCGCGGACTTAAATCGTCAGCGGCTGGTTCGCCGGGCCAGGCCCAGGCGGCCTCGCGGTCCACCCGTGCCGGGCGGTAGGCCGTCTTGCCGCCGTCAGAGGTCGGCGACGAGGACGACGAGGGTGCGGGATCCATGGACGCCGTCGACCCGGTTCAGCGGAACTTCTCCGCCTCGTCAATCGGGGTGTACCGGGAGACCGCCTCGGCCCCGCGCACCACGTTGATCGCGTTGACGTAGAACTCGCCCGCGACCCGGGCGGTCTGCTTGTCGGCTCCGAAGCTGAACATGCCCACCTCGGGGACCAGCACGATCGCCGGATCGGCGCCCCGCATCGGCGGCGAGTCCGGTGTGGTGTGGCGCCGCTAGTGCGCTGTCCGTGAACGTCTGCCGGGCGAGGTGTGGCGATCTCGGTTTGCGGTGATGCGCAGGTATCTGCTCCTGCTCGTGGGAGGGGTCT
>NZ_MBLO01000071.1 GCF_001854805.1 Pseudofrankia coriaricola
GAACCAGCTCCACTGGGTCCGCGACGTCACCTACGACGAGGACCACCACCGCGCCCGGACAGGAAACGCACCCCAGGTCATGGCCAGCCTCCGCAACCTCGCGATCACCATCCTGCGCCTGACCGGAGCCGGCAACATCGCCCACGCCCTACGCCACCACGCCCGCCACCCCGAACGACCACTCGAAACGATCAAGAAAGTCAGTTGCTAACAAGCAACTTTGCCGGCGCCCTGCCTCGACAGCAGCGTCGATATCCGGCCACGGGTACACCAGATGGACACCGAGAAGTCGGGCGGGAGCGTAGAAGCAGTACTCAGTCGCGAACCGGTTGTGCGCGCGAGCGCCTGCCGCGCGAAGCTCGGGCGACACCACGTCGTGGCGAGACCCGAAGAAGGGCGGCTGCGAGATGGGGCCGTTGTGGTGCAGGATCTCGGCGACTCCCCCGTCCGCCTCCGTCTCGCGCAAACGGCGGGCAGGGTCCATCCCGCCATCTCACCGCCACCGCGGATCGCTCCCCGTGTGTCGACGACGTCCAGGTCCGAATCAGGGAACGGGTAGCCGACGAGACCCATCATCTCGTGGAATCGGGTGAGATAACTTAGGTAGATTTCGTCGTACTGCCGATACTTCGGGTCGAGGTACTCGAGGTACTCGCGACCCGGCAGGCCAATGTGCGAATCCGACGAGGTGACAATCACCGGATTGATGTTCTCGAGCGCTTGACGTCGGGACTCTACGGCTCGGATGTCGAAAGACGAACCGTATTTGTCGTCCATTGTTGCTCCTCAGTCTGACCGTCGCGGATGGTGCTCGACGAGCCCGAGGCCCGAGATGGGAGCGCCTACACTGCTCGAGGTGGGCGATCCGCTCGAATATGCCCGGACACTCCGGCGAACGATACTCTTGAGGTCAACTATTTGACAACAGAGGAAAATCTTTACGTCCACAGCACGGTGGACCACGCGGCGAACCTGCGGATCAAGACCCCTGCACCGTGACGGCCCTGGCCCGCTCTAGCCCTCGGCGAGGAGCTTGCGCAAGGTCGGCATGACCGTCTCCCCGAATGCCTGGATCTGCACGGCGACCTCCTCGGGCGACACCCCCGGCATGTGCGGTCGCAGGTTGATACAGGTCAACGAGGCCTCTTTCATCGTGTGAGCGAGCTGCTCAGCTATGGCGTCCGGGTCGCCGCTGTCGATGTCGGCCACATTCCCGCCGCGGGCCGTCCCCGCCGTCCGGTAGACCGAGTCGAGTGCCTCGACGACATGCGCGGGGGGCTTACCGACCCACACGCGCCGCATCCACCACAGCGGACCGGTCTGGCCGGCGTCGTGGTAATAGGAGACGGTCCGCTTGACCTTCTCCAGGTCGCCGCCGAGAGCCAGCCCGAAGCCAGCGCGAACGGCCCGGTCGACTGCCGGGCGACTCTGGGCCGCGCTCACCACCGGAACCCGTTCGAGGCAACCCTCGCCGATCGCCCAGTCCTCAGCCATGGGGCCGTCGGCGCGCATGCACTCGGACAGAACCTGGAGCTGGGCGCCGAAGTCCTTGAAGCGGTTCTCGAACGAGCGGCCGAAGAACTCGAAGTCCGTCACGCGGTTGCCCGGCGCGAGCCCCAGGCCGACCCGCCCGGGGAACCGGGCCGACATCCAAGCGACCTGCTCGGCCACGACCCTCGGGTCGGTGAGGGTCAACAGCATCGGCGAGGCGCCGGACCAGATGCGGCTGGTCTCCGACAGTATCCAGTTGGCGACGGTCAGCGGCTGGGGTGCGTACATCGGCATGCCCACGTGGTGCTCGCTGATCGTGACGCCGTCGAACCCGACCTTCTCGGCCAGGACCGCCTCGCCGATCATCTGGTCGATCTTCGCGGCCGTGGTGCCGGCCTCGCCGAGATGGAGTCCCAGCGAGATGGACTTGCCGTGGAAAGGTCGCGTGGTGGTAGTCATCGACATCCTCCCTGTGGGTAGACCCTGGGCCGGCACGGCAGAACGCAGCGGTCAGCTGGGCCCGCGAGGTCGGCGCGGTGCGGACCGGACGGCCCCCGGCCGGCGGCCCGCGTGCTGATGGTCGACCGACCACCGCTACACCAATACTCTAGCAATGAACTATACATGGGTCAGTAGCTTGGTGTGACAGGCGCCAGCCGGACGGGGGAACAAGCAGTGCCATTCTTCGAGCGGGACACCGTGCGGATCTACTTCCAGGACACCGGGGAGGGCTACCCCCTTCTGATCATCCCGGGCGGCGGCCTCAATTCGACCATCTCGTTCCTCACACGGGAAGCGCCCTTCGATCCGATCCAGGAGCTGTCGGGAGAGTACCGGTGCATCTCGGCGGACCTGCGCAATGCCATCGGCGGCCGGTCGAGAGGTCCACTCGACGGCGATCGCCCCTGGGATTCCTACACCGACGACCATCTGGCGCTGATGGACCACCTGGGCATCGAGCAGTTCGCGGTGGCCGGCTTCTGCATCGGAGGCCCGCTCATCTGGAACCTGCTGCGACGGGCGTCCGAACGCGTCGTCGCCGCCGTCTTCGTTCAGCCGAGCGGATCGCGCCCCGAGGACCGACGGTTCTTCTACGACATGTACGCGAGCACCTGGGGGCCGAAGACGGCCGAGCTTCGCGACGACGTGACCCCGGAGGCGGCCGACCAGTTCCTCGCGCGGATGTACCTGACCGACCCCGACTTCGTCTTCACTGTGAGTCGCGAATTCGTGCGCCGATGCCAGACGCCGCTGCTGATTCTTCCCGACGACATACCCGCTCACCCGTACGCCGTCGCCATGGAGTGCGCCATGCTCGCCCCGAGGTCCGAGGCGAGCCTGTATCCCTGGATCGAGCCGAGTGAGCGGGTGCCCCTCGCGGTGCGCCAGATCCGCTCGTTCCTCCGGGCGCACCGCGTCGAATCCGTGCCGTCGGGTTGAGGCGCCCGCCCGGAGGTGTCATCACAGCGGCGGCCCGGCGACCGGGTCCCGGATCAGGCGACGGGCGCGCGCACCATGCCGATCAGGCGTTCCAGGACGATCTCCTCCGCCTCACGCACGATGCGCCTCACCAGGTCGGCGCATGTCGGGATATCACGGATGAGCCCCTGCACCATGCCGGCGGACCAGATGCCGTGGTCGAGGTCGCCCGTCTCGTAGACACGTACTCCTCGGACTCCGGCGACCAGCTCGCGGATGTCCTCGAACTGGGCGCCCTCGCCGAGGCGCTTGACGACCTCACGGGAGACGGCGTTGTCCGCGACCCGGGCGGTGTTACGCAGCTGTCGGAAGATCAGCTGGGTGGACAGCTCGTCGGCCTCGACCAGACGCTCCTTCACGTTCTGGTGGATCTCCGACTCCACGGTGCACATGAAACGGGTACCCATGTTGACACCGTCGGCGCCCAGCGCGAGCGCGGCGGCCAGTCCTCGGCCGTCGGCGAACCCACCGGAGGCCAGGAACGGGATGTCGATGGCGTCGGCGGCGGCCGGGATCAGCACCAGGCCTGGGATGTCGTCCTCACCGGGGTGACCGGCGCACTCGAACCCGTCGATCGACAGGGCGTCGACCCCGAGCGCCTGGGCCTTGAGGCCGTGACGCACCGAGGTGCACTTGTGGATCACCTTGATCCCGCGGGCTTTGAAGTGCTCCAGATGCACCGCAGGACTCGATCCGGCAGTCTCGACGAAGGGCACCCCCTCGTCGATGATCACCTGGCGGTACTCGACGTACGGCGGCGGGCTGATAGTCGGGAGGATCGTCAGATTCACGCCGAACGGCTTGTCGGTGAGCTCACGGCATCGCCGAATCTCTTGCCGGAGATGCTCGGGCGTCCGCTGCGTCAACGCCGTGAGGAATCCCAGACCTCCGGCCTCGACCACCGCCGCGACCAGCGGCGCTCGCCCGACCCACTGCATGCCGCCTTGGGCCACCGGGTGCTCGACGCCGAACAGCTCGGTGAACCTCGTCCTCATACGCCACTCCTCAGTTGTCGGCACTCCCGCATACCCGTGATAGACAGGACCGTCACTCGCGGCAACGCGGGGGCCCTTGCCGCGTGGGCCAATAAAAGTCTAGCCTTAGACTATCGATCACGCGAGCACAATAGTAGGGCGTCCGGCGTGGCACGGGTCCGCACTCGGCTCGCGGGAGGGGCGTGAGTGCCGGCCCCCCAGGTCCGCCCGTCGAGGTCGGTCGCCCGCGATCAGGGCCTACCGCATCCAGACGTACCGACCGCGGCGGTGCAGGCGCGGCACCACGGAAGCACTCACCAGGGAGGCACAGCATGGCCCAGACATCCAGGGACGCGCTCCACGAGGTGGTTCTCCGCGAGCTCACCGACGGCGTTCTCACCGTCACGATCAATCGGCCCGATCGCAAGAATGCAGCAAACGACGTCGTCTGGGCGGGCCTCCGAGATGCGTTCCAGGACGCCAAGGACGACCCCGCGGTCCGCGCCGTCATCCTCACCGGTGCCGGCGGCGCCTTTTGCTCGGGCGCCGACCTCGAACAGGGTGCCGGCGCCGGACACCCACTGACCCAGATGAACTGGGTCAACCAGACGGCCGTGGCGCTGCACGAGCTCCCGAAGCCGATCGTCGCGAAGGTCCGCGGAGTCGCAGTCGGCGCCGGGTGGAACCTCGCGCTGGGCTGCGACCTGGTCGTCGCCGCCAAGGACGCCCGCTTCTCGCAGATCTTCACGAAACGTGGGCTTTCGATCGACTTCGGCGGGTCGTGGTTACTGCCGAGGATGGTCGGCATGCAGCAGGCGAAGCGGCTGACGTTCCTGGCCGAGATGGTCTCCGCTGAAGAGGCGGCCGCGCTGAACCTCGTGACCTATGTCGTCGAGCCGGACGAGCTCGACGGGTTCACCACGGACCTGGGCCGCAGGTTGGCCCAGGCGCCGCCGATCGCCATCGCGGAGTCGAAGGCCCTGCTCCACGGAGGAGTGAACTCGACCCTACGGGAGGCACTCGACCACGAGGCGCGCTCTCAGACGATCCAGTTCGCGTCAGCCGACGGACCAGCCGCTCTCGCCGCGTTCCTGGAGAAGCGCGAGCCCGTCTTCACCGGTGAATGGATCGCGCGATGACCGTGGAAGGGACCAGCGCACCGGCGATGCTCACAGAGATCGCATACGCGATCGAGGACGGCATCGCGACTGTGACGCTCGACCGTCCCGACCGGCTCAACGCCTTCACCGAGGTCATGGCCGGCGAGCTGAGTGCGGCCTTCGACGCTGCCGATGCCGACGATGACGTCCGCGTCGTCGTCGTCACGGGTCGGGGACGAGGATTCTGCGCGGGCGCGGACCTGAATCGGCCCAGCTCCGCGTTCGACGACTCCCCAGCGCAGGACGCTGTTCCTGCGACGTTCGGCACCATCGGTGGCGTGCCGCGTGACGGCGGCGGAACCGTCGCCCTGGCCGTGGCCCGCTGCCGCAAGCCGGTCATCGCGGCGATCAACGGACCCGCTGTGGGCGTCGGCGCGACCATGACGTTGCCGATGGACATCCGCCTGGGGTCCGCGACCGCGAAGTTCGGGTTCGTCTTCGCTCGTCGCGGACTCGTCCCCGAGGCGGCGTCGAGCTGGTTCCTCCCGCGGATCGTCGGCATCTCGCGTGCTCTGGAGTGGGTCACGACGGGTCGCGTCTTCGATGCGAAGGAGGCCCTCGCCGGCGGCTTGATCTCGAAGGTCCTACCCCCGGAAGATCTCCTCCCGCACGCCGTGGCCATCGCCCGTGAGATCGCCGACAACACGTCGGCGGTCTCGGTGGCGTTGAGCAAGCAGATGCTCTGGGCGATGCTCGACGCGGACACCCCGTGGGAGGCTCACCGCCTCGACTCGGCCGCGCTGCACGACCTGTCCGGGAGTGCCGACCTCGTGGAGGGAGTCCAGTCGTTCATCGAGAAGCGAGCACCTTCCTTCCCGAACCGGGTCAGTTCGGACTATCCCGACGTTCTTAGCCGCTGGCCCGTGCGACCCGAGGACCTGATCTGAGCCGGAGGACCTGACAGCACGCCCCAACAGGGCGTCCCGTCAGCGGATCTCGTACCCCCGATTGTCGTTCCCTCAAGGAGAGCCAGTGTGAGCGACGCCCCCATTCCCACCGTCGACTCGTCACGCGCAGCACTGCTCGTGATGGACATGCAGCCGTCCGTCCTCACGGACGTCCCCGACTCCGATGCAGTCCTCGCCAAGATCGCGCGCGCCATCGCGGTTGCCCGGGACGCGGGCGTACAGGTTGGCTTCGTCCGCGTTGGCTTCGACGATGCCGACTACGCGCGGATCCCGGCGACCAACAAGGCGTTCGGCCCGCTGGCCGACATGGTCGGCACACTGCACGCCGACAGTCCCGAGACCGCGATCCACCAGCAACTTGCTCCCCGACCCGAGGACATCGTCGTTCGCAAGACCCGGGTCGGCGCGTTCTCCACCACCGACCTCGACCGGCGGCTGCGCGACCGGAGCATCGACACTGTCATCCTGTCGGGAGTGCATACCAGCGGCGTCGTCCTGTCGACCGTGCGCGATGCCGCGGATCGCGACTACGCCGTCCTCGTCCTCGAGGACGGCGTCGCCGACCCCGACCCGCAGCTCCACAGTCTGCTCACCGGCAGCGTCTTCGCGGGTCAGGCGTACGTCATCCCCACGCACGGCCTCGCCCGGGTGCTCACGCCTGGGTATCCCGAACGTCCGACCCGAGGGACTGGGCCACAGCGGCGGCGAGGGCGTTGACCATGTGCCGGGCGCCGTCGCGAGGCGAGAGCAAAGCCGTCTTCGCCGAGCGCCAGTCGTCGGACGACTGGTACCCGTCGAGCCATTGTCGTACAACCTCGAGCGCCCGGGTCCGGGAGACCGTCGTCAGCTGCCCGTCAGCGTGACGTTCCCACGTCGACGGCTCGCCGATGTACGCACGGCGCGCGTCGGCGACCTCGAGCAGGTCGTCGACGCCCGTCCTGTCCGTGGCCACGGTCCTCAGGACCGTGGGTTGCCACCCGTCGCGCCGCGGCGCATGGTGAATGAGCGACTCGAGATCTGCCTGCAGGCTGTGGGCACCGTCGCGATCCGCTTTGTTGATCACGTACAGGTCTGCGACCTCGAGAAGCCCGGCCTTCAGGGACTGGACGACATCGCCGGCGCCCGGGTTGAGGACCACGACCGTGGAGTCGACGGTCCCGTTGATGTCGACCTCACCCTGCCCTACTCCGACGGACTCCACCAGGACCCAGTCGTAGGCCACGCTCAGCAAGGCGACGGCGTCGGCCGCCGCACCGGCGAGCCCCCCGGCTGCGTTGCGCGAGGCCATCGACCGGATGAACACTCCGTCGTCAAGGTTGTGCTCACGCATACGGAAGCGATCCCCCAGGACCGAGCCGCCCGAGAGCGGCGACGAGGGGTCGATCGCCAGCACCCCGACGGTCGCACCACGCTGACGCAAGGCCCGCACAACCGCCCCGATCAGGGTTGACTTGCCGGCACCAGGTGGCCCAGTGAAGCCGAGCGTACCGGACCGCCGGTGCTCCCAGGCCAGTCGGGACAGCGTCAGAGCCGTAGCGTCGCCGGACTCCAGCAGCGTCAGAGCACGGCTCAAGCCCCCGACGTCACCGCCCCTGACACGCTGGAAGGCCTCCTCCGCGACCTGGGCGGACAATCCCCACCCCACGTTCCCCACGACGACGTCAGAACGTCGGCGAATCGAAGCGGCCGAGGACCTGCACCAGCGCCTCGGTCATCTCGCCCATGGTGGCGTCAACCCGCACACAGTCCATCAGGGGTGGGATGACGTTCTCGCCTTGCTCGGTCGCCGTACTGAGCACCGCCAGCGCCTGCTCGACCGCCGCGCTGTCGCGTCGTTCGCGCACTGCCTGAACGCGGGCGATCTGCCGGTCCCGGGTCCTGGGGTCGTACTCGAACAGCTCGATCGGCGCCTCGTGCTCGGGGACGAACATGTTTACCCCGATCACCACGTCCTCACCGGACTCGATCCGCCGTGCCCAAGCGTAGCTCTGTCGGGCGATCTCCCGCGCCAGAGCGCCGGACTCGATCGACGCCACCGCCCCGCCCCAGCTCTCGATCTCGGCCATGTGCTCCTTGATCTTCGCCTCGATCTCGTCCGTCAGCGTCTCGACATAGTAGGAACCACCCAGCGGGTCGACGACATCGGTGACGCCGGTCTCGTAGGCCACGAGTGCCGAGACAAGGTTGCACAGCTCGGTGCTCTCCTCGGTGGGGATCGCGTAGGCCTCGTCGTAGGCCGGCACCGACACCATCTGGCTCCCGCCCAAGGCCATGGTGAGGGCGTGGTAGGCGATCCGCGCGATGTTCAGGAGCGGGTGTGCCCGCGTGAGGCTGGTGCCCGACCCGCCGCCGCCGCTGTACTTGAACTGCATGGTCCGGGTCTTCTCGGCCCCGAAACGGTCACGGGCCAGGTAGGCCCACAGTCGACGGGCGGCGCGCTGCTGGCAGATGTTCTCGAAGAACTCCATGTCCCCGTACAGGTTGAACGTCATGTTCGCGCCGAAGTCGTCGATGTGGTATCCGCGACGCTTCATCTCCTCGATGTACTCGACCGCGTTCACGAACGAGGCCGCCAGCGCGAACGCGCTGGTCGCGCCGGCCTCCTTGATGTGCACCTGGTTGAAGGTGATGGCGTTGAACTTCGGGGTGTGCTTCCGCGCGAACTCGACGACGTCGCACGCGAGACGCACGGCGGGCTGCGGGGGGAACACGAAGTTGCCCCGAGCTACGAACTCCTTGAGCGGGTCGTTCTGGATGGTGCCGCGGAGGACCTCCCACGGGATCCCACGCCGCTCGGCGAGAACGAGGTGCATCGCGTAGATGATCGGAGCAGGTGCGTTGATGGTGAAGTTCACGCCCGCACCGGCGATGTCGATCTCGTCGAACATGGCCGTGTAGTCGTCCATCGTGCTGATGGCGACCCCCACGCGCCCGACGTCGAACTCGACCTTCGGGTGGTCGGGGTCGTAACCCAACTGGGTGGGCAGGTCGAAGGCCACACTCAGTGCGTTGTAGCCCGCCGCGATCTGGCGGCGGAACATCCCGTTCGTCTCCTCGCTCGTGCCGGCGCCGGAGTACTTCCGGAACGACCAGAGGTGAGTGCGGTACATCGTCGGATGAATGCCGCGGGTGAACGGGAAGCCGCCGGGCTCTCCGAGATCTTTCGACTCGTCGAAGTCCTGGAGGTCGTCACCCCGGTAGACCGGCTTGATCTCGATCCCGGAGCACACCGACGCCGCCGGTACCTCGTAGGTCTGCCCACCGATCTCGTACTGCGCCGACTCGGTGGCCCGACGCACCACCTGGTGACGCCGCGTCTGCCGCTGGGTTGACGTTCGCTCAGTCGTCATCTGTGCTCCTTGGTCCCGAGCCCACCGAGCGCTGGCGCTTCTTGTCGTCTCGCCCGGCCCGGGGGTGTCCTGAAATCGGCTCTGGCGCATATTCGGTGGTGACGTTCAGTGATCGCGTGGTGAGACGCCGCTTGCGTCTACTTTGTCCTGGTTGAGGCTTTCCAGCGCAGCGCGGCGGCGCCTGCCGGACCTCGCGAACGTCTGTGAGGTGGCCGATTTCGACCGCTTTGACCTCCACGACCGGCGCTAACGCACCGTTACCACCGAATGTGCGCCAGAGCCCTGAAATCGGTAGCTGGCGGGATGCCGCGACGGCCGGACGGATCCCGTACCCGGGGCCGCAATCGCATCCCAGCGTCATCGGGATCGTGGGCAGCGGCGGTGCACCAGATCGCTCACGAGCAGGACGCGTGGTGCTCGCAGGAGCGCCCAGTGGTCGTCACGCGATCACTTCGCGCTTGCGGCCAGCGGACTCGACGAACTCCACGATCGAGTCGATCGACGACTCGACGGGGAACACGCCGTCCACTCCCATGCCGAGTAGAACGTCGACATCGGGACCGAGGATGATCCCCCCGACCACCAGTGCCGGGCTGGCCCCGCGCTTCTCGAACTCGGACAACACCCGCCGCGCGATCTCAACGGGACCGCCGGCCATGATGCTGAGGCCGACGACATCGACGTCCTCCTGTTGCGCCACGGCGGCGATCTCTTCCGGCGTCCAGTGGAGGCCGGTGTAGATCACCTCCATGCCGGCGTCGCGGAGCGCCAGTGTCAGAACCTTCGCTCCACGGTCATGCCCGTCGAGGCCCGGCTTCGCCATCAGAACCCTCACTGGCCGTGCAGACATCAGGTACTCCCTTACTGCTCTGCTCTCCTCGCGCGCGGCGGTTCCAGCCTAGTACCCAACCAGCAATTGGTCTACATCTCGACTATCTGGCGAGCACCCAGAAGGGGGGCCTTCCTACGAAGGGTCCGACCGGCCCTCGGTCGGCGCCGCTGCGGCAGACACGCCCCGCAGCCAGATGACGCCGGTTCCCGCCAATTCAAGACTTCCCTTGTCTGATCTTCACCTAAAGTCTAGCCTGCGACTGTCGGATGGTGTAGCAACTGGGAGCTGCCGGCTCGCGCCGTCGAAGGGCCCCGTTGCGCCAGAGGTCCACACCGGGGGTCCATATGGGTTTGCTGCACTGACGTCCAGGGTGCGTCGGTCCATGTAGCCTCCGCGTTCGGCTGTCACGGATAGGCCGAGCCTCACAGCTGCGAGGGAAGAAGCGATGTCTGTCGTTCATCAGTCCGTGTGCCGGACCTGCCAGATCTACTGCCCAACCCTCGTGACGGTCGACGACGGTCGGATCACCAAGGTCACGGGGGACCCGACAGTTGAGCTGTACCAGGGCTACACGTGCGTGAAGGGGCGCAACTCGAAGAACCTGTACGGGCACGCCGATCGCCTGACCCATCCGCTGAAGCGGATGCCGAACGGTGAGTTCGAGCGCATCTCGCTCGACGACGCGCTGTCGGAGATCGCCGAGCGGCTACAGGAGCTGCGACAGCAGCACGGCAACGACTCTGTGGCCATGTACTGGGGCAACCACCTGCCCGAGGACCACCCCTCGAACATGGCGATGGCCGAGGCATTCATGGCTGCGATCGACGCGCCGCAGGCCTACAACGTGCTGACTATAGACCAGCCAGGTAAGGCCATCTCCACGGCCCTCCACGGCGTGTGGATGGCACCGGAGGGACACAAACTCGAGCCCGACGTCGTCATGGTGGTCGGTTGCAACCCGCTGGTCAGCCACCAGCACCAGGCCGGACCGCCCGCCGACTTCATCCGGGACCTCAGTCGCCGCAACGGCCAGCTGATTGTGATCGACCCGCGTCGGACCGAGACCGCGAAGCGCGCGGCGATCCACCTCGCCCCCAAGCCGGGCGAGGACGTCGCGATCCTGGCCGGCATGTTACGGGTGGTCTTCGAGGAGGACCTGTGGGACCGCGAGTTCGTCGCGGAGAACGTCGACGGGGTCGAGGCGCTGCGGGCCGCGGTCGCGCCGTTCACCCCTGACGTGGTCGCCCGACGCGCCGACATCGACGCCGTTGAGCTCGTCCGGGCGGCGCGTCTGTTTGGTAGCGCGGGACGCGGCTACGTGATCGCCGGCACCGGTCCCAGCATGAGCGGATGGTCGACCCTGGTCGAATACCTTGTCAAGTGCCTCGACACTGTGACCGGCCACCACCTGCGGGACGGCGAGCCGCTGGTCAGTCCCATCTCCTTCCTGCCCTACGCCCAGCCGAAGGCGCAGGCGCTGGCTCCCTGGCCTGCCTTCACCGAGAGCGACCAGATGCGGGTGCGCGGACTCGTCCGCTCCGCCGCTGGCCGGCCGACGGCGGCACTGCCCGACGAGATCCTCACCCCCGGCGAGGGCCAGGTCCGGGCCTTGCTGAGCATCGGTGGCAACCCCGCGACGAGCTGGCCCGACCAGCTAAAGACGGTGAAGGCGCTGCGCTCCCTGGACCTTCTGGTCCACGTGGACGTGCAGATGACCACGACGGCCCGGCTGGCCGACTACGTACTCCCCACCACGTTGCCCTACGAAGTCCCGGGAACAAACGCGCTGGCCGACTTCCTCCCCCTCTTCAACTCCGTGTGGGGCTTCGCGAAGCCGTTCGCCCGCTACACCCCGCCTGTCGTGCAGCGTCCGGCCGACTCCGACCTGGCAGAGATGTGGCAGATCCTCTTCCGGCTCGCCGGCAAGGTGGGCGTCGGACTGGAGGTCTACCCCGGCGTTGGCAAGGAGGGCGCGGCGCCCGGCACGGAGCCGGTCAAGCTCGACATGTCGGCCGAGCCCACGAGCGAGGAGATGCTCGACCTGACCTTCGCCGGTAGCCGGGTCCCGCTCGAGGAGATTCGGGCGACGCCTGGCGGCGTGACCCGCGAGGACCACAACGTCGTGGTCGCCGCCAAGGACCCCGGCTGGACCGGACGCCTCGATGTGGGCAACCCCCTTATGGTGGGTCACCTGAACGAGGTCGCCACCGGACAGTCCGACGCGCTGGACGACCCGCGGTTCCCGTTCCGGGTCACCTCGCGCCGGCTGCGGCACGTCTGGAACACCCCGACCTACGCGATCCCGGCCGACTACCCGACCTACAACCCCCTCTACATACACCCCGCCGACATGGCCGAGCTGGGCATCGAGGCCGGCGACCTGGTCGAGGTCCGCTCGGAACGGGCCTCGGTACGCGCCATCGCCGACGCCGACGACACGCTGCGACGCAAGATCGTGTCGCTCTCCCACGGTTTCGGCGGTCTCCCAGACGAGGACGAGGACCCGGCCAGGGGTGCGAGCATCGGCCGCCTACTGGCCAACGACCGGGTGTTCGAGCGGTACTCGGGTCAGCCGCTGATGAGCAACATCCCCGTCGCGCTCGTGCCCCTCGCGGAATGTGCCACCTCCACCAGCGACCTGGACGCGGCCGACTGCGCTCCGGCCGCCCACTAGCGCGCCAGAGAGACACAGACACCATGCCGCACGTCATCATCCAGAACTGCTGCAACGACGCAGCCTGCGTACCGGTTTGTCCGGTCGACTGCATCCACCCGACCCCGAACGACCCCGACTACGCCACGACCGAGATGCTCTACATCGACCCCGACGTGTGCATCGACTGCGGCGCCTGCCTCGAGGTGTGCCCCGTCGACGCCATCAGCCGTGACTCGGATCTGTCACCGGCGACGGCGCGGTACCAGGAGATCAACAAGGTCTACTTCGCCGCCACGGGCGCCAGGTCGAACATGGACCCCACCCCGTGGCTGGTGCCGGGCGCGGCTGCGGTCAGCACCGAAGGCGCAGCCGATGCCGAGGACCCGGCAACGTTGCGGGTCGCGGTCGTCGGCACCGGCCCAGCTGGCCTGTACACGGCCGAGGCGCTGCTTGCTCAGGGCGATGTGCCCGTGCGTGTGGACATGTTCGAGAAGCTCTGCACGCCCGGCGGACTGGTGCGGTTCGGGGTCGCACCCGACCACCAGAAGACCAAGGGGGTCCAGCGGACCTTCGCGCGGACCATGCAGCGCGACGGGCTGCGGGCCTTCTTCAACGTCGCGGTCGGCCAGGACATCTCCCACGAGGAGCTCATGCGCCGCTACCACGCCGTCGTCTACGCGGTTGGGGTCAACACCGGCAAGCGCCTGGGCGTCCCCGGCGAGGACTTGGCGAACAGCCACGCTGCGTCCGACTTCGTCGCGTGGTTCAACGGGCACCCCGACCACGCCGACCGCACCTTCGACCTGTCGTCCGAGCGCGCGGTGGTCCTGGGCAACGGCAACGTCGCCGTCGACGTCGCGCGGATCCTGACCGCCGACGTCGACGACCTCGCGCAGACCGACATCGCGGACCACGCGCTGGCGGCGCTACGCGAGTCGAACATCCGTGAAGTCGTGGTCGTCGGTCGGCGGGGGCCGGGCGACGCGGCCTTCTCCTCACCCGAGCTCCTCGGCCTGGCTCAGCGCCCCGACGTCGATGTCGTCGTGGACGGCACGCACCTCGGTTCGCCGTCCGAGGACGTCGCGCCGTCGGACAACGCGGCCTTCAGCCGCGCGCTCAAGATCGAGATCCTGCGCGAGCTCTCGACGAGGCAACCGACCGCCGCCCGTCGTGTCGTCTTCAAATTCTTCGCCTCCCCGGTGGACCTCTTGGGCGAGGACCAGGTGGAGGGCATCCGGCTCGTCGAGAACAAGCTCGCGGCCGAGGGCGCGGCCATGACGGTCCAGCCCACGGAGCGGCTAGAGACCCTCGAGTGCGGTTTGGTCCTCCGAGCGGTCGGCTACCGGGGCACCTCCACTCCCGGCGTCCCGTTCGACGAGGCGCGGGGGATCATCCCGAACGACCACGGACGGGCGCTGGAGTCGGTCGAAGGAACCCACATGACCGGTGTCTACACCACCGGATGGATCAAGCGCGGCCCCACCGGCGTCATCGGGACGAACAAGAAGTGCGCCCAGGATACCGTGTCCTCGATTCTCGAGGACTTCTTGAGAGGGCGGCTCAGCACCCCGACCGTCGCGCTCGACGGACTTGAGGAACTGCTCCCTGAGTCGATCGGTCTCAACGGGGCGCAGGCCATCGAGGCATTCGAGCTGGACGCCGGACGGCAGCAGGGGCGGCCTAGGGTCAAGCTGGTGCGGCCCGAGGAACTGATCGCGATCGGTCGCTCGGCTCTCGAACGGTGACCGTCGATGCCCCGCGCGAGGCGCCGCGGCGCACGACAACAGCCAGCCCCAGCTGGCCTAACCGACACCGGTCGTCCTGAGGGCGCTGCGCCGGCCTGCCTCCCGTCGAGAAGGCCGGCGCGCACCAAGAGGCCCGAGCCTCGATCGGCTAGTACGGTGCTTTGATCTGCGGGGGCGTCAGGTCGTCGACCGCCGCTACCGCCGACGGCATGTCGACGTCCGTGGCGACCGCTCCGACAAGCCCGGCGACCTGCTCGGCTCGATCGACACCGAGGATCGTCGCGCTGACGGCGGGACGGGAGAGGACCCAGGCCACGGCGACCGCCGATGTCGTCGTCCCGTGGTCCGCGGCGATCTTCTCGACGGCGCGGACGCAGGCGAAAGTCTCGTCGTTCCAGTACTGGTCCTGCAGGAGCTTGCGATGCGCGAATCGCGAGCCCGGGTCTGGTGCTTCGGCCTGGTGGAAGCGACCGGTCAGCATGCCTCCCGCCATGGCTTGGAACGCGAGCACACCCACCCCAGCGGCGGCGCACGCGGGCAACAGTTCCTTCTCCGGACCGCGAGACAGGGCGTTGAGCGGGGCCTGCTGGCTCACGATTGTGTGGAGCCCCATCCGGTCAGCTGTCCACAGGGCGCTGTAGAGCTGCCACGACTGGAACAGCGACGACCCCACGTACCGCACCTTGCCCGCGGTGACGAGGTCGTCGGTCGCGCGCAGCGTTTCCTCGATCGGCGTGCTTTGGTCCCAGTAGTGCAGGGCCAGGACGTCGATGTGGTCGGTCCCGAGGCGACGAAGGGACTCCTCGACGGACCGAATGATGTTGATGCGCGACAGTCCGTGGGAGTTCGGCGGGATCCCTCGCGACCAGCGTTCCGAGAACGCCGCCCGGCCGCTCACCAGGTCGAGGTTTGCCAGCTCGTCATCGCCAGCGCGGAGGCCCACCTTGGTCATCAGGACGACGTCGTCGCGGCGGCTGCCCAGCGCAGCCCCGAGAAAGCGTTCGCTGTCGCCGTTGCCGTAGACGGACGCGGTGTCGAACGCGACGATGCCGAGGTCCAGCGCGCGGGCGACGATCTCCCGAACCTCCGCCTGGTCGGCGAGCTCTCCGAAGGTAGCGCCGCCGAGTACGATTCTGGACAGGCGGAGGCCTGTCGTACCGAGCCGTGTGAAGTCCACTCGTTCTCCCTCTTCTTCCGTTCTCCCGTTCCTCGTTGGTCCCGACGGTCAAGACTCCCGACGGTCAAGACTGAGGGACCGAGCCGGGGCATCATTCAGACGGTGGTCAGCGTGGGGCCTGTGCGCCGCCGGTCGTCGCACAGTTGCGTGTGCGTTCGGCCCTCTGCCGGGTGCTCCTGGGGGTGGCGTGCCGTCGGGGACGTAGCGGAACGTGTTGTCACACGTCGAATGCCTCCGGAGCCGCTGCGATGCGGGGGGCATCGCTTGCCCACCGACTGAAGGCGCCCGACCGGCATACTCCAAGCCTAGACTGTTGAGGACGCGACTACAATCGCACGTCTGCGGTGCGCTCGGTCAGGACCGAACCTCCTCAAGACCTCCTCAAGCGAGACGCCCAGTCGATCGAGTTCTTGAGACCACCGGGCACATCGCGCCATGGACATGCTCGAAACAGAACTGCGAACTCATGATCGGATCTGGACGGCGACGCGGTCACGACCGGCCTGCTTGGCCGAGTACAGCGCGCGGTCAGCGCGGGCTAGAAGATCTGCCAGGCCGCTGTCGTGGGGTGACAGCAGGGTCAGGCCGACGCTTACGTGCACGTTGAGTGGGCCGGCGGAGGTGTCGATCGGGTCGTTGGCCACCGCGCGCCGCAGCCGTTCGGTGACCGCTTCGGCGATGGGCAGTGGCCCGGGCAGCAGCGCGGCGAACTCCTCGCCGCCCACGCGTCCGACGACGTCCTCCTCGCGCAGGCAGGCCCGGATGCGCTGGGCGATCTCGGCCAGGACCGCGTCACCGACGGCGTGTCCGTGGGTGTCGTTGACCCGCTTGAAATGATCGACATCGATCATCGCCGCGCTCACCGGCTGGCAGGCGGCGGCGCGGCGCTTGATGGCGTGTTCGGCCTGCTCGAGGAATTGCCGCCGGTTGGCGAGTCCGGTCAGCGGGTCGGTGGATGCGTGCTGGCGCAGCTCCTCGAACAGCTGCGCGTTCCGGTAGGCAATCAGGGTTTGCTCGATCACGGTACGGGCCGTCTGGATGTGCGTCTCGCCGTAGCAGCCCGGCGTGCGGGAGGCGAGCACGACGACGATGTCGGCGTTGTGGCGCAGCGGCAGGGGCGCGGCCAGCCAGCTCGACGCCGGATGCCGCTGGCCGGGCAGTTCCGTGGTGTCGTCGTCGGCGGCTACTACTCGGGTGCTGTCGAAGGCTTCCCGCAGTGGCCAGTCGTCGGGGACGACGAGTTCCGTGCCGACGACGACCTCGGCGACGTCCCCGTGGGTCGAGTCGACCCGGATGGTGCCGGACACGCGGGTCATGACCCAGGCAGCGTCGAACGGCAGGATCGGCTTGGCCGCGCTCAGCACCTGACCGGGGATTTCCCGTGCGTCGAGCGTCGCCGTCGCCCGCGCGGTGACGGTGCGCAGTGTCTCGGCGAATTCCCGCTGGCGTCGTTCCGCCGCGACGAGCGCCTGCAACTGGGCCGTCTCGGCGGTGTGGAGTGACTGTCCGACCTGTCGCGCCAGGAGGATGAGGATCTGGGCGTCCTCTGTGGTGAACAGGCCGCGGGCGACTCGGCTGTCAACGTAGATGACGCCGCTGCGCTGCTCGTCGAACGGGATCGGCGCGGCGAGGATGCTGCGCAGGCCGTACTGGACAGCGCTTTCCGATCCCAGGGCCGCACCCTCGTCCGTACCAGTCACGACCAGCGGCCGCTGCTCGGCGAGCACCCGTTCGACGACCGTTGTGGCGAACCGGGTGAGCCCGCCGTTGCCCGCCTCGGATTCGGCCTCGCTCTCGGGTTCGGCCTCGTCGTCGCCGGCGCGCTTCGCGGTGCGGCTGGCGTAGAGCCGTAACTGACCGGAACCGGGCTGATCTGAGCCGGGCGTGCCGTCGGGCAGCAGCAGCAGCGCCCGGTCCGCACCCAAGATGCCGATGATCTCGTCGAGAGCCACGGCGGCGACGGACTCCGGGGCCAGATGCCCGCTGGCCGCCGTACCGACCCGCAGGACCGCGTCGAGGCGGCGGCGGTCTCGGCTGGACTCGACGAATGTCGACCCGCGGGTGAATCCCTCCGGGAATGATCTCTGCTCGAGAGCCGTGAACTCGCGCAACACTGCGCGTTCCCGACCGACCCAGCCGCGGCGTCGGGCGAGCTGGGCGGCCAGCTCCGCTTCGGTCTCGGCGCGGTCGGTGTCGCCCTGCGCGCGCAGGCACCGGGCCCGTTCTAGCAGCGCGTCGAAACGGACGCGCGGCAGATCAAGATCGCGCGCTCGGCGCTCCGCGGCGTCCAGGAGGTCCAGCGCCGCGTCGTGGTCGGCGGCGAGTTGGCGTTCCATGGCCCGCAGCACCCGCAGCTCGGCCGCTAACGGTGGGTAGGTCGCCGCCCAGCGGGCTTCACGCAGGGCGTGGCGCGCGATCCGGGCCCGCCGGGTCCGTTCCGGCCCGGGCGGCGTGCCGCGCGCCTGTTCGAGGCGTCCCCGCGCCTTCGCGACCCAGAAAGACCGGAAGAACTGGGGCACCTGGAATGGACGAAGACCGACAGCGTCCCCGGCGGCGACCGCTGTGTCGAAGGCTGGGCCGAATTCGCCGTCCTCGACCTCGAGTTCGACGAGTTGATGACAGATCATGTAGCGACGGAACCGTTCGTACGCGGGTTCGGTGGCGAGGGCGGCTAGGCCGGGATGCGCAACCGGCGGGTAGCCGAGTATCCGTGCGAGCCGCGCCCGCACGAACGTGAGCTCCTCCCGTATGCGGTCGCCTCCCGCTGCCCCCAGCGGCGCCTCACAAACATCCCAGGCCTCTCGAAAACAGCCCCGCAGAACGAGACTAAGTATCAGGACCATATAACTGGCGACGAAGTAGGAAGTCTCCATCCACCTGGCTTCACGGCGAAAGACATCCGCAAAGTCCGGCTCCGCCTCGACATTGCGGCCCATAAACACCAGCACCCCGCAGGTGTAGAGGACCACCTTCGTTCGCAGCACCGGGTCGTTGCTCTCCTCCGCGAGCCCCCGCAACCAGCCGAGGTCACGCACCACGGCTCGGCTACGTCCGAGCTCCGCCGCGACAAGGGCCGAGACAAGGTGACCGAGTATGTACGTCTCCCCCGACCCGAGCCGCTGGCTGGGCGTCACGGCCGACATCATGAACGCCAGCACCGGTCCCGGCCGCCCGCAGAACCATTCACACAGGACGCCGATCTCGTAAAGGCGGCGTCGGAGTTCGTGCAGATTCCTGGTGTCGCCACGGGCCCCGCCGAAGCCGGTCCACCGCGACCGGCAGGCCATGCCGACCACCCATCGGCCCGCGCTGACCGCCGCCATCGCCGCCGGATTGGGAGGCAGGCCGCGGCCGATCTCGGCCAGGCCCCGGTGGACGTACTCCCGCCCGGCAGCCACGCGAAACTCGCCGAACTCGACCCAGGCCAACTCGAGCAAAATCCCCGCGCGCCGACGGGGATCGCGCTGCCCGCCAAGCGCGCGGGCGAAGTGCATCCGCGCGTCCTCGGGCTGGACCGTGCGCGCGCAGGCGAACGCGAACCCCTCCTCGAAGTCGGCGTCAGGCTCGAGGCCCGCCTCGGTGGCCGCCGTCCACGCGGCACGGTAGAACGTGACCGCCTCATATGGCGCCGGAGCGGCGAGCGCCGCCGCCGCCGCCGCGGCGGTCAGCCGGAAACGGCGCTTCGGGGCCACGTCCCCGGCGATCGCATGCCGGGCGAGTTCGTACGGGCGTTGCTGTCCTCCCGTCTCGGCTTCCAGGACATCGACGACGCGTCGATGCACCGTCTGCCGCGCCGCCGCGTCCATCGTCGACAGCAGTGCCTCGTGCATGCAGTCGTGCACGAACGACCAGATTCCCTCCCCGCTGGGCGCGGCCAGCTGGTGCGCTTCGGCCTCAGCCATCGCCCGCGCGACCGCGGCGGCGGTGCTCGCGCTCACGGCCGACAGCAACGCGAGGTCGAACCGCCGGCCGATCACCGCGGCGGCACCGAGGACCGATACGGCGCTGGGGCTGAGCGTGTCCGCCCGGCGGCGGATCAGGTCAAGGACCTCCACCGGCAGCGGCAACGAGTCGAGGCCGGACCGGTCAAGGACGAAACGTCCCCAGTCGGGACGCACCAGCCCAGCGTCGATCACCGCTCGCACGTACTCGACTACCGCCAGCGGATTGCCCGACGAGCGCACGGCAACCTCACGCGCGAAGGCCTCGTCAGTGACCTCACCGAGGTAGTAGTCGATCACTTCGGAAACCTCGGCGGTGTCCATCGGACCCAGCGCGACGTCCCAGCTCGTCGCTCGCCCAGCCGCAATCCGCAGCGACGGGTCCCGGGTGGAGTTGATGACCAGTAGTGGCGCTGTGTCGACGGACGCCGTGAGGTCCTCGATGACCCGCCGGTCCGCCGGCCCTAGCCACTGGGCGTCGTCCACCCAGATGACCATCCCGTCGGACAGCCTCGCCAGCCGGCTGAGAAACCCGACCACGACCGAGCGGAATCGCAGATCGCCGACCTCCGGCCCGCCCACCGCCCCCGCCACAGCCGGGGCATCCATCTCGATGATGCGGGCGAGAAGGGGATGCAGTCGGGCCAGGCTCGGCGCATCGGCCCCCGCGGCGGCCACGATCCGGTCGGACAATTCCCGCCGCCGTGGCTCGGGCACGGACTGAAGCTCGCGAACATAGCTGCCGATCAGATCGCCCAACAGGACGAGCGGAACGGAGGCGTGCGCGGCGCACCGACCACGCAGCACCGGGCGTCCGGCCACCAGACCAGGCGAGGCGAGCAGATCCTCAATGAGGACGGTCTTGCCGGCGCCGGCCTGCCCGGTGACCGTCACCACACCACGACCGCCCTCGAGACAATGCGCCCAGGACCGCCGCAGCAGCGCGCGCTCACGCCGACGTCCGATCAAGTGGTCGGTGGTCCACGCCCCGCCCGCCCTGACAGGCGGCGTCGGTGTGCCAGGGCCGAGCGGAACGAGGGCGGCGAGCGGGGTGAGGGCGGCGACGACATCCAAGGCCGACGAGTAGCGATCGTCCGGGTCCTTGGCCAGCAGCCGGGCCACCACAGCGGCGAGGCCGTCAGGAACGTCCGCGCGCACCTGGACCAGTGGACGCGGCGCCGCGACAGCGTGCATGCGCATCAGCTCAGCAGTGTCGGATGCCTGGAACGGCGGCGAGCCAGCCAGACAGTGGTACAGCACTGCTCCCAGAGCATAGAGGTCGGCGCGCGCATCAACCTCCCGGTGCAACATGCCTGTTTGCTCCGGGGCACTGTAGACAATCGTGCCGACCGCGACGTCATCGCGCTGCCGGCCGGCCCGCGTCATCAAGCCGAAGTCCAGCAGCGTCGCATCTCCGGTTGGACTGATCAGGATATTCGCCGGTTTGACGTCCTGGTGAACCAGACCCCGCCGGTGCGCTTCGGACAGCGCCGAGGCTACGTCCAGCCCGATCCGCGTGGTGTCGATGACGCCCAGGGGTCCCGCCCGTATCCGTGACTCCAACGGCTCACCCTCGACGAAATCCATGACGAGATATGGATAGTCAGCCGTCCGCCCGGCGGCCCGGACCGTGGCTATATTCGGGTGATTTATGCACGCAAGAATTGTTGCCTCACGGGCGAAAACAGACGCCGTACGCTCGTCGTAGGCTACCGCCCGGACCGGGACTTTGACCGCATAGTGTCGACCGGCCCGCTCCGCCCGATAGACGACCGAGTATGAGCTCCGCGCCGCCTCCTCCCTCACAACCACACCGGGTATGACGATCTCCGCCACAAACCATCACCTCACCATCCGCAACCCAGTCGTCCGTTCCCAGACCGCAGCCACTGCGTCACCGCGGACAAAACTACTATCTCGTCAAGCAAGACCGACCGCATGTCGATCTTGAAAACACGACCCGGATCAGACGCATCGGCCATACCCGGGGCATGGCCAGGCAATCGCCGTGCGCGGTCGCGGAGCTTCGCCCACCGAGGGTCAGCCAGGCGCGCCGCGGCGGCCAGGTCACCGGGATGCCGGGCGGACCGGTGCGGCCCGCGTCGGCGGCGGATTCGGGGTGGCGGTGAGAGGGGCCGCCCTGTGGGGCTGTGGCTGGTCGCTGGTTGGTCAGGTCGGGGCAGGTGGACGTACGGTTGTGGTGTCTGGCTGGGCCGTTTCGGGGGAGCCCGATGGCCACACCTCGCAAGCCGACCGCGCCGACGGCGGAGGCGATCGACCGGTTCTGTGGCGACTTCGATGACCTGTTCTGCCGTGTGGCTGAGCGCACGGCGCTGCGGCACTATCTGATCGGTCTGTTGCTGCCCCGGGAGCGCAACAAGACGTTGACGGAGCTTGCCGCTCTGGTTCCCGGTGCTGACCGGCAGCGGCTGCATCACTTCCTGCACGACGCCCCGTGGGATCCCGACGCGCTGGGCGCACGGCGGGTGGACCTGTGGCGTCGGCACCCGGACCTGGGGCCGCATGGCAACGGCGTGCTCATCATCGACGAGACCGGGGACCGCAAACGCGGCCATGGCATCGTGCTGGCCGCCCAGCAGTACATCGGCAAGCTCGGCCGCACCGCCAACGGCGTCGTCTCGGTCACCAGCCACTGGGCTGACGGCAGCCGGCACGTGCCGCTGGGGGTGCGGCCCTACCGGCCCGCCTCCCGACTACCCGCCGGCAAAGCGGACCCGGCGTTCGCCACCAAGCCGGAGCTGGCCTGGGACCTGATCAAGCAGGCCCAGGCTGGCGGTGTGCCGTTCCGCGCGGTGGTGGCCGACTGCGTCTACGGCGAGAACCCCAAGCTCGAAGGGCGTCTGCGGACGGCCAGGATCCGCTACGTGCTGGCCCTACGCCCCCGCCACGGCACCTGGCAGTTCGTCGCCGACCCCGCCCATCCACCGGCGTTCACCCCCGCCGAGGCCGCCGCCCGCCTGCCACTGGAAGCCTGGCGGCGCCTGGTACTGACCGACAGCCACAACCGACCGCTGGCCCGCTATGTCGCCGAGCTGGAGCTGGGCCCCTGCTACGGACCGGCCCAGGGCACCCGCCTGATCGCCGCCACCGCCGACCCGACAGCGCTCACCGCCGACTCGACCTGGTTCATGGCCACCAACCTCTCGAGGGCCGAGGCGGACGCGGCCGAGGTCTACCGGATCTACCGACTCCGGGACTGGATCGAGCACTACTACAAGCCGGCCACCCACGAGCTGGGCTGGGCGGACTTCCAGGTCCGTTCCGAACAGGCCATCGTGCGGCACTGGCAGCTGGTCATGCTGGCCTTCACCTTCACCCTGCTGACCGCGACACCCCCCGGCCAAGCCGAACAAGCACCCCGCGGGGACGGCGGGGCGGCGGGGGGAAAATCCGCGCCGCCGGATCATCTGGCAGGACACCCTGCGACAGGTCCGCGGCTGGCTGTGCCCCTGGGCACGCCTGCAGCTGTACTGGCACCGCTGGTCCACCGCCCCACCCCCACCAGAACTGGCAGCCCAGCTTGACCACGTGAGCCACTCCCACCCACTAGCCACCCCAACCTGACCAACCAGCGCTAGAACGCGGCTTTGCCGGCGGAGTGGGTGGCGTCATGGGCGTCACGGGCGGTGGTGACCTCGGTTATGTGCTTCTCGGCCCACTCCAGGATCGCCTCGAGGGGGGCGCGGAGGGACCAGCCGAGCGGGGTCAGCTCGTAGTCGACGCGTGGCGGGACCTGAGCGAAGACCGTCCGGGTCAGCAGGCCGTCGCGTTCCATCCCGCGCAGCGTCTGGGTCAGGACCTTGGGGGTCACGCCGCCGATTGTGTCGCGTAGCTCGGTGAACCGCCGGGGGCCGCCCTTGCTGAGGACCGCAACGACCAGCACTGACCACTTGTCGCCGACGCGGTCGAGCACCTGCCGCATCGGGCAGCCGAGGACCAGAATATCGCTAGCATCCATGGTTCCCCGAGCGTACCAGTGGCACTTTGAAGTAACCAGTACCTGATGGATACCGTGCTGGCAGGCGCCGCGCCGGCAGCGTTTCAGGGGAGGCCATGGCATGCGAGTCGGATTAATCGGAGTCGGGATGATCGGCAGCCGGGTCGCCGCCGAGGCGCGTGGCCGGGGGCATGAGGTCACCGCAGCCACCCGCAGCGGGAAGGGCGGCACCCGGGTCGTCGACGCGAACGACGCCGCTGCCGTCGCGGACCTGGCGGCGGGCCAAGACGCGGTGGTGCTGTCAGTGCGGGTCGCCTCGGAAGCGGGAGATCCGCTCCTTGCCGTAGGCCGCCCCCTCCTGGACGGGCTACGAGAGGCCGGGGTGCGCCGCCTGGTCGTGGTCGGCGGAGCGGGCAGCCTGGAGGTCGCCCCGGGGGTACGGATCATCGACGTCGCCGATATCCCCGACGTCTACAAGCGCGAGGCGCTCGCCCAGGCGGACCTGCTCGACCTCATCCGCGCGGACGCGGACGACCTGGAGTGGACCTACATCTCCCCAGGCGGCACGATCGAGCCTGGCAAGCGCACGGGTGTATTCCGGGTCGGCGACGACCAGCTGCTCGTTGACGACGAGGGCAACAGCCGGATCAGCTCCGAGGACTACGCCGTCGCCCTCGTCGACGAGCTCGAGAAGGGCGAGAACATCCGCCGCCGCATCAACGTCGCCTACTGACAGACGCCGACCGACAACACTCACCTCGGCGGGGGCGGCGCCAGGCTCGGCTCGCGGCTTGTGCGCCGCGTCCAGTTGCTCGCCCTGCCCGCGTTCTTCAAATGCCAGTGTTCTGTATCGATCGCTATAACCCTCGTGGAGGCGGCATGACCAGCACCTCGTTCGCCCGCACCGTCCGGGGCAGCACCGGCCCCGGCGTGGCGCTCGCCCACGGCGCGGGCGGCAGCGTCGAGGCCCACTACGGTCCGATCCTCGACGGCCTGGCCGCGCACCGCACGGTCGTCGGCGTCGACTACCCCGGCTCGGGCGCCACGCCGCGTTTAGAAACCCCGCTCACCCTCGACCAGCTCGCCGATGAGGTCGTCGGCGCGGCCGTAGACGAGGGCCTGGAAAGGTTCGCCGTCGTCGGTTTCTCCGTCGGCGGCCCTGTCGCGGTACGCGCCGCCACCCGCCACCCCGACCGGGTCGCCGCGCTGGTACTGACCGCGACCTACTCCCACCTCGACAACTACATGAGACTGGCCGGGGATATATCGGCGGGGATCATGGCCAGCGGAGACCTCCTGCTGCTCGCCAAGCTCCTCACCTGGGTGTCCCTCAGCCCGAGGACGCTGGCCTCGCTGCCCGACGACGCGCTGGAGGCGGCCGCGGCCGCGACCGCCGAAGCCCTCTCACCCGGCGCGCCCGAGCAGTTCGACCTCTTCGGCCGGATCAACACCCGCGCCGAGCTGGCCGGCGTCACGGCCCCGACCCTAGTCATCGCCTCCACCGAGGACCGGGTCGTCCCCCTCTACCTGCAGCAGGACCTGGCCGCCCGCATTCCTGGCGCCCGCCTGACCGAGGTCTCCAGCGGCCACATGCTGCCCATCGAACAGCCCGAGGAGTGGCAGAAACTCATCACCTCATTCCTTGACGAGATCGGCGCCTGACCAGGACGGCCAGTACCGAGGTCCCCATCCGGTCCACGGCCTTCCCGGAAACGCTGTTCCCGGCCCATCTGCCTCTATCCCTGAAATGGGGGACCTTTGAAGAGCCTCGTTGTTCTCGGCGCCCGTAATCTTGGCGGCGCGATCGTCGACCACTTCCTTGCCACTGGCTGGAAGGCCACGGCGATCGCGCGCAGCAACGACACCCTGAAGGCGGTCGAGGCACGCGGGGCGCGGGCCCTGCGCGCTGACGTCACTGATTCCGTCCAACTGCGCGCCGCCCTGGAAGAGGCGGGCCAGATCGACTGCCTGGTCAACGCCATCTCCGTCTTCCCACACCCCGACCCGGCGATGCCGTGGGGCGGTGGCCCGCTCAGCGAGGCGACTCTCGACCAGTACCGGCTGTGGGCCGCGGCGAACACGGAGCAGGCGTTCGTGTTCTTCAGCGAAGCGGCGCGGCTCCTCCTCGCCAAGCAGCGTCCGGCGGCCATCGTTCAGGTGACCGGCAATGCCGGCCGCCAGGTGGCTCCCGGGATGGGCGCCTGGTCAGCCGGCTGGCACGGTGTGCGGGCGCTGGCGTCCACAGCCACGCACGAGTTGCGGCCGAGTGGTATCCACGTCGCCACGCTGATCGTCAACGGACCGATCGAGTCGCCGAAGACCGTGCCCTTCCTCCAGAACCTGCCGCCCGAGGCCAGCGTGGATCCGGCCGAGGTCGCGGCCGCCGTCGCCTACCTGGCCGGCCAGGGCCGCCGCGGGCAGAGCCATGAACTGACCCTCACGCCGGCCGGCCAGCCACCCGCATCCTGGTAGCCACCGGCCGCCCAGCAATCGTGACGCCGGCCGCCGCGCGTCGAGGGGCAGGCGCTCGACGGCCAGCAGCACGACATCGATGTAGCGCCACCAGCGCTGCGCAGGAATCAGTCCTCTTTCAGTCCCAGGTTGGGTCAGGAATATGAGTTCATCTCGTGGGCGGGTCGCCGGCACTCCAGGTGCCGCTGTCTTTGCCCAGAAGTTGTCGAGTGGCGCCAGGTTGCTCCCGGCCGGGGTGGCGGCGGTGCTGCTCGTCGCCGTTGCCGGATGCGGCGGAGGTGGGGAGGGCGGCACAGTCACGTCGACGGTGACCGCTTCCTCGGGCGCAACCTCGAGCGCGAGCACCTCGGCGGCCAGTGGGGACGCGACGCCGGGGATCGTGGCGGCGGCGAACGCGTTCCTGGCCACCCTCACCGCCGACGAGAAGTTCCATGTGCTGTTTGACTGGAGCGACACGGCACAGAAGGCACGCTGGTCCAACCTCCCGCAGGGCCTCTACCAGCGGGACGGTCTCATGGTGGGGAATCTCAGCACGGAGAAGGTCAATGCCTTTCTGGCCGTCATGAAGGCGACGTTGAGCACGGAGGGCTACCAGCGCGTGGTGGCGGAGTGGACAGCGGACGACCAGCTGGCCACGCAGGGCGGTATGAGCTACGGCAAGCAGTACTACTGGATGGCGATCATCGGCGAGCCGTCGGGTACCGATCCGTGGCAATGGCAGTTCGGTGGCCACCACGTCACTGTCAACGCCACGATCCACGGGTCGCAGGTCGCGCTCACGCCGAGCTTCATCGGCGCCCAGCCAGCCACCTATAAGGACAACGCTACGACAGTGCGCCCGCTGGGTGACATCGAGGACGAAGCCTTCGCGCTGGTCAACTCACTCGACAGCACCGACCGCAGCAAGGCGGTTCTGGGGACCTCGCCGATCGACCTGGTGCTCGGGCCTGGACAGGATGGCAAGACCATCCAGTCCGAAGGGCTGCCGGCGTCGGAGATGTCGGCCGACGAGCAGACCGCGTTCCTGAAGCTCATCGACGAGTACGGCGGGCTGGTCAACGACGAGGACGCGGCTTCGCGTGAGGCGCAGTTGAAGGCGGATCTGCCCAAGACGTACTTCGCCTGGTACGGTCCCACGGCTGTGGGGAGTGCGGCGTACTTCCGGGTCACCGGGCCGCACATCGCCGTCGAGTACTCACCACAGTCCATGGGCGGCGACGCGGCGAACCACATCCACGGCATCTACCGAGACCCCACCAACGACTACGGCGCTGCGATCACCTCGTGAGGTCACGCGCCGCCGCGGTGCGGCGGGCGCTCAGCGCGTCTCTGCTGGTGCCCGCCGCCCTGCTCCTCGTGGTGCTGCCGGCCGGTCCTGCCTCCGCGCACCCTCTCGACGTCTACGTGCAGGCATCCTATGTGACGCTCGCTCCGTCGAAGATCGGCGTGGAGCTGGACCTATCACCCGGTGTGCTGCTCGCGCCTCAGGTCCTGGACATCCTGGACGTCGACCAGGACCAGCAGGTCTCTGACGGCGAAGGGAGGCACTACGCGGAGCAGGTCCTGCGCGAGGTCGAGGTGCGCGTCGACGGCCGGCCGCTGACGGTCGAGCTGACCGACGTCGAAGTACCGCCGTACCTGACCATCCAGGCCGGCTACGGAACCCTTCGCGTCCACGCGGAGGCTGGCGGCGCGCCCACCGCAGCCGGCCGGCACCACGTCTTGTTCCGCAACGGTTTCGCTCCGAAGGGCTCGGCGTACCAGGTCAACGCCTTCGTCGAGGACGGCGCGCCGGTCACGCTGGGTGTGCAGCGACGCGACGCGACGCAGCGGCAGAGCGAGGTCACCTACCAGATCGACCCCGCGGCCGCTGGGTCGACAGCTGGTCCGACGGCCGGCGGTGACGCGGCGGTACGACCCTCGCCTTACCGGAACCGGCTGCTGAAATACATCGACGGGCCGTCGCTGTCGGGATGGGCGATGCTGTTCGCCGTCGGGGCGGCCGCGCTGCTCGGGGCCCTGCACGCGCTGACCCCGGGGCACGCCAAGACGCTCATGGCCGCCTACCTGGTCGGCAGCGGCGGCGGCACGGCACGCGATGCCGTGGCCCTCGGAGCCGTCGTCACCTTCACGCACACCGCCTCGGTCGTCGTCATCGGGCTAGTCGCGCTGCTCGCCAGCCAGTTCCTGGTGCCCGGACTGCTCGTCCCCGGACTGGAGGTCGCCGCCGGCCTGTTAGTCGTCACGCTGGGCATACGGCTGCTGCGCCAGCGCTGGTCAGCCCGTCGGGCAGCGACGCGGCCCCACGACCAAGACACCCACGACCACGACCACGGCGACGACTACGCGCGCCACCACGAGTTCGTTCTCAGCGGCGCACGCGACGACGGGAGCGGCCACGGGCACGGCACTCTCGGTGCCGCCGTTCACGCCCACGGCGGGCGAGCGCACACGCACGCGATCCCGGCCGAGGGCATTACGCCACGCAGCCTGGTCGCGATGGGCGTGTCCGGTGGCCTGGTGCCCTGTCCAGAAGCACTGGGCGTCATGATTTTGGCGGTCGGCGTGAACCGTGTCCTCCTGGGCCTCGGTCTGATCCTCTCGTTCAGTGCCGGACTGGCCGCGGTACTCATGAGCCTGGGACTGCTGCTGGTCCGTTCGCGCTCCCTCGTCGCCCATCTAGGCCGCTTCAACCGTTTCGACCGGTCCTGGAGCGCAGCGCTGCCCATCGTCAGCGCCGTGGTCGTCACGGCCCTCGGCCTCGTTTTGGTCCTCAAGGGCATCGGCGTCACCGGTCCGCTGTAAGAATCGCGAGAACGGCGCCATCACGACTGGGAGACCGCGATATCAGGTGAGCAGCGACTCGCGGAGGCGGTCGGCGCGGGCGAAACTGGCGGCGAGCTCATCTCGGAACGAGTCCAGGTGTTTGATCTTGGCTTCCACCTCGCCGCGTAACTTCAGGTCAGTGATCATGCCGGTTTGCGCCAGCACCCTGTCCTGATGAGGATGTTGGGGCCGTCCGGTCCGACGTCGGCGAGCCTGGTGCCTGTGAGCCCGTAGGTCAGTGTGGCTCGGAGGTCCTGAGGAATCCTGTCCTGCTGCCGTGAGCGCGTACCTCAGAATCTTTGGTGACAGGTCCTCCCCGGGCGGTCTGTGCTGGTCACGGGTCGAGGGGACGGAGACGGTCTTCTATGGATGTGTTGATCGACCGGGTTGCGGGGTTCGACGTGCACCGGGACACGGTCGTGGCGGCGGTGCGGGTGCCCGGGCGGGGCGGCGGGCGGCGCACTGAGGTGCGGACGTTCGCGACAACCGGCGCGGCTGGCGGACTGGCTGGCGGCGGAACGGGTGTCTCTGGTCGGCATGGAATCCACGGGCGTTTACGATATTGGAAGCCCGTCTACTACATTTTGGAGGACTCTTTTGAATGCTGGCTGCTGAATGCCCAGCATCTGCGTAATGTCCCGGGTCGGAAAACGGATGTGGCCGACGCTGCGTGGATCGGCCAGTTGTTGGAGCATGGCCTGGTCCGGCCGTCGTTCGTGCCGCCGAAACCGATCCGGGCGTTACGGGACCTTACCCGGCATCGGCGGACCACGGTAGAAGACCGTACCCGGGCGGTCCAGCGCCTCGAGAAGGTCATGCAGGACTACGGGATCAAGCTTACATCGGTGGCCTCTGACCTAGTTCCGCCAGTACCAGGTGACGTTGGGGGTTTGTAGATCGTTTGAACGTGAGCGGGTGCCTGCCGCACAGGGAGAATCGGGGTTACCACACCTACCGAAGAACCCTGACGAGAGGCACCCGCCGGGTGAACAGACTACGCAGGCCGACCGCGTCGAGGAAACGGGCCCCGGGGGTGCGGGTCGGTCCCGCGGACCGGTCGCTGACCGGGATGGCGGGGCTGGCCGTGGTCGGGGAGCTGGTCGATCGGCTGGGTGTGGTCGAGGTTCTCGACGAGCGGGTCGGCCGAATCAAGCGGCGGGCGCGGGGACTGTCGGGTGGGGAGCTGCTGGTCGGGCTGGCCGGCGCGCAGCTGGCCGGGCGGGCGTCGCTGTCGGGGCTGGACCGGCTGCGCCTGGACGCGGTGGGCGGGGTGCTGGCCGGGGTGCCGTTCGCGCCGTCGCGGACGGCGGCGCGGCTGGCGGGCCGGTTCCGCCCGGCGGCGTGGGCCGGGATCGAGGCGGCGGTGGGGGTGCTGGCCAGCCGGTGGCTGGCGCGGTTGCCCGCGCAGCGCCGGTCGGAGTTGGTGCGGGGCCGGCCGACCATCGACCTGGACTCCTCGGATGTGGAGGTCTATGGCCGGAAGAAACGGGGTGTGGCCTACACCTACGAGGGAAGACGGGCGAGCCGGCCGCTGTTGGCGAGCTGGGCGCGCACCGGGCTGGTGCTGGCCGCGGACCTGCTGTCCGGGGATGAGGACGTTCGGCCGCGCTGCGCCGGGCTGCTGGCGCGGGCGCTGGCGAACCTGCCCGCGGCGGTCTGCGCCCCGCCGCTGGTCCGGGCCGACTCGGGGTTCTTCACCGGCGAGCTCGCCCGCGCCGCAGTGGCCGCCGGCGCGGACTTCGCGATCGCCGCCCCGCGCAACACAGCGCTGTGGCGGGCCTATGCCGCGGTGCCCGAGGCCGCCCGGACGGACGCCCGCGACATGCGCGGCGCCCAGGTCGCCGCCGTCGGCTATACCCCGGCGGGCTGGCCGCCTGGCACCTACACGATCATCCGCCGGGTGAAGGTCCCCGCCGCCGAGATCTCCGCCGACCCCCGCTCCCGGCGGCGGCGCACCATCCCCAAAGGCCAGCTGGCACTGGCGCTGGAAGGCGTCGCCGACCACGCCTGGGCCGTCAGCTTCCTCGTGACCAACATCCCCGCCGACGAGCCCGACGGCATCGTCGCCCTCGAGCACTGGTTCCGTGGCCGCGCCGACATCGAGACCCAGATCAAGGACGCCAAGCTCGGCGCCGGCCTGCGCCACCTGCCGCCGACCCGACCGTCAACACCGTCTGGATGTGGGCGGCGATCCTCACCGGCTGGATCTCCAGCATGCTCCAGTCGCTGACCGGCCACGACCAGCGTGCCGGCCGCGCCCACGGCGACCGGCTGCGCCACGAGCTGATCAACATTCCTGGCCGGGTCACCCGCCACGCCGGAGTCCTGACCCTGCGCCTGCCACCCGGCCGCGACCAGTACCTGCCCACCGCGCTCGAACGGCTCCGCGCCCTGCCCATGGCAACCTGACCAGCCCGTTCTCCCCAGCGGACACACCCCGGGCCGTGGACCCGGCGCCCACCCGGCACGACAGCCGGGCCACCGCCCTGCCACAACCCGACAACAGACCCAGCAAAGAAGATCACAAACCTGGGACCCCGCCAGAAACGATCACATCCCAGGTAATGGCGGATTTAGGTCTGACTTCCCCTGCTCGTTCATCTCAGGCGTACGACCTCAGCCTTCCCTGAGCGGCCCACCTGGCGATCAGCCAGACGGGCGAGCACGGGGAT
>NZ_MBLO01000072.1 GCF_001854805.1 Pseudofrankia coriaricola
AGCCGGTTGTTCTGGTAGGTGGTGGTGTCGAGCATGCGGGCGAGGTCGAGTATTCGGTCGGCGGTGAGGTTGTCGGGGATGAGGTCGAGGACGTCGAGGTGGTGGCGGGTGGCGTGGGTGCTGGCGGCGCGTTGTTGGGCGTCGTCGAGGTGGATGCCGTCGGCGAGCAGGAAGACGTGGTTGTGGTGGACGGGGTCGTCGGAGGGCTCGGTGACTGGTAGTGCGGACAGGCGCCGGCGCAGCCTCGCCGTGTTCAGCCCGACTCCGGCGAGGACGGCGATCGGCAGCCAGCGCCGCCGGCTCATGGCGCGTCCCCGCCAGGCTCGACCGCGAGCGCGGTGACGATCAGGCCTTGCCCGACGACGAACCGCCCGCGCAGCGTCGTCAGCCGCTGCCCGTCCGGCAACACCGGCCCCGTGACCAGCAGCCGCGCGACGAACCCTCCGGTCCGCCTGCCCGCCCCCTCGGCGCCATGCTGGCCGGGACCGCCGTCCGTGAGGGTGATCTCGGCGTCCTCGAACCCCAGCCACTCCTGGGCGAGCGGGAACCAGGCCTTGTAGACGGACTCCTTGGCGCAGAACAGCAGCCGGTCCCAGCTGACGTCGGGGGCGCGGGGGCTGACCGCCCGGATCCAGTCCCGCTCGGACGGCAGGGAGATCCGTTCCAGCACGCCCTGCGGCGTGGGGCCGTTCGGCTCGGCGTCGATCCCCACGGAGACGAGGTGCCGCGACCAGGCGACGGCGGCGGCCCGGTACCCGTCGCAGTGGGTGATGCTGCCGACGACGCCGGCTGGCCACAGCGGCTCCCGCTTGGGCCCGGGCAGCAGCGGCGCCGGCTCGACTCCCAGCCGCGCGAGCGCGCGGCGCGCGCATATCCGCCCGGTGGTGAACTCGCGCCGCCGTTTCTCAACGGCCCGCGCGAGCACCGCCTCCTCGGCCGGGAACAGCTCGGCGTCGGTCTCGTCGGTGAACATCTCCACCGCGACCGCAACCTCCGGCACCACTCCGCCCAACAGCCCCGCCGCCACCCCCGCTCCCGCGTCAGACATACCGTGAAGCTTGCCATCCGTCCCCGATGCTCCCCGTCCGCCGCCCACGGTCGTGTGGCCCCGTTGTGACGCACAGGCTCCCCGCGGATCGACGCGCCTCGGCGGCGAGCCCACGGAGGCGGCGGGTGCGTCAGGCGCATAGCGACGATGCCCCACGGCCCTTCGTGGCCGGTCGTTCGGGGTGGGGAGCCAGGCGAGCGGCGATGGGAGGACCAGACGGTCTCGTGGGCTCCAGAGCTCGGCCCCGGAGGAACCTGATGGGCAGGGCGCCGGGACTCGGACAGAATTGGCGGCCCGGGGCTGGTTGGTTGCGCGGGGTCCGGAGTCCGGCCGCGGCAAAAAATGGCCCGGGACCAAGTGCCCCGAAGGGGCGCCAAGCAGCCGGATGGTCGCCAATGATCCGGTCGGCAGGCTGCCCGGGATTCAGGCGGAATTGGCCGTCTGGGGCTGATCGGCCACGTGGGGTCCGGGGCTCGGCCTCGGGGCGAGATGACGGGCCTGGGCGCAGATGTCCCGAAGGGCATCAAGCAGCATCGGCCGCCGCGAGCGGGTGACCGGGATCGAACCGGCATGGCCAGCTTGGAAGGCTGGGGCTCTGCCATTGAGCTACACCCGCGTTGTGATCGTGGTGGTCAGCTTACCCTGGAGATGACGTCTTCGGCGTGGCGGGCGGCGCGAGGGCCCCTTGCCGGCATGACCATGAGGTCCCGGTTGAGCGGGTGGCTGACCGGGGCTGGGCAGGATCTTGGACCCGCCTCGTGATCGAGGTGTATCCACACCGTAGGATGGGTGGGCAACGCCTCGGGGCGTAGCGTAGTGGCTAGCGCGCCTGCTTTGGGTGCAGGAGATCGGGAGTTCGAGTCTCCCCGCCCCGACGAGCTGGCTTGTCCTGTTCGCTACCCTTTCGGGTAGCTTCCCGGAGGCCGCGATATCGCCTGGGGGGTCGACCCCCCAGACCCCCCGGTGTCGAGCTTCGCTCGACCCAGGGGGCAGGTCTTGAGGGCAGCCCCCAACGCCGAGCCTCGCTCGACGAATGGGCGGGTTCCTGAGAGACAGGCTGGGGTCCTCGGGCCGCCGTGAGGCGTAATCTCGGCGCGTCCCCCGTCCGACGTCGTACCAGGAGACATCCGCGCCGTGAAGGCCACCAAGGAGTCACTCAGCCCGACCAGGGTCAAACTCACCGTCGAGGTGCCCTTCGACGACCTGAAGCCCTCCCTGGATGCCACGTACAAGAAGTTGTCCCGGCAGATCCGGGTGTCCGGGTTCCGGCCGGGCAAGGTGCCGCCGCGGATCCTGGACCAGCGGCTCGGGCGTGAGGTGATCCTCGACGAGGCGCTGCAGGAGGCCCTGCCGAGCTTCTACTCGCAGGCGGTCGAGGCCGAGGACGTTGACGTGCTGTCACGGCCGGAGGTGGACGTCACCGAGTTCACCGAAGGCAGCCCGATCGTCTTCACCGCCGAGGTGGACGTCCGGCCGGACGTCACGCTGCCGGAGACCGATAGCCTCAAGGTCACGGTCGACACGGTCGAGGTCACCGACGAGCAGGTCGACACGCAGCTGACCTCGATGCGGGAGCGGTTCGCGGTGCTCACGCCGGTCGAGCGGCCAGTGGCCTCCGGTGACTACGTGTCGCTGGACCTCTCGGCGACGGTCGACGACGAGCCCGTCGAGGACGCCACGGCGACGGGCATGTCCTACGAGGTCGGCAGCGGTAACCTCATCGACGGCATCGACGACGCGATCATCGGCGCGGGCGAGGGCGACAGCCGCACGTTCGACACCGAGCTGCTCGCCGGTGACAAGCAGGGCCAGACCGCCCAGGTCACCGCGATTGTGCGCGGCGTCAAGGAGAAGGAGCTCCCGGCGCTCGACGACGAATTCGCGACCACCGCGAGTGAGTTCGACACGCTGGACGAGCTGAAGGCCGACCTGCGCGAGCGCCTCGAAAGCACCCGCAAGTTCGAGCAGGTCAACCAGGCGCGCGAGCGGCTGCTCGAGCAGCTGGTCGAGACCGTCGACGTGCCGGTGCCCGACTCGGTGCTGGCCACCGAGATCGAGGCGCGGGAGCACCGGCTCGGTCATGACCTGGAGCGCTTCGGCGTCGACCGGGAGACCTACCTCAAGACGCTGGACCAGGAGCCCGAGGAGTTCGACAACCAGGTCCGCGACTCGGCGACAAAGGCGATCAAGTCCCAGTTCATCCTGGACACGGTGGTGCGCACCGAGTCGATCGGGATCGACCAGGGCGAGCTGATGGAGCAGATCGTGCTGCTCTCGCAGCGGATGGGCATCGCGCCCGAGCAGTACGCGCAGCAGCTGGCGTCCGGCAACGGCGCGGGCCTGACCGCGCTGATGTCGGACATCATGCGCAACAAGGCGCTGTTGCACCTGCTGCGCACCGCGACCGTCGTCGACGGCGAGGACAGCCCCGTCACGCTGGAGCTCCCGGAGCAGCCAGAGCCGGTGGACATCGACGCCCACGACCACGAAGGTCACGACCACGACCATGACCACGAAGGCCATGACCACGAGGGTCACGACCACTAGGTCCCGCTAGACCGCTCGCGGTCCACCATTTCCAAGCCGGCCCCCGCGGTAGTCATCGCGGGGGCCGAGCCGTATCCGGCCGTGATGGCCAGATGCATGCCCAGGTGTCACGTCTGTGGAGGGCCCTGGACTCGTCCTGGTGAGCCACAAGCGTCCCCAACCACCACTGGTGACGGCGCATCGGCGCAAGTGCCAAACCGGCCACCTCACCAACCCGGGACCCGGCGCAGCCTCGTCATATGCCTGAATCCGGATCCAGCTGCGGGAGGGCGCCCAGCGCCCGACCAGGCGGCGCCCGGTGGCGAGGCGCTCCGCGCCTCGGCCACGGGACCGCCCCTCTGCCTAGCGCGAACATCGAGCCGGATGGGCCGGAACTGGCGCGGGTCACAGATAGTGTCGAGCCGGTCAAGCTGTCGCCCGTGGGTATTGCAGATCTGGGCAGGGAAGCCGAGGAGCCGACCGTGAGTGAGTTCGCAGTGCCGAGTCTGGCCGTGCCGGGTAGCCCGAGTCTCCGGTCGCCGGGCCAGGGTAGCCCGGGGTTCGACGATCAGGTCTACAACCGTCTCCTGCGGGAACGGATCATCTTCCTCGGCTCGGTCGTCGAGGACAACATCGCGAACCAGATCTGCGCGCAGCTGCTGCTGCTCAACGCCGAGGACCCGACCAAGGACATCTCGCTGTACATCAACTCGCCGGGTGGCTCAGTTAGCGCGGGTATGGCGATCTACGACACGATGCAGTTCGTCGAGAACGACGTGGCGACGGTCGCGCTGGGCCTGGCGGCGTCGATGGGCCAGTTCCTGCTGTGCGCCGGCGCGCCGGGCAAGCGCTACTCGCTGCCGCACGCGCGGATCATGATGCACCAGCCGTCCGGCGGCATCGGCGGTACCGCGTCCGACATCGCGATCCAGGCCGAGCAGATGCTCTACACCAAGCGGACGATGCAGGAGCGCATCGCCTTCCACACCGGTCAGCCGATCGACCAGATCGAGCGAGACTCCGACCGTGACCGGTGGTTCACGGCCGAGGAGGCGAAGGACTACGGCTTCGTCGACAACGTCGTCCAGCAGGCCCGCCAGGTGCCCAGCGACGCGAACAGCTAGTCGCGGCATTTCTGACGGCCTGGCGCCAGAGCTTCTTCGGAGGGCACGATCATGTCCCGTTACCAGCAGACCGGCCGCTACGTGCTGCCGAACATCATCGAGAAGACCTCCCGCGGCGAGTACGGCATGGACCCGTACTCGAAGCTGCTCAAGGAGCGGATCGTCTTCCTCGGTGTCCAGATCGACGACGTGTCGGCCAACGACGTCATGGCGCAGCTGCTCTTCCTCGAGTCCGAGGACCCGGACCGCGACATCTCGATCTACATCAACTCGCCCGGCGGCTCGTTCACCTCGCTGACGGCGATCTACGACACGATGCAGTTCGTCCGCCCGGACATCCAGACCATCTGCATGGGCCAGGCGGCCTCGGCCGCGGCCGTGCTGCTGGCCGCCGGCACTCCGGGGAAACGGTTCGCACTGCAGAACAGCCGCATCCTCATCCACCAGCCGTCCGGCTCGGGTGAGGGCCAGTCGAGCGACATCGAGATCCAGGCGAAGGAGATCCTTCGGATGCGCGCGCTGCTGGAGAGGATGCTCGCCGACCACACCGGCAAGCCGGAGGAGGAGATCCGCCGCGACATCGAGCGCGACAAGATTCTCTCCTCCGAGGAGGCCAAGGAGTACGGCCTGATCGACGAGGTGATCAAGACCCGTAAGTCGTCTCGTCTGGCGGCTGCCCGCTGACGGTGCCAGACAGCCGTACGCTGAGGGGAATGAGCCGCGCGATAGGGCTCTCACCGGACGGTGTGGCGGGGTACCGTCCCCCTCGGGACAATCTCCCGCGGCGGGCCGGCGGGGGCCGGCAGGCAGGTTGGCCGCCGCGGGAGCGGGAGACGGTGTGGCAGTACCGGCTGGGGGCGGGCACGGCGGGCGGCGTGTGTCCGTGCCTGAGCCGGCTGGCGGGCTGGTCGACTGGCCAGTCACGGGGGCGCTGGACGCAACGGCCCGAAGCGGCTGGCGGGTTGACCTCCGCCGGCTGACGAGGGCGCATGGGAAGATCCGCCCGGGGCGGCTGGCGGGCTGGCCGGTGGCGGACCTTCCGGATCGGCTTCCTCGGTCCGGGAGAGACCCCGAGCCGCGGATAGCGCAGGAGACAGCGGTGGCTCACTCGACACGCGACGACCGGGCGGTGGCAGCCGCCCCCGAGCTGCAGGCGAACCCATCGTCTGGACGAAGGGACTGAGTCCTCGGTGGCACGCATCGGTGATGGCGGCGACCTGCTGAAGTGTTCGTTCTGCGGGAAGTCGCAGAAGCAGGTGAAGAAGCTCATCGCCGGTCCCGGCGTCTACATCTGCGACGAGTGCATCGATCTCTGCAACGAGATCATCGAGGAGGAGCTGTCCGAGTCCTCCGAGCTCAAGTGGGATGAGCTGCCCAAGCCGCGGGAGATCTACGAGTTCCTCGACGGCTATGTCGTGGGCCAGGAGACCGCGAAGAAGACGCTGTCGGTGGCGGTCTACAACCACTACAAGCGGATTCAGGCCGGGGGCGCGGCCCAGGGCGAGGGGGGCAAGGGCGACGTCGAGCTGGCCAAGAGCAACATCCTGCTGCTCGGGCCGACCGGCTGCGGCAAGACGCTGCTCGCGCAGACGCTCGCCAGGATGCTCAACGTGCCGTTCGCGATCGCTGACGCCACCGCCCTCACCGAGGCCGGCTACGTCGGCGAGGACGTCGAGAACATCCTGCTCAAACTGATCCAGGCGGCCGACTACGACGTCAAAAAGGCCGAGACCGGGATCATCTATATCGACGAGGTCGACAAGATCGCTCGTAAGTCGGAGAACCCGAGCATCACCAGGGATGTCTCCGGCGAGGGCGTGCAGCAGGCGCTGCTGAAGATCCTCGAGGGCACCACGGCGAGCGTGCCACCGCAGGGCGGACGCAAGCACCCGCACCAGGAGTTCATCCAGATCGACACGACGAACGTGCTGTTCATCGTCGGCGGCGCGTTCGCGGGGCTTGACCGGATCATCGAGTCTCGGATCGGCAAGAAGTCGCTCGGCTTCCGCGCCGTGCTGCATGGCAAGGACGACCCGGACGCCGCCGACGTCTTCGGCGACGTCATGCCGGAGGACCTGCTCAAGTACGGGATGATCCCCGAGTTCATCGGCCGGCTGCCGGTCCTCACCAGTGTGCAGAACCTGGACCGGGAAGCGCTGATCCGCATCCTGACCGAGCCGAAGAACGCCCTCGTCCGCCAGTACAAGCGGCTCTTCGAGCTGGACAACGTCGACCTCGACTTCACCTCCGACGCGCTGGAGGCGATCGCCGACCAGGCGATCCTGCGCGGCACGGGAGCGCGCGGCCTGCGCGCGATCATGGAGGAGGTGCTGATGTCGGTGATGTACGACATCCCGAGCCGCAAGGACGTCGCCCGCGTCGTCGTCACCCGCGAGGTCGTGCTCGAGCACGTCAACCCAACCCTGGTGCCGCGCGACATCGCCGCCAAGCGCAACACCCGCCAGGAGAAGTCGGCCTAGCGCGGGGTGCGGTAGCCGGCCAGTTGGCGGCCCTGGGCGACCAGGCGGTCGGACGAGTCCCAGACCTCGGCGACCTCGGCGTTCCAGACGCCTGCGTCGTCGACCTCGGCGACGATCGCCTTCTCGAACTCACCCACGCCCGCTCACGCTAGCCGCGTACCTACAGGAAACGGGCGCGCCGTGGTGTCGGTCACCCCCGCGCTGCACATGGTGATCGGCGGGCGGTGTGTCCGTACCCGATAACCTTCATGTGTGGTGGACAACGGGCGAGACGGTCGGCCGGCGAGCACGCGGGGCGGCGCGGCGGGCGCGGCGGGCGATGACCTGTCGCGGGTGGAGAAGGCGCTCGCCGGGCGGTTCCCGCATCTGATGATCCCCGACCTGGAGCGGATGCGCGACCTGGTCGACCTGCTCGGCCATCCCGAGCGCTCGTTCCCGGTGGTTCACCTGACCGGCACGAACGGCAAGACATCGACGGCTCGGATGATCGACGCGGTGATGCGGGCGTTCGGGCTGCGCCCCGGCAGGTACACCTCGCCGCACCTGGAGAGCGTCACCGAGCGGATCAGCATCGACGGTCAGCCGGCCAGCCCGGAGGTGTTCGCGCGGGCCTTCGACGACGTGCTGCCCTACGTCGAGATCGTCGATGGCCGCCACCCCGAGCGGGTCACCTTCTTCGAGCTGTTGACCGCCATGGCCTTCTCCGCGTTCGCCGACGCCCCGGTGGACGTGGGCATCATCGAGGTCGGGATGGGCGGCACGTGGGACGCGACCAACGTGGTCGACAGCGTCGTGCAGGTGGTGACGCCGATCGCGCTCGACCACCGCGAGCTTGGCGCGACCGTCGAGGAGGTCGCCGGCGAGAAGGCGGGCATCCTGCGCCCCGGCGGTCTCGCCGTGCTCGGCACGCAGCCGCTGGGCGCGGCCCGGGTGCTCGCCGAGCGCGCCGCCGAGCTGGGTACGACGCTCGCCCTCGAGGGGCTGGAGTTCGGTGTGGCCCGGCGGCAGGTCGCCGTAGGTGGCCAGATGCTGACGCTGCGCGGCCTTGGTGGCGTCTACGACGAGATCTTCCTGCCGCTGCATGGCGAGCACCAGGCGCACAACGCCGCGTGCGCGCTCGCCGCCGTCGAGGCGTTCCTCGGTGGTGGGTCCGGGCCGCTGGACGTCGAGGCGGTCCGGGCCGGGTTCGCGAGCGCGTCCTCGCCGGGACGGCTCGAGGTCGTCCGCCGCTCGCCGACCGTCGTGCTCGACGGGGCCCACAACGTGGCCGGCGCGCAGTCGCTGGCCGAGGCGCTGACAGACGCGTTCGCGTTCGACCTGGTCGTCGGCGTGGTCGGCCTGCTCTCCGACAAGGACGCGCACGGCATGCTGTCCGTGCTGGAGCCGGTGCTCACCTCGATCGTGATCACGCAGAGCGCGTCGCCGCGGGCGCTGCCGGCCGACGAACTGGCCGGGGTCGCCGTCGAGATCTTCGGGGCGGACCGGGTCGAGGTCGCGCCGCGGCTCGACGACGCGATCGAGGCGGCCGTGCGGCTGGTGGAGGAGGATGCCGAGCTCGGCGGTGGCGGCGTCGTCGTGACCGGCTCGTTGACCACCGTGGGCGAGGCACGCCGTCTCCTGACCCGGTGAATCCTGTGGTTGGCCGCCGCCTCATCGCCCGCGGTCCGATGATCGTTACTTTTCAACCACCGTGGTCGTACCGGATCCGTCAGGCGGACCCGGTTCGGGGTCGGCCTGCCGGCCGGATAGAGGTCATGTCGCCTGACCCGATGAGTCCTGTGGTTGGCCGCCGCCTCATCGCCCGCGGTCCGATGATCGTTACTTTTCAACCGCCGTGGTCGTACCGGATCCGTCAGGCGGACCCGGTTCGGGGTCGGCCTGCCGGCCGGATAGAGGTCATGTCGCCGGCGCCCCCCAAATGGACGGCCGTAACGCCCTGTAGGTTGGGCCGGGAGTGCCGGGGTTCCGGCTCCGGTGCGGATCACAACGCGACCGGCACGGTGCGTTATGTCCGCTCTGTCAACGATGACGCGAAATGAGGAGTCCAGTGCCCGCCGAGCGCACCCTCGTCCTGGTCAAGCCCGACGGCGTCAGCCGCGGCCTCGTCGGGGAGATCATCAGCCGTCTCGAGAGCAAGGGCCTCAGCCTGGTCGCCCTCGAGCTGCGCACGCTGGAGAAGTCCGTCGCGGAGACGCACTACGGCGAGCACGCGAGCAAGCCGTTCTTCGGTGAGCTGGTCGAGTTCATCACCTCGGGCCCGCTGGTCGCGCTGGTCGTCGAGGGCCCGCGCGCGATCGAGGGCGTGCGTGGCCTGATGGGCGTCACCGACCCGGTGAAGGCTGTTCCCGGCTCGATCCGTGGCGACTACGCGCTGGAGATCGGCCAGAACCTCGTCCACGGCTCGGACTCGCCCGAGTCGGCCAAGCGGGAGATCGACCTGTTCTTCCCGGGCCTGAGCTGACGGCCCCGCCGGGAGGGCGTCTCCCGGCGAAATGGTGCCAGGACGGAACCTCACGGCTCCTGGACGTCGGGGTCCCCGTGGATTCGATCCGCCCCGGCGGATCGAATCCACGGGGCTGTACCGAGTTGTCGGGACGCTGACCCGCGTCTTCCGGGTTCTCTCCTCATGCGGGGGGTGCCCGCCTGTCCTGCCTCTGGGCGCGGGTCGGCGCGGCCGGGCTGAGGGCCCGTGCCCCGGCGGTGAACCTCGGCCACGGGTGCCGAAACCCTGGGCTGGGCCGAGCGCACAGGCACCGACCCGCCCCTTCCGGGTGAGCCTGCGGGCGGCCCGGCGTGGCGTCCCGCCGACCGGGCGGGCGGTTTGCCAGGGTAGGACGGGGTGTCGACGGACGGACGCGCCCATGGGTGCCGGTGGTTCCGGAGGTGGCCGTGATGGGCGTCGAGGCCCGGGCTGGGCGGCGATGACCGGTCGGCACCATGGGTGACACGTCCTCGCTGGGGGGCGGGCTGTCGGTGGCGCGGTCTAACCTTTCAGGTGTCGCCATGGGACGCGCCGGACCGCCGGAATCGTCCCACGTGAGGCCCACCCGTCAGACGTACAAAAGCAAATGCCGCTCCAATCCCGCGGTGCCGGCGTCCCCCGCGCCAGCCGCGGTCGACACGGTCAAGTAGAAGTCTGTATGACCTAAGTGAGGGATAACGAAGCCAGAGCAGCATCCCCAAGCCTCAAAGCCTAAGAACCTTGATCTGTTCGAGGGCGGGCCGACGGGTCCGGTGAGCCCGGGCCGAGCGCGGCGGCGCCCAGGACCGCATCTCCGGGAGGGTCGGCCCGACGATGTCCAGTTCCTTGTCATTCCTCGGTCGTGACATGGCGGTCGACCTCGGCACCGCCAACACGCTCGTCTACGTACGCGGGCGTGGGATCGTGCTCAACGAGCCGAGCGTCGTCGCGATCAACACCACCACCACGGGCATCCTCGCGGTCGGTACCGACGCCAAGCGCATGATCGGCCGAACGCCGGGCAACGTCGTCGCGGTCCGCCCGCTCAAGGACGGCGTGATCGCCGACTTCGAGACCACCGAGCGGATGCTGCGCTACTTCATCCAGAAAGTGCACCGCCGCCGGCACTTCGCCAAGCCCCGGCTGGTCGTGTGCGTGCCGAGCGGCATCACCGGCGTCGAGCAGCGGGCCGTCAAGGACGCCGGCTACGAGGCGGGCGCGCGCCGGGTCTACATCATCGAGGAACCGATGGCCGCCGCGATCGGCGCGGGCCTGCCGGTGCACGAGCCGACCGGCAACATGGTGGTCGACATCGGCGGCGGCACCACCGAGGTGGCGGTCATCTCGCTCGGCGGCATCGTGACCAGCCAGTCCATCCGCATCGCCGGCGACGAACTGGACACGGCGATCATCTCCTACGTCAAGAAGGAGTACTCGCTGATGCTCGGCGAGCGCACCGCCGAGGAGATCAAGATGGCGATCGGCTCGGCGCACAAGATGCCGGACGAGCCGAGCGCCGAGATCCGTGGCCGCGACCTCGTCACCGGCCTGCCGAAGACGATCGTCGTCACCGCCGAGGAGATCCGCAAGGCCGTCGAGGAGCCGGTCAACGCGGTCATCGACGCCGTCAAGGTCACCCTGGACCGCTGCCCGCCCGAGCTGGCCGGCGACATCATGGACCGCGGCATCGTGCTCACCGGCGGCGGCGCGTTGCTGCGTGGCCTCGACGAGCGGCTGCGCAACGAGACCGGCATGCCGATCCACATCGCCGACAACCCCCTGCACTCGGTCGCCATGGGCTCCGGCAAATGCGTCGAGGAGTTCGAAGCCCTCCAGCAGGTCCTCATCTCCGAGCCCCGTCGCTGATCGGGCCGTCAGGGGTGGACCCTGCTCGCCGCCCTTGGGCGGCTTCGCCAAGGGCCCGCTCAGCAATATTGCTCCGGGGGGCCGTTCCCCCAACTGTCCGCTGGCGCGGCCAGCCGGGGACCCCTGCGTCCGGACCCCCGGTGTCGGGCTTCGCCCGACCTTAGGGGTCGTCGTGATCAGGGGGTTGGGTCGTATTGCTCCGGGGGCGACCCCCTGCCCCCGATGTCGGGCTTCGACCGATCTTGGGGTCACCGCGATCAACCTTTGGGTCACCGCGATCAGAGGGTTGGGCCGAAGGCGGGGTGAAGTCGTTTTCCGCGACTGCGTCCGGTTGACGGAACAATTGCGCTCTGGTCGAACAACGTCCCAGGAAATCGCCGGCCGTGGGAACCCGGGGGCGGGCTGGTTCGTCGGTGCCGGCGGGCGATAGGGCAGCACCGGGGCGGCGTGAGCTGGCGCCGAGCCGCCTCGCGGGGCACGGGAATGTCGGGTCGGGCGATGCCCGGAATGGCGACGTCGGGCTGAGGACGGTGAGGAGTTGTCGTGGGACGTGACCTGAAGCGTTCCCGGCTGGTCGTCGCGGTCCTGCTCGTCATCACGTTCGCGCTGATCACGATCGACTACCGGACCGGCGAGAGCTCCGGCGGGGCGCGCGGCGTCGTGCACACGGTCGTCGGCGGCGTCGAGAGCGGCGTGACCACGGTCGTGCGGCCGATCGGGCGGACGGCATCCTCGCTGCTGCACCCGAACCGCTACCACGACCGCGCCGACGAGCTGGCCAAGGAGAACGCCGACCTGCGCCGCCAGCTCGCCGACGGGGACGAGGTCACCCGGCAGGCGTCCGAGCTGTCCGCCCTGCGGCTGCTCGCCGACAAGGGCCAGTACACGATCGTCCCGGCCCGGGTCATCGCCATCGGTGACGTCAGCGGCACCGACTGGACGGTCACCGTCAACGCCGGCAAGGCCGACGGCCTGGCCGCCGACAAGATCGTGATCAACTCCAAGGGCCTGGTCGGCACGGTCGTCTCGCTGACCGACCACACCGCCGTCGTCCGGCTCTTCTGCGACCCGCGCAGCCGGATCGGGGCCCGGCTGGAGGGCACCCAGCTGCTCGGCTCCGTCGCCGGCGGCTCCGGCCCGAACACGCTCGTCTTCACGCTGTACGACGCCTCGTACCGGGTCCGGCCCGGCGAGCGGCTCGTCACCTTCGGCAGTCTCGACTACGTCGCCGGCGTGCCGATCGGCGAGGTCACCAAGGTCACCGACGCGGACGGGCTGTCGAGGACGGCCGAGGTGAAGCCGTACGTCTCCGTCGGCACGCTCGACCTGGTCGGCATCGTCGTCGGCAAGCCGCCCACCGACCCTGGCGACCGGGTGCTGCCGCCGCGCACCGCGCCGGCCGGGGAAGGCGGGACCAGCGGATGAGCGTGCAGCTGTTCGAGCCCGACCACGAGGGCGAGGTCCACCCGCTGACGTTCGCCGCGCTCACGGCCGTGCTGCTGGCGGCCGCGATCGCGCAGGTGAGCGTGGTGGCGAGAGTGCCGCTGCCGGGCGGCCATCCGGACCTGGTGCTGTTGCTGCTGGCCACGGCCGCGCTCCTGGAGGGGCCCATCGCCGGCGCGCTGCTCGGGTTCGTCGTCGGCCTGTTCGGCGACCTGCTGTCCACCCACGTGCTCGGCCGGTCGGCGCTGGTGTGCTGCCTGCTCGGCTACCTCGTGGGCCTCCTCGCCGACGCGACCGAACGGTCGGTCGCGATCGCGCTGGTCGTCGTGTCCGGCGCGGTCGCCGGCGCGACGATCGCGAACGTCGCCGTCGCCGGCCTGCTCAGCGACGGCGCCGCCGGCACCCCCGGTCAGGCGTTCCAGCGCGCCCTGGTGGCGGCGCTGTACGCGGCGCTGCTGACCCCGTTCCTGTTCCCGGCCATGGCGGCCGGCGTGCGCCGTACCAGGCGGGCGAGGCGGTCGTGACGGGCGTGGCGGGCGGGAGACGGCCGTGAACGACGGGATGCGCGTCCGCATCGTCGTGCTGCGGGTGCTCGCGGTCTCGCTGCTGGTGACGCTCGGCGCGCGGCTGTGGGTGCTGCAGATCCTCGACGGCGACCGCTATCGCAAGGTCGCCGAGACCAACCGGGTCCGGGAGGTCGTCAGCTCCGCGCCGCGCGGCATGATCCTCGACGACCAGGGCGAGCAGCTCGTGCGCAACCGCAGCTCGCTGGTCATCTCGGTGAACCGCTCGACGACCGACCGGCAGCGCGACGCCGGCAAGGCGGTCTTCGCGTCGCTGTCGTCGGTGATCGGCATGTCCGTCGACGACATCGAGAAGAAGATCCGCTTCTGCGGGCCGAAGATCCCCCAGCCGTGCTGGAACGGCTCGCCCTACCAGCCGGTGCCGATCGCCAAGGACGTGAGCCCCGCCCAGGCGCTCGCGATCATCGAGCACCCCGAGCGGTTCCCCGGCGTCACCGCCGACCTGCAGGCGGTCCGCGAGTACCCGTTCGGCTCGCTTGGCTCCCATGAGCTCGGCTACCTGGCGCCGGTCAGCCAGGACCAGCTCGACCGGCAGGCCGCCGACCTGAAGAAACAGGGCAAGGACCCCGAGGCGACGCCCGGCGCCTACCACCTCAACAGCCTGGTCGGCGTGTCGGGGCTGGAGTCCGTCTACGACTCCGAGCTTCGCGGCGTCGACGGCGTCGAGGGGCTGGAGGTGGACCGGTTCGGCAGGGTCTCGGGCACCGCGTCGAACTCCGCGCCCGTCCCCGGCGACCACCTCGTGCTCAACCTGGACCGCGGCGTGCAGGCCACCGCGGAGGAGGCGCTGCGCTCGACCCTGGACAAGCTGCCCGGCGGGGCGCGGGCCCGCACGGCCTCGGCGGTGGTGCTGGACGTCAAGACCGGCGGCGTCGTGGCCCTGGCCAGCCTGCCCTCGTACGACCCGTCGGTGTTCGTCGGCGGGGTCTCCCAGCAGGACTACGCGGCCCTGTCCGATCCGGCCAACGGAATCCCGCTGCTCTCGCGGGCCTACCAGGGCTCCGGCGCCGTCGGGTCGACCTTCAAACCGGTGTCGACCTCGGTCGCGATGGCCAAGCTCGGCGCGAAGCCGAACCAGAACTTCGACTGCGCGCCGACGCTGCAGATCGGTGGCCAGACCTTCCACAACTTCGAGGGGTCGTCCGCCGGCCCGATCACCCTGCACCGGGCGCTGGTGATCTCCTGCGATGTGATCTTCGACAAGTTCGCCTACGACGAGTGGCTGCGCGACGGCGGGCTGCGCAACGGCAAGGGCCCCTATCCGGCGCCGGCCGAGAACTTCGTGAAGATGGCCGAGGCGATGGGCTTCGGCGCGCGCACCGGCATCGACCTGCCGGGCGAGACCTCCGGCAGCATCGTCGACCGGGACGCGGCGAAAGCCAACTGGGAGGAGCTGAAGGGCTCCTACTGCGAGCGGGCGAAGAACGGCTACCCGGACGTCAGGGACCCGGCGACGGCCAAGCGCTACCAGCAGTACGCCGCCGAGGCCTGCGTCGACGGCTACCTGTACAACGCCGGCGCGGCCGCGCAGTTCGCCATCGGCCAGGGCCAGTACCTGTCGATCAGCCCGCTGCAGCTGGCGGCTGCCTACGCGGCGATCGCCAACGGCGGGACGCTCTACGAGCCCCAGCTCGCCAAGGCCGTCGTCTCCCCGGACGGCAAGGTCGTCAAGCGGTTCGAGCCGGTTGTGAGGAACAAGCTGCCGGTCCCGCCGGAGGTGCTGGCCTATATTCGCGACTCACTGCACGGCGTGACCACCGAGGGCGGCGGCACGGCGACCGGCGTCTTCGCCGACTGGCCCAACAACGTCATCCCGGTCGGCGGCAAGACGGGCACCGCCGAGGTCGAGGGCCACGAGGACACGTCCTGGTTCGCCTCGTTCGCGCCGGTGAACGACCCGCGCTACGCCATCGTCGTCTCCATTCCGGACTCCGGCACCGGCGCCACCTACGCCGCGCCGGTGGCGAAGGCGATCTACCAGGCGATCTTCGGCGTCGGCCGCCCGGCGGAGCTGCCCGGCGGCCTGCCGCCGTCGGCGCTGCCCGCGGTCGGCCGCGACGCCTCGCTCGCGCCGGCCCCGGCGGACGCGACGGGCGGGGCGGCGGTGACCCCGGGCCCGGCCGCGGCGACCCCACCGCCCGACGGCGCCTCCCCGCCGGCCGCCGGCGGCGCGCGCGCCGTGGCTCCGGCGGCCCTCACCACGTCCCCCGCGGCGGCCACTGACGCGGCCGTGGGGCCCACTAGCCCGTCCGCCGGGCCCCGCGCGCCACCAGCCGGCTCCGCCGGGTAACCGGCGGACGTCATCCGACGGGGGGAAGAACGCGCACGCGCCCCGGCCCCAGTTCCAGGCCCGGTGGGCGCAGGCGCAGGCGCGGGCGCGGGTGCGGCACGGACCCGGATCCGGGAGGAGGAACCGTGGACGAGCTCGGATCGACCGCGCTGCGGTCGTCGCCGGTCGCGCTGCGCGGCAGGATCGGGCAGCTGCGCGACCGGGCCTCCGGACGGCACTCGCCGCTCCGCCGGCTCGACTGGGTGCTGATGGGCGCCGTGCTGGCGTTGTCCGTGCTCGGCGCGCTGCTCGTCTGGTCCGCGACCCGTCAGCGGCTCGCGGACGCCGGCGCCGACCCGAACGACTTCCTCAAGCGCCACCTGCTGAACCTGGCGATCGGCCTCGTGCTCGCCACGGGGGCGATGCTGCTCGACTACCGGCTGCTGCGTGCCTATGCCCCGTTCGTCTACCTGGGCTCGTTGGTAGGGCTGGTCGCTGTGCTCCTCGTCGGCAGCACGATCAACGGCGCGCACTCGTGGATCGTGCTGCCCGCCGGCTTCCAGCTGCAGCCGTCGGAGTTCGCCAAGGTCGCGCTGATCGTCGGCGTGGCGATGATCCTCGGCGAGAAACGCGACAGCCGCGAAGGAGTGCGCTCGACGCGCCCCGGTGACGTCGACGTGATCGTCGTCCTCACGCTCACGCTGGTGCCGATCGGCCTGATCATGCTGCAGCCGGACTTCGGCACCGTGATGGTGCTGGTCTTCGTCATCCTCGGCATGCTGGCCGTCAGCGGCGCGCCACGGCGCTGGGTGCTCGGGCTGCTGCTCGGCGGCGTCCTGTTCGGTGCGGCGATCCTGCAGTTCCACCTGCTCAAGCCCTACCAGGAGGCACGGCTCACCTCGTTCGTCTCGGCCGACGCGGCCAGCAACTCGACCACCGGGTACAACGTCGACCAGGCCAAGACGGCGATCGCCAACGGCGGGATCTTCGGCCGCGGCCTGCTGCACGGCCAGCAGACCCAGGGGCAGTTCGTGCCCGAGCAGCAGACCGACTTCGTGTTCACCGTCGCCGGCGAGGAACTCGGCTTCGTCGGTGCCGGCGGGGTGCTGGCCGCGCTCGGGGTGGTGCTGTGGCGGGCGCTGTCCATCGCCAAGGACTCCGACGACTCCTTCGGCGCGCTGGTCGGCACCGGGGTGGTGTGCTGGTTCGCGTTCCAGGCGTTCGTCAACGTCGGGATGACGTTGGGCATCATGCCGGTTACGGGCCTTCCGCTGCCGTTCGTCTCCTACGGCGGCTCGGCGATGTTCGCGAACATGCTGGCCGTGGGCCTGCTGCAGAACGTGCGGCTCAGGTCGCGCACAGACCCGTACGCGCTGTGACATTGGTTCGCTCCGTCCGGACGGCGCGCTCCGGCCCCTTACTCGCTTCGCTCCCAAGGGACCTCCGCGCGCCGTCCTCCTGCGCTCACGGGCGCTCCGGCGACCTCCGCTGCGGCCCAACCACGTTCGCTTCGCTCCGTGGCTGGGCCTCCGCGGAGGCGCGCCTCCGCGCCAGCACGGTTGCGTGCCGCTTGAACGCCGCCGACCCCACCCAGCCTCGGACTGGTGACGTACAGCGGTACGCGACCGAGCTGGGCGCGGAGGCGCACCTCGCGGAGGCCCACCTACGAGCGAAGCGAACGTAGGGGGGCCGCAGCGAGGTCGCCGGAGCGCCCGTGAGCGGAGGAGGACACGGCGCGGAGGTCCCTTGGGAGCGAAGCGAGTAAGGGGCCGGAGCGCCGTGCCCGGACGGAGCGAACCGGCATCAACCTTCCCGCCCAACCCCAGTCCAGCCCCTGTCGTGCCCCCGATCCAGCTCTTGGGCCGGAGCGCGCCGTCCAGAAATCTTGCGTGAGGGCTTGGGTAGGCTTGCTCGCATGTCTGGTCAGTCGGTGTTCCCGCGTCTGGAGCCACTGCTGCCCAGGGTTCGCAAACCTGTGCAGTACGTCGGCGGCGAGGGAAACTCCACCGTCAAGCCCTGGGAGTCCGCCGCCGTCCGCTGGTGCCTGATGTACCCGGACGCCTACGAGGTCGGCCTGCCCAACCAGGGGCTGCAGATCCTCTACGAGGTCCTCAACGAGCAGCCGGACGTGCTCGCCGAGCGCGCCTACGCGGTGCTGCCGGATCTGGAGGCGCTGCTGCGCGAGCACGGTGTGCCCCAGTTCACCGTCGACGCCCACCGCCCGGTCGGTGACTTCGACGTCCTCGGCGTCAGCTTCGCCACCGAGCTCGGCTACACCAACCTGCTCACCGCGCTCGACCTCGCCGGCATCCCGTTGCGCGCCGCCGACCGCGCCGACGAGCACCCGCTGGTGATCGCCGGCGGCCACGCCGCGTTCAACCCGGAGCCCGTCACCGACTTCATCGACGCCGCCGTCCTCGGTGACGGCGAGCAGGCCGTCCTCGACATCACCGACGTGATCCGCGCGTTCAGGGCGGCGGGCTCGCCGGGCGGCCGCGCGGAGCTGCTCGCCCGGCTCGCCCGCCGGCGCCTCGTCTACGTGCCCGCGTTCTTCGACGTCACCTACGGCGAGGACGGCGCGATCGTCGCTGTCACCGCCAACCGGGATGATGTCCCGGCTCGCCCGGTGAAGCACACGCTGTCCGACCTGGACTCGTGGCCGTACCCGAAGACACCGCTGGTGCCGCTCGCGGAGACCGTGCACGAGCGGATGAGCGTGGAGATCTTCCGCGGCTGCACCCGCGGCTGTCGGTTCTGCCAGGCCGGGATGATCACCAGGCCGGTCCGGGAGCGTTCGATCGACACGATCGGCGCGATGGTCGACGCGGGCCTGTCGGCCTCCGGCTTCTCCGAGGTCGGGCTGCTGTCACTGTCGAGCGCCGACCACAGTGAGATCGGCGAGATCGCGACCCAGCTCGCCGACCGCTACGAGGGCACCAACACCTCACTGTCGCTGCCGTCCACCCGGGTCGACGCGTTCAACGTGACGCTGGCCAACGAGTTCTCCCGCAACGGCCGGCGTAGTGGGCTCACCTTCGCCCCCGAGGGCGGTTCGGAGCGTCTTCGCAAGGTCATCAACAAGATGGTCAGCGAGGAGGATCTGATCCGCACCGTCAGCACCGCGTACGCGCAGGGCTGGCGACAGGTGAAGCTCTACTTCATGTGCGGTCTGCCGACCGAGACCGACGAGGATGTGCTCGGCATCGCCAAGCTCGCCCGCGAGGTGATCAGGGCCGGCCGCAAGGCCAGCGGGCATCGCGACATCCGCTGCACGGTCTCCATCGGCGGGTTCGTGCCCAAGTCGCACACCCCGTTCCAGTGGGCCGGCCAGGCCTCCTGGGAGGTCACCGACCACCGGCTCAAGCTGCTGCGCGACACCGTCCGCGCCGACCGGGAGATCGCCCGCGCCGTCGGGTTCCGCTACCACGACGGCCGGCCGGGGATCATCGAGGGCCTGCTCGCCCGCGGCGACCGCCGCGTGGGCCGGGTGATCGAACGGGTGTGGCGCGAGGGCGGGCGCTTCGACGGCTGGAGCGAGCACTTCTCCTTCGAGCGCTGGGAGCGCGCGGCGGCCGCCGAGCTCGAGCCGCTGGGCGTCTCGCTGGACTGGTTCACCACCCGGGAGCGCCCCGAACGCGAGGTGCTGCCCTGGGACCACCTCGACGCGGGCCTCGACCGCGACTGGCTGTGGTCGGACTGGCAGGACGCGCTGCGCGCGTCCGAGCTCGACGACTGCCGGTGGACGCCCTGCTACGACTGCGGTGTCTGCCCGACGATGGGCTCGCAGATCGAGATCGGCCCGACGCGCCGCACCCTGCTGCCGCTGACCCCGGTGCCGTCGCTGCCCGCGCGGGCAGCGACGGGCGCGACGACGTCGGCTTCCGCGACGGCCGCGACAGCGACGGCGGCGACGGGGCAGGAGAAGGCGCGTGCCGCCGCGGCGCCCTGACGGCCCGCCGCCGCCACCGCCGGTCGCGCGGGTGCGGTTGCGGTTCGCGAAGCGCGGCCGGCTGCGCTTCCTCTCCCAGCTCGACCTTGCGCGGTCCTTCGAGCGCGGGCTGCGCCGCGCGCGGGTGCCGATCGCCTTCTCAGCCGGGTTCAGCCCGCACCCGAAGGTCTCCTGGGTCGGTGGGGTGCCCACCGGGGCGGCCAGCGAGGCCGAGTACGTCGAGCTCGCGCTCGCCGAGGACGTCGACCCGGAGGCGTTGCGGGTGGCGTTGGACGCGGCGCTGCCGCCCGGGTTCGACCTGCTCGCCTGCGTGCCGGCGGAGGGCGGGCCGCTGGCCGGACGGATCGAGGCGTCCCGCTGGAGCGTGCGCGTGCCGGGTGTGCCGGCCGAGGACGTCTCCCGCGCGCTGGACGCGCTGCTGGCTCGGGAAAGTCTCGAGGTCGAGCGCAGGACCAAGTCCGGCCGCGCCCTCGTCGACGTGCGGCGAGCGGTGATCTGCGGCGTTTGCCGTGCGTCGGCTCACGACTGTGCGATACTGGATGTGGTCGTGCGGCATACGACGCCCGCTGTGCGACCAGACGACGTGCTGACCGCCCTTGGCGTGGTTGCCGTCCCGCCGCTGACGTTTCCGGTCCCGCCGGAGCCAACCAGGCTCGAGCAGGGACTGATCCGGGTGGACGGGACGCTGGCGGACCCATTGGCCGCCCCCTCCGGGGCGCCGAACCGAAGCGAGACGGACCGGCTGGCAGGTCGACTCACAGCTTGATGCAGGGCGTCGCAGGATTACGGCGGTTCGTCCGCCGGACTAGACAGCGGCTTCTGCGCGGCCGCGACTGCCTGTGGCAGCGCGCCCGGGAGCCCGGAGGCTTTATATCCCGTGCCCGACGACACTCAGATTCCCAGCGACGACAACCAGACGGCACCGACGGCGGAAGAATCCGCCGCCGCGCCTCGACGCCGCCGCTCGGCCGGCCGGCCCGCCGGTCCTCCCAGCGAATCATCCGCCGCGCTGCCCTTCGAGCAGCCTCCCGACGACCTGGCGCCACCCGCCGTCGACGGGGCTCCGATCGACCTGAACGCGGCCGACACTCCGATCGTTCTGAACCAGGTCGACACTCCGGTCATTCTGGACGCCACCGGCACGGACCCGGTGGAGGCGGAACCAGCTGGGGAGGACGAGCTCGACCCGCCAGCCGGGACGGACGTGCCAGCCCCGGCCGACGAGGCCGAGCCGCCGGTGCCGGTGCCGGTAAGCGAGCCCGCCCAGGCCATGACCGAGGTGGTCACGGCCGAGGCCGTTCCCGCCTCGGCCGCCGCCGCGCCTACCGCCGCCGTGCCGGCGGACGGCGCGCCCGTTGACATCGACCCGACCGCGGAGACGGCTCCCGCCGAGACGCGCCGCCGGCCGCGCGCGCGCCGGGCGGTCCGGGCCGTACTCACACCCCTCGCGCCTCTCGCGTCGCCCGAGTCGACGGCCTCCGCTCCCGTTGCCGCCGAGTCGCCGGCGGCCGAGGCCGGTGCGCCGGCCGGGGGCGAGCCGCTCGGCGAGGCCGCGCCCGCCGAGACGGAGGCGGCCCTCGAGGCGCCAGTCCGGCGGCGGGCCCGTTCCGCCCGCCGGGCCACGTCGGCGCCGTCCGAGCCGTCCGCGGTGACGCCCTCTGAGGCCACGTCGCCCGCGGTGGACGAGCCGCCCGCGGCTGTGGACCAGTCCGTCGAGACGGTGAAGATTTCCGAGCCAGCGGCCGAGACGGCCGCCGAGACCGAGACGCCTGCCGAGACCGAGACGCCCACGGCGCCTCCCAGGACGCGGCGCCGCGCCGCCAGCCGGCGCGCCCGTGCCGTCGAGGAGACCGTGGCGGGCGAGGCTGCTCAGGCCGAGCCGCCGACTGAGGCCGAGGCGCCCACGGCTGAGGCAAGCACGGCTGAGGCAAGCACCGCGGAGGCAAGCACCGCGGAGGCGCCCCCCGTCGGGACGCTGGCCGTCGAGGCGTCCACAGACGCGGGCGACGCCTCCCAGTCATCCGCCCCGAAGTGGAGCGTCGGGTCCACCTTCTCGGCCGGTTTCGACACCCAGGTGTCCACACCTCGTGTGGCTCGCCGGCCAGTGACGGCGGTGACCTTCCAGGCCCCCGACCTGGCCGCGCGCGAGCCGACGGCCCCCCGGGGCCGCGATCGCGATCGTGACTGGGATCGGGACCACCCCCGCGACGCGGAGGAGCGCCCCGACCGGGCTGCGCCGGCCGCGGCCGTGAAGGAGACCGGGGAGTCCCCGGAGGCCAGCGAAGAGCTCCCCGTGGTCGAGACCGCGCAGGCCCAGGAGCCCGAGGCCGCCGACATCGAGTCGGGCCTGGAGGACGCCGACGTGGCCGGCACCCGCCGTCGCCGTCGCGGCCGCCGTGGCCGGGGCCGGACGCGCGGCGAGGAGGACGGTTTCGAGGCCGGCGAGGCCGGCGAGGCCGGTGCGGAGCAGTCGGCCGCGGACGAGGACGAGGCCGAGGACGACGAGCCTGACGAGGCCGACGAGCAGCTCGCCACCGACGCCGACGAGGAGGACGAGGAGGACGATCGGACCGGCTCGCGCCGCCGTCGCCGTCGCCGTCGCCGGGCCACGACGTCGGGAGACGAGGCATCCTCCCCGGATGACCCGCCGAACACGGTCGTCCACGTCCGCGAGACGCGCCGCGACGACGACCTCGTCCGCGGGGTCAGCGGGTCGACCAGGCTCGAGGCCAAGCGGCAGCGCCGCCGGGAGGGCCGGGACGTCGGGCGGCGCCGGCCGCCGATCGTCACCGAGGCGGAGTTCCTCGCCCGCCGTGAGTCGGTCGAGCGCCGGATGCTGGTGCGCCACGCCGGCGACCGCACCCAGATCGCCGTGCTCGAGGACGGTGTCCTCGTGGAGCACTTCGTCACCAGGGCCAGCTCCTCCTCATACGCCGGCAACGTCTACCTCGGCCGGGTACAGAACGTGCTGGCCAGCATGGAGGCGGCCTTCGTCGACATCGGCAAGGGCCGCAACGCCGTCCTCTACGCCGGCGAGGTCAACTACGACGCTTCCGGGCTGGAGGGCAGGCCGCGCAAGATCGAGCAGGTGCTCAAGCCGGGCCAGTCTGTGCTCGTCCAGGTCTCCAAGGACCCGATCGGGCACAAGGGCGCCCGGCTGACCAGCCAGGTCAGCCTGCCCGGCCGCTACCTCGTGTACGTGCCGGACGGGCAGAGCGCCGGGATCAGCCGCAAGCTGCCGGACACCGAGCGCTCCCGGCTCAAGAGCATCCTCAAGAAGATCACCCCCGAGGATGGCGGCGTGATTGTGCGGACGGCCGCCGAGGGCGCGAGCGAGCAGGAGCTCGAGCGTGACGTCGAGCGCCTCGCGGCCCAGTGGGAGGACATCGCCCGCAAGGCGCAGAAGGCCAGCGCCCCGGCGCTGCTCTACGGCGAGCCGGACCTGGTCGTCCGGGTGATCCGCGACATCTTCAACGAGGACTTCACCGAGCTGCTCGTACAGGGCTCGGGCGAGGCCGAGACCATCGAGAGCTACGTCGACATGGTCGCGCCGGACCTGCGTACCCGGGTCCGCAGGCACGTCGGGACGACCGATCTGTTCACCGAGTACCGCGTCGACGAGCAGCTGGCCAAGGCGCTGGACCGCAAGGTGTGGCTGCCCTCCGGCGGCTCGCTGGTGATCGACCGGACCGAGGCCATGACGGTCGTCGACGTCAACACCGGCAAGTTCACCGGCAAGGGCGGCAACCTCGAGGAGACCGTCACCAAGAACAACCTCGAGGCCGCCGAGGAGATCGTCCGCCAGCTGCGGCTGCGTGACATCGGCGGGATCATCGTCATCGACTTCATCGACATGGTCCTGGAGAGCAACCGCGAGCTGGTGCTGCGCCGGCTCACCGAGTGCCTCGGCCGGGACCGCACCCGCCACCAGGTCGCCGAGGTGACCAGCCTCGGCCTGGTCCAGATGACTCGCAAGCGGGTCGGCCAGGGCCTCCTGGAGGCTTACAGCGAGTCCTGCGCGCACTGCAACGGGCGTGGCGTGCTCATCCATCTCGACGGTTACCATGCGCCGGCGGCGTCCTTGCCGGTGCCGGCGCCCCCGGCCCGTCGTGCCGGGCGCCGCGGCTCCGTCGCGGCGGTGCCGCTCGCGGGCTCCGAACAGCTGAGCGAGGGCGAGGGCGACCGGGCGGTCCCCGAGCATGCCTCCTCGATGGGAGGAACCCTGGAGGCCACGGGTCTGGCTGACGGCCACACCGGCGCCACCGGGCCGGGCGCCGGCGCGCCCGAGACTGCGGGAGGCACCGAGGCCGGCGCCGCGCGCGAGAGCGGCCGCCGCTCCCGGCGGGCCCGCCGGGCCACGACCCAGATCATCGCCGCGGACGTGGTGGCGCCGGAGCCGGCGGCCACCCAGGCAGCGGAGGCGGAGCCGGCCGGGACAGAGCCGGCGGCGGCGCCGGCGAACGGGGCCGCGGCCGGCACCGGCTGGCCGGACACGATCCCGACCGGGACCGGCGAGGACCACGCCCTCCAGACGCCCGCCGGCGAACCAGGCGGCGTGGGCTGGCCGACGAACGGCCCGGCGTATGCCCAGGGCCACCAGAACGGTGGCGCTCAGAACGGTGGCGCTCCCACGGGCGCCGCCATCGGGGAGCCGGAGCACGCCGCGTCGGGGGGCCCGACGGTGTTCGCCAACTCGGCCGACCCCGACAGCATCATCGGCGAAGCGGGCTCGGCGGGCGCCGGCCGTGGCCGCCGGCCGCGGCGGGCATCCCGCCCGGTGGCGAAGCCGGCGGAGTCCGTCGAGGCGACCGTCTCGGCCGACTGAGGCCGGCGCTTCGCGCCAGCCACAGGCCGGGTTTGGCTAGGCCGCGTGGCGGTGGTTGTCGGTGGTGGCCGGCGCGTCCGGCCGTCGGCGGGTGGGCGGCTCGTCGTGGCCGGCGGGCCCGGGGTCCCGCGGGTCGTGAACGCCGGTGGGCGCCCCGTTCGCAGCCGTCCTGTCGTGGTCGTGGCCGGCCAGCGCGGAACGGCCGGCTTCGGCGAGTAGCTGGTCCAGGGCTACCCGTGAGCGGCGCAGCGCGCCGTCCACGGCGTCCCTGGCCAGGTCATGGTTGCCGAGCTGCAGCGCGTAGGTCGCGACGACGAGCGTCTGCACCAGGTCGTCCTGGTCACCGAGGCGCGCGGCCGCCTCGGTGCGCCGGGCGGCCGCGCTCGCCGCCGCCAGGCGCGCCGTCAGCGCCCGCCCGTGCAGCGTCGCCCAGCAGGCCACCGGAACCGCCATGAGGGCGACCAGCGCGACCGCGCCCGCCACCCAGGTTGCCGTTTCCCACTCCATCTCGGTCATCCCCGGCCGCCCTCCCGCCCCCGCCGGATATCTCCGTCGCCAGGTCCATCGTTCCCCGGCGGCCGGGGCGGTGACCATGACACGTCCGGATCACCCTCAGGTGATCCCGCCCTAGGTAAGGAGTCACCCGCCTGTGCCGACGGGTGCACCCATCCGGGCTGGCTATCAACGGAAAGTAGTCATGCTGGCCCTGACCGGCAGGTCCTGGTGGCCGCGAGTCGGCCAGCCGTCGCCCTGGGCGGAGACGGGCGCGGCCACCGGGCGTAAACGAGCCGGTGCCGGTCAGCACCTTTCGCCATCGGGCCTGTAGGGTGGAGCGACACGGGGTAGGTTTGGTGCCCACTCCGGACGGGCGTAGGCCAGTCAGCGCCGCGCGGGCCACACGGGCGACTCCACATGGGAGATCCGAGGCGGTCGCGTGGTCGCTGTTGCCGGGGGCGTACGGGCGCGGGGCACCTTGAGGAGATGAGCTCGCGCGGCGGCTTTCGAGGTGCGCGTGGGCCACAGGAGCAGGGAGAACTGGTGTACGCGGTCGTTGCCAGCGGCGGCAAGCAGCACAGGGTCGCCGTCGGCGATGTGGTTGACGTCGAGCTTCTCCCCGGTAAGCCGGGCGTGGCCGTGAACCTTCCGGCACTGCTGCTTATCGATGGCGAGTCGGTCACCACCGACAAGGATGCGCTCGCGTCCGTCGAGGTGACCGCCGAGGTCGTCGGCGTCGTCAAGGGTCCGAAGATCCGGATCCACAAGTTCAAGAACAAGACCGGCTACCACAAGCGGCAGGGTCACCGCCAGAAGCTGACCCGGCTGAAGGTCACCGGCATCGAGACCAAAGAGGCCTGAGCGAGATGGCGCACAAGAAGGGCGCGAGCTCCTCGCGCAACGGTCGTGACTCCAACGCCCAGCGGCTGGGCGTGAAGCGATTCGGTGGCCAGTATGTGAAGGCCGGCGAGATCCTCGTCCGCCAGCGCGGCACCCACTTCCACCCGGGCGATCTCGTCGGCCGGGGCAAGGACGACACCCTGTTCGCGCTCGCCGAGGGGCACGTCCAGTTCGGCACCCGCCGCGGTCGCCGCGTCATAAACGTGCTCGCCCTGGAGACTGCCGCCGCCTGACGCGGTCGGGCTCACCCTGTTCGCCGAGCTTCGCTCGGCTTCCCGGGTGACCTCGTCAGAGATGCCTGCTCCGGGGGGCCGTTCCCCCAGCTGTCCGCTGGCGCGGCCAGCTGGGGCCCCTGCGCCCGGACCCCCGGTGTCGGGCTTCGCTCGACCTTCTTGGGGCGACAGATGCAGGCCAATACCGAAGCCGCGCCGGGCTGGTGTCAGGAGCCCGGGTGCGGTCTTCGTCATGTTCGCGGTCCATACGAACTCTGCACTGGCATGACAACCCCTAGAGGGCCAAAGGGTGTGCGAAAATGATCTTCCTTCGCACACCCGGCGGCCGTTGTCCCCAGGATCACTAAGGGCAGAGCCCAGTAATCGAGAGGCCAGGTCTGTGCCCACATTCGTCGACCGGGTGGTTCTGCACGCCGCCGCCGGGGACGGCGGGCATGGCTGCGCGTCGATCCACCGGGAGAAGTACAAGCCGCTCGGCGGGCCCGACGGGGGCAACGGCGGCCGAGGCGGCGACATCAGGCTGATCGTCGACCCCAGCGTTACCACGCTGCTCGACTTTCACTTCCACCCCCACCGCCGTGCCACCAGCGGCCGGCCGGGGCAGGGCTCCAACAAGAGCGGCGCCGACGGCGAGGACCTCGTTCTCCCGGTCCCCGACGGCACCGTCGTGCTCACCCCGGACGGCGAGGAGATCGTCGACCTGGTCGGCGCCGGCAGCACGTATGTGCTCGCCGGCGGCGGGCGCGGCGGGCGGGGCAACGCGGCGCTCGCGTCCGCCCGGCGCAAGGCGCCGGGGTTCGCGGAACTGGGCGAGCCGGGGGAGAACCTCGACGCCGTCCTGGAACTGAAGTCGGTCGCGGACGCCGCGCTCGTCGGTTACCCGAGTGCCGGCAAGTCGTCGCTGGTCTCGGTGCTGAGCGCGGCCAAGCCGAAGATTGCCGACTACCCGTTCACGACGCTGGTGCCGAACCTCGGCGTCGCGCAGGCGGGCGACCTGCCGCCCTACACCGTCGCCGACGTTCCCGGCCTGATCCCCGGCGCGAGCCAGGGCCGCGGCCTGGGGCTGGAGTTCCTCCGTCACATCGAGCGCTGCTCGGTGATCGTGCATGTCCTGGACTGCGCGACGCTGGAGTCCGACCGAGACCCGCTGTCGGACCTGGACGTGATCGAGAGCGAGCTGGCGGCCTACTCGGCGGATCTCGCGGACCGGCCCCGCATCGTGGTCCTCAACAAGATCGACGTTCCGGACGCCCGGGATCTAGCCGAGCTGGTCACACCCGACCTGCGCGCGCGTGGGCTCGAGGTGTTCTCGATCAGTACCGCGACCCGGGAGGGCGTGCGGCAGCTGACGCTGTACCTCGCCGGGATGATCGCCGAGCACCGGCGCTCGTCGCCGGTGGCATCGGCGACGCGGATCGTGCTGCGCCCGCGCGCGGTCGACGAGCCCGACTTCTCGGTACGCGCCGTCGGCGACGGATTCGTCGTCACCGGCGCGAAGCCCCTGCGCTGGATCCGCCAGACCGACTTCACCAACGACGAGGCGATCGGTTTCCTCGCCGACCGGCTGGCCCGGCTCGGTGTCGAGGCCGAGCTCGCCCGGCTCGGCGCCGAGCCGGGAGCCGAGGTCACCATCGGCGACGTCACGTTCGACTGGGAGCCGACGCTGTCTGGCCGCGGGGCGCTCGCCGACTACGCGACGGCCCGCGCGGACGAGGAGACCGCGAGCGTCGCGACCGTCGGCGGTACCGCCGGCCGCGGGCGCGTGACCGAGCCCCTGCTCGGCCCGCGTGGCAGCGACGACCGGATGCGCGCCTCGGTCCGGCTGACCCGCGGCGAGCGGATGACTCGCCGCGCTCGGCGGCTGGCCGACCGGGACGGAGCGGACACCGCCTTCGAGGACGCCCAGGACGGTGTCGTCGTGGACGAGGACGGCGTGGTCACCCACACGGACGCGCGGGACGAGGGCTGGGACGACGGTGTCTGGCACGACGGCCAGGACCCGGACGACGCGGATCTGGACGACGCGGATCTGGACGACGAGGACGCGGACGGCACCGATACGACGAACGGACCCGTCGTCGTCTGGGCCGGCCGCGACGGCGACGGCGCGGACGCCTCCTGGGACGACGACAAGAACGAGAGCGAGGACGGCGGCCAGCCGGCCGGCGCCCGGCGCGGCGGGGCGGGGGACGAGGGGTAGGCGTGCGTTCGTTCGTTGAGCACGCGCAACGGGTCGTCGTCAAGGTCGGGTCGTCGTCGCTGACGACCGCCTCCGGCGGGCTGGACGCGGCCCGGCTGGAGGCGCTCGTCGCGGCCGTGCGCCCACTCGCGGGGCGACGGCTGGTGCTGGTGAGCTCCGGCGCGATCGCTGCCGGGCTCGCCCCGCTGGGGCTCTCGCGCCGGCCGCGCGACCTCGCCACCCTGCAGGCCGCGGCGAGCGTCGGGCAGAGCGCGCTGGTCCACCAGTACGCGGAGGCGTTCCGGCGCTCGGACCACCAGGTCGGCCAGGTGCTGCTCACCGCGACCGACGTCATCCGGCGCACCCATTACCGCAACGCCCGCACGGCGCTCGACCGGCTGCTGGAGCTCGGCATCGTCCCGATCATCAACGAGAACGACGCCGTCGCCACCCAGGAGATCCGCTTCGGCGACAACGACCGTCTCGCGGCGATCGTCTCCCATCTCGTCTCCGCCGACCTGCTGGTGCTGCTGTCCGACGTCGACGGCGTCTATGACGCGAACCCGCGGCTGGGCCCGGCGAACCTGGTGCGCGACGTTCGGTCGGACGCCGACCTGGACGGGCTGACCGTCAAGGGCACCGGCACGGCCGGCGTCGGTACCGGCGGGATGGCGACGAAGATCGACGCGGCCCGGATGGCCGCGTCCGGCGGGGTGACCACGATCGTCACGTCGGCGGCGCTCGCTGCCCAGGCGCTGGCCGGCGAGGAGGTCGGCACGGTCTTCCACCCGACCGGCCCGCGCCGCGCGTCCCGCCTGCTCTGGCTGCAGCACGCGACCGCTCCTCAGGGCCGGCTGCACCTGGACGCGGGCGCGGTCGCCGCGGTCGTCGGCCGCCGGGCGTCGTTGCTGCCCGCGGGCCTGACCGCCGTCGACGGCGACTTCTCCGCCGGCGACCCGGTCGACCTCGTCGACCCGTCAGGTCGCCCGGTGGCGCGTGGCCTCGTCGCCTTCGACGCGGCGGAGCTTCCCACCATGCTCGGCCGCGGCACCGCCGAACTGGCCGCCGACCTCGGCCCCAGCTACGAGCGCGAGGTCGTCCACCGCGACGACTTGGTCCTCCTCCTGCGCGCGCGTTGACCGCGGGCAAAACAAAGGCCCGCCGAAGCGGGCCTGGACCCAGCTACCTAGATCCCTGGGGGGTACAGACAGCGTAGCTGGTAGGTGCCCAGCTGTGTCCGACGCCCGGGTCAGGTGGTCGTGTCGACGGTGCTGCCGTTCGGGCCCTTGTGGACCTGGATCTGGGTGGGGATGCGGAGGCGGAGGTCGGCCACGTGGCTGACGACGCCTACCAGGCGGCCGCCGGAGCGGAGCTCGTCGAGGACGTTCATGACCTCGTCGAGGCTGTCGGGGTCGAGGGTGCCGAAACCCTCGTCGATGAACAGCGCGTCGATCGAGTGGCCGCCGGACTCGGCGCTGACGACGTCGGCAAGCCCCAGCGCCAGCGAGAGGGCGGCCTGGAACGTCTCGCCGCCGGACAGGGTCGCCGTCGGGCGGGAGCGGCCGGTCCAGGCGTCCTCGACGAGCAGGCCGAGGCCGGCCCGCCGCCGCCGGTCGCGGCGCTCGCCGGCGTCGTGGACGAGCGTGTAGCGCCCGCCGCTCATTGCCGAAAGCCGCCGGCTCGCCGCCTGCGCGACCTCCTCCAGCCGCGCCGCCAGTACATAGCTCGACAGCGGCATGCCGTGCAGGTTGCCGCCACGGCCGGCAGCGAGGTCGGCGAGCGCGCGTAGCTGGTCCGCCGTGGCCCTGCGCGGCGCCAGCGCCGCGTGCGTCGCGACGTATTCCTGAGCGAGGGCATCGAGCCGGCGGGTCCGCTCGGCCGCCGTCGCCGCGGCGGCCAGCGCCTCCTCGTGCGCCCGCCTCGCGTCCTCGGCGGCGTGCTCGTGGTCCTCGACCGCGGTCGGCGCGTCGTCGGCGATCCCGGCCAGCTCCGGGGCGTCCAACCGGGACTGGATCCTGACCCGTTCCTCCTGGTGAGCCTGGATGCGCGCCTGGGCGTCGGCCAGCCAGCTCGCCTCGCGGACGGCGGCCAGGGCCGCCGCCGGGTCGGCGAAACCCGCCTCCGTCGCGGCGGCGATCGCTGTGGACTCGGCCCGCCGGGACTCGTCGGCCGCCCGGACGGCCGCGAGCACGGCCGCTCGTGTCGTCTCGCACCTGCCGGCGAACGCCGCGACGGCGGCGACCCGCGCCGCGAGCTGGGCCGGGTCGCGCAGCGCGTCCGGCACCGCCATCAGCGCCCTCGCGGCCCGTTCCCGCGCCGCGGCGGCGCGCAGCCCAGCCTCGCGCTCAGCGGTCCGATGGGCCGCGAGACCCGCGTGCGCCGAGGTCTCGGCGCGCGCGAGCCGGGCGAGCTCCGCCTCGGCCGGGGCCAGGTCCGCCGCCGCCGCCGCGGCCTCGCCAGCGGACGCGGCGAACGCACGCGCCACCGCCGCCAGCTCGGCGGCGCCGCGCTCGGTGGGCGTCGGATGGCCGGCGCCTTCGCCGCTGCCTACGCTGGCACCGCCATGCCCGACGGCCCCGGCGGAGGCGCCGCCGGGGCCGGGGAGAGCGGCGGGGCCGGCGAGCAGCACCTCCTCGTCGAGCAGGCTGCCGCGCAGCTCGCCCAGCAGCTCCCGGACCGGGTCGACGGCGGTGTCGTCCGTGCTCGTCGCCTTGTGGCCGTCGGCGGCGCCCGTGGTGTTCGTGCTCCCGCTGGCCGCGTGGTCGTCGCCGGCGGGATCGTCGTCAGCCGGGCCGCCGCCGGCTGCGTGGTCG
>NZ_MBLO01000073.1 GCF_001854805.1 Pseudofrankia coriaricola
GTGGCGTTGAGCGCCACCGGTTTCAGCCCTGGTCTGCTCGCCCAGCGAGGCAGTGACATGGCCGGAATGTCGATCATGTCAAGTGTCGCCGCACAGGGCTCTCCGGTGATGGACGCCTACCAGAACACCATGACCACCTACGCGCCGGAGCTGCCGGACCCCACCGACGARCTCGCCCTCGCCGGATACGTGGCCGCGGACGAGATGATCCAGGGACTCCAACTCGCCGGGCCCTGCCCCACCCGCCAGGCCTTCGTCGAGACTCTCCGCAGGGTGACCGACTTCACCGCCGGCGGCCTGATCGCCCCGATCAACCTGTCCCTGCCCACACAGCCGATCCTCTGCGAGAACTTCATCACCGTCGACCCGGCTGGACATAGTTTCGTACCCGCCCCACCACCCGCGACACTCAACCACGACGGCTACTGGTGCGGCGAAGCACTCCAATAACACCACGATGGACGATGAGGCGCCGACCCACGTCGGACAGGTCCCTCGCCGACAGTCGGCGCCTTCTCGGTCGTCCGCGGTCGATGCGCGACGCCGTGGCCATCGAGTTGGACGAGCTCGCCTCCGCATATCTCGGCGACACGGCCGCCATTCGAAGCCGTCCGTCGCGTCCAGATGGTCTCCACAAGGACCTCACCTACCAGGGACCTACCAGAGCTTCCAGAAAGCCGCCTTCTCCCTCGGCACCTTCCACATCCCCGGCTACGCGGACAACGCCACCTACACCCCCGAAACGCCGCACGGCGCCATCCCGCCCAGCCTCTTCGCCTACGACCCGACAAAGGGGGCATTCCTCGCCAGCTAGAGGATGTCTGAGAAGGGTCAGGGCGGCGCGCCGATGAGGCGGTGTAAAGTCACCGCCGACCTGTATGTATGCCGATTGGGCTCCCAAATTTTGTGCGCCGACCGGGAGCTCCGAGGGCGGCCGGACAGTCCAAGTCGAGCACTCTCGCTCGTCAATCGACATCTCCACCGTCGTGCCAGGATCCCACCGTTCGAGCGCTGACCACTTAGCCGGTCATCCGCCGGTCACCTGGCCTTCCCGCTGCGACGGCGTCACCGCGCCGCGGCCTGGAGCGGGCCGGGCGACGACCCGTCATCCGGGGCGGGCGGCACGTGGGGGAACAGTTCCTGGAAGGCGCCCTGCGTGATTCTAAGACGGGTCGCGGGGTCGAGATCGCCGACAAGCTCGTGGAGCGTCTTCTGGGTGTGGCCGAACGTGCCTTCGATGTGCGGGTAGTCGCTGCCCCAGCACACGTTGCGCCAGCCCATGGCCGTCACCGCGGCGACGGCCGAGCGGTCGTGCTGGAAGGACGCGTAGACGTTCTCGTACAGGTACTCGCTGGGAGGCCGCCGCAGGCGGGGGCGGACGGCCGACGCGTGCTGCCGGTACGCCTCGTCGAGCCGGTCGGCGACGAACGGCCCCCAGGTGGCGCCACCCTCGGACACGATCGCCCGCAGGGACGGATGCCGGTCGAACACGCCGCCGGCGATCAGCTTGGACACCGCCCGCTGGCCGCCGTAGGTCGTCTCCATGTAGTTCAGCAGCGCGCCTCCGGGGCCGCGGTAGTAGGTGCCGTTGCGGGCGGACGCGTCATGCGGCTCGCTGCCGATGTGGAACGCGATCACGAGGCCCGTCTCCGTGAGGGCGGCCCACAGCGGCTCCCACGACTCGCGATGCCAGTCGTCCCCGTCGACGAGCGGCGTGACCGGCAGAGCGGCGGCGTGGTAGCCGAGCCCCGCGGCCCGCCGGACCTCGGCCACCGCGGAGTCGACGGTGAGGAAGGGGATCGTGGCCGCGCAGATGTAGCGGGGCGAGAAGCGCTGGTACTCGATGGCCCAGTCGTTGATCGCCCGGGCGCCGGCCGCGAGCAGCTCCGGGTCGCGGATCGACGAGGTCCACATCCCCAGCGACGGGTAGATGAGCTCGGCCCAGACGCCCTCGGCGTCCAGGTCGACCAGGCGCAGCTCCTTGTCGTTGGCGCCGGGCGCCCGCTCGGGGACGGTGAGGCCGTTCTCGTCGGTCAGCTTCGCGCCGGGCCGGGGCATGCGACGGCGGAACTCCTGCCCGTCGACGTGGATCGTCTCCCACTCGCCGTCGGGGTCCTTGACGCTGCGCGGCATCCGCTCCGCGAGCGGCGCGGGCAGGCTCCGGTCGAACAGATCGTCCGGCTCGACGAGGTGCGAGTCACCCGAGTTGGCCCAGATCTTTTCCACGGTCCATGCCTCCTAAGACAGCCCCAGTCGACGCCGGGCTGGAATCCTGCGAGCACGTCATTGGGTCGATGGCAGCGAGCCGGCGAGCGAGGTCGGAAACGGAGATGAACTCGAAGTCCGCTTGCGCGGCGAAGTGCTCGTCGACGCGGGTGTCGCCGATGTGCACGAACCGCTGGCAGCGCCAGGCCACGCGGACCGCCGTGAGCTCGTGCTTGCGGCTGACGAAGTCGGGGACGATCCCGGCGCGAGCCCACATCGCCGACTGCTCGCCGAGGGTGCGGTCGGAGCAGCTACCGATCACGTAGCCCCGCGCCTGCGCCCACCGCACGAAGGTCAGTCGGAGCGGCCCGGCGGGGTCGCCCGTTTCGAGGGTGCCGTCGATGTCGAAGCTGACGAGCGTACGAGCGTCCATCGCCGCGCTCAGTCCGTACGCAGCATGACCGACGCGGGGTCGTGGAAGAAGCTCGCGCCGGCACAGACCAGCGCCGTCCTGGCGTCGGGAACCTGCCGCTCCCCTTCGGTGCCGCGCAGCTGCCGCACCGCCTCGGTGTAGAAGTTGAAGCCTCCGGCACGTCCGTGCGAGAGCGCGCCGCCGTTGGTCGAGACGAGCGTGTGCCCGCCCAGCCGGTAGATGTTCGCCTCGGCGTCCCAGCCGGAGGCCAGCAGGTCGGCGGTCTCGCCTGGCTTGCAGAAACCGGCGGCCTCGATGCATCCCACGGTGTCGATCGTGTAGCCGTCGTAGGGGAAGAACAGGTCGAGGTCGTCAATGGTCAGGTCGCTGCGCTCCCGCAGGCCGGCCAGGGAGATCCACAGGGCGTTCTCTGTCCAGCCCAGGCTGTTGTCGTAGTACTCCCCGACCCGTGACCCGCCCAGCGACATGGCGTGGATGTACACCGGACTGTGGCGCAGGTCCCTGGCCCGTTCGGCCGTCGTGATGATCAGCGCTTCCCCGCAGTCGACGGGCACGTCCATGTCGAGCATCTGCATGGGCTCCCAGATCACCCGGGAGGCGTGGTAGTCCTCCATCGTGATCGGGGTGCGCATGGCCGCCCGCGGGTTCGTGGTGGCGTGGGTGCGGTTGTTCACCGCGATGCGGGCGAAGACGTCCTTCGTCGCCCCGTAGTCGTGCAGGTAGCGCGCCATCCAGGCGGCGTAGGGCTCGCCGGAGTGGATCCAGCGGCGGGCGGGGTCGCTCTGGCCGACGATCGTGTGGCCGCCCGCCGCGCGCAGCTGCGCCGACCGGAGGCGGAAGGGGTCGGCGGCGGCGGACCGCGACATTCCGATCCCGCGGGTGTAGGCCTGCACGACCAGGACCGTGTCGCAGAGCCCGGAGAACACCGCTTCGGCCGCGTAGACGAAGCACGATCCGAGCCACCCGTTCTTCTGCCAGGTGGTCTTCTCGATCCCGAGCGCGCCCTGCAGCGTCAGGAACCCGGATCCGCCCATGGCCAGCGGGTCCATGCCGGTGCCGCAGATGCCGTCGATCTCCTGCCGGTCGAGGCCGGCGTCCTCGACGGCGGCGGTGGCCGCCTCGAGGGCGAGCGACAGCTCGGTGCGCTTCAGGTCACGGCCATACGGCGTCGACCCGACGCCGACCACGGCCAGTTGGTCCTTCAACGGGTTGCGTGCCATGCCCGCTACCTCCCGCCCTCGATCGGGCCCGATGGCTGGAACGCGGGCCACGCGACGCCGTCGCGATCCACCCACGTCAACCGCACCGGCATATCGAGCCGGACCCGGTCGGGAGGGCAGTTCACGACGGGCGCCAGGTAGCGCAGCCCCGGCTGCTCGACAAGTTCCACCGCGGCGGTCGACACCGGCTCCCCCGGCGCCGCGTCCGGGTCCCGCTCCTGGTGGACCAGCGTGCACAGGAACACGAATCCGTCGCCGCTCACCTGGGTGGGCACGACGTCCCAGGACCAGCACTTCGGGCACAGCGGCCGGTGCGGGTACACCCAGTAGCCGCAGGCCGCGCACCGGTTGATCAGCAGCCGCCGCGCCAGCAGCCCGCGGTAGTGCTCGACGTTGTCGCGGTCGATCAGCACCGCGGGCAACGCGGCGAAGACCTCCGCATCGGTCGCGTGGGTCACCTCGGCCGCGTCGGCCATGCCGGTCACACCGCCACCTCGTCCCTGGCACGCCCGGCCAGGCCCACCCGATCGAGCTTGCCGTTGGCCAACCGCGGAAGCTCGTCCAGGAAGACGATGTCCCTGGGCATCTTGAACCGGGCCAGACGCGTCTCGAGCCACGAGCGCAGGTCGTCGGCGTCGAGATGACCGCCGGGCCGCACGACGACGTAGGCCCGCACCACCTCGCCCTTGCGCCGGTCGGGCACGCCGACCGCGCCGCAGTAGTCGACGGCCTCGTGGCTGACGACGACCTTCTCGACCTCCTCCACCGAGACGTTCTCGCCGCCGACCTTCAGCATCAGCTTCAGCCGTCCCGCGTAGGTGACGTAGCCATCGGCGTCCATGACGACGAGGTCCTCGCTGCGCAGCCAGCCGTCCGCGTCGAGGGCCCGAGCGGTCTCCTCGGGCTTGTTCCAGTAGCCCCGCATGACGTTGCCGCGCACCCACGCCTCGCCGACGGCCCCCGGTGGGACATCGAGGCCGGTCGCGGGGTCGACGACCCGGACCTCGTTGCCCGGCAGAGGGCGGCCCCCCGTCGTGCGCTGTTTGCCGGGCGGATCGTCAGGACCCGTCACCGACGCCGGGCCGTACGTCTCGGTCAGGCCAAAAGGAACAAAGGTGAACGTGACGTTGGGCATCACCCGGCGGGCCTCCTCGTTCGGCACAGCGGCGATCCGCAGCGACGACAGATCGCGCCCGTCCTCGATCGCCGCCCGCGCGACCTCCGCGGGCAGCACCCCGAACATCACGGTGGCCCGCTCGGACTCGATCAACTCCGCGCCGAGACGGGCATTGAACGCCTCGGTGAACACGAGCGTGCCGCCGTTCACCAGCATCGTCATGAGGCCCCAGATGCTGCCACCGCCGTGGAAGAACGGCATCATGCTGACGAACACGTCGCGGCCGTCGATCCCGACGCGGCGGGAGTGCAACGTCGCATTGGCGACGATGCCGCCCTGTTCGAGCATCGCCCCCTTCGGGAATCCCGTGCTGCCCGACGTGTACTTCACCATCGCCAGATCGCCGCCCAGGACCTGCCGCTCCATGCGATCGGCGAGCGCCCGGGCGGCCGCGGCCCCCGGGCCACCGTCGCGGCCGCGCGCCTCCAGCACCGCAAGATCGAAGGCGCCGTCGTGGCGATCGTCAGCCCGGTTGAAGACCACCACGTTGCGCAGGTCCGGGATTCGGGCGCTGATCAGGTGCCCGGGCAGGTCCTCGGTCGCGAACTCCGGGCAGATCTCGGCGAGCATCGTGGGCATGCGCAGGGTCCGGAATCCATCGACCATGATCAGATGGCGCGCGCCGGACTGGGCGATGACGTAGGAGACCTCGGCCGGCTTCAGAAAGGTGTTGACGGGCACCGTCGCCGCGCCGAGCCGCATGCAGGCCAAGTGGGAGACGACCCACTCCGGCGTGTTGGTCATCCACAGCACGACGCGGTCGCCGCGGCGGACGCCGATGCTCGCCAGGCCCGCGGACAACGCCCGTGCCCGCTCGACCAGCGTGGCGTAGGTCAGCCGTTGGACGCTCCCACCGTCATCGGCGGCAACCAGCGCGGCGCGGTCCGGGACTCGCCGCCCAGACGCGACGACCGCCTGCCATATCGTCCGCGCCCGGAGCCCGGCTAAGACCGCCCTGGGCTCCTCGCTCATCGGGCCGCCTCCGCCCCCACCAACGCGGCCCCCACCAACGCGCGCGCCTCCCGCCGACGCTTCGTCGGCACCCGAACAGCCCACGCGTCCGGCGGCACCGTGATGTGACGGTACGCATCGACGATCAGTTCCGGTACGAGCGTCATCCTTACCTCCCGAGTCACCAGCGACGCAGCCGGCATCACCAGGGCCGCCGGGCGCACGGCTTTCACGGGACCCGGCGGATCGCTCGCTTCGCTCCCGATCCGCCGGGTCCCGCTGTGATCGCACGCCCTTTGGCCCATTAAGGCTCATCATCGGCAGCCGGGCCGTGGCTGTCTTTGCGCGTTCGGCCAAGTCCTTGCCCGTACCAGCCAATGTCCGGCACCAGGGCGGCGCCGACGCTAGGCTCGACCGCGTCGCCGAGTCGGTTCGAGCCGATTCCCCGAACGGTATCGCCGCACCAGCCGTCGATCGGAGCACCCAGGGCCGATCTTTGAATGGCGGCGGCGCGGGGTGTGTTCAATACATACGACTTTCGCGGAGGCTGCCAGGATGCGCATTGGTCTGATGATCGGCTCAGATAAGGACCGGCAGTACTCCGAGCGGGTGGCCGGGTTTATTGCCGATGCACAGGCCGTAATTGACACCGTTTTCTCAGGGCCATCCGAGCTCGACTCGATGACGATCATCGTGTTTTCGGCCAGATCGCCGTCTGTAACGGCCGATGTCCGGCCGCGGCTGGCGGGAACGAACAGCGGGCTCGGAACTTCCTGATGATGCCGAGCAGGAGGGTCTGCGTGGACAGCGAGGCCGCCATCGCCGCTATCGGCCCGCCGTCGCTCGCCATGATGCCGGCGGCTGTTCGATCCGGTACAGCCGCTCGGCGTTCTCCCAGAGGATCTTCCGGCGCGGCCCGGCCTCGAGATGCCCGAGCCCGGACTCGATCGTCTCCTGGATGTTGCCGAACAGGCAGGTCGTGTGCGGGAAGTCGGTCTCGAACAGGACGTTGTCGATCGGCACCAGGTCGAGGAAGTTCCTCGGCGCCACCGACTCGAACCAGTAGGTGACATAGACACTCTGGCGGAACAGCTCCGACGGCAGCACGTCCCCCGGCCGGCGCTCCCGCCCCGGCCGGAACGCCCCCAACCAGCTGTAGTCGGTCGCCTCCAGCATGAACGGCAACCAACCGATCCCGCTCTCCACCGACACGAACTTCAGCTCCGGATAACGGGACAGCACACCCGACGTGACCAGATCCGAGCACTGCACCCCGTTCTTCATGAACAGACTCACCGCCGTGTACGCCTGCGCCCCCTCCACCCCGTGCAGGGCGTAGCGCTCCGGCGTGGACAGCTCCAACGTGTCCCCGGCACTCCCGATGTGGAAATGGATCGGCAGCTGCGCCGCCCGGGCGACCTCCCACAACGGATTCCAATGCGGCGAACCGAGCACAGGCAGCCCATAGCGCTGCGGCTCACCCGTGAACAGAATCCCCCGGGCCCCCGCCTGGACACACCGCTCGACCTCCCGTACAGTCGCCTCGATATCCCAGAACGGCGTCGCCACCACCGGCAGCAGCCGACGCGGATCCGCCGACGACCACTCCACCAGGAAATCGTTGTACGCCGCCACGCACAGCAGCTTCAGCTCGTCGTCCCTCAGCTTCAGGAAGTTCTCACTCCCGAACCCACCGACATTCGGGTAGAGCACCTGGGCCCAGATACCCGCGGAGTCCATGTACCGCAGGCGGGCATCCGCCTGGTACGCACCCGGATGGCAGTCCTCGTACGTCTGCGGGTACTCCGGCGGAAACGTCGGCCAACCCGCCGGCGCCGTCACCCCGACCGGCGCCAGCCGCTCACCATGGAGCACCCAGGTATCCGCCGTACCCTGCCGCACCACATGCGGCACCTCCTGCCGATACCTCGCCGGCACCCGAGCGGTCCAGACATCCGGCGGCTCTGTGATATGACTGTCCGCATCGATGATCAATTCCGGCATGAGCGTCATCCCTGCCTCCTGGGTCTACCGATGCCGCACTCTCGGCTCATCATCGACGCCCCGGCCGAGGCCGTCTTTGCGCGTTCGGTCAAGTCCTTGCCCACAGCGGCTAAACGTCCGACACGAGGACGTGTGTCCATTCACGGGTGTCTGACCCGTCAGGCCCGCGACCCGCGGAGACGTCGAGGTGACGCTTGCGGCGCCGCTGCTGGCCCGCGACGAAGTACCAGGTCATGCGGTTACTGGCACGTAACCCCTGAATGGATACGAGGACGTCGCCAGTGTCCAGTGTGTACGTTCATCCGCTCGTCCGGCAGAATGATCCTTTTCCATCCAGCCCGATCCGACCGACGAGGCGGATCCTGTACGCCAAGCGGTGGCCGATCGACCGGACATCCAGCGACACCAAGGCGGACACCTTCTTCGAAGCACTCGCCCACCTCGCCGTCGACTGGCTCGACCGCGAGACCCCCATGTGGCTACCAACCACCACGACCCGCCCGTGACCGTTGTGGGGCGGGTCTGGACATACGACTCGCCGGCTCGTCGAGCCAGGAGCGAGCCCGGCGGTGCAGCGCCCCGTCCGCTGGCCGCAACGGGCAAGCACTTGGCCGAATCCGCGAAGACGGCCACGGTTACGGCGCCGATGATGAGCCGACAGATCAGCTGGTGAACCGAGGGGGATCAGATGACGGCTGCGAGGGAGCTGCGCTTGCGGCGCGACATCGCGACCGCCGGGTCGCCGCAAGAGCGGTCCCAGCGGCCGGAACCCTGCGCCAGGCGTATCCGAGCAACGGACACGTCAGCGAAGTCACGATCCGAAAGTTTTTGACAGTCCGGACACTTGTCCAACCAGTCAGCCAACCGCCCCTCAGGAACGGTCCGGCCTTCTTTCGCATCCTCCAAACGTCCGACGACAAGGTGGAGAACATGTCGCACATCTGGAAACTGGCCGGTCGGCAGGCGCCCGCGCGATCGCCGCGGCCCGTCACATCCACGCAGGCGCCCACGCACCCGACCGGGTTACGGCTGGCCGGCGCCGCGGTTCTGGCCGCGAGCCTGGCCCTCGTCTCGGCCTGCGGTGGCGGCTCCGACAACAAGGGCGACGCCACCCCCGCGGCGAGCGGCTCCGCCAGCCAGGCGGACGTCCTCGGCCCGGTCGCCAAGGCAACCGGCGCGCCCGTCAAGATCGGCCTGATTACGGACGGGGCCGCCCCGACCGTGGACCTGCGGATCCAGAACAGGGTGGCCGAGGCCGCCGTCAAGTGGCTCAACGAGCACAAGTCCGGGATCGGCGGCCGGCCCATCCAGCTGACGATCTGCGAGACCCAGCTCGACCCGTCCAAGGCCACCGACTGCGGAAACAAGATGGTCGAGGACGGCGTCGCCGCCGCCCTCATCGGCACCTCCGGCGTCGTCGAGAGCGCCTGGAAGCCGCTGAACGACGCCAAGATCCCCGTCATGCTCTACGGCTCGAGCGACCCCGGGATACTCACCAGCCCGACGACCTTCGTCCTGGGCAACCCGACCTTCGCCGTCATCGACATGCCGATCCAGGTCGCCAAGGACGAAGGCAACAAGAAGGTCACCGCCATCGTCATCGACGTCCCGGCCGCCCTGCACTCCGCCCAGGAGATCGCCCCGCCGCTGTTCCAGAAGGCCGGCATCGGCTACGAACTCGTCCGGATCGCCCCAGGCACCGCCGACATGACACCCCAGATGCAGCAGATCGCCTCGAACGGCTCGGACGAGGTGTTCATCATCGGCAACGACTCCTTCTGCATCAGCGCCATGAACGGCCTCAAGGCCGTCGGCTTCACCGGCACCATCAGCGCCATCTCCCAGTGCATCACCGACGCCACCCGCAAGGCGGTCCCCGGTGACGTGCTGAAGGGGATGGTCGTCAGCGCCACCGCGCCGATCGGGGCGGACAGCCCGTCGATGCGCCTCTACCAGAAGGTCGTCGACACCTACGGCACGAACATCGACACCAGCAACCAGGACGGCCTGAACATGTTCATAGTCGCCGCCGGCTTCCAGACGGCGCTGCAGGGCATCTCGGGTGACATCACCCCGGCGACCATCACGTCGACCATCAAGGCAATGAAGGAGACCGAGCTGCCCGGCGGCGGCGGGCTCAAGTTCCGCTGCAACGGCAAGGCCATCCCGGCGACCCAGGCTGTCTGCACCCTCGGCGGCCTGGCGACGACCCTGAACGACAAGGGCGAGCCGGCCGAGTACGAGGTTCTCGGCAACACGTCGATCTCGAGCTGACCGCTGTTCCCGACCTGACGACACGACAGTCCTGAGCTGCACCGGCATGCCGGGCGGGGCGGCCTCGTCGTCCCGCCCAGCACGTCCCCGCCCCGAACGGCCCGTCACCCGCGACGGGCCGGACGAGCCGGTGCTGACCGAGCGCACCATCGGAGCCTTCGCCACCACGAACCTGCACGAGCTGCTGCAGGCCTCAGCCATCCGCCGAATCGTCGTGGCCGGCGTGGCGACCTCAGGGACGGTGCTGTCCACCACCAGGTGGGCATTCGATATCGGCTACGAGGTCACCGTCTGCGCCGACGCCTGCGGCGACCCTGACCCGCAGGCTCATACCGCGCTGCTCAACGAGTCGGTCTATCCGCAAAGCTGGCTCGGGCTCTGGCGCATCGCCCATGTACTGCACTCGGCCCAGATCCCCGAGCTGCAGCCAGCCGCGGGATGACCCGGACATTGCCTCGCCGCCACCAGTTCCCTGGGCTTCGGGTCCTATTCTCGGAATCCACCCGGGAGGCAACATCCCGCCAAGGGCTCAGGCACGATCGGACCTCGCGCCGGCCGATCCAGCTGGCTGGAATGTGCAGGCGCGGATGAGGGGACGGGCGACGACGAGCGCGGCCCGATCGTCCGCGTGGCAGCCCGCGGTGTGCTCATCGACGGCGCCGAAGATGCCGTCGAGCAGGTGGCGCGGGGTGCGGCTCCGGGAGCAGCGGATGACCTCCGTCGCCAGTCGGTCGAAGCCGAACTCCACGCCGGCCGCATCGCGGGCCTCGATCAGCCCGTCCGTGTACACCATCAGGGCGTCGCCGGGGTGGAGAATCATGGCCGCGGTGTCCCATGCGTCCTGGCCGGCGAACAGGTCCACCAGCATCGGACCGGTCGGTGGCAACGCCGTGAGGACGACCCGGTCCAGCGGATCTGTCCACTCGAGGTGGAGCGCGGCGGGGTGGCCGGCATTGGCATACCGCAGGTATCCGTTTGTCGGGTCCAGGGTGGCGACGAGGCCGGTGGCGAACCGCTCTCCGGTGTCGCCGAGCTGCGCCACCGCCCGCCGCACCGCGATGCCTGGTTCCCACCCGTTCACCAGGCCCGCTCGCACCAGCCGCCGCGTCCGGGTGGCGTGATCAGCAGCGTCCGACCCGTGGCCGGACGCGTCGCCGACGCTCACGCCAATCCGCCCACCCGGCAGCCGGAACACCTCAATCCAGTCACCGCTCGCCCTGCCCAGGCCGGCGGCGGGGTGCCGCCGGCTGGCTACGGCAACCCCGGTTACCCGCCTACCGGCTGGCGCTGGCATATGCGAGGCGGTGGTGAGGCGGCGGCGGCGTGCCGTTTCGGTCGGTGTGCGCCAGCGAGGCAAGGAGAAGGCCCCAGCCAGTGTTCTGCACGGTCAGGCTGTCGCCGAAAGCGACGCCGGCGAGGCCGACCGCGGCACTGGGCGTGGTCAGCGGCCCCAGGCAGCGCTGGACGGTGACGAGCCGATGCCGATGGCACCAGCGAACAAGCAAAGGCACGACACCCCTCCGGCGTACGAGCATGCTCGGCCGCGAAGGGGCAGGGAAGGCCCCTGGCGACGCGGCGTGCCGGCGGTCCCGGCACGCCACCATGCTCACCGCTGCGTGCCTCCTGGTCGTCCCTCGAACGTAGGCACTTCCACCTACTACGGTCGCAGCAGGCCGGGGCTCACATCCGGCGGCTAACCCAGTTCGAAATCTACGCTGCTACACCCAGTCACGCTCCACTGCTGCCTTCACCGAGGCGTCCCCTTCAGATTGAGCGCCCCCCGCGACGTGGGACGGGGCGCTTGGCCTACCGCGAGCGCGGTACACGCGGGCGACGCGGGTGGGGTGCGTAGCTACCACGACGTTCGTAGTCGGTATTGCCTGCATGCGGACGACGTCGGAACAGCCCCGAGCGGGCAGGCTTGTGCCGCGGTCGAAAACAGATGCACAGAGCCGATGATCAACCCCCGATCGTCCGGTTGACGGCCGTTCACTTCCCCAGAAAGGGCCCCTCCGTGATCAAGATGAATTCCGTACAGACCGGCGCGCGACGCAAGGTCGACGTGGTGGACGTCGAACTTCCCGTTCCGGGCCCCACCGACGCGCTGATACGGATCCGCGCCTGCGGCATCTGCGGAACCGACACACATTTCCCGCATATCGGGGGCATGCCGATGGGTCCCGGCGGCCAGATGATGCCGATCCCACTCGGGCACGAACCGGCCGGCGAAGTCGTCGAAGTGGGCGCCGAAGTCACCGATCTGAGGGTGGGCGATCGCGTGGTTGTCAATCCGATGGCCGCTCCGTCCGGCACGATCGGCTGCGGCGGCGCACTCGGCGGCATGCGCGAGTACCTGCTCATCGAGGATGCCGTATTGGGCATGAGCATGAGCATGGCCAAGTTCCCCGACAGTCTGCCGTCCGACGTCGCCGCGCTGAATGAGCCCATGGCGGTCGCGCGCCGCCGCGTGAACCGCTCGCAGGCCGGGCCGACGACAAAGTCATGGTGTTCGGAGCCGGATCCATTGGCCTGGGAGCCGCAATCTGGCTGAACTGATCCGCGGATTGTCCGACGGACGACCTCGCTCCCGGCTCTTCCCGCCATACCGGCCAAAGATTTGCCCACTTCCCGACTCGAAAGGACGAGCGACATGGATCATCGCAGGCAGGAAAGCGCACGGAACGAACAGAACACCACCGACACCCGGTCGCCGGTGGGTTCCCTCCGCTGGCGGCTTGCTTGGCGGTCAGGGGGACTTGCCGTCACCGCGGCGGCCATCGCGGCGCTGGCTGCCTGCAACCCCGCCGACACGTCGGCGGGAAGCTCCTGGGCGAGCCCGTCACAATCGCCTGCCGCGGGGCAGGTGCCAGCGAGTCCGCAGGCCGGGACCAGGGACACCGACAGCGCCGCGACCTACGCCAGGCAGTTCCGCCACCAGTTCCCCGATCTGGCGCAGGGGAAAACCGATGCGCAAATCGTCAGCGACGGCGAGGCCGACTGCGCGGACATGGCCGCAAGCCGGCAGGTCACCACGCCCACGATGGCACAGCGCTACGGCCTAAGTGACTCGCTCGCCGACAAGTTCACCCTCAACAACATCGGCCTGCTGGCCATGTTCACCATCTGCCCAGTCCGCTGACGCGTGCCCCTCACCGCGGCACTTGCCAGCGCCTCGCCCACCTGCGCCCGCCAACAACTAATCGATCATGATGTTCTCGTTCGGCCCGTCAGGGTCGGCCAAACCCCCGGCGCGCCCGCCGCGAGCCCCGGCGGCCGCGGCTGCGCCGGCGGCCGCTTCACCACCGTCTCCCGCACCCCCGTCGGAAGGGAACACACATGAATGCCTTCCGTTCGTTCCTCTCGTTCCTCTGGTCATGCGTGCTCTGGTCCGTATTCACGGTCAGCCTCGTCGGCACCGTGGCCGGCGCACGGCTCCTCCAGGTCAACGGCACGCAGAAGCAACTGGTCACCTATGGCTCGATCGTAGTCTCGCTGTGGGCGGGCTCCCGCCTGGCGAAAAGGGAGCCACTGAAATCGATTCTCGCGTCGAGAAAGGTGCAGTGGTTCCTGTTCTTGTTCAACGGCGCCGTCGCGGTGGCGGCCTACTATCTTGTCGGGGGCGCAAAGGGAATCGGGGCCGCCATCGGCATGGGTCTCGTCTCCCTCGGAGCGGGCGTTGGCCTCCTGAAGCGGCCGCATCATCAGCCGCGGCCAGCATCAGCTGTACACACCCACCCCGACGACCACGCCTACACCTACCAACCGCGTCTCACAGAACAGGCTGCCAATCCGCAAAACGGGCGCCCCGGGCGACACCGGGCCTACCAGCACCCCCAACCACGTGAATATCGCGGCTAGGACTCGGCCAACCAGCCAAGTCCCCGGACCGGCTGGCCGACCCCTACCGATCCGACCTATCCACACCATCCAGCGTCATGACGTCCCCGGCGCGCCCTCCGCGGCCGCCACGACGATCTTTAATTCGGACCGGATGTCGGTGAGCAGCACGACGAATGGATCGAGACCCACCGCTTCTTCGGCCTCGAGATTCTCGCCAAAATCGACATCACCAAGAACAGCCCACACGACACCCCGAGATCACAATGCTACTCGATGCGCTCACCTCAGAACATCACACCGAGAGAGCAAGTGGATTCACTCCCCGTACACCATCCCGGCGGACACGACCCGGCCGCAGCACGGATCTTCGTGTCGAGGCTGTCTCGGGTGCGAGCGCCGGGCTGGTCGCCCGATTGTCGATGTGGTCTCGTTCGGCCGACAGCATGTCGAGCGGCTCCGGTGTTACCTCCCGGTCTCGAAGCACGGCGGCAGCGCTTCAATCAATGTCCGGCACAGAGACACGACATTCTTCCCGCCCTGGTCACGATGTCCCGGGAATTGGGCACGCCTGGCGCGTACCGGCCGACGAACAGCCGGGGCTCGAAGATGCGCGCCGGTGTGGGAATGCTGATCCGCGATCTGGTGGGCTGCTCACTCTGCTCTCTGACCCGGAACCACGAGCCCAGTTTCATAGGCGATGATCACTAGTTGGGCCCGGTCGCGTGCGTGCAGTTTCGTCATCGTTCGGTTGACGTGGGTCTTGGCGGTGGCCGGGCTGATCACAAGCTGTTCGGCGATGTCGTCGTTGGACAGACCGAGGGCGACGAGGGTGAGGATCTCTCGCTCACGGGGCGTGAGGCCCGGCAAGGCGGAAGGTTGCAGCGTCGAGGCGACGCTGGGTTGAGCGAGGACGCGGGAGATCAGCGCCCGGATCGCGGCTGGGGACAGCAGCGACTCGCCCGCGACCACGGTGCGGATGGCGTCGAGCAGGTCCGCGGGCCCTACGCCCTTGCCGAGGAAGGCGCTGGCTCCTGCGCGCAGAGCTTCGACGACGAGCTGTTCGGTCTCGAACGTCGTCAGGATAATGATCTTGACGTCGGCGAGCGTTTCATCGGCGGTGATCGCGCGCGTTGCCTCGACGCCGTCGACGTCCGGCATCCGGATGTCCATGAGGACGACGTCGGGGCGGTCCCGACGGGTCAGCGTGACTGCCTCGCGCCCGTTCGCGGCCTCGCCCACGACCTGCAGATCGGGTGCGGAGTCGATGAGCAGCCGGAAGGTGGCGCGCAGCAGCGCCTGGTCGTCTACGAGCAGGACATTGGTCGTCACCGTGGGCTCAGTGTGGACGTCGCGTCAGAGCGAGAAGCCCGGTCACCCGGTCGGCCAGAGGTCGGCGCCGCGTGGGTGACCAGCACGGGCAGCTTGGCGGTTACCTGATAGCCGCCGTCGGTGGTAAAGCCGGCGCTAACCGAGCCGCCCGCGGCGGCGGTGCGTTCGCGCATGCCAAGCAGGCCATGCCCAGTTCCTTCGTTGACGAGTTCTGAGGCATCGGGCGGTGGGGTGGTCGACGGTGGGGCGTTGTCAACGGTCAGGATGACGGCGGTGTCGGACCATTTGAGGTCAAGGTGCACCGCGCTGCCTGGTGCGTGTTTGATGGCGTTGGTGAGCGCTTCTTGCGCAATGCGGTAGAGGGCGAGGTCGGCTGGGCCGCTCAGCGGTTGCGGTGTACCGCGGCTTCGAGCGGTGAGCAGCATTCCGGCCTCGCGGAACCCGTTGAGGAGGGTGCCTAGCTGGTCGGCGCCGGGCGCGGGGGCGCGCGCGTCGTCGTTCTCACTGTCGCTGCGTTCCGCGCGAAGCACCCCGAGCGTGGCTCGGAGTTCGTCGAGAGCGGCGCGGCTGTTGACCGCGATGCCAGTGAGCGCTTGGTTGGCGGCATCGGGGTCGGTGCGCAGCAGGTATTGGGCAACCCCGGCTTGGGCGTTGACGACGGCGATGTGGTGGGCGAGGACGTCGTGCAGTTCGTGGGCGACGCGGATGCGCTCAGCGGTCACTTGCCGTCGGGCTTCGGTTTTCTTGCTGCGTTCGGCGGCTTCGGCACGCTGCTCGGCCGCCGCGATGCGTTCTCGTCGTTCCTGGACCAGTCGTCCGACCACGGTGGCGACGAGGGGCCAGTTGAAGTAGAGCAGGTTGGTGCTTGAGTGGGGAAAGCTGAGCACGGCCACGGTGAACTGGATGCCCCCCGTGATCGCGGCCACGGACCACGCGACACGGGCCGAGTACCGCAGGCTGATCGTGTACAGGGCGAGGATGGTCGCCACGGGAACCGTCGCCGTGGCCGGATGGTCGTGTCCGGCGACCGCTATGTCCACAGTGTCGACCGTGACCACCACGGCGGCCACGAGCAGCGGCCACAAAGTGCGGACGGTCAGCGGTAGCCATGCCAGGACGACCAGGACCAGTGGCCAGCCGAACAGGAGCCGCCAGTGACCATCCGGAACGCTGGAGACGAGCATGATCGGCAACGTGGCGGTGGTGAGCAGTGCGTCAGGATGGCGACGGAGCCACCGCGCTGGGGCGTCCCTGGTCATCTATCCACCTTCGCTCCGTCTCGTCCTCCGGGCCGATGGTGGGGGACAGCCGATCGGCTGTCCCCCATTGACGTTACGCGTCCACCGGCTCCGGCTCCGGCACCGGCTGCGTCCCGATCTCCTGCTCCTGGCGCGTTTCGGCTCCTCCCTCCACCGACATATGCGGCAGGATGCGGTCCAGCCAGGCGGGAATCGCCCAGTTCCGCGCCCCGCACAGATGCATGAGCGCGGGGATGACGGTCATCCGCAGCAGGAAGGCGTCCACAAGTACCGCGATGGCCAGGCCGACACCGAATTCGGAGATCGTGCGCACGCCGGCGAACCCGAAGGCGGCGAAGACGCACGCCATGATGCTGGCGGCGGTCGCGACGACTTGTCCGGTCTCGCCGACTCCGACGGTGACGGCGCGCCGGTTGCGCTGGGTGTGGACCCATTCCTCGTGCATCCGGCTGACCAGGAAAACGTGGTAGTCCATGGACAGTCCGAACATCACGCCGACGATGAGGATGGCAACGACGTACTCCACCGGCGCTGGCCCGCCGATGCCGAACAGCGACGGTCCCCACCCCCATTGGAACAGCGCGACGGTTGCCCCGAGCGCGACGGCGATAGTGAGCAGGTTGCCGATCGCGCCGACGGCCGGGACGAGCAGGCTGCGAAATGCCAGGGTCAACAGGAGGAACCCGAGTCCGGCGATGATGACCAGGAACAGTGGAAGCTTGCTGGTGAGTGCGTTGGCGAAGTCGATGCTGCTCGCCGTGGTTCCACCGACGTGGACACGCAGGTCGGTCCCCATCTCGGTGTGGGTGATGACGTCTGACCGGAGCGTGTGGACCAGGTCGGTGGTGGCCTTGTCCTGCGCCGTGGTGGTGGGCACGACTTCAACCATGGACAGCGTGTTCGCGGTGACCGCGACGGGAGACCCGACCGAGGCGACCCCCTTTACGTGGGGCAGTTCGCCGATGAGCCTGCTCCAGGCCTGCTGGGCCTGGCCGTTCGGGGTCTCGGCGACCAGCAGCAACTGGGCCTGGAAGCCGTCTCCGAACGCGCTGGCCATGGTGTCGTGGTAGCCGCGGGTGTTCGTACCGGTCGGGTCGCTGCTGGCATCCGCGGCACCAAGCCGCAGCGCCAGAGCCGGGGCCGCCAGGATGACGAGCACCGCGACCGCGGCCGTGCCGGTAGCGACCGGTCGCCGCTCGACAAGCCGGGCCCAACGCGCCCACCCGCCGCGGTCCGCCGGGGTCTGCCGGCCCGCACCGCCATCCTCGCCGCGGGCAGCAAATGCTGTGTTCGTCGCCCTCCGCTCGGACCGGCGTAGCACCCGCGGTCCGATCTTGGCCAGCAGCGCGGGCAGCAGCGTGACCGCGGCGGCGACGGTGAGCAGCACGGTCAGCGCGGCGGCGACGGCCATCCCCGACAGGAACCCGACGTTGAGGATGAGCATGCCCAGCAGCGCAATCATGACGGTGCCGCCGGCGAAGAGCACCGCCCGGCCCGAGGTGTTCATCGCCGTCGTGATGGCGTCGGTCAGGTCGGCCCCGGCCCGCAGCGCCTTGCGCTGCCGGTTGACAATGAACAATGCGTAGTCGATACCGACGCCGAGCCCGATCAGGGCGCCCATGCTCGGGGCAACGGTCGGCAGCGTCATGACGTGCGAGAGCAGCATCACCGCCAGGCTGGACACGGCGACGCCGGCAACACCGGTGAGGATCGGCAGCAGGGCCGCCCACACCGAGCGGAAGACCAGCAGCAGGACAAGCAGCGCGGCGAGGACGCCGACGATCTCGCTGATCTCCGACGGCCTGGGGTTGGTGAAGGCGGTTCCCCCGACCTGGACCTTCAGCGCGCCAGTGTCTGCGTGCTTCGCGATGTCCTTGGCCTGGTCCGCATGGGACGTCGACGTGAACACGACGGTCGCGTAGGCGGTGTGGTCGTCCGCGCTGACCTGCGCGGCACCGTCCGAGGTGAACGGGCTGATCACCGACGTGACGCCGCCGAGCGTCGACACCTTCTGCAGCATCGGCGCGATCGTCGAGCGCGTCGCCGCCGACACAGCGGACCCGGTTTCTGTATGCCAGACGATAGTGCCCGTCTTCGCCGACGCGGCGTCGCTGCCGCCCTTCGCCAACAGGCTGTACGCGGTGCTGGAATCGCTGGCCGGCAGCCGGCTCGAGTCAGTGAAGTTCGACCCAACGACGCCGAGGATGGCCCCGAGCGCCACCAGCGATGCAACCCAGGCACCGATAACCAAGTTCCGACGGCGTGCGCACCACCGCGCCAACACGACCATCACGACGCCCCCTTTCAGCTTCCCGGCGGATCGACGCCATCGACTCTCCCGGCAACGCGCCCTGCACGCGTCGTCCCAACGCGGCGACCTCGGCGTACCGCGATCGCGGTATGCCTGCCGGGGTTACAGCCGATACGGCCACGTTGCGTGGTGGTCTGCGCAGCTGTCCTCGATCAGCTCCGATCCAGCGATCAAGGCCACGGCCGCGACGAGACCCGAGGCCTGAGGGTCGCCACCGCCGCCCACGTCGACTTCCCGCGCGCCCTCCAGGCGATCCGGGTCCCGGCCAGGTATCCCGGCCCGTCGAGCCAGGGCGCAGAGGACCGCGATGACGGCGAGGCCGGTAACTAGCGTGGCGGGATGTTCGACGAGGAGCTCGCCGACCGGTTCGAGCGGGTTGCCGGACATCAGGCCGGTCCGTTCCGCGAACCAGGCCGTCGCGAGCACTGCCCCGAGCGACGCGACCGCGATCCGGAGTGCCGGGTAGACGACAGAGCGGCTGATCATGATGAGTGACGGCATCACCAGTGCTACGACGACCAGCTGGGTGATCTCGATGCCGAGGTTGAACCCGAGCAGTGTCGTGAGCAGACTCCCCCGGCTGAGGTCGAGCTCGCCCAGGAGCGCGGCGAAGGCCAACCCGTGCAGCAGGCCGAACGTGCCGGCGATCAGTACCTCGCCGCGGCGTACCAGGGGCCGGATGGCGTGGACGGCCGAGACCAGGACGGACAGGGCGATACCGCTCTCGACGAGCCGGGTGGGCAGGTGTACCCAGCCCATCGCGCCGAGCGCCAAGGTGATGGAGTGACCGACGGCGAACGCCGTGACGACGTGCAGCACACGCCAGCCCGCGCGCCGGAGATCCTGGCGGCGCGCCCACCGACGCCCGGTGGCGGCCAGAGGGGCGGGCAGCAGCAGCATGACCAGGAACAGCAGGTGGTCGCTGCCCCCGCTGATGTGGTCGACACCGAGGTGGATCGCGGACACGAATCCCTGGCTTTTGGATGCCGGGCCTGTGGTCGTCGATGATGACAGGGCCGCCACAGGCACCGACTGGGTCTGCCACGACAACATCGCCAACGTGGTGTACGAGCCCGTGCTCCCGTAACGGGCCGAGACGAACACCCGGTGCGAGACGAGCTTGTCCATGACGGCGTCGTAGTGGAGATCGAAGTCCCCTACCCTGCCCGAGCTCGGTGTCAGAGTGGCGTCGAGGACGAGGTTGTCAGCACCGTCGATCGACTCGACCCGGCCGCCGACGACGCGGGTCGTCCACCTCTGACCGGTCGTGTCCGTCGCCGACATGTCGTCCCGCACGTAGGCGCGCAGCTCGGTCACCGTCGCGTCGTCAAGCACGTCGGTCGCGGTGAGCTCCTCGTCCATCGCGATGCTGAGCTGGTCCAGGGGCAGGTCGACGGTCGCGGTGACGCTGCGCTCGCCGATGTCCAGTCGCACCGCGGAGGTGCTGAGCGGGTGCGCCGAGGCCCGCGGCGCGAGCGCAAGGACGACGATCCCGGTGCCGGCGAGGAGCCCCAGGGCTCGTCGGATGCCGGTCAGCATGGTGCTCCGTTCCTTGGCGGCCGGTCACGCGCTGGGGTTGGAGCTGCCGTAGTCGTCGTTCTTGTCGCGGTAGACACCGTGGTAGTGGACGTTCGGGGTGCTCTGGCTGCGGGTGTTGACGAGCTCGATCCACACGCGGGGTCCGTCGATGCGCAGGTAGGTGCTCTCGCCGTCGACGGTGTCGCTGTTGGCGAACGCGATGTAGGTCTGGTCGAGCTGGGACTTGTAGGTCTCCATCAGCGAGGCGGCGACGCCAGGGGCGGCATCGTCGACCCAGGCGCCGATCGCGTCGAGGACGAGCTGCTGCTGGTCCGTGGACAGGCCGCTGACGGCCACGCCCTGGGTCTCGGGGAACTTCCCGCTGTCCACGCCCGGGCCCATCAGGATGTCGTCGATGGTGCCGGACAGCTCGGCCTGGGATTCCTGGTCGTCGCTGAGGGAGTCGAAGACGTCGAACAGGGTTCCGGCCTTCTCCTTCATGGGCTCCACGTCGGTGCTGCCGATCGTGAAGGACTTCGGCTCGGTACCGGTGAAGTCGGGTGTGATGCTGGCCGTGGTGCCCTTGTAGGTGTAGTTGCGGGCCAGGTGGTGGCCGCCGAACTGGACCATGAACGAGTCACTGGCCGAGGGCGTGCCGTAGATCGCGATGTAGTAGTCGGTGTCGGAGCCGAAGCTGTCGGTGCCGGAGGCGCTGTTCTCCTTGAGCCAGTCGTCGGCCTCCTGGATCGTCTGCACCTGGGCGTAGCCCTCCGCGCTCAGCATGGTCTTCACGAGGGCCATCGCGGCGGCCTTGGCACCGTCGTCGAGGTCGGAGAGCGCGACGCCCTTGCGAGGCACCTGCTGGGCCGGGAAGTTGGACCAGGTCTGGCGGGACTCGTTGTCGGTGAAGTCGTAGCTGACCTTCGCGGCGGTGTCCGAGTCCAAGGTGGCGAGGAACGCGGTGGCGGCGGTCACGACGTCGGTGGTGTTCGCGCCAGACGCATTCTCGCCGTCGGTGTCGAGGTCGACGGCGGTGAAGGTCTGCAGACCACCGCCAGGCGCGCCGCCGCCCGGTCCACCGCCGGGGAATCCGCTCGGCGAGCCCGAAGGGTCAGCGGTCGAGGACGAGGAGGCGTTGGTGCCGGAGTCGCTGCCACAGGCAGCGACCGTGGAGAACAGCGCTGCGGCCGCGATCGGCGCGACGATGCTGCGGCGAAGCCTTGTCATGGATCTACCCGTTCCGTGTCGAGGCAGGTCCGATGCCCACCAGGCTGGTTACCAGCACCCGGATACTGCGGGTCTTACCTATGAGCCCCCTGTGCGTCGCCTGTGGGTTTGATGCGTGATGTGGCGGGCTCGCCGAGCCGGGCGGTCAGAAACGAACTGTCGCGTGAATTGGGCGGAAGGCGGCGTCGCCGGATTCCGCTCGAACCGCCGCTGGACAGCATTGGACACCCATATAGCTACAAATTTCGATCCAGCACTACGGTAGAAATGATCTTCTTGTAATCCTGTTCGTGACTGATGGTGCGCCTTGCCATGGTTCGTGGTTTTCGGTCGGGTGGACGGGGCGTGGAGCACGCATCGCGGGTGGGGTCGAGGAAGCTTGACCTGGCTGTTTGGGACGAGGGGGCTCGAGGAGTTGTTCTCGCTGCCGGTCGCAGGGGCGGGCCTACCTGCTGGGACTGCTCTCGAGTGTCGAGCGGAAGTACGGCCCGTTCCTTGCGCCAGGGAGCAAGGCGAGAATGCGAATGCGAATGCGCAACTGGACGTTCGCGTCGAGGTTCCTGCTGCGGGCGATGCTCAAGGCAACGGACAAGTTCGCCACCGACATCGACCTCAAGGACTACCCATCGCTCAATGGCCCGCCCACGTGACGCCCCGCGCGGCACCTTGTCTGGTCGAACACCTGCCAAGGCGTGACATCAGCCCTGTCTTTCCTACCCTCACGCCCTCGCGCCGCGCCGGGCTCGCGCTGCAGCTGAGCTGCAGCGCGCCATCGTCAGACGACTTCCCTTCGCACGTCCCTCCGCATCCGTCCGCCGTGGAAGACAGCTCCTTCAGGCGTCCGGCGGCAAGAAAGCGGGATACCCACCCGGTCCCCACCCGCGGATAGTGGCGCGGTCATCGGGCGACCGTCCGGCCTGCCCGGACGAGACGTCGGTCGAGGTCGAGGTCACCGCCCGAGGGGGCGGCGAAGAACTCCGCGACGAGGGCGTCGTCGACGTCGGCCAGTGCGCTCGGCGACCACCGCGGGAAGCGGTCCTTGTCGATGATCTGCGCCCGGATCCCCTCGGCCAGGTCGTGATGGCGCAGGCAGGCGACCGAGACCCGGAACTCCTGGACGAGCGCTGTGTCCAGGTCTGCGAGCCCCACCGCCCGGCGCAGTGCGGCGAGGGTGACCGTCAGCGCCGTCGGCGACTTCGCCGCGATCTCGTCCGCCGCCACGGCGGCCGACGGGTCGCCGTGCGCGCGCAGCCGCTGGAGGATCTCCTCAACGGTGCCCGCCGCGTAGCAGGAGTCGATCCAGCCGCGCGCGGCGGCGAGGCGTCCCTCGCCCGCGGGGACGGCCAGCAAGGCGACGGCGTCCGCCGGGGCTGTCCCGGCGACCAGGCGGTCGACCAGCTCCGGCAGCTGCTCGGTGGGGACCAGTTGGTCGGCGAGGCCGGCGGTGATCGCGTCCGCGGCGGAAAGGGTGCCGGCGGTGAGTGCGGCGTGGGTTCCCGTCTGGCCAGGCATCCGGGAAAGCAGCCAGGTGCCGCCCACGTCGGGTACGAAGCCGATGCCGGTCTCCGGCATGGCGATCCTGGAGCGCTCGGTGACGACGCGGACCGAGCCGTGGGCGGAGATCCCGACGCCGCCGCCCATTACCAGGCCGTCCATCAGCGCGACGTAGGGCTTCGGATAGCGGGCGATGAACGAGTTCAGCCGGTACTCGTCGGCCCAGAAGTCGACGGATCCGGTCCCGCCGGACCGGGCATCGTGGTAGAACGCCCGAACATCGCCACCGGCGCACAGCCCGCGCTCGCCGGCGCCGTCGACGACGACGCAGGTGATCGAGTCGTCGGCGGCCCAGTCGTCAAGCGCCTCCGTCATCGCCAGCACCATGGTGTGGGTCAGCGCGTTAATCGCCTTCGGCCGGTTGAGGGTAAGCCAGCCGACAGGGCCCTCGACCCGGCGGATCACCTCGTCGGCACCCCCGGACGCGGCGGCGGTCATCGAGCCTCCGCCGGCAGGGCACAGGACACGACCACCGGCCTGATCTCGTCGGTGCCTCTGGGGAACTGGTGCACCCGCAGGTCTCGCACGATCGACTCCAAACCGAACTCCGGGAGGTACCCATAGCGCGCGACGCTCAAGTGACAGGATCTCCACCGGGCACCCTCGTCTCAGCGTCGGAGTGACCAACCTCGCTCGCTCGCTGACTGGGCGTTCCGGTCAGATCAGCGCCCTCGGCTGCGATCCTTGGCGCCTGTCCACGTTGTCACGGCATGGGCAGTGGTCGGCGACCGCGATCGCGCCGGGATCATCAGCAGACCCAGGGTCAGCGGAAGGTCGTCCGGGCCGGCGCGGGCACGGCGATCCGCGGCCTGAACGAGGTGAAGCGAAGGTTCAAGGGGCGCAAGAACGCTGGTCAGACCGTCGGTCTACTCCGTTCCAGCGACGCCGATCAGATGGCCCTCGGGATCGGTGAACTGTCCGACCACCAGCCTCCCCGGCGTCCCCTCGGGACCCATCCGACGCGTCCCACCAAGGCTCTCAGCCTTCTGTAGGGCGGCCTCGACATTGGCAACCCCCACATAGAACAGGACGCGTCCCTCGTAGTTCTCACCGCCGCCGACGCCACCGTTGATCCCGCCGCTACCGCCCCCGTCCACGAACCCGTAGTTCCCCGGCTGGGAGACCGCATCGGTGGCCGCGTCGTCGATGGTGAACTCCCATCCGAACAACTCGCCGTAGTAGCGGCGGAGCTTCGCCGGATCCCGCCCGATGATCTCGAAGTGCACCACAGGTTGTCCCACCACAAGGCCCTCCCGGTCGATCGGCACTACTGGATGGACCGCGACGGACGATGAAACTCATCGGGTGCCCTCGCCCGTGAGGCACTGGCGATCTGGAACGTGCTCCTGACTACGGCGACACGGTGGTGATCTACCAGTCGCGTGCTGGCGGGCGAACGTTGGCGGGGCGGCGCTGGCTACGCCTCCGGATCGACGCCGCCCTGCGCGCTGGGCTTGCGGCCGGCGAAGTCAAGAAGGCCGACCCAGGTGGGCCGCAGCGCGATGCGGGCCTGGACCGTGCCCGGCGCCTCCACCTGAGCGAGCATGCCGGCGGCGGCCTCCGGTCCGAGGTAGCGGCGAGCGGCCGCGGCGTATTCCGGCGCCAGGCCGGACACCTCGATGATCTCCACCGGCCCGCGCAGGCTGAGCGACTCGGGCGGGAAGCCATCGGTGTCGATGGTTACGGCGGCCTCGGGCCGGCGCCGCAGCGCCGCCAGCCGGTTGGCGGGATGCCGAATGCCGATACGGGGTCCGGCGACGTAGGTGGCCATCACCAGTTCGTGACCGGTCCAGTGGAACCAGGTCGGCACCACCCGGGGCGTCCCGTCCACGGCGACGTAGGCGAATCGCGCCGGGATCGTCGAGGCCAGCAGGCGTCGGGCGGTCGCGGTGTCGAGCAGGGCCGGGTCGCCCTGCCGGAGCAGAGTCGCCGGTACTGGGGCGGTGTCTGTGGTGGCCGGGCTCATCGGCGGCGTCCCTTCGGTCGGTTCCCTTAGGGGACGGACGATACCAACTTAAGTTCCCTTAGGGAACCTGCCCGGGTACCCTGGCGACGTGCAACGCACCCAGTTCGGTGACATGGTCTGCTCGATCGCGCGGACGCTAGATCTGATCGGCGAGCCCTGGTCGCCGCTGATCCTGCGCGACGTGATGGTCGGGATCCGCCGCTTCGACCAGATCCAGGCCGACCTCGGCATCTCCCGCAAAGTCCTCACCGAGCGCCTGAAATGGCTCGTCGAACGGGGCGTGCTCGCCCGCCGCGAATACTCGGCCCGCCCCCCGCGCTACGAGTACGTCCTCACCGATCAGGGCGTCGACCTGTGCGACGTCCTCATCGCCATGGCCCGATTCGGCGACCGCTGGCTGGCCGGGCCAGCCGGCCCACCCGTCCTCTACCGCCACCGGCCCTGCGGCCACATCGCCCCCGCCGACCTACGCTGCGGGCACTGCGACCAACCCATGCACGCCGACACCATCGACGTCCTACCCGGACCCGGCATGGCCACCGGAGCCGACGTACCCGCCTGACGCGGATCCGATCCGCCAGCACAACTCGGGCTGGATGGCCGTCCAAGGACTTGAAGCTCGTGCTTTCGCCTATCGACGGGTGCTCTGACCCGCTGAGCCTGCGCCGTGGCCGGAAGGTCTGCTCCGAGTTGTGGGCAGCGCGCGAGGCCGATTCTCGGCTGGACGGGACTACGCGAACGTCTCGGCGAAGGCGCGGCGGGTGGGTGAGGACGGGTCGCGGTCGAGGACGGCGAAGACCACGTGGGCGAAACGGTCGGCGAACTCGCTGCCGGGGGCCAGGTGTTCGCGGAAGGCCGCCGCGACCACGGCCGGGTCGTTGCGGAACACGCCGCAGCCCCAGGCACCGAGAACAAGGCGGCGGTAGCCGTGACGCACGGCGACGGCCAGCACCTGCCGGCTGCGCGCCCGCAGCGCCAGCGGAATCAGGTGCGCCTCGTCCGGCTCATTGGCGACGATCACTCCCGCGTTCGGGGCGGCGGCCGTCAGGAAACCGACCAGGACCGGCTCGGCCAGCAGCTGGAGGCTGTCGTCGCGGAACACCGGCACGGCCGGCGCGTGAATCACGCGGTCGCTGTAAAGGGCGGTCCGTCGAGCACGGTGCGCCTCGTAGAACTCCGGGACGGCTGTCAGGCAGGCGTGCAGCGCGGAGCACCGGCACAGGTCCTCCTCCTGTGCCTTCGCGCCGCCCAGGAAACCACCGCCAGGCCGGCGGGCCGACGCGAAGTTCAGGACCGCGACCGGCTCCGGCACCTGCCCCCACAGCCGCCGCGCCGCGGCCAGGCTGCTCTCGCCGGTCACCTCGATCGCGACCGGGCCGGCCGGCGCCGCCGCGGGCACGTCGACCCCGAGTGGCTCCGACCCGTACATCGTGGTTTCCGCGACGGCCCGGCGCACCAGCTCGCCGACCTCCACACGCCGGCCGTCCGGCGCCAGATACCAGCCGGCCCTGACGATGCCAACGGTCTCGGTGGCGGCCGCGCGCAGCCGAGAACTCATCAGCGGCTGATCCCTTCATCCCAGGCGGCAGGAGCACCATTCATACAGAGCCGGGCGGTCGCGCGCACCCAATTTTTCGCCCCGTTCGAGCCATCGGCGCATCCTACCTAACCATCGTCACGGCGGAACTCCGCGCGGCGGCCATCTGCACCGAGGCCAGTGTGCTGACTGGCGGATGGCATCTCGAACGGATCCTCGCCGGCTGTGAGGTGCCCCGCCGAGATGCTGGACTATTTGGCGCCCGCCGAACCGCGGCTCGGGCGCGGTTGCCGGCGGTTGTCCAGTCGACGGCCGACCTGGTGCGCGACGCACTGGAGCGGACCCAGCGATGAAGGCGGTCGACACCAGCGAATGTCGTGGAGGCTGGTCATCGTATGTGGGGTTTAAGGGATCACGGTCGTGAGTAGCTTGGGACGCCGGGTGGCGAAATAGTTGGCGACGTAGGGATGGAGGGGGCCATTGGTGAGTCGCCGGCTTTCGCTGCCGGGGTCGACGGGCCCGACGAGTTCTCCGGTCTTCTCGTCGTGCTGGTAGATGTGGTAAGCGCGCCCGGCGAGTTCGGTGAACACGTCGAGGGGGGTGTCGCCGTTGCCGGCAAGGGGGTCCTCGGAGATTTCGAAGGCGAGGATTCCGATGCGGCTGTCGGCGAGGAGCTGGCGCGCGCCGGCGAAGACGGCGCGCTCGAATCCTTCAACGTCGACCTTGCAGAACGCGATGGTGTCGACCCGCTTATGCTGGCAGTAGCTGTCGAGGGTGACGGCTGGAACGTCGACAGCCTGGCCGGGTTTGCGTTCGGTGCCGTCGAAGTCGTACATGGAGTGAGTGCCGAGGGATGCCCAGCCGGAGTCCTTCGGGTTCGTATGGGTGTACATGGTGGCGACGCCGTCGGTGTCGGAGACGGCGACGTTGGCAACGGTGATGCGGGTGTGGCAGTGGTTGAGGGCGATGGTTTCGTGGAGCCGGCCGGCGGTGCTGGGGACGGCTTCGAATGCGTGGACGAGGCCGGTGGGCCCGACGAGGTGGGCGGCGTGGATGGAGTAGACACCGATGTTGGCACCGACGTCGAGGACGGTGTCGCCGGGTTTGGTGGTTTGTGCCATGAGGCCGAAGGCGGCGCGGTCGCTGGGGCGGTGGAGCTGGTGGCGGGCGGTGCGTCGCATGTAGGGAGGGATGAGGATTTTGATACCGAATTCGTCTTCGATGACGATGGGTGCGCTGATTGCGGCGATGGCGGCAAGGCGTGCCTGGTAGGCGACGTCTTTGGCGGTGACGATGCGGCCGCGGAGCTTGGGGTGTTGGCGGATGACGGCGCGGGCGCGGTCGGTCAGCAACATGGGGGTTCCTTGGGGGGATAGTTTCGGTGGCGCGGGCAGGCTTCGATTCTGAGAGTGTCGGCCGTGACGAGATCTCCGAGTTTGGCACTTGGCTTTCCGCTTAGTGGTGAGGGCCGGCGTCGCCGGCCACGTGGGGCGTCGGAAAATGCCTGTGGTCACCTGGACGACGTCGGGCGAGCTTGGTGCCGAAGGTTGAGCCCGTCGCTTAGTGTGACGTGGGGATCTGCAGGCACGTGGGACTGCTGCTTCGAGCGCGACCTCTAGACTCTTTGATCATCGGATCCCCCCGGGTGGCCGCCCTGTCCTGTCGGGACGACCGTCTGGGGGTCTGATGGAAGCGCAGGTGGCGCGGTGCGCCGGTCTGGACGTGCACAAGGACGAGATCGTGGCCTGTGTGCGGGTCACCGAGCGGCCGGGTGGGTCTGCCCAGGTCCAGTTGCACACGTTCGGGGCCACGACCCGGGAGCTGCTGGCGTTGCGG
>NZ_MBLO01000074.1 GCF_001854805.1 Pseudofrankia coriaricola
CTGCTCTGCCCCCTCCTGCCGTCTGCACCGACTCCCTGGACGTGTCGGGTCCAGGACAAAACCCCTTGGCGGGTGGGGATCTGTGAGCTATGTTCTTCTCAACTTCAGAAATTCTCGACTTGAGAACTACTCGACCTGAGAGTTACTCGACTTGAGTAGAACTCCTCGTTCGATCTTTGGGAGAACCATGGCGGGCACTGGGCCGGAGCGGCAGGCGGTCGTCCTCGGCACGGACGACGACGCGGCGGAGGCGGCGTTCCTGTCCGCCTACGACCCGCGGCGTTACGAGCCGATCGCCGTCACGGTCGACGTCGTCGCGCTGACCATCCGAGTCGTCGAGTCGGTGCCAACCCTGCACGTGCTGCTGGTTCGGCGCGGCCAGCGGCCGTTCGTGGGACGTTGGGCCCTGCCGGGTGGGTTCGTCCGCCCGGCGACCGGGCCGGACGGCGCGCGGCGTGACGAGGACCTGCCGGAGGCCGCGGTCCGCGAGCTCGCCGAGGAGACCGGGCTCGCGGCGTCCACCGATCGGCGGGCGGTCGACCGCCGCCTCGCCAGGGTGTACCTGGAACAGCTCGGCACCTACGGAACACCCGGCCGGGATCCCAGGATGCGGGTCATCTCGGTCGCGTACCTCGCTTTTGCCCCCGACCTACCGGATCCGACCGCCGGTGGCGACGCCGAGACGGCTGCCTGGGTTCCGGTCGTGGGCGTCGATCGCGACCACATGGCATTCGACCACGCGCGGATCCTCGACGACGCGCTCGAACGGGCCGGCTCCAAGCTCGAGTACACGCCGCTGGCCACCGCGTTCGTCGCGACCGAGTTCACCATCACCGAGCTGCGAGAGGTCTACGAGGCGGTGTGGGGGCAGCCGCTACACGCGCCCAACTTCCATCGCAAGGTGCTCTCCGCTCCTGGGTTCGTCGAGGACACCGGCGCCACCACCGCGCGTGGCGGCGCCCGCGGCGGCCGGCGCGCCCGGCTCTACCGCGCCGGCACGGCCCGGCTGCTGCACCCCGCGCTGCTGCGTCCCGGGCAGGAGGAACCACGATGACCCACACCGACTCGACCACTTTCCCGGCGACGGGAGCGGACCGCGGCGGCGCTGGCGGGGACGGCCCGCGGCAGCCCGCCTCGTTCGACGAGGTGATCGACCTCGTGCTGCGGCAGGGCCTCGGTGAGCGCGCGCTGTTCGGCCCCGCCGAGCCGGCCGCTGGCCGTTCGCCGGAGGCGGCGCTGCGTGCGGCCCGCCGCGCCTACCGGGCAATGGCCCGGCTGACGCATCCGGACGTCGCTCCCGCGGCCCGGCGCGTCGACGCGGCCAGGGCCTTCGCCCGGCTCACCGAGCTGTGGGAGGCCTACCAGCTGGCCGCGGGCGCCGCGCCGGGCATCCGGCGGCGCGACCGGGCCGGCACGGTCGTCTTCGGCCGCGGCCGCGCGACAACGGCGAAGCCTCGCGCGGCCGCGGCGAGGGGCGACTCGGCCGACGCGGGCGGTGCCCGGTTCGCGTACACCGTCGGCGAGCGGTACGCGGACGGCGACATCGCCACCCTGTACCGGGTGGCCCGGACCGCCCCGGTCGGCGGCGGGCTCGGTGGGCCCGCCGACGGCGACGACCCGCCATACGTCGTGAAGATCGCTCGCTCGGCGGCCGACGACGACCTGGTCGCCCGCGAGGCGGCGGCGCTGCGGCGGGTCGCCCGGCTGGGCGACCCGAAGTTCGCTCCCTACGTGCCGCGGCTGGTCGACAACGGCAGGTTCGCCGATCCGGTGGAGGGTGGCGCGGGCCGCCGGGCGAACGTGCTGGGCCGGCTCGACGGTTTCGTGACGCTGGCCCAGGTGCGCGCCGCCTACCCGGGCGGGGTGGACCCACGCGATGCCGTCTGGATGTGGCGCCGGCTGCTCGTCGCGATCGGTTACGCGCACCGGGCCGGGGTCGCGCACGGGGCGGTGCTGCCCGACCACGTCCTGATCCACCCTCAGCAGCACGGCCTGGTCCTCGTCGACTGGTGCTACAGCGCGATCCCGGACCCGGCCGAGGGCGCGGTCGTCGGCCCGCACCGCGGCACCGGTCCCGTCGGTGCCCGGGGGACCCGGAGGCCGGGTCGTGGCGACGACGACCCGAGCCGGCGGATCCCGGCGCTGGTGGCGGCGTATGCCGACTGGTACCCGCCGGAGGTGGCGCGCCGCGAGCCGCCGGGCGCGGCCACCGACCTCGCCCTCGCCACCCGCTGCGTGTCCTACCTCCTGGGCAGCCCGGACCCGGCCCGGCTCGGCGCCGGCGTGCCCGCGCCGATCCGCCGGTTCCTCGGCGGCTGCCTGCTGCCGGCCCCGTCCATGCGGCCGGACGACGCGTGGCAGCTGCTCGGCGAGCTCGACGACCTGCTTGGCCGGCTGTACGGCCCCCGCCGGTTCCGCCCGTTCACGATGCCGCGCCCCACGCGCTGACCGCGCGCCCGCGGCCCCGCCGGCCCCCACGGGCCCGGGATCGGCCCCATCAACATCACCATCCCTTTCTCTACCTTCTGGAGGATCATCATGGGTAGCGGTAGCTGGTCGACCAACGTCTACGACGCGGCCGCGAGCTTCCGGCGCAGCAGTGGCAAGAGCGCCTTCGACTACAGCGACCGGATGCGCCACGCCGGCCGGGCGATGAAGGTCCACGCGGACCTCGACCCGCGCGGTGTGGGGATGCGGGAGAGCCGCGACTCGGACGAGCACCCGACCTCGGTCGCCATCTCGGTGCTGTTCGACGTCACCGGTTCGATGGGCTCGGTGCCGCGCGAGCTGCAGAGCAAGCTGCCGGCGCTGTTCGGCCTGCTGCTGCGCAAGGGCTACGTCGAGCACCCGCAGATCATGTTCGGCGCCATCGGTGACGCCACCTGCGACCGGGTGCCGCTGCAGGTCGGCCAGTTCGAGTCGGACAACCGGATGGACGCGCACCTCGGCAACATCATCCTGGAGGGTGGCGGCGGCGGCCAGGTCAAGGAGTCGTACGAGCTCGCCATGTACTTCATGGCGCGTCACACCGCGATCGACTGCCTCGAGAAGCGCGGCCGGAAGGGCTACCTGTTCATCATCGGCGACGAGAACCCGTACAAGGCGGTCGACGCCGGCCAGGTCCGCGACGTGATCGGCGACCGGCTGGGCGAGCGCATCCCCACCACGGAGATCCTCGCCGAGCTCCAGCGGATGTACCACGTCTTCTTCATCATCCCGGCCGGCGCCGCGCACGCGGGGGAGAGCGCGGTGCTCGACACCTGGCGGGCGCTGCTCGGCGAGCGGGTGATCGAGCTGGACGACCTGGGCCTGGCCTGCGAGACGATCGCGCTCACGATCGGCATCCTCGAGGACTCGATCGACCTCGACGAGGGCCTCGACGACCTGCGGGACCTCGGCGCGGACGCCGCCGTCGCCCCGATCGGCAAGGCCCTGGCCCGTATCCGCCCCGCCGGCGCCCGGCCCCCGGCCAACCCCGACGGTGGCATCGCCCGCCTCTGACAAGTTTTTCCGCCGATTCAGGGTCGATGCAGGAAGGAAGGAGCCGAGATGCGGCCCGACTTTACGATCGTTGTCGATCTCGGCTTCGGCGACGCCGGCAAGGGGACGGTCGTCGACCACCTCTGCCGGGTCGCCGCGGCGGCCGGCCGGCCCGTCGGGGCCGTGGTCCGGTTCAACGGCGGCGCGCAGGCGGCGCACAACGTCGTCACCGACGACGGCCGTCATCACACCTTCGCGCAGTTCGGCGCGGGCACGCTCGCCGGCGTGCCGACCCACCTGTCGCGATACATGCTCGTCGACCCGTTGGCGCTGGCGGCGGAGGCGGAGCATCTCGCGGCGATCGGCGTGCCCAGCCCGTTCGCGGCGCTCACCGTTCATGGGGACGCGCTGCTCACCACGCCGTACCATGCGGCCGCGAACCGGGCCAGGGAGCTTGCCCGCGGCTCCGGGCGGCACGGGTCGTGCGGGATGGGGATCGGGGAGACGGCCGCCTACGCCCTCGCCTACCCCGACGACGCGCCGCGGGTGCGCGACTGCGTGCACCCTGCCCGGCTGCGCCGGCTGCTCGGCGAGCTGCGGGCGCTGCTGGAGTCGGAGCTCGGGCCGCTGCCGGCGCCGCCGGTCGAGGACTGCGTCGAGGTGTTCGGCGAGTTCGCGCGGACGGTGCGGCTCGTCGACGACCGGCACGTCGCCGAGCTGCTGCGTGCCGGCCCGGTCGTCTTCGAGGGGGCGCAGGGCGTGCTGCTCGACGAGTGGCACGGCTTTCACCCGTTCACGACCTGGTCGACGACGACGTTCGCGAACGCGGAGAAGCTGCTGCGTGACGCCGGGGTGGACGATGGCGACGTCACGCGCCTCGGGGTGCTGCGGACCTTCACCACCCGGCACGGCGCCGGCCCGCTGGTGAGCGAGGACGCGGCACTGACCGCGGCGCTGCCGGACCGGTACAACGGCGTGGGCCGCTGGCAGGGGGCGCTCCGGGCCGGGCACTTCGACGCGGTCGCCCACCGGTACGCCGTCGAGGTCGCCGGCGGGGTCGACGCGGTCGCGCTCACCCACCTCGACGCCCCCGCCCGCCACCCGCTGCGGGTGTGCGGGGCCTACGACGTCGCGGACACGACACCCGGGAGTGGCCGCTTCTCCGACTGTGCCGATGTCGGGGCAATGCCGATCCATCAGCCTGACGACATGGACCTTGTTGACAGCTCGGCGGGCGCGGACACCCGGGACGCGGCGGGCATGTCGTGCCTGGGCGCGGCGGCGCGGCGGATCGACCGGCTGATCCCGGGGCCGGCCGGCGACCTGGACCGGTCGGCCGCGCTCACCCGCCAGCTGTCGCGGGCCCGGCCGGTCCTCGACGAGACGTCGCCGGGACCGGACGAGTGGCCGGATCTCGTCGCCGAGGTGTGCAACGCACCGGTGTCCGTCCGTTCCTATGGACCGCGCAGCGGCGACAAGCACTAATCCACAACCCGCCACAGCGGTTGGCGCCAGTCAGATGCCAGCCGCGGCGGCAGCGCCTGAAAACGAATGCAGGAACCCGGAGGTACCGGCCGTGACGGACTTCTATCTGGTGACACTCATGCTGGCGCTGCTGCTGGCGCTGGGCACTCTCTTCCTCCTGGTTCTGCTGCGAGTGCTGGAAGAACGCCGCGATGTGGCCGACACCCGCATCAGCTGGACGGTCCGCGCCCTCCAGGGCCAGGAAGACGACCAGGAGGCACCATCGGCGACCTCATGGTCCGATCCAGGCGACCGGGCCGGTCGGCGGACGTAGGGTTCTGCTATGCCGACCGGACCACCGCCGCGGCGACCTACCCGGCACGGCGGTCCGGACCCGGCCGGCGGGCCGGTCCCAGAGGGTCCGCCGGCCGAGGCCTGGCGGGCGGGCGATCTGGTGGTGGCGTCCGCGCGCGGGCGATGGGTGCTGCTCGCGACCGTGCTCGGCTCGGGCCTGGCCTCGATCGACGCGACCGCGGTCGGGGTGGCGCTGCCATCCATCGGGCGCGACTTCGGAACGGGCCTTGCCACGCTGCAGTGGGTCGTCACCGCGTACACGCTCACCCTGGCCGGCCTGCTGCTGGTCGGTGGTTCGCTCGGTGACCGGTACGGCCGGCGACGGGTGTTCCTGCTGGGCGTCGGCTGGTTCGCGCTCGCGTCGCTGCTGTGCGGGCTCGCGCCGAACTCCTCCGTACTGGTCGGTGCGCGGGCGCTACAAGGGGTCGGCGGGGCACTGCTGACGCCGGGCAGCCTCGCGATCCTGCAGGCGTCCTTCGCCGAGGGGGACCGCTCGCGAGCGATCGGCGCCTGGTCGGGCCTCTCGGGGGTAACGACCGCTGTCGGGCCGTTCCTTGGTGGCTGGCTGGTCAGCGCCGTGTCCTGGCGGCTGATCTTCTTCATCAACCTGCCGCTGGCCGTGGCGGTGATGGTGGTCGCGGCGCGACACGTGCCGGAGTCGACCGACCCGGCAGCGCCAAGGCGGATCGACCTGCCCGGCGCGGCACTGGTGACGCTCGGCCTGGTCGGGCTGTCCTACGGGCTGATCGAAGGGCCGGGCCGAGGCTGGACGTCGCCCACTGTGATCGGGCTGCTCGTGGCCGGCGCGGCGTTGCTGGCCGGGTTCGTCGTCGTCGAGCGGCGGGAACGCGCCCCGATGCTCCCGCCGAGCCTCTTCGCCTCCCGGCAGTTCACGGCGGCGAACCTGGTGACCTTCGCGGTGTACGCGGCGCTCGGCGGCGCGTTGTTCCTGCTGCCGATCGAGCTGCAGCAGTCCGCCGGTTACTCACCGATTGAGGCGGGCACCGCGCTGCTGCCTGTAACGATCATCATGCTGGCGCTGTCGGCCCGCTCCGGCGCGCTCGCCGACCGGATCGGTCCCCGGCTGCAGATGACCGCCGGGCCGCTGCTCGCCGCCGTCGGGCTCGCTCTGCTCACGCGCGCCGGGGACGGCGGCGGTTACCTGCGCGACGTGCTGCCAGCCGTCAGCGTGCTCGGCCTGGGCCTGGCGTCGACGGTCGCGCCGTTGACGTCGACCGCGCTCGGCGCGGCGCCCGCCGAGCACGCCGGCGTCGCCTCCGCGGTGAACAACGACGTCGCCCGCACCGCCCAGCTGCTCGCCGTCGCGGTGCTGCCCGCCGCGGCGGGGCTCAGCGGTGCCGCCTACCTGGACGCGGACGCCTTCAGCCATGGCTTCCGCACCGCGATCTGGCTCGCCGCCGCCGTGTGCGCGGTCGGTGGTCTGATCGCGGCCGCCGGTGTCCGCAACCCGCGGCGCGCGGCCGTCCCTGCCCCGGTGCCGGTGCCGGTGCAGGCGGTCGGGCCGGCGGCGCGGGTGCCAGCCACCGGCACGCGGCTGGTGTCCCCGAGCCGTGCCCAGCCGCATTTTCGGCACTGCGCGCTGGACGGAACTCCCGTCGCGACGAATCCCGGGAACTGCCCGTTCAGTGCGTCGGCCGATGAGCGGGAGCTCCCCACCGGCCCGCTACATTGATCTTGTCGTGGTCTGGGGTCGCGCGCCTGGGTTAGCCGAGGTACTCCGTTAGCCGAGGTACTCCGCGACGACGCCCAGGTAGGCGTCGTTCAGTAGGGAACGCTGGCGGGACAGGAAGTGCAGGATGCGAACGCCGGCGGAGCGCGCCTCATTAACCGATGAGAACGCCTTCGGCCTGCGGTTCCAGGCGGAGTCGAGGGGGGACACCCGCGTCCCGGTGGTGGCGATCGCGCGGACGAGGGCGAGCTGATCCTCGCCGCCGAAGCGGTTCCACTCCTGGTGCCACTGGTTGAACATCTTCCCCGTGCGACCGTTCTGGTCGAAGAGCATGACGCCACTGTTGTAGTAACGGCGGTCGACCAGTCCGAGGTCGGACATCAGCTGGTACTCCGGCGCCCGCCGGGCGGGGTCGTTGACGCTGTGCGCGATCACGTCCGCGACGTACGAGTGCATGTCCGGGGCCATCGCCATGTCGTGGCCGCGCAGCATCTCCCAGATCTCCTCGATCGGCGAGATGACGATCGTGTCCGCGTCGAGGAAGAGCGTGCGCTGGAACGACCAGCGGTACAGCTGGGTCTTGTGGAAGCGGGACGCGAACCCGCCGGGAAGGCTGCCGACGACGAGCGTCTCGCATTCCAGGTCGACCAGATCGTGACTGGGTGCGTCCGTGACGACGCGTACCGGGCCGTCATAGCCGTGCAGGCGCAGCGTGCGGGCGCTGTCGGTCGCGAGCTGGGTGTAGTTCTCGCCGAGTGCCAGATAGAGCACGCCGCGGTTCACCGAGGCCTTGCCACGGCCGTTCTGGGCCGCCTTCCCGTTGCCGTTCGGATGGCCGTCGCCGTTCGGATGGCCATTGCCGTTCGGATGGCCATTGCCGTTCGGATGGCCATTGCCGTTCGGAAGCGCGAACTCGGCCGTCAGGGGCAGGGCACGGCCGTTGCCGTTCGAGCCCGTCAGCGTCTTCTCGTTCCCGTTCGCGTGGCCGTTGCGCGGGACGGTGGACGGCAGGCGGGTGGTCGGGGTGGCGCCGTGATTTCCGTTCCCATCGTTCTGGCCGTTCTGGCCGGCAGCGGAGGTGCTGTTCGTGCCGTTGGCGCCTGTCCTCTCGGTGCCGGTCAGCTGTCTGGGGACCGCGGGCGCCGGGATCGCGGGGAGCCAGCCGATCGCCCTGGCGGCGAGCATGAAGTCGATGCGGCGCCTGATGTGGTCGGGCCTGCGGTGCAGGGCGTGCGGGTCGGGCAGCTCTGTCCGGTTCATGAGCGTCTCGGGGTCGGGGCTGGCCGGCGTCAGGTAGTTGCGCAGGCCGGCGCACAGCCGCATCGCGACGCAGAGCAGCATGTCGTCCTCGGGGACCTGCTCCTCGGTGTAGTTCATCAGCCAGCGCAGCTGGGCCACATGGTGCAGGTTGCGGGTGCGGACGAAGAAGCCGCGGACCAGGATGTCGATCTCGCGCGGCCTGGGGAGCCGCGCGACGTTGCGCGCCTTGTAGACGCCGTCCGGCGGGACGATCCTGCCCATCTGGCCGATCGAGCCGAAGCCGGGCAGCGTCTCGGCGGTAGAGACGAAGTGCTCTACGCAGCGGGACCCCGGCAGCATGTCGTCGTCGATGAAGAACGTGTATTCGTGGTCGTAGGCGGCCAGCGGCACGAACCGCGAGTACGGGCCGGTGTTGTGCCCCCATCGGTAGACCCTGTCGGCGTTGTCCAGCACCGACATCGGTAGCGCGTAGTCATCTTCCAGATGGGTGTCACAAACCGTGATGGTGCACGGGGTGGACTGCGCGCGGAGCGCGTTCACGACCCGTTCAACATTGCCTGGACGTTTCCAGTTAATGACGACAGTCTCAACCTTGTTCATGCGACCCGTCAGCATCCGCCCGTGGTGAAGACAGCACGAAGCACGCGCCTGTCGGCGCGCGAAAAACTGAATTGGCCCAGACCGGACCTAGGTGCGACGCGACGGCGCGGGCACCTGTGGGCGGGGGGTTGACCGAAATGTTCGCACGTCAGCGGCGAAGTTCTCAAGGGGCTTGAAAGCGCGCGGGGAGTGTGACCTGTGTCACACATCGCGGCGAGCGTGTGAGAGGCCCCGGGAGCCGTGGCCGCGGCGCCACGGGTCGTGGTCATATATTTCGGGAGCGCCGAAAAGTGACGAACAGGTTTCGCGCACCTGAATCCCGCGATGCGTTACGCGAAAGTATCGCCGTCGGCGGTGGCTGGCCTGGCGCAGATGATGTGTGCCCGGACTACTACGGTCGGTAGCCGGGCTGGCCGCCGTCTTCCTCCGCTGGTCCTCCCGGCCGGTCCGGCCCGTGGCCCCAGCGTCGGCGGATCCGGCTTCCTGCGCGCCAGAACCCATGGATGGATCGGTGTGGCCTGGGGGGTGCGGTTCTGTTCGGAGCCAGGACACCGACAACCCCACCGATCATGGTCAGATCCATGATCGGTGGGGTTGTCAGTGCCGCCCCCGCTCAACGGCCACGGTGTTTCCTCTGGCCGAGTCACGCGAGAGCCGAACCGTTCGAGCCAGACCGGGCCGCCCTGGACGGCGCCCGATGACCGAGGCGCGGAGCGCCTCGGTCACGGGACCGCCTTAGGCCTTGAAGACGGCGTTGTCGCGGACGGTGACGGCGACGGGAGCGAGTGGGCTGGGGGCGGGGCCGGCGACGGGGGCGCCGGTGGATGCGTCGAACTTGCTGCCGTGACAGGGGCAGTTGATCGTGCCGTCGGCGACCTTGGCGACGACGCAGCCCTGGTGGGTGCAGACGGCGGAGAAGGCGTGCACGTCGGTGCCGGTGCCACGAGTGATTACGATCTTGCTGTCCTGCAGGATCAGCCCGCCGCCGGCCGGCACCTGGTCGAGGGTGGCGAGCTGGGTGCCGCCGGAGCCGGTGGTCGCGCCGCCGGCCGTGCCCGTGTCGGTGGCCGCGGCCGACGGGGTCCCCGCGGAGCTGGAGGTCGCGGAGCCGGTGGCCGGCGAGTCGGAGGCGTCGTCGGAGGAGCTGGAACAGGCGGCCACCAGGTATCCGGAGGCGCCGACGGCGACGGCGATCAGCGGGACCGTCGCTCGCCGGGTGAGACTGGCCGGCCTCACCAAGGTTTTGGTCGGTTCGGCCTGGGGTGCGGCGTCCTGCTTCATATCGACCCTTCCTAAACGGCGATACCACCCGACAGGTCAGACGGTAAACTGGCAGATGGGCTAACAGGCGGTACGCCCCGGCCGCTGCGATTAAAGAACTGGTGAGAATCGTTCCGCTCACCACCGAACGTGACCGCCCGTAGCCGCGGAACAGCCATGGGAATGTCCGGCTTAAGTCAGCCGCGTCACACCCAGTGGTGAGAGCCGCGTCACGCGGTCGCATTCTCTGCTCGTGGGCCGCGGCAGTCGCCACCGGTCCGCGCGGGTCCTCGGCGCCACCCCGGTGGCGGGGCCGGCACCCAGGACCCGCGGGTCGTGCCTGCGCATTGCGCCCTTCCGGTCCTTGGACAGCGACGCCCTGCGCGATGTCGCCATCGCTGGGACATCCGTCGTGGGGCGCGACGCTGTCGCGAGGATGGTCAGGATAGTGCGACGAGGGCGCCGATGGCGAAGGCCGCGGAGAACAGCCAGATCAGCGTGGGCACGGTGCTCAGCCAGCGGGGCGGCTTGCGCCGCGGGCTCGGAGCGGGCGCGGGTGCGGGCCGCTGTGCCGGCACGCCGGCTGGGGGCTGTGCTCCGGCGGGCCAGCCGGGCGTGGCTGCTGGGGCGGGCCCGCGGCCGGTCCGCTGGGCCGGCCCCTGCGCGCCGCCGGGCGCGAGCCTGGTCTCGAGCTCGTCGAGGTCGGGCTCGGCTGGCGCGGCCGGGGGTGCGGCGGCCGGTACCAGGGCGGTGAGCGCCAGCTCCGGGCCATCCGCGCCGCCGAGGCGCAGACGCGTCACGTCGCCGCTGACCTGCACGGAGCCGACGCGCTGGCCGTCGTACCAGATCCCGTTGGTGCTCAGGTCCCGGGCCACCCAGCCCTCTGGCGTCGGCTCGAGCGCGACGTGCCGGCGCGAGACCTTCGGATGGTTGATGACGACGTCCGCGTCGCTTGACCGGCCGACGACCGCTGGGCGGTCACCGGGCAGCGTGAGCTCGTCGGCCGGGGTGCTGACGCGCAGCGCGACGGGTGGCACGCTGATCCCCTCTCGTGCTGGGTTCGTCCGGCCTCGCGGGTGGCGGAGCCGGACGGCGGGCAGGTCGCTGGCTGGTCATATCTGATGGCCTCCGGCCACGCGAGGCTTCGCCATCGTCGCGTGGCCTTCGGCCTGGGTCGTATCTGATGGCCTCCGGCCACGCGAGGCTTCGCCATCGTCGCGTGGCCTTCGGCCTGGGTCTCGGCCCGGTCCGGCGCGCCGCGCCGCGCCGAGGCCGGCGAGGGATCAGGAGGCGAAGACGGCGTTGTCGCGGACGGTGACGTTGACCGGGGGCAGCGGGCTGCCGGCGGGGCCGGCGACCGGGGCGCCGGTGGAGACGTCGAACTTGCTGCCGTGGCACGGGCAGTTGATCGTGCCGTCCGTGACGTCGGAGACCGAGCAGCCCTGATGGGTGCAGACCGTCGAGAAGCCGTGCACGTTGCCCGCGGCGTCCCGGGTCAGCACGATGCCGGCGCTGTCCAGTATCAGGCCGCCGCCGGCCGGCACCTGGTCGAGGGTGGCGAGCTGGGTGCCGCCGCCACCCGCGGCGCCGGCGCCACCCCCACCGGCCGGCGGGGCGCCGCCGGCCGCGTTCGCGCCGGGGCCGGTCCCGCTCTCGTCGTGGCCCTTGGCGACGGCGAAGCCGGCGGCGGCGCCGGCGATGACGACCACCGCCGGGATGGCCCGCCGGGTGAGCGCCGCTGGCTGGGCCGGCGCGGAGACGTCCTGCGTCATCTCAGCCCTTCTTCGTTACGGCTGGTGCGGTCATACCTGGCGCAGTCCGGGCGGGGGAGCCTCCCGCGGCGGCCCGTGCCAGCGGATCGCCGGGCACCTGGCCGCCGCGCTGGCGAGGCCTCGCGCGCACCAGGAGCCCGATCCGGTGATCAGACATGAGGAATGCCGGAGCGGGTGAAGAACCACAGCGACGCGGTCAGCCAGAGCACGACGAGCGCCGTCAGAACCAGGCCGCCGAGCACCGGCAGCGCCCAGCCGGGCAGGCTCTTCACTCGAAGCCCGAGCATCTTCGCCGCGTAGGCGCCGTAGAACGCGCAGCCGGCGATGCTGTGCGCGACGACCCTGGGCTCCGCGGTCTGGAAGCCGAGCGCCCACAGGCAGTGGAACGCGACCGGGAGGGTGGCGACGAAGGCCGCCGTCCCGCTCCACCGGTGGACGATCGCGACCCCGGGCCCGGCCGAGCCGACGCCCGGTAGCCGTCCCCACATCCACAGGGCGGTGAGCAGCTGCACGACGACGAGCGCCAGGACCACCGTCGTGAGCCACGCCTTCATGGGCAGTGGCGAGGAGAAACCGAGCGTGTAGAGGGGGCGCCGCGCCGGTTCGTGTTCCCGGCCGTAGACCCCGAGAACTACTGCGATCACGGCACCGACGAGCAGCGCGCCGGCGAGGCCCGTGCCGCCGGTCGCGAACCCGCGCCGCGCTGGTGCGGCCGGTCCCGCGGCGGGCTCAGGCATCGACATGTGGCCTCCGTTCCAGGCCGGAACGGCGTCGCGTGTCCATGCTCACGCCCCCGTTTCCGGCTCCCCGATTGGTGGGGACGCCCGGCGCGCGTGGCCACGCCCGACGCCCCCACCACCAGGCTCAGCCTGATCTACTACTCCCGACCAGAACATCGGGAGAAACCCTGGTTCCCAATGCGCCTAAGCGCATCCCACGCGTCGGCCGGAACCCCGCCGTCGGATCATCGCGCCACCCGGGTCCTGGCCGTCAAGCAGGTGACGCGGATCTGTCATGGCCGGTCGCGAGTCCCGGCGGCGAGGCGGCTCGGACGCGTCGTGGTCACCGCGACGGGGCGGCGCCTGGTGGTCGGGGATCAGCCTAGGGGAGGCGTCAGAAGCGCAGGATGGCGCCCACGGCGGCCCGGGAAGGCACGCCGAGCTTGGCCAGCACCTTCGTCACGTGGCTTTCGACCGTCTTCTCGCTGACGAACAACTCGGCGGCGATCTGCTTGTTCGTCTGGCCGGCGGCCACCAGCTCGGCGATCTGCCGCTCGCGCGCCGACAGCCGCGCGGCCGCCGTGCCCGTCCCGTCGTTACCGGCGCCTGCCTGAGCGGCACCGGCGGACGTGACGCCGACCGCGGCCAGCGTGCCCGCGCTGGTGCCGCTGGTGCCGCTGGTGCCGCTGGTGCCAGCCGTCAGCCCGTCGCCGGCGCCGGGCCCGCCCACCTGGCGGAAGGCGGGACGCCAGGAGCCCCCGGGGCGCCCGCCACGAGCAACCTTCTCGCCGAGCTGGCGCAGGAGGCGGGCCGCCTCGTCGCCGGGTCGCCGAGCGCCGGCCGCCCGTAGCCGGGACTCGGCCCGCCGCAGCTCGCCGATCGCCGCCGCGGTGTCGCCGACGGCGGTCAGCGCCCGTCCCGCGAGCGTCAGCGACCGCCCGGACTCGATCGGCAGACCGGCCCGCTCGGCCGCGGCGGCGGAGGCGAGCGCGGCCTTCGTCGCCGCGGCCGCGTCGCCGCGCGCGAGCTCCACGGCGGCCCGCGCGCGCAACGCGGAGGCCGTGCGCCCGGGCAGGCCGCCGCCCGCGTGCGCCGCCGCGCGCTCCGCCCGCCGGGCCCAGCGCTCCGCCGCGGCCACCCCGTCGACGCCGTTGTCCGCCGTCAGGCCGGCCACACCCGCCCTCGAGGGCGGGCGCCCCGGTCTCGGCCCCGGCTCCGGCTCCGGCGGGCTCGGCGCGCCGAGCACGGGCCGGCGCTGGCCCGCGCGGTCCAGGTCGCGCCTCGCGAGCTCCGCCCGGGTGAGCAGCTCATACCAGTAGGGGCGGTAGGCCTCCTCGACGCGGGGCAGGTCCGGGCCGCCGGTGGCGGCGAACAGCTCGTCGATCGCCCGGTCCGGCTGGCCGGCCTCGACCAGCGCCTCCGCGTAGTGCGAGCCGGCGAGCACCGAGACGGCGTCGGTCTCGGGGTGCGCGACCCGGACGGCGTGCGCGCCGAGCCGCAGCGCCTCGGTCAGGTCGCCGGCCAGCGTCGCCGTCCAGCAGCGCACCGCCAGCGCCCAGGACAGGAACGGCAGGTGCGGCGCGAGCAGGCACGACTCGACGGCCTCGTCGGCGAGACGCGCAGCCTCCGGCACCTGGCCGCGCCAGCCGGCCAGCGTCGCCCGGCCGACCGCCGCCATGGCCAGGGTGGCGCCGCGGCCCCGCCGCCGCGCGAGCGAGTCCGCGCGGTCGAGGTGACGGGCGGCGTCGGTGAACCGTTCCAGGTAAAGCTCTGTCCAGCCGAGCCAGGCGAGCATCGCCAGGTGGGGCAGCACCTCGTCGTCGGCCAGCAGGTCGTAGCGGCGGGCGGCCTCCGTCGCGCCGGCGTCGGCCGAGGCGACGCCGCTGGCCATGTATTCGGCGCCCGCCAGCAGCCCGGTGGAGACGGCGAGCAGGGCCGGGTCGCCGAGCCGCTCGGCCAGTGGATGGGCCTCCCGCTGCCAGCGGCGCATCCCGTCGTACTCGCCGGTGTAGAAGTGGTCGATCACCAGTTGAAGGCGCAGCAGGCAGCCCTCGCGGGTGGCGGGGTCCGCCGTCGCCAGCGCGTCGAGCACCAGGGCCCTGGCCTCGCCGTGCCGGCCGAGCATGTGGTCGACGGCCGAGCGCAGCGCGATCACGTGGGCGCGCTCCTCCGGGAGCGACGAGGGGATCAGGCCGAGGATCTCGTCGAGCACGTCGCGGGCTCGCTCCGGCTGGTAGCTCGAGTCCAGCGCGCTCGCCAGCCGGGCGAGCAGGGCGATGCGCCGCGGGTCGATCTCTCCGACCGCGGCGGGTAACAGCCGCAGGGCCGCGTCGTACCAGCGGGCGGCGGCGGCCGGGGCGCGCAGCCGGCTCGCGTCGGCCGCGGCGGCGAGCAGCGTCACCGCCTCCTCGTCACCGGGCAGCGCGGCCCGCTCGACGTGGTGCGCCCTGGCGGTGGCGGGCGCCCCGCGCGCGGCGAGCGCCGCGGCGGCGCGTGCGTGCGCGCCCAGCCGCCAGCCCGGGCCGGCCGAGACGTACACCGCGTGACGCACGATGGGGTGCCGGAAGGCGAACCGGCGGGGCAGCTCCGTCGGCCGGATGACGTCGGCCTTGATCAGGACGTCGACGGCGTCCAACGACGAGATGCCGTTGAGGTCGACGTTGGAGTCGACGTTGGTGTTGGCGGAGAAGTCAGCTGAGGAGCCGGTGGGCTGGGCCGCGGGCGTCGGCGTACCCGCGGCGCCTTCGGTCTGTGACGGGGGCAGGCCAGCGGCGGCCGCGGCCAGCTCGGGGTCGAACGTGTCCCCGGCGACGGCGGCGCCCTGGGCGAACAGGCGGATCGCGACGGGCAGCGCGGCGATCTCCGCCCCTACGGCGGCCGCGACCGCGGGCGGCACCTCGTCGTCGAGATCGTCGAGATCGTCGTCCTCCGCTCCCGTGGGGACGGCGGCGGCCGGGCGGTCCATCGCGATGATCGGCGGCGGGAACGAGCGGGAACGGGCGAGCTGCTCCAGGTAGAACGGGTTCCCACCACTCTGGCGGTACCAGCGGGCCTTGGCGACTTGATCACGGATCGGGCCCAGCAGCAGGTCGGCGTCGGCCCGGGAGAGCGCGTCGAGGCGGATCTGCGTACCGTCGGCACCGGTCGCCCCAGTGGCGGCCGCGGGGGCGACGGTGTCGGCGGTACCCGGCTCGGGCAGGACACCGGCCGCCCCCGCGAACGCGGCGAGCAGCGTGGCCGGCGCCTGTCGCGGCCGGTAGGAGAGCACGAGCAGCACCGCCGCCGCCGGCGGGCGGCGCAACAGGTACGCGACGAGCTCGGCCGATGCCGTGTCAGCCCAGTGCAGGTCGTCAAGCGCCAGCACGAGCGGCCGCTCGGCCGCGAGTAGCTCGAGCAGCCGCCGTACGGCGCGGTAGGCCTGCCAGCGGTCCAGCTCGGAAGTGTCAGTCCTGGCCCGGCCGAGCCGACGTAGCGCGGGGAAGACCGATGCCAACTCGTCGAGCCGGTCGGCGCCGAGCGTGCGCAGCCGGTCCGGGTCGACGGCGCCGAGGTAGTCGTCCAGCGCGTCGACGATGGCGTTGAACGGGATGTCGCGTTCCAACTCACTGCCGTGGCCTCGCAGCACCAGATGGCCGCGTTGGTCCGCCAGCGAGGTGAGCTCGTCGATCAGGCGGCTTTTGCCGATCCCGGCCTCGCCGCTGATCTCCAGCCAGCCGGCTCGCGGCCGGCGGATGACAGCAGCCGACCCGTTTCCCGTCCGGGCTTTGGGCGCCGAGGCGGCTGGCCCGCCGGCGGTCAGCCGGTCGATGGCGGCGCGGATCGTCGCCATTTCCTGGTCCCGCCCGACCAGGACGGCCCGAAGCATCACTGTGCCCTCCCCCGCGGCGCCGTCGCCGCGTGCGTCCGGGTCAGCAGGCCCGCGCGGAGTTCGATCGCCTTGGCGGGCATTGTGGTAGAGCATTCGGCTGTCCCGGTCGCCGGGTCGCTTGAGTGACATCGCCGGCCCGGGTCTGGGGATCTCCCCGATATATGACGAGCCGCGGCCGGGTGACGCTGGCATGCATGGCGACGTTCGTCCTGTGCCACCGGCATGGCCCGGCCGAATGCCGGTTCGTCTTCGCGTCCTGGCACGGTTTCGACAGCCCCCTGCGGCACGGCCGCGCACTCGCGTCCTGCGGCCTGGGCGACGACGAGCACCAGATGTTCTGGACGGTCGACGCGGCGGATGCCGAGGCCGCGCTGGCGCTGGTGCCGCGGTATGTCGCGACCCGGACCGAGGCCGTGCCGGTCATCGAGTTCCCCGTCCCGTGAGCGGCCGGGCGCCGCGCGGCCTGCCAGCGCCGAGCGCGCGACCGTGGCGAGCCGCGTGGGTGCCCATCGGGTAGACCCTGAGGGCGTGGACGTGTCCGACCGCCTCGACCCCCCGGTCGTGTCCCGCCGTGGTTGGCGGGCTGGCATGCTCGCGCTCGCGCGCAATCCGGTCGGCTCGATCTACGGAACGGTGCTCGCCGACTCGGTGCTGGCGGTGGAGTCCGAGCGCCAGACGGAGCTGCGCGACCTGATCTACGCAGAGTTGATCAGCGTGCTCGTGTACTGGCTCGCCCACGTGTATGCCGACTTCCTCGGCTCGCCACCGAGCGTGAGCCGCCGGGCCGGCCTGCGCCGCCTGGCCGAGGCGATGGCCCACGAATGGTCCCTGGTGACGGCGTCCTTCTTTCCGCTCCTCGCGGTACTGCTGGCGGCGGCGGCCGGGGCGTCCGTCCAGACGGCGGCGCTCGCCGGGATGTGGACCGGCATGGCCGCGCTGGTGCTGTGGGGGGAGATCGCCGGCCGGCACAGCGGACGCGGTACCTGGGCGTCCCTGGCATACGGGATCGTCGCCGGCGTGTTCGGTCTCGCCCTGATCCTGCTGCGGGTGCTGCTGCACTGACGCGGGCCTCGGGGATGGGACTACCGAGCCTCCAGATTGACCCTGGTGACGTAGCCGACGCAGGAGGCCGCGCTGGTGTCGTCGCACGGGACCGGGAACATTCCGGTCACGGTGATCCAGGCGACGCCCGGCCGCGCGTCCGAAGGAATCCCGGCGCGGACGCTGAACGTGCCGTCGGGCTGAACGGGAACCGCGCCGAGATCGGCGTCGTCCTTGCCGACCTGGGTCAGGACAAGTCGGTGGGGGGTGTCCGGGGCGGTCACGGTCACCCGGGCGCACGGGTGGCTCAGGCTCGTGACGGTGACCGACGCGCCCACCTTCACCGACAGCGGCGTCACCACCGGATGGTCCGGCTCGCACCCGGCCGTCTGGACCTCCGCCTTCGCGCACCCAGCCAAGCCAGCGATGCCCGCGAGGGCCGCCACCAACGCGACCGTGAGTGCCGTGCGCCCAACGGGCTGGGCCCGGTGGACTGTGATCGCCTTGGTTGGGCGTTTCATACGCCGCTCCCTTTTCCTGCGCGGACGGTAGCGCACTGGCGCTGTGCGGTAAGCCCGAACCGGAACAGGACAACCGAACCGGGAACGTGGGCAGCCCGAACAGGAAGGCCAGACGTCGTTCGGCCCCAGCCGACCGCGGTGCCGCCTCTCGCGGACGCCGTCCGCGTTGGCGCTGCCGCGCCCATACCGGGGGAGCACGCCATCAGGGCGCTGATGCCCTGGGGATCGGCGCCGTCGCCGACCTCGTCGCCGCGGGTCGCGGCGCGGTTCCGCGGGCGATCGCGTCTGCCTTACTTCTTGACCGGTCGGTACAAAGAACCCAGAATCCGGGGCATGAGCGCTGTAGCGTGGGACGAGGTCTTCGACGTCGTCGTGGTGGGGAGCGGCGCCGGTGCCCTCACCTCGGCACTGCTCGCCGCCGACGGTGGCGCGAGTGTCTGCGTCGTCGAGAAGTCCGAGTTCATCGGCGGGACGACGGCCGCCTCCGGCGGGGACATGTGGATCCCGCTGAACCGGCACATCGCGGGCCAGGACACGCGCGAAGAGGCGATCAACTACGTCACGCGCCTCTCCGACGGCCGCGCCTACGACCCGCACCTCATCGAGGTCTACGTCGACACCGCCGCGGAGGCGCTGGACTACCTCGAGGCCAACACCGGACTCGTGACCCGCGCCCACAAGGGGCTCCCCGACTACTACGCCGTCGTCCCCGGGCGCATCCCCGGCACCAAGGAGATCCCGCGGTCGGTGTCCTGCCAGCCCTACCCCGCGGTTGCCGAGCTCGGCGAGCACTGGGCCGGCCGCGTGAACCCCAGCCCCTGGGTGAAGCCTCCCGAGGTGGCCTACGCCGAGGCCATCGAGGTCGTCCCCCGCGAGGAGCTGGAGCGGCGCCGGCGTGAGGGGTACCGGGCCAAGGGCGGCGGCCTCGTCGCCCCGCTGCTGAAGGCGCTGCTGGATCGTGGCGTCTCCGTCCGCTACTCCACTCCTGGACGGGAGCTGGTGACGAACGAGACCGGTGGCGTCATCGGCGTCGTCGTCGGTGAGGACGGCGCGCAGAAGCGTCTCGGGGCGCGGAAGGGCGTCGTCCTCGCTACCGGCGGCTTCGAGTGGAACCCCGACATGGTGACGACCTTCCTCGGCTACGACGTGAAGCCGTGCACCCCGTGGACCAACACCGGCGACGGCCACCGGATGGCGATGCGCGCCGGAGCGCAGCTCGGCCTGATGACGTCGTTCTTCAGCTACGGCGTCATGTATGACCCGTGGGAGATCGGCCGCGACGGCAACCCGCTGCCGCAGATGGAGATGGGCCTCGGCGCCGGGTCGATCATCGTCAACCAGGGCGGCAAGCGCTTCATGCACGGCGGCTACACGTACAACGACTTCTCACACCCCTTCAACTTCTTCGACCAGCGCAACCCGGGCTACACGAACAAGGCGCCCGCCTGGTGCGTCTTCGGCGGGACGCAGTGGGAAGGGAAGAAGGGCGTCTTCGGCGGCAAGATCGTCGACGGCGCCATCGTCGGTCCGAACGGTCAGCCCGCCCCGTCGTGGCTCGTCGCCGCCGACAGCATCCGCGAGCTCGCGGAGAAGATCGGCGTCGACCCGGACGCCCTGGAGGAGACGGTGCTCCGGTACAACGCGTTCGCGGAGAAGGGGGAGGACCCCGACTGGGGCGACCCCGAGCAGGTGCGCTCGGCCACCGGCCCGGACACGACGAGCCTGAAGCCCGTCGTCGGACCGGTCTACGGCGCGATCCAGCAGTGGCCGGGGACGCTGGGGACGAGCGGCGGGCCGAAGATCGACGCCGACGCCCGCGTACTGGGCACCGAGGCGCCGATCGTCGACGGTCTCTACGCCGCCGGGAACACCGCGGCATCCGTCCTCGGCGGGACCTACCCGGGCGGCGGCTCCTGCGTCGGCCCCAGCATGGTGATGGGGTACCGGGCGGGGCGGCACGCCGCCGCGCAGCCCGCCCGCGACATTGACTGAACGCCTCTCCGGCTGTCTTCCTGAGGAAGATCTCCGAGGCCGGGTCAAATAGTCCACCAGCGCGATGTCTGGCAACGTTGGCCCGTTTCGGAAAGGCTTTTAATATCAGTCAGGCGTTACGCGCCACCGGTGGCGCGTAACGCCTGACTGATATTGGTGTCGATGGCAATCACGTGACTCGGACTGACCAGCCGGGCCCCGCTCATCGCGGACAGCAGCCGGGAAGCCAAGCGCTGCAGGGCGTTCGTCGCATCGGCTGGCGGGTGCYCCCCCCAGATCCAGTCGACGAGCGACGCCTTCGGGACCATGTGACCCGGCTTGAGCGCGAGGGCGATCAGCAGTCCGCGCAACCGCGCGCCCGGCACGTCCGCCAAGACGCCGTCGTCCGTGCGAACCTCCAACGGGCCCAGCATCCCGATCTCACCCGCTGATTTTGTCATGGGCGTTGACGGGCATTTCCGGATCAACAGCGCCTCGCCGACCGGCAACTGAGCAAAAATATGGAGCCGTTCGAGACGGGGCGCGCGTGACCGACGTAGACCTGGTAGGTCCGGACGCCTCCACCCGGCTGGTGAGCGTGATCGTCGGGGTGGTGTTCGCGTCGACGTACCGGCCGCCACGTCCCGCACCGTCGACCGCGATGCGCGGGAGTGTTCGACATGAGTGGTGATCCGTGTCGCTTGGCGCAGCGAAGCGCGCCGTTATTGCGACAATGGTCCAGGAAGGTAGGTCTGCCTACGGAGTATCCGTACCAAATCGTGGTTCACGCGACGCGAGCCGGGGCGGGCGGCTACCCGGTCAGGATCGACGATCAGGGGCCTGAGCAGTTGTCGTAGCGCCGGAGCGTGATGGGGGATGGCTTGTCGGCTGGTCTGGGCTTGTCGGCTGGTCTGACGGTTCGCCGCCGCGACGAGGTCTTCGTCGTGGAGCCAGGCCAGTCGTTCCTCGTGGGCCGGGACGCCACCGCCGATCTGGTGGTCGCCGACCCGCGGGTGTCCCGGCGCCACCTGCTGATCGAGCCGACGGCCGAGGGCTGGGAGGTCGTGGACCTCGGCAGCGGCGGGACGTGGCTGGCGGGGCGGCGGGTAAGCCGGGTGCCGGTCCGCGCCCAGTCCGAGTTCCGCCTGGGCTCGGCGGACGGGCCGCGCATCACCGTGGCCGTGGAGGCGGGGGCGCCCGCCACCATGCCGATCCGACGGCCGACGCCGCCCTCTCGGTCCCACGAGGAGACCGCCCTTCCGGCGTCGGGTCCGCCTGCGGACCCAGCCGGACTCGGCCGGCCGGCCGCCGGCGCGTCCGGCCGCCGGCTCGGCGGTGAACCGGATCCCGCACCGGACCGGGAAGGCGTTCTCGACACCACGGCGTTCGGCCGGCATCACGCCGAGCTGACCGCCCACATCGGTGACCTCGGCGCGTTGACCGGCCCGCGGCTCGGGTCTACCGGGCCGGGTTCCACGGCGGTGACCGAGCTCGGTGGCCTGGGCCCCGTCCACCCGCTGCGGCCCGGCCGGATGTCCGTCGGCCGTGCGCTGACGAACGACCTGGTCGTCGGCGACCTGCTCGCCTCCCGGAAGCACGCCGAGCTGACCGTCGGTCCCAACGGCGTGCGCGTCGTCGACCTCGGCTCGGCGAACGGCACCTACGTCAACGGCCGCAGGGTCGAACGGGCGTTGCTGCGTGCCGGCGACCTGATTGCCGTCGGCCACCACGTGTTCCACGCCGTCGGGGACGCCGACGACCCGTGGGCGGTCCCGACCCGGCTGGCCGAGTACCTGGACACCGGCGACGTCGCCTTCGAGGTGGAGGGCCTGTGCGTCGACGTCGACGGGGCCCGGCTACTGCACGACATCAGCTTCCGCTTACCCGGACGGGCGCTGCTCGCGGTGATCGGGCCCAGCGGGGCGGGGAAGACGACGCTGCTGGGCGCGCTCACCGGGTTCCGCCCGGCCGGCGCCGGAACCGTCCGTTATGCCGGCCGCGACCTGTATGCCGAGTACGACGAACTGCGCCGGCGCATCGGCTACGTGCCGCAGGACGACATCCTGCACACCACCCTCACCGTTCGCCAGGCCCTGGAGTACGGCGCCCGGCTGCGCTTCCCCGCCGAGACCACCCGGGCCGAGCGCGGCGCGCGTGTGGACGCCGTGCTCGCCGAGCTCGGCCTCACCGCGCGCGGGGCGGACGAGCTCGGCCTCGCCGACGCCACCGCGACCGGCGAGTGGACGCTGCCCAGTGGGGTCGACCTGTCCGACCGGCGGGTCACGACGCTGTCCGGCGGTCAGCGCAAGCGGACCAGCATCGCGCTCGAGCTGCTCACCCAGCCGACCCTGCTCTATCTCGACGAACCGACGTCCGGACTGGATCCCGGCCTCGACCAGGAGGTCATGCGATCGCTGCGCGGACTCGCGGACGACGGGCGGACGGTCGTCGTCGCGACCCACAGCGTGGCCCAGCTCGACCTGTGCGACTTCCTGCTGGTCCTCACCCGGGGCGGGCATGTGGCCTACTTCGGCCCGCCTCGGGGCGCGTTGCCTTTCCTCGGCCAGGGCAGCTGGGCGGACGCCTTCGGAGTTCTCGAGAGCGCCGACGGCGCGGCCCGGCTCGCCCGCCGGCACCGATCGTCGGTCCACCTCGCGAAGAACCCGCCCCCCGCGCCGGTCGCCCGGCGAGCCCGTGCGCCGCTGTCGACGCCGCGGCAGCAGCCGATGCTCTCCCAGCTGCTCACCCTGAGCCGCCGGTACGGGCGGATCATCGCCTCCGACCACTCCTACCTGCGCATGATCGTCGTCTATCCGTTCCTGCTGGGGCTCCTTCCACGGCTCGTCGAGACACCGCACGGGCTACGCGCGGTGCCAACGGGGGAGCCAAACCGGGACGCGATCCGGGTTCTGCTCGTCATCACGCTTGTGGCGAGTTTCCTGGGCATGTCCAACGCGATCCGCGAGATCGTCAAGGAACGGCCGGTCTACCTGCGTGAACGCGCCATCGGTCTGTCCACCACCGCTTATCTCGGCTCCAAGGCGCTGATCCTGACCATAATCACCTCGGCGCAGAGCGTAGTGATCACTATCATGGGTTTCGTGGGTCGGGCCCCGGCTGACGGGGTGCTTACCGGTCATCCGATGGTTGAGATGATGATCGTTGTCGCGGCGACCGGGACCGCCGCTGCCATGATGGGCCTCGCGGTGTCCGCGCTGGTCGACAACGCCGACAAGGCGATGCCGCCGCTGGTCGTGCTCTCCGCGGCGCAGCTGGTGCTGGCCGGCGCGCTGATTCCGCTCGCCGGTCGCCCTGGGCTGAACCAGCTGTCCTGGCTGTTGCCCGGCCGCTGGGGCGACGCCGCCGCGGCCTCGGTGACCGACCTCGTCGACGTCCAGAAGCTGACTGATCCGCGCCTCAACCCAGGGGTTCCCCCCGATCCACTCTGGCGGCACACGACGGAGACCCTGCTGCTCGACCTGGGTGCCCTTACGGCGCTTGGCCTGGCCAGCCTGGCCGCCGCCGGCCTGTTCCTTGGCCGGCTCGACCCCCGTTTCTCCCGCCCCCGCTCATCCGGCTGCCCGCCGAAGCCTGGGGGCCGCTCTCAGCCCTGAAGCAGAAGACGCCAGTGCTGCCTGACCCGGAATCGCCGAGAGCACCGGTCTGGCCGGTGCGGGCGTCGGCGCCGTCGGCGGGGAAGACCGGCGATCCGATTGACCTTCGGTTCGGACATTTGCGAGCATGCATTCACTTACTAGTCGGGTGGGTGCGGGTGGAGGAGCGTGGCTGTCACCGGTCGGCTCGCCCCTCGCGGCCAGCCGGTCGCCAGCGCGCCACGACGGACGGCCTGCCACCGGGGCCGTCGCGGCGGGGTAGCGCCGACCAGCAGGGGAGAGTCCATGGCCGACGAGCCGACGGGCGGGCGGTCCACCGACGCGCTCATCGACGGAACGTCCATCACCGACGAATGGTGCGCACATCATTTCGACCATTTATCGCAGGACGTCATTGACAACCTGTACCCGGTGTTGAACCGGATGCGGTCGACGTGCCCGGTCGCGCACAGCGATGTCTACGACGGCTACTGGGTCGTCACCAGGTACGACGAGGTGCTGCGCATCGCCCAGGACTGGGAGACGTACAGCTCTGCGTTCGGGCTGACCGTGCCGGTGGCCCCGATCGCCGTACGGAACCTGCCCGTCGAGATCGACCCACCGCTGCAGCGAGAGTTCAAGCGGCTGGTCAACCCGTTCTTCACACCCAAGGCCGTCAGGGCATGGGAGCCGCGGACCAGAGCACTGGTGAACCGCCTGATCGACGGCTTCGCCGACCGCGGCGCCTGTGACTTCATGGCCGATTTCGCCCGTCCATATCCCGCCCAGTCGTTCTTCGACGTCGCGATCAACGCGCCCGCGGACGAGGTCGAGTACGTCGCCTACCTGGCCAACAAGTCGGGCGCTCCGCAGGACCCTGAGGCCGCCGCGTCCTGGCGAGGCCTGTCCGAGTGGATCTCCGACTTCCTGACACAGCGCGGACGTCAGGAACCGAAGGGCGATGTCATCGACGCGATCCTGAACGCCGAGATCCAGGGCCGGCCGATCACCCAGGAGGAGATCGTCGGCACCGTCCAGCTCCTGATCCTGGGCGGGCTGGAGACGACGGCGGGCGCGCTCGGCCAGTCGATGCTCCGGTTCTGCGAACACCCGGAGATTCCGGCGCTGCTGCGCGAGAAGCCCGACCTGCTGGGGCGGGCGGTGGAGGAGTTCCTACGCCTGGACAGTCCGTTCGTGCAGATCACGCGCACCGCCATGCGCGACGTCGAGGTCGCCGGTCGCCAGATCAAGAAAGGCGACAAGGTGATCATCTACTGGGCCTCGGCGAACCGGGACCCGGGGGAGTTCGCGCACTCGGAGGACTTCGATCTCGACCGCGCCACGAACCGGCACCTCGCCTTCGGCGCCGGTCCGCACCGCTGTCTCGGCTCGAACCTGGCTCGGATGAACCTGCGCATCGCGCTCGAGGAACTGCTGCGGCGGCTGGACGACTTCCGGCTCCAGGACGGCGCCGAGATCGCGTTCCGCGCGACGGTGAACCGAGTGCTCCTCGCCGAGCCGATCAGCTTCACGGTCCGTTGATGACAGCCGGCCTGCCGACGTCGCGCGGCATCGAGCATCTGAACATCACGGTGGCCGACCTGGACGAGGTGACGGCGTTCCTCATCGACGTCTTCGGCTGCCAGACGCTGTACACGATGGGCCCGTTCGAAGGCCGCCGGGGCCCGTTCATGCGGGTCATCGCCAACGCCGACGTGCGCTCCGTCGTCCACTACGTGCGCGTGCTACGCAGCCCGTTCCTCAACATCGAGCTCTTCCAGGTGAGCACGCCCCGCCAGCGGAGAGAATGGCCCGACCTGCTGGACGTCGGCGGCTGGGGCCTCACCGCCGTCGTCGACGACATCGACGCGGCCGTCGAGTTCCTGGCGGAGCGGGACGTGTACGCACTCGGGGAACGCCGTTATCTGACCCCGTTCGGCCTGCACTTCGAGCTGGTACCGGCATCGACGGAACCCGCGCCCGTAGCCGAGCCGGCCTGGCGGCCGCGGCCCGGATCGCTGCCGGGATTCCGGGGCTTCGAACGACTGCGCGTCACGGTCGCCGACCTCGACGAGGCGAGCGCTTTCCTGGCGGGCGTCCTCGGGTTCCGCCGCGACGTGGACCTCCCACCGTGGCCACCGGGCGGTCCGGACGGCGGGTTGCGCGCCTTCGCCAACGTCGACGCGCGAGCCAGGCCGACCCGGGCCCGCGTGCTGTGCTCCTCGCACCTCGGCATCGAGCTCATCGAATGCCCGCCCTACCCCGGGCAGCAGCAGGTCTGGCCCGCGATGTTCGACGTCGGCGGCTGGCACCTGGCGATCTACGTCGACGACATCGACGCCGCCTTCGACGCGCTGACGACCCGGGACGTGCACATCCTCGGCCGCAAGAAGCCGGCATACGACTACGAGGCCGGCGACGAGGCCTACACCATCCACGGCCTCGCCCCGTTCGGCCTCTACTTCGAACTCGTGACATATCCGCGGGGACGGTACCGACAGGCCGACCACGCCGGACCAGCCTGGCACCCGGCCCTCGCCGCCAACCGATAGAGGAGTCCGGCCGCTCTGCCACCGCTGGCCGGGGGACTGTAACCCCCCGGCCTAGAGGCTCCGGGCAGGTACCGCCGAGCAAGGAACCCGATCGACCCGCCGCGCGGACTAGTACAAGAGCCCGCGGTCACGGATGACGTTAATAACTATAGTGATCCGCTCAGACGCGAGGAGTAGAACCGCGAGTCGCGAGATACCGCTGCAATTCCACATGACGGAACTGGTATACCGCTCCCACCTGACGTAGCACGCCCCGCTGCTCATGGGCATCCGACAGAAAGCGCATCAGCCGCCAAGGAAGCCGGCCGCGTAGCGCCAGCCAGTATCGGACTAGAGCAAACCTCGCCGATTGAGTTTGCCGGAGTCCGAACGCGAATCCCCAAAGTAGGCCAGTCAGAGCGCCGAAGGCTATTTTCCCCCCACTACTAGTTGCATCTGTCGCCGAAGCCGTGGCGACCCAGAAGACGAATAGTGCGGCTGCAGACGTAAGAATTTTGAAGCTTCGCTTATCTCGTGCAAGGAGCGTGCGGGGAGTCGCAGATTCTGTAAGATCTGCTGGCACGCCGGCGAAGAACCCTAAGATCAGAGGAAGTACAAGTAGCGCACCCAGTCGAGTTGCGCCCGTTCTAGACCAGCGTATTCTTTGGGCTGGTACGTTACTTCGCGGATTGGTCGCAAGCCCAACTAGGGTCGCCGCGACAACTCCAGCGAGGGCCCCGAACGGCAATCCCTCGGCAAGACCTGAGGCAAGTGCTACCGCCAAGGCGAAGGTGATGCTTGGCACTGCTTTTGATATCTCCCACCACCGAATGTCCGTGGAGCCGTTGAGATTGTGCTCGAGATGTCTGGCGAGGAAGATGAGCCAGTGCTCTGCCTGGACGGGCGACCAGGGGCAGCGTCGGGTGGGGTTTGGATGCTGCCGGTATGCGGCTCGGAGGAATCCTTCGAATAGATGTTGTTCGATGTGAGTACGGTCAGGAAACCGGGCCTGGTCGAGCATTTCGATCGGGTCGGGACGGCTGCCAGAGTGTTCACCGGGACGGGGGTTGTAGATAGTGCGGGCCAGGCTGACCATCAGAGGGGTGGTTAGAGCCTGTGCTGACGGCGTCGGCGTAGAGAAAGCGGTTAGTACCGGCATCCAGCGGCGAGCACCTGCCGATCCATCAGCCGAGCGACGCAGATATTCGGCGACATCGTCATGTCTCAGCGGGCATAGAGCGATACCTGCGGCGCCGGCCAGGCGCACCCCAGGATCTGTATGAGGGCTAGTTGCCTCGCTATATTGTCCACTCCGGGACAACAGGATGATTCCCTGTCCCGGTCCTAGCGCCTCGTTGATCCGGGCGATCGCGTAGCTACGACCCGCGTTGGAAATCTCATCCAGCCCGTCAAGGACTGGCAAAATCATCTTTTGGTCGAGCAATGCGCGCGCCCAGCTTCTCCTCGTTCGATCCGTCGCTGGAGCTCGCAGACCGGGATAGTCGACTGTCAACCGACGGTCAAGCCAGTCATACAATCCCTGATGTGCCGGGTTCCAGGATGCCAGCGAAATCAGGACTGGCACTGGTTTCCCGCGAGATCTACTAGTGAGGAGGTCGAGCACGAGCCGTACCGCGAGCATGGTCTTGCCGGCGCCGGGCTCCCCGAGTACAACCAACCGGCCGGTTGGAACCAGGTCCAGGACGTCGACGATGTGCCGGCCGCTGCCTGCCAGCTCGGCGGGGTCCGCAGCCCAGTCCCTAGGCCGAAGTTGCGTGATCTTGATGAAGTCCAGCGCCCTGACCAGCACACTTGCGGCGGACCGTATTCGCTCTACTGGCTACCGTTACTGAAGGTAGTCGATCTATCGCCTGAAGGTAGTCGCGTGGTCAGCGTTTCCGCAGCATACGCCGGCATTGGCCGTGTTCGCGGTGGTCCTCGTGAACCGCAGGCCGTCACGGACCGCGATGGGAGACCGCGAGGCGCGAGCTGATCGTCTTACTGTCTACCGCTCGCCCAACGCACACCAAAGTTCCAGGTAAAGACGATATTGATCTTTGGCGATCCGTAACTTCGGCCTAGGAGGGGGCCAGCCGGCGCCGATGGTGGCCAGCCGGGTGATGATGTCCCAGTCGTCGACCAGCTCCGGATCGGCTGGCTCCCAGCTCACCGGTAGGGGATAGGGCTCGTTGAGTCGCCGGATCGCGGCCTCGTCTTCCCACTGGC
>NZ_MBLO01000075.1 GCF_001854805.1 Pseudofrankia coriaricola
TCGCCGCCAACAGCTCCCGAGTAACCGCAAACCCGCCCATACCAAAGGATCATGCCGCATCCTCAGAACCTACGGATTATTTTCCGGCAGTCTCTATATGTGGACTCGATCTTGTGGGGTGACGTACCACGGTTAGTGTCCGCTAACCGCTCATCAGCGAATGTGCAGGCCAGAGATGGCGCGGGCGATGACGAGACGCTGGATCTCGCTCGTGCCCTCGAAGATTGTGTAGGGCTTCGATCGGGCGGCGAGTGTTTGGTCCAGGATTGGGATCAGGGTGGCGCCCACGATCGCGATCTAGTCACAGGGCCGGCGTCAGACCGGGCTGTGACGATGCGGGCAGGGAGGGATCGGCCGGTGACCCGGCGGTGCGCCGGGCGGTGCACGGAATCCTGCCGGTGACCGCCGCGGGGGTCGTCGCGGTGTGAGGCACCCCGCCTCGAGGTCCCGATGGGCGTGCACCTGCTCTCCTCGTGGGTCCCACCTTGCACGGATTCGTCGCGATGCGGTCTGCAGTGCCTACCGCGATGGCTCAAGATGCCGGCCTGCGGTCGCGGTGCCCGCGTGCAGTGCTTGTGTTAACCGCCGCCCTCTGGCGAGAGTGTCAGCGGCGATGGCCTCCGCTGTGTCCTTGATGCCGACGATGACGGGCGGCGCGCACCCTTGGCGCGCGGCGGCAGGAGGACTTCATGAAGCCCAGGACTGGCCCTCATCAGCTGTGGACCATCGAGGAACTGGCGGACTTCCTGCGGGTGCCGGTGGACACGATTTACAAGTGGCGTGCCGCCGGGGAAGGACCGCGGGGCTTTCGGGTCGGACGGTACGTCCGGTTCCGCGAGGACGATGTCCTCGCCTGGCTCGACACTCGTCGGGACCCGATTTGAGGCACATCCGCGCCCGCTCGTGCCCGACCGGACATTGCGGAGGCAGGTCGCCTGGCCCGGCGTGGATCAGGATGATGCGAACAACCGACGTGAGTCGGCGCCCAGGGTGCGCACGTCTGCAAAGGCACGCGGAGCCCAGCAGTCTCTGATCTGGCTGAGGGGAGGCTCCTCGTCTGCCGGTCGCGATGGTGCCGAGCCTGCATCGGCCTCGGCACCTGGCTCTCTACCTGGCTCCCTGTCGGCGCGGCTGCCAAGGTCATCGGGCCGGACGTGGCGGAGCTGCGGACAGAAGAGGCCGCATGGCAAGAGCGAACACGGCACACAGCAAAATCGAGTTGTTCAGGCCATCGATGACGCACTGTCGAGGCGGCCAACCAAGCGGATGCGCGAACCGCGACACGCCGACAAACCCGCGAGCGACCGCGCCGACTTTTCTGTGGGAAAAGTGTGGGCAAGATCGTAAATCTCAATCGATCAAGTGCCTGACCTGGCGTTTTGCTCCCGCGATAGGACTCGAACCTATAACCTGCCGGTTAACAGCCGGCTGCTCTGCCAATTGAGCTACGCGGGACCGCTTGCTTCGTCGGCGCCGATCCTACTGGGGGCGGGAGCCTCCAGGGGGATCATGCGAGGTCCGACTGGCTGAGGTCAGCTTACCGGAGGTTCGGCACGTCTGGCTTCTGGGTAAGTCGAGTTGACGGGTCGTTGCCTCCTGCAGTCCTCCGGTGGCCCGCGTCGGCCGTGGTGATCGGGGTCCGGCGGCTGTCGGTGTCACCCGGTACTGTCCGTTGTGGTCGTGGTGGGTCGAGCTGACGTTGATCGTTTGGCGCGCGGGCGGGCTCCGAGGCCGTAGGGGTCTCAGGGGCGTGAGCTCGGGCGTTTGAGCGGTATGAAGGCGTCGTCGGCCCGCGTGGGACGGCCGCGCTACAGCCAAGCATCCGGCCCGGCTCTGCTCGGTTCAGCCCTGGGAGGCAGCATGCGGATCCGCCCCTCGGTCGCCCTCGCGTTCGGGGTCGGCTATCTGTTCGGCACCCGGGCCGGCCGGGAGAGCTACGAGGACATCACCCGGCAGGCCCGGCTGGTCTGGGACCGACCGGAGGTCCAGAGCGTCGCCGGCATCGTCTCGGCGCAGGTGGGCGGCGTCTACCGGCGTGCCAGAACCCTGCTGGGCGGTAGCGAGCCCGCTCCTGGGCCGAGTTCGTCCGCCGACCGGTTCGGCCCGGCCGGCGGTACCCCGGCCAGCAGTACCCCGGCCTCGGACGGCCTGACCTCGAACGGCCTCGGTGCGTCCACCACACCCTGACGCGAGCCTGCTCGGCGCCACCGCCGGGTTTGACGTGAAATCTGCTGGATGGACCTCGATCTTGGCGGGTGACTGGGCGACGACGTGTGAGCGAAACATGAGGAGACGATGAGCCGGTCCGCGTCCCGGCCTGCGCCGGAAGGCCGGGCGGGAGGCGGTACCGACCTCCCGCTGGCCACGCTGCTCGACCTGCTCGGCCGCCGGCACGGTCTGGCGATCTTCTGGAGCCTGCGGACCACGCCACGCTCGTTCCGCTCTCTGGAAACGACCCTGGACGCGCCGTCAGCGCAGCTCAGCCAGCGTGCGCGCGAACTGCGCGAAGCGGGCCTGATCGAGGTCGACGAAGCCGGTGACTACCGGCTCACCGCCCACGGCCGCCGCCTGCAGGGCCTGCTCGAGCCGCTGTCCGACTGGGCGCACGAATGGGCCGGCCTCACCGCCCGCCAGCGAGTGCCCCGCGGCTCCGCCACCCGCGCCCGCGACGAGCCCTGACGGCGTACCGGAACGGCGCAGCGGGACCGCCCGGCGGGGCGCCCAGCTGGCCTGCCGAGCCAGCGCCCCAGCACTGTGCAGGGCGCCACCAGGCCGCGGCTGCCGCCGGGAGCCGCCGGGAGTCGCCAGAGCGGGCCGCCTGGCAGGCTGACAGGCAGGCGCGACCGATGCGAGGAGAGACCGAATGACAGACAAGCGCACGCTGACCGACGTGCCAGCGCGGCGCCGGTTCGAGCTGGACATAGACGGCACGCTCGCCGGCCTCGTGACCTACTCCCTGCATCCGGGGATCATCGCCTTCAACCACACCGAGACCGAGGCAGGGTTCGAGGGCCAGGGAGTCGGCAGCGATCTCGCCCGAGGTGTGCTCGACGCGGCCCGCGCGCGCCAGCTGCAGGTCTGGCCGCGTTGCCCGTTCATCCGCGGCTGGATCGAACGCCACTCGGACTACGCCGACCTCGTCGACCCGGACTGGCACGTCGACCACGACCCCGCGCGCTGACGTCACGCCGGCCGGGATCCGGACACCACCCCAGCTCCGGCTGGCCGCCCTGTCAGGGCGGCCTTGACAGAGCGGCCCGGGAACGCCGCGCCGGCCTCGACGAGGCCGCGATCCGTCGCCAGCTCGGGCATCGGTAGGTCGGCGTCGCCGGCACCCCATAGCCAGCTCGGTATAGCCAGGTCAGCGGGCGCTGAGCCCGGTGCTGTCCAGGCAAACGGCCGACCATCGCCGCGCGAACCCGCGGCCATCATGTCGGCTGTGTAACCGTAGCGTGTCTGTCCGGGTTGAAAGCCTTGGGGTGAGGCGCCTGGATGTACCATCACGAGAAAGGGAACAACCCGACAGACACATACGGATCGGACAGCCGCGTGTCGAACCCCTACGCGTTGCCCGCTGCCAGTTTGGCGGCGTCGCTCAACGTGTCCGTGCCTCATTCGGCCCGGATGTGGAACCGCTGGTTGGGTGGGAAGGACCACTTCCCCGCCGACCGTCTCGCCGCCGACCAGGCAGCCGAGATCTTCCCGGAGATCATCGATATCGCGCGCAGCTCCCGGCGGCTGTTGCAGCGGGTTGTTACCCGTCTCACCGTCAGTGAAGGTATCCGGCAGTTCCTCGACATCGGTACCGGGCTGCCCACCGCTGACAACACCCACGAGGTGGCGCAGCGCGAGGCGCCCGAGACCCGGGTCGTCTACGTCGACAACGACCCCCTTGTCCTGACGCACGCGCGTGCCCTGCTCGTCGGTACCCCTGAGGGCGTCACGTCCTACATCGACGCCGACGTCCGCGACCCGGGGAAGATCCTTCGCGAGGCCGACAAGATCCTCGACTTCACCAAACCAATCGGGCTGGTCCTGTTCGGCGTCATGGCCAACGTCATCGACGACGACGAGGCGTACGCCGTCGTCGGCAAGCTCGTCGACGCCCTCCCGAGCGGCAGCTACCTGGCGCTCAACGACGGCACCGAAAGCCCGGAGCGCTCCGAGGCGGTGCGCCGCAACGAGAGAATCGGGGCCGCCCCCTACCGCTCCCGCACGCCGGAAGAGCTCGTTCATTTCTTCGACGGCCTCGAGCTGCTGCCGCCCGGCGTCGTCTCGACCCCCCTGTGGCGGCCCGGCAAGCGCGCCCGCGGCAAGACCCTGGCCTCTCACTGCGGCCTGGCCCGCAAGAACTGACGGGCACGCCCGCGGCCTTCAGGCATGTCCCTACTCGGGCCAGGGGGAGTTCAGGATCGTGTCAACGAAGTTGGCGCGGTGGAAGCCGGGGACGAAACGCTCCAGGACGTCGGCCTTGACATTGCCGAAGGTGGTCGCGGGCCTGGGGGCGATGCCGGCGGTGAAGGCCCGGAGGATCTGGTTCTTGAAGTCGGGCCGGGGGTGCAGCCTGGTGATGGCCTCCCGGTCGGTGTCGCTGATGTCGTCGTAGCCGATTCCGAGCACGTCGTACTCGACGCCGGCCGTCACCAGGGCGACCTCGGGCTCCATGAACTCCGGGATGCCCGGCGTCGTGTGCAGCGCGATGGCCGTCCACACACGCCGGATGCTGTCTTCGGGCACACCGTGCCGCTGAAGGAAACGCCGCGCCTCGTCCGCGCTGTCCACCTCGAAGCGTCGGCCGCTCCCACGGAACGGCTCGCCCAGGCCGAGATCATGGAACATCGCCCCGATGTAGAGCAGTTCCGGGTCGAAGCTCAGCCCCTGGTTGCGGCCCTGCAGACTGCCGAACCAGTAGACCCGCCGCGAATGGTGGTAGACGAGGTCGTCCGTGGCCTCGCGGACCAGTTCCGTGGCCTCCGCGGCCAGGACCGTGTCCGGTACGACCACGTCGGCGACCTTGTCTCTGGTGATGGACATGAAACCTCCCACCAAGACGCTCCGCTGAACCGTCGGCCTGCTCACCACGTCGCGGCCGGCCGAGCCATACCTCGGCACGGCGAGCCGAGCCCCGCCGCCGACCTCCGCCGCCGACCCCAGCGCGGGACCCGACGCGAGGGGATTCGTCCGGTTGGCGCCGCGCCTCATGTTCTGGTGTGATTTTGGGAGCTGAAGCTCCGAGGATCACACCAGAACGTGAACGCGTTGTGCGGTTGGGGCCGAGGAGCGTGGCGCGGTGCGGACGTCCGACCGGTTTCCCAAATCAGGGCAAGCGAGAAACATGTCGGAGCGCCGTCCCGCCCCCGCGGTCGACGCCGAGTGACCCGAACCTCCCCAGAAAGCGCGGGCAGCCGGTAACGCTTACCGGCTTCATCAGGATGACGGCGCACATCGCAGGCTTTGGGTGCCGGCGGCCGGTATTGATCGGTATGTCGAATTGCCTCGAAGGCGAGGCGGGAGCAGCCTGGTGCCGTCATGAGCGGGGCCGCTCGGTGGCGTCGTCATGCTCCTCGCCTGTCTCGTCGTCTTCGCCCTCACCCGCCTCCTCGTCGGTGGCGTATGCCTCACCCCGGCCGGGCTCCTCATCCATCTCCTCGGCCTCGGCCTCCCCGCTGTCGGTCTCTCCGATCTTGGTCTCCCCGCTCTCGGCCGCACGTTCCTCGGCTTCTGGCTCTGACGCCGCGCCGCGTCCCTCGGCCTTGGCACCTTCCTCTTCCCGCGCCTCGGCCTCCGACCCTTCCTCGCCCGGCCCTCGGACGACCTGCCCGTCGCGGATCTCGCCGCGCCACGATCCGCTGGCCTCGCCCTTGATGGTGATGAAGCGACGGAAGTTCTTCAGGTCGAGGCGGGCGCGGCGGCCGCCGGCGCGCCAGAGGTTGCCGGTCTTCTCCATGAACCCGCTCGGGTAGTACTCCATGGTCAGCGCGACCCGGGTCAGGTCGTCGGCCAGCGGGTGGAACGTGACCGTGCCCTTTGTCGTCCCCTTGCCGCCCTCCGTCGTCCACTTGATCCGCCGGTCCGGGACCTGTTCCAGGGTCTTGCCCTGCCAGGTCCGCCGGGACTTGAAGACCTTGACCCGCCAGTTCTGCTCCGTCTCGCTCTTCGGGTCGACGCCCTCGATGCCCTTCATGAACTTCGGGAATTCCTGGAACTGGGTCCACTGGTCGTAGGCGGTGGAGATCGGCACCCCCACATCGACGGCCTCCACGATGTGGGTGACCTTCGGCGGCCCGGGCTCGCCGGAGCGGCCCGCCTTGCCCACGCCGCCACCCATGCCGAGGGCGCTCTTTGCCTTCTCCTTCAGCCCGCTCAGCGCGGTCGACGTCGCCGCCTTACCGGGGGATTCGCCCGCGGCGAGCTTCTTGACCCCTTCGGCCGCGGGCCCGAGCCCGTCGGTCGCGGAACCGAGGCGATCGCCGACCTTCCGGACCGCCTTCTGGCCCTCGGCGGCGAGGAAGCTCTTCATCTCCCGCATGAGATGGTTGGTTGCCGGGTTGTGCAGGAGCGTGCCGGCCAACCCGTTTCCGTGCACGTGTCCGTTGGACTCCGCCATGTCGACTTCTCCTACCTCGACCGCGACGTCGCGGTGCCGGTCCGCTGGCGGCTCGTGGCGGACGCCGCCTCGCGCTGGTCCGCCGACGGTCCGAAGCCGGGTTGCCGGGTCGGGGGCCGCCGGTCCGCCGCCCTGGCCGGCTCCTGGTGACCGGGCTCGTCGCCCTCGCCGTCCGGCGTGGTCTCCTCCCGCCCGACCGAGCCGGATCGCCCCGCCTTGACCCTCGCTCGGCCGGCATCGGCACCGGAGTCCTCACCGTGACGCCTTCCCGCGCTGGCCTTCTCCCGATCTTGATCCCGATCCCGATCCCGGCTCTGATCTCTGTCCCCGTCGTGATCCTGGCGCCGGTCCTGATCCCCTGTCGGCTCGGTCGGAGCCGCACTGTCGGCCTTCTCCGTAGGAGAGCCGCCCCAGCGGCCGAGCGTGTCGGTCAGCGTGCCGGCGAGAGCTCCGGCCTTCCCGCCCAGCTCGGCGGCCGGGGACTCGTCCAGCGAGCTCCGCAGCTCCGACGTGCGGTGCGACAGGTCTTCCGTCAGCTTGCCGATCCCTCGTTCGTAGGCTGACAGCGCCGCCTTCTTCCCGCCGGCGAGCACGGGACCGCGTAGCTGGGTCACCAGCTTCCTGCCGTCCTCCGACTCGAGGAACTTCGCCGCCTGAGAGCGGGCCAGGTCCTTGACGTTGGTGTCGCGGCCGGCGGCCCACAGTGCCAGCCGCACGGCCGCCTTGCCCTTCCTGGTCCTGCCGAGGACATAGCCGACCGCGCCGGCCATCACCAGCTTGATGCTCATCGCGGACTCCTTCCGACCCGTCGGTACCCCATCGGGCTCACCAGCCCCACCGGGCGCCTCACCAACCCCACCGGCCGTGTTCTGGCTCGCCGGCCGCCTCCGCGGGCTCGGCGGCCTCCGCGAGGTCCAGGAAGTGGAAGGCGGGCAGCGGCCCCACGTACCCGATCACGAGCTCAGGGTGATCGTCACGGACGCGCTCCACCGCCTCGTCGAAGTGCTCCAGGCCGCGGCGGCTCGGCTCGGCGTCTCTGTGGACGAGGAAGGCCCAGCGCAGGACGGGATCCTCGGGGCCACCCATCGGCCCCCGCCCGGTGTTCGCGACCGAGTGCGGGCGCAGCGCGTCGAGCAGGGCCTCCGCCTGGTGCAGGCGGCGCAGGACGACGCCGTCGGCAACCCGTTCACCCAGCGCCATCCGGGTCTGGAGGTTCGTCTCGCCCCCGGGCCCGTCGAGCCCTTCCCGCGCCGCGGCCAGCGACGGATCGGCCGCGATGACCGCCCGGATCGCGGTCAGCTCGTCCTCGTCCGCGTCGACGTGCACCTCGACGAGACCGTCCAGCGCGTCGAGCTGCCCGCGCAGCTGCGGGGCCGCCTGGCCCAGCACCTCCTCCCGGACGGCGTCCTCGTCCGGGGCGACCGACCCCAGCCGCAACGGGAGCACCGGACCGTCGGCGAGGAGCCCCAGCAGGACGTCGAGATGGCGCTCCGCGTCCTGGTCGGCGATCCGCACCGGGTCGGAGACCGGGCTGACGACGGCGGCCACCGGCGGGCGCCGCACCAGCCGGATCCGGCCCGGCGGGTCGCCGGCGCCGAGCGGTGGCGGGTCCGCCAGCGGATGGTCGTCGCGGACCACGCCGTAGAGGAGCAGCGACCTCATGTAAGCCCCCCGCCCTAGTGCCGAGCACCGGCCCGGCCGTTCGGTGCCGCCCGGCCGGGAGGCAGGTCCCGGCCTCCGCTTCGGGCGTGCTCGAACCGGGAGCCAGTCTCGATCTCAGCCTCGTCGCGGTCGCCGCCGCGCAGCGACTCGACGAAGTCCTGCGCGGTGTCCTTGACGCCCTCCAGGGCTCCCTTCGTCTTGTGCCGCGATCCGCCCTCGGTGACACCCTCGCTGACGGACCGGACGAGCCCGGGGACACCCGTGACCTGCTCCTGCTCCCTTGTCTGCAGGTCCAGCCGGTTGACCGCCTCCGCGAAGCGCAGATACGTGTCGACGCTCGCGATCACTATCCGGGCGTCGATGGTGAGGATCTCGATGCCAACCAGCGTGACCCGCACGTACGCGTCGATGACGATGCCCTTGTCGAGGACGACCTCGAGCACGTCAGCGAGGCTGCTCGGGCGGGGAGCGCGACCAGTCGACCGTGTCGCCATGGTCATGGCAGGTCCCAACCGGGCGGCGCCGCGCCGCGGGCACGCGGCGCGGGCCGCCCCCTCTCGTGATGCCGCCGGCCCGCCGCGCTGGTCGCGCCGACGGCCGGTATTCCGTGGTCATCCGTTCTGTGATCTTCAGTTTCGCGGCGCTCCGCTCCGTGGTTCTCTGCTCCGACGCCCTCGCGAACGCGGTCACCGCGCGGGCGGCCGCCGCCGGCGCCTCTGGGGCGCTCGAGCCCGGTGCGGCCGACGCCGTCACGGATCACGCGCGCCGCGGCACCGGTGCGCCTGGGCTCGTCGCGGCCGCCCGACGGTGGCCACTCGCCCACCAGCTCGCGGGCCCTCGCGGTCGCCGCCCTCGCCTGTTCGGCGCTGACGCCGAGCGAGTCGCGGACCTGCGCTATCGCCTCACGCACCTCGATCAGTGCCTGGCCAAGGTCCTCGACCTGCGCGGGGGGCAGCGTGTCGCTGTCCATCCGGCGAACCGCCTGCCGCTCCAGCAGGTCACGGAGCAGCTCGAGGAGCACCACGACGACCTGCCCCAGCCCGCGCCCTACCTCCTCCGGGTTCGCGGTCAGGCGCACGGCGCGCCCGTGGCGTCCCGGCGCGGTCATGGCCCGGCCCTCGCGTCGGGCCGGGCGCGGGCGTGCCGCCGGGTGTGGTCGCCGTCGCCGTCGCCGTCGCCGTCGTCGTCGTCACGGCGGGTGCCGTCGCCGTCGCCGTCGGCATCGTCATGGACCACGGCGCCCTCGATCACCTCGATGGCCTCAGCCGCCTCGTCCCGGCTCGGCGCCGGGTACGGACGTAGGCCGACGCCCGCGCCGGCCTCGATCGCGCTCTGCGCGCCGATCAGGAGCAGCCGCAGATCGAGCCGGATCAGGTCCACCCCAGCCAGGCCAATGATCACGTCGCCGCTGACCACGGCGCCCCGGTCGACAACTCTGTCCAGCAGATCCGACAGCGAGCGGCCGGAGCCCAGACCGGGACGGCGGCCCGGCTCGGCGCCGCGACCGGTTCCGCCTACGGCCGCCGAATCGCGCCTCGGCGCGGCTCTCCGGGCTGGGTCAGGCATCTCGCGCCTCCCCGAGCGTCAGACGGACAAAGGAGTACGGCGGCCAGGGCCCGGTGAGACGGGCCTCGCAGCCGGCATCCGCCAGCTCTCGCGCGGCCGTGTCGGCGGCGTCGAGGAAACCATCCTCCTTGACCGACGCGACCAGGTAGGCGGCGTCCAGACGTCCCGGTCCCGGCCGGCCGGACCGGATCGCCACGTCGGAGGCCAGCGCCGCGAGCTCGCCATGGATCCGCCTCGTCAGCTCGGTCAGCCGCTCCTCGCGCTCCGCGGCGCGGCGCAGGTCCGCGCGCCGGGCGGACAGGTAGGCGGTCCCGCTCCCACCCCCACCCGTGGGCGTCTCATCGCTGTCACCGGAGGCGGCCACCGCCTCGGCCGTCCGCGCGTCGCCGCCGTCGGCGTTACTAGCGGCGTCGTTACCAGTGGCGTCGTCGTCCTCGTCGTCCCGCGGCGTGACCCGCAGCCCCCACTCGCGGTGGTCCCGGACCCGGTCCAGCTCGCCGACCAGCTCGCCCGCCGACGCCCGCAGCAGCCGTTCGGCCCGCGTCCGGTCCGGCAGGACCGTGCCGAAACGCAGCGGCAGTACCGGCCCTCGGGCGAGGAGCAGGCGCATGACCCGGTCGTGGCGACCGGCGAGATCGGCGAGCCGCCCGGATTCGGAGAGCCGCCCGGTTTCGGAGACCTCGTCCTCCAGACCGGCCAGCAGCCCAAGCTCGATCGTCGACGCGACCAGCGCCGCCTCCCCGACAGGCAGGGTCTCGACCGGCGTCCGGTCGTCGAGGCCGACGATGTCGCGGGTGTCCGTGACCGCGTCCGTGATGCCGTACGCGTACAGGCCGGTGCGCCGCGGGGGAGCGCCCGCGGGCGCCTCGCCGGCCGGTTCGGCCGGCGGCTGGCGGCGCGCCTCCCGCGCGGCTGGCCACGCCCGTTCCGGAACCGGGGCAGGCTCCACCGGGTGGGCCGGTGAACGGGTGCCCCTCGTACGGGTGCCCACCGTGCGGGTGGCCGCCTGGGCTGGCGTGTCCTCGGTCAGCTCGTCCTCGGCCAGTTTCCCCTCGGCGGGTTCCCTCTCGGTCAACGTGTCCTCGGCCAGCGCCACGGAGACGATCTCCTCGGCCAGCGCGGCGGCCAGCCGTCGGCGGGCCAGCTCCCGCGCGTCCGCAACGGCATCGTCCAGGACGTCGGGCATAAGCCGGTCGGCGAGCCGGCGGACGCCCGCGGGCGGCAGCGCCATCAGGGCCTCCTGGTTTCGGCCCGGCCGCTGGAACGGCCCGTGACCGTGGAGCTGGCGGCAGACCGGTTCGCGGGCTCCGCGGCGGGCGTGCCGGTGACCTGGCCGGTGATGACGCCGGCGGCGTCGGCGCCCGTCTCGGCGTCTGCCCCGACGCCTGGCAGGGTGGCCGCGCGGGGGCTACGGCCCACCGCGCGTTCCAGTGCGTCGAGGCGTTCCCGCAGCCGCTGGTTCTCGTCGGCCAGGGCATCCTGGTCTCGCCTGCCCGGCGGCGCGGCCTTCGAGCTGAAGAACGGGTCGTTCAGCCACCAGTCCAGGCCCATCTCCCGGGCGGTGTCGGCGGAGGCGATGAACAACCGGAGCCGCAGCGTCAGCAGCTCGACGTCGAGCACGCTCACGACCACGTCCCCGACGATCACGACCCCCTTGTCGAGGACGCGTTCCAGGACGTCGGCAAGGGTGTCGCTGCGTGGCCCGGTCCACTGCCGGGTGGGTCGGTGCGAGGTCAGGATCTGCTCGGTCATCGCGCTACCGGAAAGGCTCGGGCCCGCTTTCAGGTAGGCGGGCGTGCGGCGCGGGGACGGGGCAGGGCAGGACCGAGCGGGCGGCCGCAGGCGGCTCGCCGGATCGGAGTTTCGGGTTTCGGAACTCCGGGTTCGGAGCTGTTGGCTGGCCGCCGGCCGGACTGGCGACCGGTCAGAGCGGGTCAGTCGCGCCGCGGACGAACCGGCGCAGCCGTTCGTAGCCGCGCAGGTTGCCGTCCTCGTCGACGTCCACCCGGTAGGTCGCCAGCACGCTGGTCGTGCTGGGAATCCGTTCCAGCTCGACGACGTCGGCGAGGACGGACCAGCCGTCGTCGGCGGCGCGCACTCCGCTCACCCGCTCGGGCTGCTGCCCGGTGAGCTGCGCGAACTGGTCGAGGGCCGATCGGAGAACCGAGGCGAGCCCACCGCCACGAGGGGCGGGGGCGTCACGACCGGCACCGAACCGGCGCTCGTCGCGTTGGGAAGCGGTCACGCGATCACTCGCCTGGTCGGGTCCGGGTCAAGGGGAAAGATGCCCACGGCCGGACGACGGCCGCGCGCTCCTCGTCCCCGCTGAGCGGCTCCGGAAACCCGGACAGCACGTCGGGCCTGGCCGGCTCAGGTAGGCCGCCGCCTGGGCCTTTGCCCACTCCGGAACGGACGGGAGGTCCACGGAACGTCCGATGCGCCGCTGCCGCCGCGCGCCCGGACGGGATCGGCGTGCGGCGGCAGCGGCGCGCGGGTGCCGCCTGGCCGCTGTCTCGTCGGGCCGTCCGGCCGTGGTCCCACCGGGCCGTCGGGGTGGTCAGGCGCCGGGGAAGGCGCCCGCTTCGACGGGGCTGGTCGGCGCGCCGCTCCCGAGCGACGAGGTGCGCAGCAACGTCAGCGTCCAGACGCTGTACTCGATCGCCGTGCTCGTCGTCCTGGTCGTGTACTGGAGCGGGTCGTCGAACTTTTCGAACTCGCAGTCGCGAGTGAAGCGGCGGCCGCCGTCGTCCCAGTCGGTGCCGCTGGTGTAGAAGGCCTCGTAGGTGCCGTTCGGCATCGCGTCGACGGTCGCCTGCGCGCCGGCCTGCACGTAGATGGCACGGATGAGGTCGCCGCCCGACATGATCTTGACGACGGTGTCCACCGTGCGCTGGTTGTCGACGGTCAGCTTCCCGTAGCCGCCGCGCCGGCCACCGGGCAGCGCGCCGTTGCCGGGGCGCCGGTTCGGGTCCGGGCCGGCGCCCGGCAGGAACGCGCCGAATGTGTACGGGTGCCCGGGGTTGGCCGTGATCAGCGCCAGGAAGGCCAGCCGGAACGCGTCGGCGCCCGGGCTGTTGGCCACGTGCGGCATGCCGGACGCGCCCGTGCAGACCCTCTGGATGTCGGCGTCCGTCGCCACCGCCGTCAGGTCTTTCGACAGCGAGCGCAGCGCGGCCGCGAGCTGCTTGGTCGCCGTGACGGAGGGCAGCGGGGGCCGGAGGCGATCGAGGGCGTCCGCCTGCACGCCCAGGTTGAGCGCGACAGCCCCGAGCGCGCCGGACAGGTCGGACGGCGTCTGCGCACCGCCGACGGCGCCGAACCCGGGCCCGAGCGCCGCGTCGACGTCCGAGAGTGCCTTCTGGAAGTCGGCGCGGGAGATCGGGGTCAGCCCAGGGGGCGTCTTGGGCGCGAGCGGGGTGGGCGAGGCCGACGCGGACGGCCGCGGCGATGGCACGCCCTCACCGGAGCATCCGGCCAGCGCGGCCAGGAACAGGGCGGACACCGCCGCGATCGACAGCGGCAAGGCGTGGCCACGCCTTCCTGACATGACAACCTCACAGGCCGGGCAGACGGGGGGTTTCGGTACGTCAAGATCTGACACTCGGAGCATAGGGGCTGCGGCGTAACGCATCCGGATTTTTCACCCGGCCAGATTGCCGCACCCGCTGTTGTGCGTGCGACTCTCATCCGCGGCCCTTGAGGCGCCCCATGGCGGATCAATTTCAACCCATGCGTAACGGTTGAGTCGGCGGTGCGACGTTGCCCGTCCATGACATCGGTGTTGCCATCGCGCCCCCTCCCGATGTCGCCGGCTGGGCGCCTCAACTCGGCCGGGCGCGGCGTGGTTCGCTTCGTCTGGGGGAGGAGGCGACGGCATGGCCAGCGTGTCGGGGCACGTCATCGTCTGCGGGCTGAGCGCCCTCGGGGTGCGGGTGGCCGAGCAGCTGGTGGCGTCGGGGGTGACGGTCGTCGTCGTGGACGACCAAGGCGCGCCGGCCCAGCGCCGCCGGCTGGAACGCCAGGGCGTGCGGGTGGTGCCGGAGAGCCCGCACAGCGCCGAGGCGCTGCGCGAGGCGGACATCGACACGGCGCTCGCCGTCGCCGCCTGCCACGACATCGACCTGGAGAACCTGCAGACCGCCCTCGCCGCCGCCGACGTGGCGCCGACGACCCGGCTCGTGGTGAACATCGGCAACGCCCAGCTCGGCGACCAGATCGCCGCGGCGATCCCGACCGCGCATGTGATCAACATGGCCGCCCGCGTCGGGCCCAGCTTCGTCGAGGCCTGCGTGCGCTCCGACGTCGTGCACGCCTTCACGATGGATGCTCGCTACCGGCTGGACGGGCCTGAAACGGACAGACCCGACCCCCCCGCCCCCAGCCCCGATCCTGGCCCCGGGTCTGGCCTGTCCGACGTCTCCGAGGTGTTCGTCGTCGCGGAGGTAACCGTCGACGAGGCCGACGCCTTCCGCGCCCGCTACGGCGACCTCACGCCGATCTCGTTGCGCCGGCCCAGCGAGCGCGTGGCCGTGCTCTGCCCGCCGCGCGACATTCCGCTCTTCCCCGGTGACCGGCTGACGGTGCTCGGCCGGCTCGCCGAGTTCGACACCCGAGGGATGGCCGTCGCCGGGCTGCACGAGGCCCGGACCTTCGCCACGCTCGCCGCCGCGGCCGCCGCGGCCGCCACCGGCGACACCGGCGACGGGCGCGAGCGCGCGGACGGCACGGGTGACGGGCTTCGCCAGGACGGCGGGGGCCGGCGGTCGGCCGACCGGGTGCGGGCGCTCGCGGCGACCGTGCGCGGCGAGTTCGACCGGCCGTTCCGCTGGGCGCTCGGCGTGGTGCTCGCGATCATGATCGTGAGCACGACCGTGCTGACGCTCAGCTACGCCGACCACAACCCGGGCGCGCCGCCCGACTTCGACGCCCTCGACGCGCTTTACCTGACGGTCGAGACGATGGCGACCGTTGGCTACGGCGACTACAACTTCGGCGCCGCCGACCACTGGCTGCAGGCCTTCGGCGTCGTCCTGATGCTCGTCGGCGCGTTGTCGATCGCGGTGATCTACGCCTTCATCACCAACATCATCATCAGCCGCCGCCTCGAGCGGGCACTCGGCCGGGGGCGCGCCGGGGCGGTACGCGGGCACGTCGTGCTGTGCGGGCTCGGCAAGGTCGGCACGGCGACGATGGAGGGCCTGCTGCGCGCCGGCCGGCGGGTGGTGGTGATCGAGCGCGACGAGAACAACCGGTTCCTGCCCGTGGCGCGCGAACGCGGCGTCCCCGTCGTGGTCGGCGACGCGACGGTGCGCGCGACCCTGCTGCAGGCCGGCCTGGGCCACGCGCTCGCGCTCGCGGCCCTCACCAGTGACGGCGTCGCGAACCTGGAGACCGTCCTGTCGGCACGGGACGCCTACGAGGAGCTCGTCCAGGCGCGCGACGCTCGGGCTCGACGCACCACCGGGGCGGGCGGGCGCGCCTACGGCCGGGCGCCGCGGTCCCCGGAACCGGCCGACGAGGCCGGGTTGCGGGTCGTGCTGCGGATCGCCGACTCGACGATGACCGACGAGGTGGAGCGCCGCTTCAACATCCACACCGTGCGCAGCGCGGCGGCGCTCGCGTCGCCGTACTTCATCGGCGCGACGCTCGGCTACGACGTCATCAGCACCTTCTACGTCGAGCGCACCCCGTTCCTCGTCGCCCGGATGGCCGTCCGCGCCGGCGCAGCCCTGGCCGGCCCGACGCTCGCCGAGCTCGCCACCGGCGCGCGGGTCCTCGCCGTCACCACCCCGCCGCCCGCCCGCGCCGCCGCCGACGGCTCCCGGAGGACCGCCGGCGTCCCCTCGACCGAGCCGGGCGGCGGCGGCTCGGCGGGCAACGGCGCGCGCCCGAACTTCCGCCCCGGCCGGCACACCCGGCTGCGCCCCGGCGACGAGCTGCTCGTCGTCGGCCCCGTCACCGAGGTCGTCGACATGATCCGCCTGAACCAGAGCCCGGCCGACGGCGGCGCGCGGGCCGCCAGCGCAGTCTCCGCCGCGGCGGAGACCGACCCCCTCGACGACTGAGGCGCTCCCGTTGCCGGACGCTCCGCGCCCGCAACCGGGCGGCGCCATCGGGCGCTGAGCCTGACCTCCCAGCAGACCTCCCAGCAGACCTCCCAGATCGCTTCGCGATCCGGCAGGGACCCCGGCTTCGCGATCCGGCAGGGACCCCGGCTTCGCGATCCGGCAGGAACCCCGGGCGCAGCGCTGAGGCGCCGTCACCTTCTGTGGCCGAGTTGGACGCGGTCCCCACTGGCGAGCGGTGGGGCCTGTCCTCGTCCCGGCTTGTCATGTCGGGCGCGCGCTGGGGGCCGACTATTCTGTCCGGTACGGGGGAATCATGAGAATGGCTGTGGTGCGGCAGGTTCTGTCGGGCGGGCGCGGTGTGCCGCGACCCGCGAGCGCCGGGTCCGAGGCGGGTCGATCGTGATCATCAGGTTGACCGCGCGGAACGCCGCCACGGGCGCGAGCCGCGATGTCGAGGTGTCCGCCGAGCCGGACGCGACCGTCGGGTCCGTGCTCGACGCGCTGCCGATGCCGGCCGCCGGCCGGCCCTGCTACGTCGGCGACGCGTGGCTCGACCCGGTGGCGACGGTGGGGGAGAGCCCACTCGTGCAGGGAGCGGTCATCAGCATCGGGGCGCCGGGCCCCAGCTCGCGGTCGCTGCCTCGCGGGGTGGTCGGCGCGCTGCGGGTCGTCGACGGACGTGACGCGGGGCTCGTCGCCTGGCTCGCGCCGGGGCGGCGGTTCGTCGCCCGGTCCGCGGACGCGGACGTGGTGCTGCACTGCGAGGAGGCATCCCGCCAGCACACCGAGCTGGAGATCGACGTCGACGGCCGGGTCCTCGCCAGCGACGCCGGCTCCCACAACGGCACGTTCCTCGACGGGGCCCAGCTCACCGGCCCCACCGAGCTGCCCCCGGGCGCGCTGCTGGAGGTCGGCTCCGACCGGATCGAATGGGTGCCGCTGCCGCCCATCCCGCTGGTCACCAGGCCCGGCGGCGACGGCCGGCTCGACTTCGACCGGGCCTTCGACTCCCCGCCGGTGGTCACCCGCGGCGAGGTCACCCTGCCGATGTCGCACGCGCGGCCGGCCACCTCCCGGGTCGGCATCTGGCTGTCCGCGCTGCTGCCCATCGTCATGGGCGTGGTGCTCGCCTTCGTCTTGGGCCGGCTGCTGATCCTGCTGATGTGCCTTCTCGGGCCGATGACGATCGTCGGGAGCCAGGTAGGGGACCGCCGGCAGCGGCGCACCGAACGCGAGCAGCACGAACGGGGCAAGGCGACGGCGCTGCGCGAGATCGCGCGCCTGCTGGACACCGAGGAACGGATCCGCCGCAGGCGGGCACCCGACCGGCTCGACCTGACCATGGCCGCGACCGGCGCCAGCCGCAAGGTGTGGCCCCGCACCGCCGACTCCCCGGACGCGCTGCTGCTGCGCCTCGGCCTTACCGATGCCCCGCCGTCGCTGGACCTGCGCGGCGAGCGCTGGGAGGGCTTCGCCGAGCCGCGGCTGCGGTCCGTCCCGCTCACCGTCGACCTGCGCGCCGCCGGGGTGCTCGGCATCGCCGGGCCCGAGGAGCCGTCGCGGGCGCTCGCCCGTTTCCTGCTCGCCCAGCTCGGCGTGCTGCGCGGCCCCGACGACCTGCGCATCGTGCTGCTCACCTCGTCCGACGACGGCGAGCTGTACTGGGCGACCTGGCTGCCGCACACCTGGGCCGGCGAGGCAGGCGACATCCCCTGCTGGGTCGGCAACACCGCCACCACCCGGGCCGAGCGCATCAAGGAGCTGCGGGAGCTGATCGCGCTGCGCACGGCCGAGCGGCGCGGGCACGCCCAGGTCCGGTTCGCCGAGGACGTCGTCGTCCTGCTCGACGGCGCGCTGCCACTGCGCGAGCTGGCCGGCATGCGGGCGGTGCTGCGTGACGGCCCGGAGTCCGGCGTCTACGTCATCGCCGTCGACCGGCACGACATGGCCGAGTGCCGCGTCCAGTGCGTCGTCGACGACCACCGCACGCTCCGGGTGACCAGCAGGGACGGTGAGCAGACCGGGCGCGCCGACGGCCTCACCGCCGCCGAGGCGGAGGCACTGGCCCGCGCGGTCGCCCCGCTGCGTGACCGGCTCACACTGGGCGGCTTCCAGGCGAACATCCCCTACCCGGTGCGCTTCCTCGACCTGCTCGGGATCGGGCAGCCGGGCCCGGGCGACGTCGCTGACCTGTGGTCGGCCTCGCCGGGGCCGACGACCCGGGTGCCGCTCGGAGCCGACGCCGACGGGCCGGTCGCCGTCGACCTCGCCGCGCAGGGCCCGCACACCATGCTCGGCGGAGCGACCGGCGCGGGGAAGAGCATCCTGCTGCAGACACTCGTCACGTCGCTGCTGCTGGCGAACTCGCCGGACGAGCTGAACCTGGTGCTCGTCGACTTCAAGGGCGGCAGCGCGTTCCTGCCGTTCGAGCGCTGCCCGCACGTCGTCGCGCTGATCCGCTCGACCGGGGAGACCGCCGCCGACGTGTTCGACGAGGCGGCGGCGAGGCGCGTGCTCGCCTCGGTGCGCGCCGAGGTCAGCCGCCGGGAGCGGCTGCTCGCCCGCTACGGCGGCGAGATCGACGAGTACTGGCGCATGCCGCGCGGGGGCGGGGGCAGGGACAGGGGCGGGCGCGGGGCCGAGAGCACCGGGAGCAGCAGCAGCGGCGGGGGCGGGGGCGACCCGGGCGAGGCGGCGGCACTGCCGCGACTGGTGATGATCTTCGACGAGTTCGCCCGCGTGCTGGAGACCTCGCCGGACTTCCTCAAGGAGCTCGTGAACGTCGCGGCCAAGGGGCGCTCGCTGGGGATGCACCTCGTGCTCGCCACCCAGTCGCTGCAGGGGAAGCTCTCGGCCGAGTTGAAGAACAACATCGACCTGCGGATCACCCTGCGGCAGAACGAGCCCGCCGACAGCGTCGAGGTGCTCGGCGTGCCGGACGCGGCGACCATCCCCGGCCGGCTGCGCGGCCGCGGCATGATCCTCTGCACCAAGGACGAGACCCGCACGCCCCGGCTGTTCCAGTCCGGCTACCTCGGCGACCCGCCGCCGGTCGGGGGTGGCCGCCCCGCCCGGGTCCGCGTGATCGGCTGGGTCACGCTCGGCACCCCCCGGCCGGAGGAGAAGGTCGATCACGGCGGCGCGGCGACCGACCAGACGCTCACGATCCGCGCGATCGAGCGGGCGGCCGCGCACGCGGGCGGGCCCGCGCCGCGCCGGCCGCTGCTGCCACCGCTGCCCGCGGGCCTCACCCTCGACGGCCTCGCGGCCGTGGCGACCGCCCCGCCGGCCCACTCCGAGATCCCGTTCGGGCTTCTCGACGAGCCGGCGGCGCAAGCCCAGCCGCCGGCCGTCTTCGACCTGGACGGCACCGACCGGCTGCTCGTCGCCGGCGGCCCGCAGACCGGCCGGACCACCCTGACCAGGACCCTCATCACCAGCCTCGCGCTGCGCTTCCCGCCGGACGCGGCGCAGTGCTACGTCATCGAGCGCCAGCCGTCCGGGCTCGCCGACTACACCGCGCTGCTGCACTGCGGCGCCGTCATCTCCGCCGGCGAGCCCGACCGGATCCGCCGCCTGCTCACCTGGCTCGCCGACGAGGTCACCACCCGCCAGGCCGCCCGCCTCGGCCCCGCCGCTGGCGCTGGCGGTGGTGGGGCCGCTCGTGTGAGCGGTGGCGCTGGCGCTGGCCGTGGCGCTGGCGTGAGCGGAGTCGGCGGCGCGGGCGGGCGCCGGCCGCGGATCCTGCTCGTCGTCGACGGCTGGGACTACTTCGAGAACCGGTCCGACCCGACCTTCGTCGAAACGTCGATGGTCGCCCTGCTGCGCGACGTGATCGCCTCCGGCCCGCCGGTGGGCGTGCACGTCGTGGCCATCGGCGGGCAGGACCTGGCCGCCAGCAGGACCGCGAACCTGTTCACCCGCCGCGTCCTCCTCCCGTTCGGCAAGGAGGAACTGCGCCGGATGCACTACCCGTCCGGCGTCGTGAGTCCCCCCGAACTATCCGGGCGCGCCGTCGAGGCCTCGTCCGGCACCCACCTGCAGATCGCCCGCCCAGGGCTCACCGCAACCGAGCTCACGCGCTGGGTTCTGGCGCGGGGGAGCAGCACCCGGCCGGACCTCGCCTCCCTCACCACTCGCGCCACCCTCGATGCCGATGCCGACGCCGCCCTCGGCAGCGGCGGCAACGTCGGCGGCGGCGGCGGGGTTGGCGTTGTTGGCGGCAGTGGCGGCGAGGGTGGCGCGGACCGGCTGCCGCGGCCGTTCCCATCGCTGCCGACCTCCGTGCTGGTCAACGAGCTGGCCCCGCCCGACCCGCGCCCGTCCGAGACCTGGCTACCGCTCGGCGTCGGCGGCCGCGACGTCGCCGTCGTCGGCTTCGACCCGTTCGACGCTGGCCCCCAGGGGCTGCTCATCTCCGGACCGGCGGGTTCCGGGCGAACCACGGCGGCGGCCACCATCGCCCGCGGGCTGCGCCGCGTCGGCGTCGGCGTGCTCCTCGTCGTCCCGCCCCGCTCCGAGCTGCCCCGGCTCGTCGGCACCGACGACGAGGGCGTGCGGGTCGTCGCCGGCAGCACGCTCAAGGACACCCAGCTACGCGAAGCCGCCGAGGCGTTCGGTGACGGCCAGTTCGCGGTCGTCGTCGACGACTTCGACCAGATCACCGTGGGCGCGAGCGTCGTGAACTTCGCCGAGGCCCCCACCCTGCTCGAGGAAGCCGCRAGCCCCGCCGCCCGCGGCCACAAGGCCCTGATCCTCTGCGGCGACGCCACCCCCGTCCTCAACGGCCAGCGCCGCTCCCCGCTCAAGGTCACAAACGAGATCAAGACCAGCGGCGGCATCCTCCTGCTGGCCCCCACCAGCCCCCACATCGCCCGCGACCACGGCCCACGCCTCGAACCCGACCAGTTCTTCCCCGCCCCCGCCGGCCGCGGCTACCTCATCACCCAGGGATCGGTCACGCTGCTCCAGCTCGGGAGTTGAGCGATCGAGCAAGACCGCTGAAAGCCAGCGGGTGAGGGCGGCCGAGACGGTCTTTCATGATCTGGTGGGTCTTCCGGGCGATAGCACCGAAAAACCCACCAGATCATGGAGTTCGTCCTTGTCGCCGGCGCGGGGGTTCGCCTTCGGGCTCTGCCGAAGGGCGGCCTTCTTCTCGGGGTTAGCGCAGACTCGGGGGTTCGCGCAATACTCGATCCCCCAGCGCTCCTGCCGAATTCAGTGCTTCCATGCCCCGACAACGGGGCCGCCGATCCCGCCCATCCCGCCGGACCCCGGTCCACCGCGGTCCACCGCGGTCCACACGGGTCGACACCGATCGACGCCCATCGGGTCGACCCTCACTCCAACACCCATATCGGCCTCAAAGTCGACCCGCCCCGTCATGATCTGGTGGATTTTCGAGGCTATCGCTCCGAAGATTCCACCAGATCATGGTGGGTGGGTTGCTCGGGTTCATCCGCGGCCGCTTCCCGGATGGCGCGGGCGAAGCTGGATCGTGGCGCAGGCTGGATTTGGCGCTTTCCGCACTCCGACGCCAAGGCCGCCGATCCCCGCCGATCCCGCCGATCGGGTCGCCTCCGGCTCCGACACCCTTATCGGCCTCCAAATCGATTCGCCCGGTCATGATCTGGTGGGATTTTTGGGGCTGCCACCCCGAGGATTCCACCAGATCATGGTGGGGCGGGTTGTTCAGGTTGACCTGTGGTCACTTCTCGGAGGGGTGTAGGTAAAGCTTGGTTGGGGCGCGGGCTGGATTCTGTGCTTTCTGCGCCGGGGCGCCAAGGCCGCCGATCCCCGCCGATCGGGTCGGGCCCGACTCCGGCACCCTTATCGGTCTCGAATCCGCCTGGTCCTGGCATGATCTGGTGGGATATTTGGGCTGTCACTCCCAGGATTCCACCAGATCATGGCGGGGTAGGTGTCCACAGGTCTCCGGGTATCCACAGGTGGCGGAGGAAGGCCCAGGGCCGACCACGCAGGGGCATTCTTTGGATGTGTTGGAAGATGTTGCCCGAGAGCAGCACGGGGTGGTCAGTCGGCGGCAGGCACTGGGCCGCGGGATCACCGACGGGCAGGTCGAGGCGAATATCGCCGCCAAGCGCTGGGTCCGCGTCTTCCCCGGCGTCTTCGCCACGTTCAGCGGACCACTGCCGCGAGAGGCGCAGCTGTGGGCCGTGCTGCTGCGGGCTGGCCCGGGGGCGATGCTCAGCCATGACACCGCGGCGGAGTTGGTCGGGCTGCTGGAGCGCCCGAGCCCGACCATTCACGTCACCGTGTCGTACCACCGCACCCCAACTCCGGTCCCGGGCGTCCGCTTCCACCGCGCGACCCGCGCCGACCTCATCCGCCACCCCGTGAGAACACCGCCCCAGACCCGGACCGAGGAAACGGTCATCGATCTCACCCAGTGCTCCCGCACCCTCGACGACGCCATTGGCTGGTTAGCAAGGGCGGTTGGCGCGCGCGTGACGACGGCGAGCCGACTGGAATCGGCCCTCCACGCCAGGCCCCGGGTCCGGTGGCGCAAAGCCCTGACCGGCGCGCTTCATGACGTCGCCGAGGGTTGCCATTCCGTCCTCGAGCTCGCCTACCTACGCGACGTCGAACGAGCCCACGGCCTACCCAGGGGCGAACGCCAGGCAATCCGGTCGCGTCCCGGCGGTCCCTGGTACGACGACGTTTTCTACCGCGACTACGGCGTCCGAGTCGAGCTCGACGGTTTGATCGCCCACCCACCCCACGCCCGCGCCCGAGACCAGTGGAACGACAACTCCGCCGTCCTCGCCGGCCACCACCCCCTGCGCTACCGCTTCGCCGCCGTCCACGACCACCCCTGCGACCTAGCCGCCGAAATCGCCACCCTCCTCCAAACCACCGGCTGGCCCAATTCTCCCCACCCCTGCCGCCACCCAGCCTGTACTATAAATCAATCATGACTGTTAATGTCAAATTCTCGATGGCGGAATGATTGAAGCCACCGCCGCCCTGGACCCGTGGAGTCGAGCAAGCGACCGGAAACGACTGGAAGCCAGACGCGAGCGTACGACTGCACAGTTGCGGCGACGCAATATCGGTCTTCACCGACGCTGTTCCTCGCTGCTGAGAGTCGCGGACGAGGTCAAGACCGGCGGCGGCGTCCTCTTACTTCTCACCATCAGCCCCCGAATTGCCGCCGCTATTTACTAAACCTCGAACTCGACCAGTTCTTTCCCGTCTGCGAGCCGCGCCTACCTCATCCTCCAACGGTCGGTCACCTGTCCCAGTCTGCAGGCCGACATTATGCCGTCTCATCGTCACAATTAGCCATAGAGGCTCGTACTCGACCAGCCACCTCGGCTGTGAACCATGAATCAATTTCTATCGACGTTGTTAGATGGGTAAGTATTGTGCACCCGGCGGATCGGGCGTCCTTGTCGGGGGAGGTGGTAAGCGATAGGGCCTCGTTGGCTAGGTCTGCAGGAGATGCAAGATCTTCATCGTCGCCTTGCAAAGAAAGAATGTTGCACAGCTGTATCGCGAGAGAGGTTCCCTGGCTGTAATCTCCGAGCCGGAGAAGTGTCACGGCGCGGATTTCATCCATTCGGACCGATCTCCAGCGCAGGTCCTGCTCGTCAAAAAATTCTTGGTCGACTGAGGATGCAAGCTTCAATGCTTCGGTCAGACGTGAGTCTTTAAAGAATGCTTCGGCGAGGTGCATTAGCGCCCAGTTTCTCTGAGCATTCGCTGCGGTCGCTTGTTCAAGTGCGGAAATGGCCTCCTCGAGGTACGATGGATCTTGTTGTGCGAGCATCGCAAGTGCGACAGCCTTGGCCTCTACATCTGCCCCAGTCGGCGCGGTCGTTCGGCGGACCACCTCTAGCAGGGCTAGCTTTCGATGCTCGCTGAAGAACTCTCCCGAGGCTGCATTGATAATATCTCGGGATGTCTCATCGACCTCGCTGCATTCCATGGTTAACGCCTCGCGCTCTGTCTTCCCACTGTCTTGCCGTTTCTAGGAGGCGGTCCTTGATTTCGGGTATATAGTCATTTGCTGCGACACGTTTCCGGAGCTCGGATGCAGCTGCTTGCAGCCCTGCTCCGTGCTGGCCGGTCTCGGTCGCACCCGCTTGGGTACGGAAGAGGTTCCGCACCTCCCGCGCCTCCTCCTGGGCAAACCTTTCAGGCGACATCCATTTGCCATATGGTGCGAGTCCTAGCGGGTCCAGCCAGCTCAGAGGGTTGTCTACGTAAGCCTGTGGGTTCGGCCCAGGCTGAAGGCCTAGTGGGTCCTGGGAGTCGTAACGTCCCGTTTCGGGGTCGTAGTGGCGGTGGTAGTTGTAGTTGAGGCCTGACTCGGGGTCGTGGTACTGGCCGGGGAAGCGTAGCGGGCAGGTGGGCTCGCCGGGGGTGGGTGGGGGGGTGACGCCCCAGAGGGTGGTGCGGGGGTGCCAGGCGAGGGTGCCGTCGGGGGCGAGCAGCTCGGTGGGGGTGCCGACGAGGTCGGTGACGATGGCGTGGAAGCGGGCGTCGAACCAGGCCTGGTCGGTGCTGTCCAGGCCGTCAGCACTGTCAGCACCGCCCGAGCCGTCCGAGCCGCCAGAGCCATGAGAGGTGGCGGAGGCAGGAGAGCCGGCTGAGCCTTCGGAAATGCCGGGGCGCGCTGGGTCCTGTGTACGGCGGCGTTCGGTCTGGGTGAGGGGCCGGAACGTGCCTGGCTCCCAGTCCCAGGTGGTCACCGACGGCTCGGGGCCGGCGAGACCGTTCAGATCGGCGGTGGCCAGTTCCGATGTTGCGCCGACATCGCCGACTCCGGCGGTGTGGTGCTGTTCGGCGAGGACGGTGCCGTCCCAGGTGAAGTCGGTTCGCTCGGCGGTCGTTCCGTCCGTGGCCAGGCGGTGTTTGGCGACTCGGCGGCCGAAGGGGTCGTAGCGGTAGTGCCAGACGGTGCCGTCGGGGGTGGTGACGGTGGTCAGGCGGTCGTCGGCGTCCCAGGTGTAGCGCCAGGTGCGGGGCTTGCCGGACAGGCGCTTGCGCTGGCGGAGGGTGACACGGCCCTGCGCGTCGTGCTCGTAGCGGACCGCACCGGCGCGGCGGATCAGGGTGCCGGCGTACTCGCGCCTACCGCGCTCGTCCTCCTCACCATCGCCAACCCCAACCCCGGTCCGGTCTCCGGCCCCAACTCCAGCTCCGGTCCCGCCTTCAGTTCCAGCCCCAACACCGGTTCCAGCCTCATCGCCGGTGCCTGGCTGGGCGGCCGGCGGTGAACCGGCGATCGGCCAGGTGGCGTTGGTGACGTTGCCGGCGGCGTCGTAGGCGTAGCGCTCCCGCCACGGGGAGCCGGTGACGGCGACGACGCGGCGCATCGGATCCAGGTCGAAACGACGCAGGCCGCTGGCGAGGTCGTCGATCTCGGTGACGTAGCCGTCGGGGCTGTAGCTGAAGTCCCGTCGTTGCAGCAGTCGGGTCGCCGTCGCGCCGGCCGGGCGGGCGAGGCTCGCGGATACCGTCCCCAGCGACTCCAATGGGCCGGCGGTGACGGTTTGAGACAGCAGCTGGTGGTTGGCGTCCCAGGTCTGTGTGAGCGCGACGGCCGCGCCCGAACCGCCCGGTGCCGAGCCGTCCGGTCTCGAACCACCCAGTCTCGGTCCCGAACTGCCGGTGCCCGAACCGCCCAGCGTCGAACCGCCCAGCCACGGACTGCCCAGCCCAGGACCGGCGACGCCGCCCGGCGTCAGGAGTCGCTCGATTTCGCGGCCGGCGGCGTCGTGGGTGAAGCGCAGGGTGTGGCCGGCGGTGCGCAGCGCGAGGGGACGGCCCGCGGCGTCGTATTCCCAGTCGCTCACCGCCCCGGACGGGGTGGTCCGGCGGATCCGCCGGCCCAGCGCGTCGTACTCCGAAACGACGCGACGGCCGGCGATCGTCTCCGCGACGACCCTTCCGGCCGCGTCGCGCTCGAACGTCACCTCGGCCTCGCCGCCGCTGGCGCCTCCGCCTCCGCCGCCGCCGGCTCCGGCTCCGGCTCCGGCGCCCTCGCCGCCGCCGGGACCGGGGCCGGTGGCCCGCACGACCTGCCCGGTGGCGTCGTAGGCGAACGTCGTCACGCCGTTTGGGCCGCGCTTCTCGACGACGTTGCCGAGTGCGTCCCGGGTGAACGTGACAATCTCGCCGGCGCCGTTGGTCCGCGTGACGAGCTGGCCGGCGGCGTCGTAGGCGTAGCGCAGGACGCGGCCGTTGAAGTCGGTCTCGGTGACGAGCTGGCCGGCGGCGTCGTACTCGTAACGCCACACCAAGCCCTGCGGGTTGGTGACGGCGGTCAGCCGCAGCTCCGTGTCGTAGCCGAAGGCCAGCCGGGCGCCGTCGGGGCCGGTGCGGGCGGCGGGCAGGTCGAAATGGGTGACCTCGGTGGCGGTGGCGAGGCCCGCCGCGTCGACGTGCTCGACGAGGTTGCCCTCGGCGTCGTAGCGGTAGGTGTCGGTGGCGCCGTCCGGCAGTGTGCGGGCGGCGAGCCGGCCTTCCGGTGTCCACGCGAAGCGGGTGACCCCGCCGATCGGGTCGGTCATCGCGACGATCCGGCCGAGGGTGTCGCGCTTGTAGGAGGTGGCCGCGCCGAGCGGGTCGATCACGGCGATGGGTAGGCCGGCGGCGTCGGTCTCGACCTCGGTGACCTGCCCGAGTGCGTCGGTGACGGCCATCAGCCGGCCGCGGTCGTCGTAGAGGAAACGGGTGCGGGCGCCGAGTGGGTCGACGACGGCGAGCAGGTTGCCGCGGGCGTCGTACTCGCGCTCGACGTGAGCACCGTCGGCGTCGACGGTCGTCACCGGGCGACGCTGCTCGTTCCACGTCGTGGTGACGACTGTTTCGTCGGGGCGCACGACCTCGGTTAGGTTTCCCGCCTCGTCGTAGCGGTAGCGCACCGTCCGGCCCAGTGGGTCGGTCTCGGCGGTCCGGTTGTCGGACGCGTCCCAGGCGAACGTCGTCACCCGGCCGAGCGGGTCGACCTGGCGCAGCGGGCGCAGCCTCTGGGTGAAGTGGTGCTCGGTGACGTGCCCGAGCGAGTTCGTCTCCCGGGTGACCCGGCGCGTCTCGTCGTACTCGATCGTGCCGTCGAGGAAACCGTCGGAGCCCTCGGTGCGTATCACCCGGCCGGACGCGTCGTAGGTGTAGCGGTATTCGGTGCCGTTGCGGTCGGCCCAGCGGATGATCTGGCCGTCGGCGTCGTAGTCGAACCGCAGCGCCTCGCCGGAGGAGTTGTGGATGTGGGTGAGCCGGCCCGCGGCGTCATAGCGGTAGCGGACCAGCTCGCGGGCTGGCTCGTCGCCGGCGGGGGCGGTGCGCACGGCGGTGACCAGGTGGTCGCGGGTCTCGATGTCGAGCTGGTAGCCGCCGGAGTGGGATACCTGCGCCAGGTCGCCGTCGAGGTCGTAGCCGAACTCGACCGTGTTCCCGCCCCGGTCGACGACCGCCGCCAGCGGCAGCGCGACGCCACGCTGCCCGGCAGCGGGGATCGCGAACCGCAACACCTGCCCAGCGGCCGCGTCGAGAATGCTGTAGCACCCGGTCTCGTCGAGGACTAGCTCCACCCGCGGGCCCGCGGCCGCCAGCACSGCCGGGCCGCCGGGCTCCGGGTGYGGGAAGGCCAGCAGCACACCGTCCGGGGCGGTGTAGCAGACGCCCTGCTCGTCGACCTCGAGACGCAGGTCGAGCGTCGAGCTCCACCCGGGGCCGAACCAGCGGCCGCAGGTGTAGCCGGACTGGTAGGTGCGCCGCAACGCCCAGGGCAGCACGCCGGGCAGCTCGACGTCGGTCTGGGTSAGGAYCATCTGCCCGCTGGCCATGTCGATCGGATCCCGACCGACCAGCCGGCACCACGCCGACCTCGCGAACGTGTCGGCCCTGCCCAGCAGCGGGCCACGGGCCGCCCCAGCCCGCCCGATGCCGAACGGAACCGCTGAGGTGACGGTGCGCCCCACCCGGGTGAGCGCCCCACCCGCGCGGCCGAGCGTGCCGCTGACGAGGCGGGATCCACGCCCGCCGACGCGAACAGCGGTACTGGCCCCCCGAAGACCCTTCAGCGCCGGCCCGAGCGCCTTGCCRCCCGGGATCACACCSACAGCGTTRAGCAGCACGGCCCCGAAAGAGGCCCTGCCTTGTCGCCACTTGACGACGCTGTCACCSAGRACGACSAGGCCSGCGCCGAGCGCGACCRCCCCGAGGATCGCCGCCGCCGCACCCCCGGTGAAGACGACCGCGGCGAGGATCCCGGCCACGAGCGCCACCGTCGCGCAGAAATCGACGAACTTGTTCCACGACGTGAACGGCGCCTTCGCGAAGTCCCACGCCTTCTTCCACCACGGCCGGTTCT
>NZ_MBLO01000076.1 GCF_001854805.1 Pseudofrankia coriaricola
CCAGCGCGGGCCCAGCCAGCGCGGGCCCAGCCAGCGCGGGCCCAGCCAGCGCGGGCCCAGCCAGCGCGGGCGCCCCCGCCGCCCACCCGCCGGCTGGTCCGGCCGCGGGCATCGCCGCCTACCCCGAGGACCTGCTGGACGGGACGAGCGAGGTCGTCGACGCGGTCCGGGCGGACGTGAACGCGGTCGTCGCCGCCTGGGCGGCGAGCGTCGGCCAGCTCTCGGCCGCCGAACGGCGGCTGGCCGAGCTCACCGTCGACGCCGCCCGGCTGGGCCTGGCCGACCTGCCGGAGCTCGCCGACGCCAGGGCGGCGGTGCGCGCGCACGGGTCGGCCGTCGCCGCCGACCCGCTGTCGGCCCAGGCGGCGGACCTCGCCGCCGCCGCGGCGGCGGTGGACGAGGCCGACGCGGTCCTCGGCGCGCTCGGGCGGGCCCGCGGCTCGCTCGCCGGGGACCTGCGCGCCGCCGAGGCGCTGCTGACCGAGATCCTCGCCGTCGCCGCCGAGGGCGAACGCCACGCGCGCAGGGCGGTCGAACGGGTCGCGGGCGCGCGGGCGGCGCTGGGGCGGCTGGACGAGGGCTGGCTGTCCGACCCACGCCGCGGGCTGCGCCCCTGGCTGGGCCGGCTGGCTGACGCGGCGGCCGGCGGCGACTGGCCGGGCGCGGCCCGCGGGCTGCTGGCCTGGCGCGGTACCGCCGAGGCGACGCTGCGGCGGGCCCGCGAGGTCGCCGAGGAGAACGCCACGCCGCTGCGGCGGCGCGACGAGCTGCGGGGGCTGCTCGGGGCGCTGCACGCGAAGGCCGCCGCCGACGGCAGCGCCGAGGACCCGGATCTCATCGCGCTGCACCGGCGGGCCCATGATGCGCTCTACATCGCTCCCAGCGATCTGGACCTCGCCGGCGAACTCGTCCACAGGTACGCGGCGGCGGTCACCGCCGGTCGCGCCAGTCTCGGCGGGGCCAGCGGGACCGGCGGGGTGCCGGCCCGGATGCCGCCCGCCGCGCCGCCGGCCCGCTCCGGCGGGCGAGCCGGGGGCACCGCGCACGACGACCGCGCGACGGGCAACGCCGCGTGGGACACGGAGGAGGCGGGATGACATCCAAGGGCATCCCCTGCCCGCAGAGCGACTGCCCGGGCGGCACGATCGACGCCGATGGCTACTGCGACACGTGCGGCACTCTCTACGTGCCACCGGCCGCGCCTGGCCAGGCGTCCACGCCCGGCCAGCCCAGCGCCAGGGGCCCGAACGGCTGCGTGGACCCCGCCTGTGACGGGCGCATCACCGACGACGGCTACTGCGACGTCTGCGGGACCCACGTGGGCTCGGCGGCCGGCGGTAGCCCCCAGCCCGGTGCCGGCAATGGCACCGGTGGGACCGGGAGCGCCACCGCCGGCGTCGGCGGTGGGACCGGAAGCGGAAGCGGAAGCGCCAGCGGGTCTGGAAGCAGCCGGTCCGGCCGCTCCCGCCGGTCGACGCGCACGACCGGGCCGCGCAGCCGGCTCGGCGCCGGTCTCGTCGAGGTGCCGGAGCTGCCCGCGCCCGACCCGACCTCGATGGTGCTCGTCGACCCGCAGATTCCCGAGAGCCGCCGGATCTGCCCCAACCCCGACTGCAGGCAACCGGTCGGGCGCGGCAGCGCCAAGCGGGCGGCCAGGCCCAAGGGGTTCTGCGGCAAGTGCCGGACGCCGTTCTCGTTCGTGCCCGCGCTCTCCAAGGGAGACCGGGCCGGCCAGTACGAGATCGAGGGCGCGATCGCGCACGGCGGCCAGGGCTGGATCTACCTGGCCCGCGACACCGGCGTCGACCAGACCTTCTGGGTCGTGCTCAAGGGCATGCTCGACGCGGGTGACGCCGACGCCTACGCCGCGGCCGTCGCCGAGCGCCGGTTCCTCGCCTCCGTCGACCACTCCGCGATCGTCAAGGTCTACACGTTCGTGGAGCACGCCGGCCACAGCTACATCGTCATGGAGTACGTCGGCGGGACGTCGCTGCGCGAGCTGCTCAAGCGCCGCCGCGACGCGGCCGGCGGCAACCCGGACCCCCTGCCGGTGGCCGAGGCGATCTCCTTCATCCTCGCGGTGCTGCCCGCGTTCGCCTACCTGCACCGCAGTGGCCTGGTGTTCTGCGACTTCAAGCCTGACAACGTCATGCTCGCCAGGGACGCGGTGAAGCTCATCGACCTCGGCGCCGTCCGCCGGCTCGACGCCGTCGGCGGGGCGATCTACGGCACACCCGGCTACCAGGGCCCGGAGGTGGCCAGGCAGGGGCCGTCGGTCGCCTCCGACCTGTACACGATCGGGCGGACGCTCGCGGCGCTGATCCTGAACTTCCGCGGCAACACCTCGACCTACCGGTACCGCCTCCCGCCGACCTCGGAGCACCCGCCGCTGGTCCGCTACGACTCGCTCTACCGGTTCCTGCGCAAGTCGACCGCGCCCCTGCCCGACGACCGGTTCACCAGCGCCGACGAGATGTACGACGAGCTGCTGGGCGTGCTGCGCGAGATCGTCGCCGCCGAGGGCGGCAAGCCGGTGCCGGCGCCGAGCCGGCTGTTCGCCGGCGACAGCCACCTCACGGGCGAGGACCTGGACGGCACCAGGGCCGGGCCGCCGTGGGCGGTGCTGCCGGCGCTGCGGGTCGACCCCGCCGACCAGGCGGCCAGCACCCTGGCGGCCCTGCCGGACAGCGACCCCGCCGCGCTCGCCCAGCTGCTCGCCGCGATCAGCCCCCAGACCGTCGAGGTGCGGCTGCGGCGGGCCCGCGCCCTGATGGAGGCGGGCGAGGCGGCCGAGGCCGGCCAGCTGCTCGACGAGGTCGCCGACGAGGACCTCTGGGAGTGGCGGGTCGAGTACTACCGCGGGCTGCTCGCGCTCACGGGCGGCGACGCGGCGGCGGCCAGAGGCGCCTTCGACCGGGTCTACTCCCAGGCGCCGGGCGAGCTCGCGCCCAAGCTCGCGCTCGCGCTCGCCGCCGAGGTCGACGGCGCCCTGGCGCACGCCGAAAGGATGTACGACATCGTCTCGCGCACCGACGACGGGTTCACCAGCGCGGCGTTCGGGCTCGCCAGGGTCCGCACCGCCCGGGGCGACCGGACGGGGGCCGTGGCGGCCTACCAGCGGGTCCCACCGTCCTCGGCGGCCCACCTGGACGCGCAGATCCGGCTGGCCCGGGTGCTCGGCACGGTGACGGCGGCGGGGACGCCCGGCCGGGACGACATCGCCGAGGCGTCCCGGGTGCTCGACCGGCTCGGCGCCGGCCAGGGGCTCCGGCTCGACGAGGTGCGGCGCGCGGCGCTCACCCGCGACCTGCTCGCCGCCGCGGTCGGCCTGGTCGCCTCGGGCGCGCTGGCGGACGCCGACGACATCCAGGTCGCGGGGGCCCGGCTGCGGGAGACCGACCTGCGGTTCGCCCTCGAGCGGGTCTACCGCGAGATGGCCAAGCAGGCGCCGAACGCCGCCATCCGGTATGAGCTGGTCGACCTCGCGAACAGCGTCCGTCCCAGGACGCTGATCTGATGGCGCCCGCCGGGCAGGCCAGCGCGCGGGAGCCGAGCGGCGCCGGCGACCACGCGGCCGGGGTCGTCACGCCGGCCGCGTCGGCCGAGGCCGCCCTCGCGGACGGGCCGGCCGCGGCCAGCCCGGTGAACGCGGCCGACGCGGTGGACATGGGCGGCGCGGTGGACGAGGGCGGCGCGGACGAGGGGACCGCGGCGGTGCGGCTCTGCCAGGCATGCCTGGCAGAGGCGGCCGACTCGGACGTCTACTGCGAGCAGTGCGGGGCGGTCCTCCCGGCGGCGGCCCCGCCTGGTGCGTCCGGCCAACCGGCGTCGGCCGTCCCGCCAGACCCCGCCAGCCCGCCAGACCCCGCCAGCCCGCCAGACCCCGCCAGCGCGCCGAAGCCGACCGCGGCGTCCGCACCGGGGTCGACAGCGCCGGGACCGAGGCCGTCGGCGCCGGGGCCGACGGCGCCGGGGGCGACCGCGCCGGGGGCGACCGCGCGGCCGGAGACCGCCGGCTCACGGGCCACGGTCGTACCGGAGACGTCGGACGCACGCGCGGAGGCGACTGGCGTGGAGCCGACCGTCTCGCTGGGCTCGACCGCCTCCCAGGGGTCGACGGTGTCGCTGGAGGCCCCGGCACCCGCCGCCGGGCCCAGGTTCGCCGGGCCGGGCGGGCTGTGCCCGGCGTGCGCCTCCGCGTCGGTCGACGACGACGGCTACTGCCTCAACTGCGGCCTGCGGCTGGGCTCGGCCCGCCCCGGCGACCACCTGGAGATGGACCTCGGCCGGCTCGCCGGCGTCAGCGACCGCGGGCTCGTCCACCGGGACAACGAGGACGCGATGGGCCTGCGCCTCGTCGCCTGGCCGGACCCCGCGACAGCGGACGGAACCGGGACGGCGGTCGTCGCCGTCGTCTGCGACGGCGTCTCCACCGTGCCCGGCTCGGGACCGGCCGCCGCCACCGCGGCCCAGACGGCGACGGCCACGCTCGCGGAGTGGCTCACCGCGGCGAGCCCCCACGCGCCCGCGGTGCCCGGCGGGCTGCACGTGGCGACGGAGCGGGCCCAGCGGGCCATGCCCGCCGCCGCGCCCGGCGACCCGGCGCCGTCGTGTACCTTCGCCGCGGCCGTCGTCACCGGTACCGACGTCACGGTCGGGTGGCTGGGCGACAGCCGGGTCTACCTGCTCGGCTCGGACGGCGGGGCGCTGCGGCTGACCGCCGACGACACGCTCGCCGCCGAGGCCGTGCGTGCCGGCCTCATCCCGCCTGAGGCCGCCGACACGGCCCCCGGCGCGCACACCATCACCCGCTGGCTCAGCCCCGACCGCGGGGAGGCACGGCCGCGGGTCGCCGTCGTACCGGTCACCGGCCCCGGGCGGGTCGTGGTCTGCACGGACGGGCTGTGGAACTACGCCTCCGGCGTCACGGAGCTGGCCGCGCACGTCGCGGCGCTGCCACCCGACGCGTCCGCGCTCGCGGTCGCCCGCCACCTGACCGCGGTCGCGCTACGCGCGGGCGGCCGCGACAACATCACCGTCGTCGTCATCGACATGCCGGGGAGAGGCTGATGCTCGTCTTCACCTCCGAGGTCAACCAGAACAAGTACCTGCCCGCGGGCGGGACGGATGTGCACGCGGTGGTCACGGTCACCGCAAAGAGCGGCGGGCAGGAGCAGGGCCAGGCCCGGTCCCAGCCGGGCGGGCGGACGGCGGCGGAGGTGATCCTGCTGGACTGCTCCGGGTCCATGGGCGGCAACAAGATCATCGAAGCGCGCCGGGCCGCGAGGGCCGCGATCGACACGCTGAGCGACGGGGTGCTGTTCGCGGTCGTGCAGGGCGAGCACTTCGCCAAGAAGATCTTCCCGGAACGGGACAGCCTGGCCGTCGCCTCCGCCGCCACCCGAGAGGCGGCCAAGACGGCGGTGAGCCGGATGCAGGCGGGCGGCGGGACCGCGATCGGCGAGTGGCTGCTGCTCGCCCGCGAGCTGATGCTGACCAGGCCGGACGCGATCCACCACGCGATCCTGCTCACCGACGGCCAGAACGGCCAGACCGAGGCGGAGCTCGACCGGGCGCTGAACCAGTGCGAGGGAGTGTTCCAGTGCGACTGCCGCGGCGTCGGCGCGGACTGGGAGGTGGCCCAGCTGCGGCGGATCGCCAAGCGGCTGCTCGGCGACGTCGGCCTCATCCGCAAGCCAAACGAGATGGCCGACGACTTCCGTGCCATCGTCGAGGCGGCCCTCGGCCGCGGGATCGACAAGGTGGCGCTGCGGGTCTGGACGCCGCGGGGCGCCGACGTGCTGTTCCTGCGGCAGGTGCTCCCGGACGTGACGGACCTGACCGGCGGCGCCGTCGCGGTGGACGCGTTGACCAGGGACTACCCGACGGGCGCGTGGGGCGAGGAAAAGCGTGTGTACCACCTGGGTATCAAGATCCTCCCCGGCCCGGTCGGCGTCGAGAAGCTGTCGGCCCGGGTGCGTCTGGTCGTCGACGGCGAGCCGCTCGCGGAGGCGAAGGTGCTCGCCGCCTGGACCGACGACGTCGAGCTGAGCACGCGGATCGACGGCACGGTCGCGCACTACACCGGACAGGCCGAGCTCGCCGACGCTATACAGAAGGGTCTCGAGGCCCGCAACGAAGGCGACGGGGAGACCGCCGCGACGCTGCTCGGGCAGGCGGCCCGGCTCGCCACCAGGGCACGGGACACCGCCAGGCTGGCGCTGCTGGAGAAGGTGGTCGAGATCGAGGACGCCGCGACGGGCAAGGTGAAGCTGCGCGCGAACGTGGACAAGCTGGACGAGATGGATCTCGACGCCCAGTCGACGAAGACGGTCCCAGCGCCGCGGTGAGCGTCCGCTGCCCGCTGGGCCACCTTTCGGGCACCGACGACTGGTGCGACGAGTGCGGTGCCCGGATCGAGGCCGCGGCCGACGCGACCGGTGCGGGCGGCGCGGGCGGCGCGGGCGGCGCGGGCGGCGCCGCGCAGGTGGCGACCGCGCCGATGCCGGCCGACGGCACCGCCGCTCCGTCGGCGCGGCCACCGCTCGGCTGGGTCACCGGTCCGTGGCCGGTGACCCAGCCGCCGGCCGACGAGCACCTCTCGGGCGCGGCCGGGCAGCCGAGCCCCCACCTGGGCGGCGTTCCGCGAGCCGGCGCCTCCCCCGCCGGCCCACCTCCGGCCGCCGCGACGCCCACGGGGGCTGTGGGACCCGCCGGGCGGGAGGCGGTATGTCCGCTGTGCGAGACGCCGCGCGAGCCCGGCCAGCGCTACTGCGAGGAGTGCGCCTATGACTTCCTCACCCGGACCGTGCCCGCGGAACGGGAGCGCCCGGCACCGCCCCTGACCACCCAGCCGACTCCCCCGCCGGCACCGCCCCCCACGCCCTCCACCCCACCCCGCGCGCCGTCACGCCCGGAGCCGCCCGTCGGCGCCCCGGCCGCGTGGCTGGCCGAGGTCGTTCCCGACCGGGCCTACTTCGATCGCGGCGACGACGGCTCGGCGCCGTTCCCGACCGACACGCCACCCCGGCTCGTCGCGTTGCTGGGCGGCCGGACCCTGATCGGGCGGCGCAGCCGGTCTCGCGGGATCTTCCCGGAGATCGACCTGTCGCTGCCCCCGGAGGACATCGGCGTCTCCCGCGCGCATGCCCTGCTCGAGCACCCTCCGGGCGGGCCGCTCACCGTCATCGACCTCGGTTCCGCGAACGGCACCTGGCTCGGGGACGACCTGCGCCGGGTGGAGCGCGGCGTCGCGGTCGAGCTCGCCGACGGTGCGCGCATCTACCTCGGTTCCTGGACTCGGATCACGCTGCGCGCCCGCTGACCCGGCCGGCCCGCCGGCCGGGCCAGGCCGTGCGCCGTGGCGACGGCGAGGACGCGCCAAAACCGGTCCCGGGCGGCCAAAACGGCCAGAGCGGGATCGAGGGCCCTATCACCACCGGCGTTTGCAAGGGGCGACGACGGGTACGCGGACTCAACGTCCGACCCGCATCAGCGGCCTGTCGGCAACGGGCAATCCTCGATACCGGCAAGCTCGCGCGGGCGTGAGGCCGGCGGCGTCCCGGCACCACGAACATTTCGGGCAGTGGCGTCCCGACATACGCAAAGGAGCGCGCGCGTGACCACACAGGAACGTCACTGGACGACGACCGACGCCGGCGCGCCGGCCCCCAGCGACGAGCACTCGCTGTCCGTCGGAACGGATGGTCCCCTCCTGCTGCAGGACCACTACCTGATCGAGCAGATGGCGAACTTCAACCGGGAGCGCATCCCGGAGCGCCAGCCGCACGCCAAGGGTGGTGGCGCGTTCGGCACCTTCGAGGTCACACGGGACGTGAGCGCCTACACCCGGGCGGCGATTTTCCAGCCCGGCGCCAGGACGGAGGCCATCGCGCGGTTCTCCACGGTGGCCGGAGAGCGCGGCAGCCCGGACACCTGGCGCGACCCGCGCGGCTTCGCGCTGAAGTTCTACACGACCGAGGGCAATTTTGACCTCGTCTGCAACAACACGCCGGTGTTCTTCGTGCGCGACCCGATGAAGTTCCAGCACTTCATCCGCTCGCAGAAGCGGCGGGCCGACAACAACATGCGCGACAACGACATGCAGTGGGATTTCTGGACACTGTCCCCCGAATCCGCCCACCAGGTCACCTGGCTGATGGGCGACCGCGGCATCCCGAAGACGTGGCGCTACATGAACGGCTACTCGAGCCACACCTACATGTGGATCAACGCCGCCGGTGAGAAGTTCTGGGTGAAGTACCACTTCAAGACCGACCAGGGCGTCGACTTCCTCACCCAGAAGGAGGCCGACCAGCTCGCCGGGTCGGACGGCGACTACCACCAGCGCGACCTGTACGAGTCGATCAAGGCCGGGAACTTCCCGAGCTGGACCCTGAAGATGCAGATCATGCCGTTCGAGGAGGCCAAGACCTACCGGTTCAACCCCTTCGACCTGACCAAGGTGTGGCCGCACGGCGACTACCCGCTGCACGAGGTCGGCCGGCTGACGCTCAACCGCAACGTCACCGACTACCACACCGAGATCGAGCAGCTCGCGTTCGAGCCGAACAACCTCGTCCCCGGCACGGGCCTCTCGCCGGACAAGATGCTGCTCGCCCGCGGGTTCAGCTACTCCGACGCCCACCGGGCGCGCCTCGGCGTCAACTACAAGCAGATCCCGGTGAACGCCCCGCACGTGCCCGTCCACAGCTACGCCAAGGAAGGCGCGATGCGCATCCAGAACGCCGCCGACCCGGTGTACGCGCCGAACTCCTACGGCGGCCCGAAGGCCGACCCGGCGCTGGCCGGCGGCGACGGCCTCTGGTACTCCGACGGCGACATGGTGCGCACCGCTTACACCCTGCGCGAGGATGACGACGACTGGGGCCAGGCCGGCACGATGGTCCGCGACGTCCTGGACGACGCGGCCCGGGAGCGCCTGGTCAACAACATCGTCGGCCACCTGCTCAAGGCCGTGAGCGAGCCGGTCCTCGTCCGTGCCTTCGAGTACTGGCGCAACGTCGACAAGAACCTCGGCGACGCCGTCGAGGCCGGCGTCCGCTCCAGCCAGAACGCCTAGCCGAACAATCCGGGCCGCCCTTCCGGGAACGTTCCCCAAACGGTCTCTGGCCTGGTCACCACCGGTGGCCAGGCCAGAGCCGTGTCATGCCCCGGGCGGCCTGCCCCAGCGCCGCCACCCACGAACGGATTCCTTGCTGTACCGGGCCGTCAACGAGGACCCGGACCTCTCCGGTCTTACCGGACCGCTTCGCCCGCTCGTCGAGCGCGCGTTCCGCAAGAACCCGGCGGTGCGCCCGACTCCCCGCGCCCCGTCGGGCCCACGGCCACCGGTTGACCGCCGCCGCGCCGGTCTCGCTCAGCCCACCTCGGACGCGAGCCGCCGCGCGAGGTCCGGAATCCAGGGATGGCGGCCGGCGACATCCGTCACGAAGTCGTCGACGTCGTGTGCGCCCAGCACGAGCCGGCCGACCGCGGCGGCGAGCGCGTGGGGCCGAGCCCCGACGGATCCGCCGCGGGCCTCCCAGAGGTAGCCCGCACGCAGCGCCTGGTTGAGCTCCCGGTGGCGCCCCGCGTCCAGGATGGTCCGCAGGTCGTCGGCGAGCTGGGCACGCTCCCGGCGCAGGCGGTCCGCCAGCGTTGCACGCCGCTCGCGCCACTCGCCGGACCGCGCGCGGTGCTCCAGCTCGGACTCGATGTGCTGGACGGCGTGCCGGCCGATCAGGTTGTCGGGCAGCAGTCGGGCGAAGTACTGGACCTGCTCGTCGACCGATGCCTCCCGCAGACTGTCGTCGCGGTCGACCCGGCTACCCGCCCAGCGGACCAGCGAGCCGATCTTGTCGGCGCCCCGGCGGTCCCACACCATCTGTGTGATGTCCCGACGACGGATTACCTCACGAAAGTCGGCGTTGCCGTCGTCGTGTTCCGCGTTACCACGGACGACCACCATAAGGTTCCGCTCACGGGCGCGCTGGCGCTGATGAATCCGGCGCCGTTCCTGCCGGGCGGACCGGCGCGCGGTCGAGGGCAGCACGGACTCGGCCATATCCTTCGTCTTCTCGCCGTGGTTGCGCACGACGCACACTCCTCCTGGCCGCCAGCGCCGGGCACCGTATGGCCCGACTGGCCAACTGGCGGCTATCTCATTCGCTTCGTCATGGCTTCACCTCCTCCATGCGAGCACTCCAGAATTTCACCGGATAAGCCTGCCGTCCGCAACGCAATTTCCCGGGGAAACCGCGCTGTCGGGCACCGTCGCGCGGTCAGGCTGGCGGGGCCATGCCCGCGCGCAGCATGAGCAGCGCCCCGACGCCGATGACCATCACAGCACTCACCACCGGCCCCGCGGCCAAGGCGGACGCGGCGAGCCGCGGCGCTCTGCGCCGCAGCCGGAGCAGCAGCGGGCGCAGCGACCGGTCGAGCAGGTACCCGACGCCGACGAGGGTGGCGGCCATGCCGAGGCCGTAGGCGATGACCAGCAGGACCCCGAACGACGCCCGCCCGACGCTGATCGCGCCCAGCAGCACCACGACCGCCGATGGCGTCGGCACCATGCCGCCGGCGAGGCCGGTCAGCAGCAGCGACCGAAGGCGCGGCGGGGTCCCGTCGGCCGCCAGCAGCGGCGCGTGGCTGTGCCACCGGCCACCGTGCCGATGACGGTGAGCCTCACCGCCGCGCGCGCGGTCATGGCCGGCGTGGCCGCCGCCAGGTACCTGGTCGTGGGCGTGGTCACCCTCGTGCCCATGACCGTGACCGTGGTCGTCGGCGTGATCGTGGTTCCCGTCCGCATGGCCGCCACCGTGGTCGTCGCCGTGCGCATGGGCACGGCCGTACGCGTGATCATGGTGGTGATGCCCATGCCCATGGTCGTGCGTATGGTCGTCGGCGTGATCGTGCTGGCCGTACGGATGGCCGCCGTCGTGGTCCGCGCCGTGCGTATGGGCATGGCCATGCGCGTGATCACGGTGGTGATGTCCATGGCTGTGGCCATGCGTGTGGTCATCGCCGCGGTGGTCGGGGCCTAGCAGGCCCGCCAGTCGGGGGGCGCCGCGGCCGAGCCTGGATCGCAGCAGGCCGAGGCCAAGGCCGATCATGAGCAGGCCGCTGGCGGCGCCGAGCCACGGGTAGAGGCGTTCGGGCGCAAGACCTGCCGACGCGGACAGCGTCACGGCCAGCACGAACACCCCGAGGGTGTGGGTCAGCGTGACGGCGCCCGCCATTCCCGCGAGCTGCCTGCCGGTCGCCCGCCGCCCGACGATCATGGCCGCCATCAGGGTCTTGCCGTGGCCGGGCGCGAACGCGTGCGCCGCGCCGAGGCCGAGCGCCACGACGAGGGCGAGGGCGGCGGCGCCGAGGGTCAGCGCCGAGTCCGGGCCGACGAGTCCGGTGAACCGAGCGGTCAGCCCGCCGTTCCCGGGCCGGGAGACGGACTGGCCGCCGCTGGACGCTTCGCCCACCGTGCCGGCGGCGCCATCGTCCGCGACCTCCGGGAACGCGTCGGCGGCCACCGGGCCGCCGGGCCGGGCACGCAGCGACGCCCGCGTGACGTCGGACCGGCCGGCGAGCGGGTCGGTCGGGTAGGCGGTGAGCAGCGCGCTCGAGGACCGGTCCGGGACATCGCTGCGGACAAGCGTGGCCGCGTCGCCGACCGCGATCGTCTCCCGCCAGCCAGACCGGTCGGTGTAGGCGCGCAGCGCGTACACGACGTCGGTGCCGCCCGCGTCCAGCAGCCCCGGCGTGATGGCGGTGCCGTACCGGCAGACAAGCCGCATCGTGGACAGGCCACCCTGGCCCGGTGGGAAGGTGACCGCTCCCCCGGTGGGGGCCAGCTGGGTCGGTGTGCCGGCCACGGCCACCCGAAGGTCGCCGGCGACTCTGGCGCACTCCCGGTCCCGCCACGCCGCCGGCCCGGCCTCGTCCACGTCGGGCCGCAGCTGGGTCGCCGGGATCTCGGCGAAGTCGACGACCACGTCGACCCGGACCCGGTCCGGCGCCACCCGCAGCACGCTCGCGGTGTTCACGGTGAAGCTGCCGAGGGGGTGGGCGGAGGCGGCGCCGGCCGCGAGCGCCAGGAAGAAGGTCACCAGGCAGACGAGCACGGCCGGACGGCGCAGGCGACGACGGGAGCGCCACCGCGACCGCGGGGCGTCGGTCCGCACCGAGCCGGCGGCGGGCAGCGGGCGGGCGGTCATCGGTCGCCGCCCGTCGGGCGCTGGCCGTCGAGGGAGGCGAGCAGAGCGACGGCCCGCGGCGCGTGCAGCGGGGAGAAGTGCGGGTCGAGGCCAAGCGCGGCCCGCAGGTCGCCGGCGGCGGCGTCACGCTGGCCGAGGGCCGCCTCGATGACGCCGAGGTGGTAACGGAACAGTGCCCGTGGCGTGCCGAGCGCGACGGCGGCGCGCGCGTAGGCGAGCGCCTCGTCGTCGCGGCCGAGCCGGTGCAGCGCCCAGGCGTGCGCGTCGTCGACGAACACGCCGGCGCGACGCGGCTGGGCGGGGGTGAGCGCCGCGAGCGCCGCGGCCGGGTCGCCGTGGTCGGCCTCGAACAACGCGAGCTCCACGTCGACGTCGACGCCCTGCGCGCGGAACAGGGCCGCGGTCGCCCGGGCGAGCGTGTACTGCTGCTGGGCTTCGGGCAGCCGGTCGAGCGACTCGAGCAGCTCGCCGTACTCGATGACCAGCGCCGGTTGCGGCGAGCGGCCGACGGCCGTCCGGTAGTCGGCGAGCGCCGCGCCGGTCTGCCCGCGAGCGGCGGCGACGCGCGCCCGGCCCGCGAGCAGCGGGGCCGACGCCGGGTCGGCGGCCAGGCCTCGGCGGTAGGCGTCGTCGGCACCGGCCAGGTCGCCGGTGCCGCGGGCGAGCTCACCGAGCTGCAGCCAGGCGAAGGCGGCGTCGGCCGGTGAGGTGGCGTCGGCCAGCACCCGCCGCAGCGTCTCCCTGGCCGGTTCGACCTCGCCGCGCAGCTCGAAGGTGTAGGACGCCCTGGCCAGCGACGAGACGTCCGGGCGAAGGTCGACCATCCGCTGCACCGCCTGCCAGGCCTCGGGGTAGCGGCCCAGCTCGATGAGCGCGTCGGCGCGCACGCCCTGGGCGGGTGCGCTGAACTCGTTGACGGCGATCGCGGCGTCGGCGAGCCGCAGCGCCGCCGGGAAGTCGTGCCGGGCGGCGGCCAGCGACGCCTGCCCGGCAAGTGCCAGGTCGTTGCCGTCGGGGTGGACCCGCAGCGACCTGGCAAAGGCGTTCTCGGCCCGCGGGTAGGAGGTCGGATCCCCGGTGATCCTCGCCTGCGCGACGTAGGCCGCGCCGAGCGCCGCCCAGCCCGGCCAGTCTCCGGGCAGGGCACGCAGCCGCGTGGTCAGCGTGTCGATCTGGCGGCCGACCTGGGCCACCGGACCGGCGCCCTGCCCGCCGGCGGCGCTCTCGCTGGCGGCCGGCCGGCCGCCGGCCCCGGTCGGGCCCACGCCCACCAGCGCCGCGACGGTCGCCGTCGCGGCCAGCACAGCCACTGTGAGCATGGCGCCGAGTGCGGCGCGGCTCGCTCGTCGTCTCATCGTTCGCCCCTTGACGTCCGCCGCGGTGGCCACCGGGCGCGAGTCGGCCCGGCCGGCCAACCGACGGTCCTCGACGATCTGCCGCCTTCTCTTCGAGGCCGCCAGGGACTCGGACCGGTCACTTGACGTGTCAGGTACGCGACAGGGCGCGTCCGCGGGCGTGCACCCATCCGCGCAGAGGCCGGCCCCGAACAGCTCGTGCGAGGCCGGCGACGGGCCGGCCCGCGCGACCCTCCGAGGTGATCCGTGAACCAACAACTGACCGTCCGCAAGGTTTCCCCGGAACCCCGCCCGCCTTCTCGCCCGCGCCGGGACCTTCGGCGCGGCCTGGCGGGGATTGCCGCACTGGCCCTGGGCGCGGCCGCGGCCGTCGTCGCGACGCCGCTCGCCGGCAATGCGTCCAGTCACCGGGAGGCGCCGCTGATCGCCGCGGACCCGACGGTGGACAACACGGACACGTATGCGTTCGTGAGCCCGGACGCGCCGGACACAGTGACGCTGGTGGCGAACTGGTCGCCCTTCTCCGAGCCGGCCGGCGGCCCGAACTTCTTCCCGTTCGCGACCGACGCCCGCTACAACCTGCACGTCGACGCGGACGGCGACGCGAAGGCGGACTCGACCTACCGGTGGACGTTCACGTCGCACTACAAGAACCCGAACACGTTCCTCTACAACACCGGCGCGGTCACGGCGCTGAACGACCCTGACCTGAACTTCACCCAGGTGTACAAGCTGGAGCTGGTCCGGGGTGGGCGGACCACGGTGCTGGCCGACAACGTGCCGGTGGCGCCGTCGAACGTAGGCGTCGCCTCGATGCCGGACTACGCGAAGCTGCGGTCCGACGCGGTGCGCACCCTGCCCGGTGGCCTGAGGACCTTCGCGGGCCAGGCCGACGACCCGTTCTTCCTGGACCTGCGGGTGTTCGACCTGCTCTATGGCGGCAATGCGACGGAGATCGGGAAGGACACTCTCGCCGGGTACAACGTGAACTCGATCGTGCTGCAGGTGCCGAAGAAGGACCTGGCGCTGAAGGGGGACCCGGCCCGTAACCCGGTGATCGGGGCCTGGAGCACCACCGACCGGCGCAGCCTGCGCGTTCTGCCCGGCACTGGGGGGAACGGCCAGCCGACGAACGGTGGCGGCTGGTCGCAGGTGTCCCGGCTCGGCTCGCCGCTGGTCAACGAGGTGGTCGTTCCGGTCGGGCAGAAGGACCGGTTCAACAACTCCAACCCGGACCGCGATGCCCAGTTCCTGCGCTACGTCACCAGTCCGGAGCTTCCCAAGCTGATCCAGGCCATCTACAACATTCCCGCGCCTCAGGAACCGCGCAATGACCTGGTGGCGGCCTTCCTGACCGGGGTGAGCAAGGCGAACCTCGGCGTCGACCTGAACGCGCACACGCTGAACAAGGACGCCGCCCCGAGCAGGATCGTCCCCTACGAGGCGCTACGGCTGAACATGTCGGTCCCGCCCGCGGCGCACCCGCACCGCCTCGGCGTGGTCGGCGGTGACACCGCCGGGTTCCCGAACGGGCGGCGACTGATCGACGACGTCGTCGACATCGAGCTGCAGGCCGTCCAGGGCGTCCTGCTGCCGAACCCGCCGGCGGCGGCGAAGGCACTCGGGGACGCCGTGAACGCCAACAACGTGCCGTTCGCCACCGCGTTCCCCTACGTCGCCCTGCCCACCCCCGGCTCCCGCTGACACATGAGCGGCTGACCCGCGGCTGACCCGCGGCTGAGCCGCCGCCAACCTCATCGCATCACCGGACAGGGCCGCGACGCCACCGCGTCGCGGCCCTCGCTCCGGTCGTGGACGGAAGGTCACGCGTCGCGGAAGCGGAGAAGCAGCGCGCCGGTGAGGAGGGCGGCGGCGGCCCAGGCGGCGAGCACCCCCAGGCCGGACCAGGGCGCGATGGGCAGGGTGTCCAGGTTGGTGGTGGCCTGGATCTCCAGGCCGGCGGTCATGGGGCTGAGCTGGTTGAGGTGGCGTTGCCAGTGGGGGTTGGCGGTGGCCGCGGCGATGATCGGTAACACGTACAGCAGGCCAAGGACGATGCCGATGGCGGCGGCGGTGTCGCGGACGGCCGTGGCGATACCCAGAGCCAGCAGGGCGATCAGCGCCAGGTAGAGGACCGATCCGCCGGCGGCCCGCAGGACCGGCCCGTCCGTCAGGGTCAGCGCCGTGAAACCGCGCGACGGGCCGAGGCCGTGGCCGGGCAGCAGCAGCCGGCCGGCCAGCAGCGAGCCGAGGACCCCGGCGGTCGAGGCGATCAGGACCGGGACCGTCACCGTGACGGCCTTCGCGGCCAGCAGCGTCAGCCGGCCGGGGACCGCCGTCAGGGTCACCCGGATCAGGCCGGTGCCGTACTCGGCGCCGACGGCCGTCGTCGCGAGGACGGCGACCACCGCCTGGCCGAGCTGGACGCCCGTGAGGCTCAGCTTCGCGGTGTCGACGGGGCATTCGCCGCCCGGCCGGCAGTGGGTGGCGGCGGCCGCCGCCGCGCTGACCGCGATGGTCAGCACGGCGGCGGCGACGAGCAGCCAGCCAGGCCCGGCGACGGTCCGCTGCTTGGTCCACTCCGCGCGCAGCGCGTGCCGGCCGGCGAGCCAGGCGTCTCGCGGCGACGTCCGCTGGTCCTGACGCGTCAGGGCCGGTGCCGTCGCCGTCATGCGTCGCGCCGGCGCAGCAGGACGTACGCGACGGCCAGCGCGGCCGCGGCGTAGCCGCACAGAACGGCGAAGCCGGCCCACGGCGAGAGCGGGAAGTATGCCGGCGGCGAGTACTCGGCCGTGACCTGGGCGTAGCGCGGGATGCTCTGCTCGATCGCGAAGCCGGCGGCCGGGGTGACCCGCAGCACCCATTCGCGGGCCTCGACCGGCAGCGCGGGTACCACGCCCAGCAGGTAGGGCAGCACGATCCCGACGACGACGGCGGCGACCGCGGCGGCGCCGCGCCGCAGGATCACCCCGACGGCGAGGGCGAGCACCGCGCAGACGGCGACCAGCAGCGCGGTTCCGACTATCACCCGTGCCTCGGTCGGTCCGCTCACCGGCAGCACGTACGACCCCTCGTCGCGGGAGAGCCGCGCACCCACCGGGACCGCGATGGCCGCCGCTACCAGCGCGGCGGCGAACGTGGCGGCGCCGATCACGACCGCCTTCGCGGCCAGCACCCGGCCCCGGCCCGGCATCGCGGCCAGCGTGACGCGGACCAGGCCGCGCCGGTACTCGGCGGTCGCGAACATCGCGGCGACCACGACCAGCGTGATCAGCCCGAGGAAGACGCCCTGCAGATGGTCCTCGATCGCCGCGGTCGGGGCGGGGCTGGAGCTCACGCCGGGCACCGCCGGCGCGATGTCGCCGGACCCGGTGACCCTGATCTGGTCGCCGGCCCGTTCGTAGGAGCCCGGCTGGTCGCCGCCCGGCCTCGCCCCTGGCGCACCGTCGCCGGCGATGGCCTCGCCGGTCCAGCCCGCGCCCGTCGTCGCACCGGACAGCAGGACATGGTCGAACGTGCCCGTCGCCGTACTCGAGGTGCCGGTCGCGGACGAGCCGCCGAAGGACTCGGTGACGACCAGGACGCCGGGTGAGGTGGCGAACAGCCCGACCTGGACCGTGGCCGGCAGGCCGGCCAGGTGAGCGGTGGCCACCTTGGTCCAGGTGACACCATCGGCCGAGTCGTAGCCGGTGACCGTGTCGCCGGCGCGGGTGAGCCGCAGCCATTGCGGCGACGCGGCGGCGACCGGGCCGGCCAGGCCGGCGACGTCGTGGGTGAAGTTCCACTGCATCCGGGTGCCGTGGCCGCCGGTGGCCGTCATCGCCGCGTAGGCCGACCCGGGGGTCGTGCTCGCCTTGATGATGATTCCGGCCTTGGACCAGGGCTGGGTCGCGTCGACGCCGCCGGCCTGCTGCCCCGGGTCCGCCGGGGTGGCGGGAGGCACCGCCGAGCCGGCCGAAGGCTCCGCCGGGGCGGGAGGTGCCGCCGAGTAGTGGCCGGTCAGCGACGTCATCCGGACGGTGATGGCACCGTCGCCGGCGAGCGGCTGACGCACGAAGTAGAAGGAGTCGGTGACCGCCTGGCCGCCCGGCCCGGTGGGCAGTGGCTGGTAGCAGGCCTTGCCGGACCCCTGGTCACAGGAAATGGTGCTGTGGACGGCGAACAGCCCGACCACGTCGATGAGCGCGGCGCCGATGAGCACGGCGAGGACCCAGCCGCGCAGCGTCCGGAACTTGGTCCATTCGGCCCGCAGCATCCGGCCGAAGGTGGATCGCCCACGCGGTTCGGCCGGCGTGGCGACGGGCGGCGACAGCGTGCTGGTCATCGGGCCAGGTCCTTTCGCGTCGCGTCCTCCAAGGCGGCGGACGCGGTGGGCGCGGGCCGCGCGGCGTACTCGACGGACCCGCGGGTGAGGTCCAGGTAGGCCCGTTCGAGGCTGGCCTGCTCGGCGGCGACCTCGGCGAACGGGACGCCGGCCGCGCTCAGCACCGCGACGACCTCCCCGGCGGGAAGGCCGGCGATGGTCAGCGTCTCTCCGCCCGTGGGCATCACCGACGCGCCCGCGCGTTCGAGCGCCGCCGCGGCCGCTGGTGGGGCGCTCGTGCGTAGCCGGACCCTGTTTCCGGCCGCGGCCGCGAGCAGCGCCGCTGTGGAGGTGTCCGCGATCAGCCGGCCACGCCCGACGATGAGCAGGTGGTCGGCGGTGTCCTGCAGCTCGCCCATCAGATGGCTGGAGACCAGCACGGTCCGGCCGTCGTCGGCGAGCCCCCGCAGGAAGCCGCGCATCCACACGATCCCCTCGGGATCCATCCCGTTGAACGGCTCGTCGAACATCAGCACGGGTGGGTCGCCGAGCAGCGCGGCGGCGATCCCGAGCCGCTGGCGCATCCCCAGCGAGTAGCCGCCGGCCTTGCGCCGCGCCGCGCCGGTCAGGCCGACAAGGTCAAGCACCTCGTCGACGCGGCGGCCGGTGAGGCCCTGCGAGTGGGCCAGCCACATCAGGTGGTTGCGGGCGCTGCGGCCCGGCTGCGGCGCCGCGGCATCCAGCAGCGACCCGACGTGGCTCAGCGGGCGCGGCAGGGCCGCGTACCGCCGGCCGCCGACCAGCGCGGTGCCGGCGTCGGGTGCGTCCAGGCCGAGGATCACCCGCATCGTCGTGGACTTGCCGGCCCCGTTGGGGCCGACGAACCCGGTGACCCGGCCGGGCGAGACCGTGAACGTCATCCCGTCCAGCGCTGTCGTCGACCCGAACCGTTTGCGCAGGCCGTCGACCTCAATGCTCGTTCCCATCCGGATAGCCCTCCCATTCCGCGTGTCGTTGCGGGCATGACGGAGTTCTATGGAGCGGGCGCTGACACGGACCGAACGATGGCCGTTATCTCGGTGTTAGGCCCGGCCGGCCATCCTGGGCGGCAGGGGCCGCCGATGGCTGGGGAGGCGACGATGATCCGGGTACGCCGCACCGTGCGAATGCGGCTGACGGCGCTGTACAGCGGGCTGTTCGTGGTCTCGGCGATCGTGCTGCTGGCGATCACCAACGGCGTCGGGTCCTCGTCGTCGGTGTCGGTCGCCGTCTCGACCTCCGCTGGCAGACCCGTCCCGCCGTCACGGGACGCCGCTGTCCATGCCGCCTCCCACGGCTACCTGCTCGGGTCGGCGGTCGCCCTGGCGGTGATGGCGGTCGCGTCGGTCGTGGTCGGCTGGGTCGCCGCCGGCCGGGTGCTGCGCCCGCTGCGGGTGATCACGGCGGCCACCCGGCGGATCTCCGCCGACAGCCTGCACGAGCGGCTCGCGATGACCCGCCCGGACGGCGAGCTCAAGGACCTCTCCGACACCATCGACGCCCTGCTGGAACGCCTCGACGGTGCGTTCGCCGCGCAGCGCCGCTTCGTCGCCAACGCCTCCCACGAGCTGCGCACCCCGCTGGCGACCGTCCGCGCGCTCGTCGACGTCGCCGCGGCCAAGCCGGGCCCGATCCCGGGCGAGACGCTCCTGCTCGCGGACCGGGTGCGCGTCGAGCTCGACCGGGTCGACGAGCTGCTCGACGGACTGCTCGCGCTCGCCCGCGGCCAGCACGGGGGGCTGCCCGACCGGGCGACCGTCTCCCTCGACGCGGCCGTCTCGGCGCGGCTCACCACGCGGACGGACGCGATCGGCGGCGCCGGCCTGGTGCTGCACCGCGTGCACAGCCTCGACGACACCTGGGTCCTCGCCAGCCAGCCGCTGCTCAGCAGGATGATCGACAACCTGCTTGACAACGCGGTTCGGCACAACCATGACGGGGGCTGGATCGGCGTCGCCACCGCCGTGTCCGGCGCGACGGTCCGGCTGGTCGTCGAGAACGGCGGCGACGTGCTGGACCAGGCACAGGTGTCCGAGCTGGCCCGGCCGTTCCGCCGGCTCGGCGTCGAACGGACCGGGTCGGACGCGGCCGGCGCCGGGCTCGGCCTGTCGATCGTCGCCGCCATCGCCCAGGCGCACGGCGGCACGCTGGAGCTGCGCGCCCGGGCCGAGGGCGGCCTGCTGGTCACCGTCACGCTGCCACGGGTGACCGCGCCGGGCCCGGCGGTCGCGGCGTGAGGGTCCTGGTCGTCGAGGACGCGCGCCGGCTCGCCGCCGTGCTCGCCGAGGGGCTGCGCGACCAGGCGATCGCCGCCGACGTCGCGCACGACGGCCTCGAGGCCGCCGCCAAGCTCGCCGCCACAAGCTACGACGTGGTCGTCCTCGACCGGGACCTGCCCGGCATCCACGGCGACACCCTCTGCCAGCTGATCCTGCGGCGTGACGAGCGGGCGATGGTGCTGATGCTCACCGCCGCGGACGCGCCCGTCGACCGGGTCAGCGGCCTGTCGCTCGGTGCCGACGACTACCTCACCAAGCCGTTCCACTTCCCCGAACTGGTGCTGCGCATTCGCGCACTCGCGCGCCGCCGGCCCGCCGTCCGGCCGGCGACGCTGCGGGCCGCCGGCCTCGAACTCGACACGATTCGCCGGACGGTCGCCCGCAACGGCCGGCCCCTGGACCTGTCCGTCAAGGAGTTCGCGGTCCTGGAGGCGCTGCTGCGGGCGAGCCCCGCGTACCTGAGCGCCGAGGACCTCCTCGAACAGGTCTGGGACGAGCACGCCGACCCGTTCACCAACACCGTCCTCGTCACGATCGGCCGCCTGCGGCGCAAGCTCGGCGACCCCCCGGTCATCACCACCACCCCCCGCGTCGGCTACCGGATCGCCCCCGAGGACCGGGCCTGGGCCGCTGACTGAAGACAGACGATGTCGCAGAACAGCACGAGCGTCGTGCCGAGGCCGATCACGTCGCGATCTTTGGGGCGCTACAGCGGCAGGTAGACGTTCTTGGTGCGGATGAACTCGTCGAGGCCGGCGCGGCCGCCCTCCTTGCCGTAGCCGCTGCGGCCGAAGCCGCCGAACGGGGCGCTGGCCGGCAGGGCGGCGAAGCCGCCCACGGAGACGTAACCGGCGTCAAGGCGGGCCGCGACCCGGTGGGCGCGGCGCAGGTCCGCGGTGTGGACGTAGCCGGCGAGCCCGTAGGGCGTGCCGTTGGCAAGCGCGACCGCCTCGTCCTCGTCGCGGAACGTCAGCACCGACAGGACCGGGCCGAAGACCTCCTCCTGGGCGATCTCGGCCGCCGGGTCGACGCGGTCGAGAATGGTCGGGGCGACGAAGAAGCCGCCCGCCAGCCCCGGGTCCGCCGACGCGTCCACCCGACCCCCGCCGAGCAGCAACTCGCCGGCCGGCGCGGCGAGGGCGCGTTCGAGCATGCCGAGGATGCGGGTCTGCGCGGCGGCGCTGACCACCGGTCCGACGACGGTCGCCGGGTCGAGGGGGTCACCGATGGGCAGGGCGGCGGCGGTGGCGACGGCGGTCGCGACCACCTGGTCGTGGACCGACTCGTGGACAATGAGCCGGGTCGGGAAGACGCAGCCCTGTCCGGCCATCACCATGCACACCGTGCCGGCGAACTGGCCGGCGGCGGCGAGGTCGGCGTCCGGGAAGATGATGTTGCCCGACTTGCCGCCGAGCTCGAGCACGACCGGCTTGATCGTCTCGGCGGCGTCCGCGAGGATCGCGCGGGCCGTGCGGTGGCCACCGGTAAAGCTGATCTTGTCGACGCCCGGATGGCGCACGAGCGCCGCGCCGGCGGCCGCGTCGCCGGGGACGACATTGACCGCGCCAGCCGGCAGGCCAGCCTCCAGCGCCAGCTCGCCGAACAACAGGGACGAGAACGGCGCCAGCTCCATCGGCTTGACGACCACCGTGTTCCCGGCGGCGAGCGCCGCGCCCGCCTTGCGGGCGACCGACGAGATACCGCCGTTCCAGGTCGAGATGATCCCGATAACGCCGTACGGCTCGGCGAGCGTGTAGTCGAACGCGTTCTCCGGGAAGATCGGGATGACCCGCCCCTCGATCTTGTCCGCGTACCCGGCGTAGTACTCCAGATAGTCAGCGGCCCGGCGGGGCAGGGCGGCCGTGGTCGCTGCCGGGACCGCGCACTCCAGGGTGAGTATGCCTTCGATCTTCTCCGCGTCCCGCCGCACCAGGGCCGCGAGCCGCAGCAGCGCGCCGCGTCGCTCGTCCGGCCGAAGCGTTCGCCAACGCTCGAACGCGGTCCTCGCGGCGTCGACAGCCGCGTTGACCTGGCCGGGCCCGGCCAGGGTGACGGCCGCCTGCTCGCGGCCGGTCGCCGGGTTGACGTGCGCGTACGTCCCGGCGTCGCCGTCGGGACGGTCGTCGCCGACGAGCAGCCGCCCCGGCGGCAGCAGCTCCTTCGCGAGGGCTGCGTGGCGGTCCAGGTCGACCGGCATTGGTGACCTCCTGGTGACGAGTTGGCGGCTGGCTGTGGCGGCTGGGCGTGGCGGTGCACCGCCACGGTCAGAACAGGGACGGCAGGCGGTCCATCGGGACGGCGATGACGGTCGAGCAGTCGGCCGCGCAGGCGGCGCGCGGCGCGGCGGGCAGGTCGGCGACGTCGTCGACCCGGACGCCCTCGGCGCCGAACGCGCGGGCGAGCGCCACCCAGTCGGGGTTGCGCAGAACGGTGCCGAGCTCGCGGCCGGCGAAGTTCTCCCGCTGGTCGCGGTTGGAGTTGCCGTACGCGCCGTCGTCGAAGACCACGGTGGCGGTGTGGATGCCGTGCTGGACGGCCGTCGCGAGCTCGTTCGACGCGAACAGGAATCCGGCGCAGCTCCCCGCCACCGCCACGCCGCCGCCGGTGGCACCGGTGCCACCGGCCGGGTTCTGGGTGGGTTCGCCTCTAGCGATCATCTTACGGATCATATATCCAATATTCAAAATGCGCGACCAGCCGGGGAGGGCGCGACTCATGACCACGACAGCCGCGAAGGTCGCGGTCGAGCGGCGGGCAGGCGCGCTGGGCACTGGTTTCCCTCGGCGGGAAGGGGGCTCGACACCGCCGTCGACATGCCGCCCGCCGAGCCGGAACCGGCCGCTGGATCTGCCAAGCCACCCTGCCGCCTCGCGCCAGCAAGAAGACCACGAACACCAATACCGCCAAGGCGAGGCCAGCGCCAACCGCCCACCACCGCCACTGGCGCCGCCGACCACGCCACCTGCGCCCCCTGGTACACCACCAAGACCCGGCCCTCCGCCGCCGACCTGCTCGCCCGGCTCCGCCGCGCCCTCATCGCCACGCATTTCCGACCGACTCGGCCCTCCACACAGACCACCGCCGAAATCCACGCCCTCCAACTGGCCTGGAGCCTCGACATGATCAACATTGCCGGGTAACTACGAAAGTTGAGTCGACCAGACCCGTTGACATAGCGGATGACGCTCATTACGAAAGACACGAACCTTCTCGGCGATGCGGACGGAGAGCTGTTCATGCGAGTCATCCGGGTGACGGCCGACCTCACGGTGCCCGACCTCGACGAGGCAAAGGCCTTCTATACCGACTTCCTCGGCTTCGACGCGCAGGACATGGGTCTGGACTGGGTCACGCGCGTCGTCGTGCCCTCCTCGGGCGAACACATCCAGCTGCTGTCGCGGGACGCTACCGGACCCGAGAACCCGCTGCTCTCGGTCAAGGTCGATGACGTCGACGAGGCCTACGCCATCGCGCAACGCCTTGGCTACGAGATTGTCCACCCATTGACCACCGAGCCGTGGGGCATCCGCCGATTCTTCGTCCGAGCACCGGGCGGGGCCGTGCTCAACATCGCCCAGCACCACGATCCGAACGAGTGACACCGGTCGCGGTACGGGCCGCGCCAGAGCGACACCAGCTATTCGCTGAAGGTCTGCTGGTATACCGACCTGGGCGATAACTGTTTCGCGCGTTGGCTCCTCACGCCGACATCCGTCCGCGCACGGTGACTCCCCCAGGCGGTCGAGGCCCGGAGCGTACTTGCCCTAATCCATCTGGCCGACGCTCTCCTCCGGGCAGGCGCCCACGGGGATTTCAGTCAGGCACTGTGGGGCCCACAGGACCGGCGTCTCCCCCACAGCTACTGGCGGAAGCGCTGCCGGTTCCGGCGTGGGCGAGGATGGCGGCGTGGCCCTGATACGAGTGGCAGGCCCGGCCGACATGGCCGCGATCCGGGCCATCGCCGCCGGCTTCGACCTGTTGGGCACCTGGCCGAGCCAGCCGGACTTCCTGGACCTGGAACGGGAGACTGGGCGGCTTGTCGTCGCGGACCGCGGCGCCGAATCCTCCGGTTCCGTCAAGGGCAGGACCCGCGTCCATATCCCTGCCGACGGCTTGGCCGAAGCGGTTGGCTCGTCCGGCGGGGTCGGCCGGGCCGCCGCGGACAGCACGGTCGACCCGGCCGGTACGGCGCACTCGGCCGGTACGGCGCACTCGGCCGGTACGGCGCACTCGGCCGGTACGGCCGACCTGGCCGGCGTGGTTGGGTTCGCGGGCACGCTGACTCGCGGCGGCCTCACCCACCTGGGCGACCTGTTCATCGACCCCGGCACGCAGTCCGCCGGGCTCGGCCGGCGGCTGCTGGCGGCCGTGCTCCCGGGCCCCGGCCACCCCGTCGTGACGTTCGCGTCCGCCGATCCACGGGCACTGGCTCTCTACATGCGCCACGGCCTGCGCCCCAGGCAGCCGCTCTGGTACCTGCATGGCCTCGCCGCGGCGCTGCCCGAGGCACCGGCCGAGATCCGTCCCCGCCCCGCCAGCGCCGACGACATCGCCGAACTCGACGCCGAGGTCAGCGGCGGCCACCGCGTCGAGCACCTCGCCTGGTACCTCGGCCAGCCGGGCGTGGCCGCCTGGACGACGCCCAGCGGATACGCCGTCACCCGCGTCCGCGGCGACACATGCGCCGTCGGGCCGGCCGGCGGCCACGACGCCGACGCCACGGTCCGGGCCGTGCTCGCCGCCGCCCGCCATGTCGCGGGCGACGACGGCCACTCCGTGCACCTGGCCGTCTTCGCCGCTCACCCGCTCGCCGCCGTCCTCGTGGGCGCCGGGTTCCGTATCACCGACCAGGACACGTTCATGGCCACCCCCGGCAGCCCCCTCGACGCCGACCGCTACGTCCCCAACGCCGACCTCGGCTAGTCAGCCTGGCGTCTCAGCCTGTAGTCGATCTCCGTTGACCGGGCCGGAAGCGTGGGCGAACTCGACGCTGCTCGGGCCTGGCCTCGTGACGTCCTGACGGCGTTTCCGCCAGCACAGGTCAGTCGCGGTCCGCGAGGAACCCCTGGGCGAGGCGCTTGGGCGCTCGGGTGAGCCACGCCTCCTCGGCGAGCTCCGCCAGCTCGGTCACGCCGATCCGGTCAAGGCGGACCAGGACCGCCGGGTAGCCGTCGAAATGCGGAGTGGTGAAGTAGACGTCCGGGTTGTCGGCGATCAGCGCCGCTTTCACACCGACGTCGGCGACGCGGACCCCGAGAACCGGTCCGTCCGGCGCGGCATCCCCGAGCGCTTCCAGGTCGCCGCGGCGCAGCGGCCGTTCCCAGACGAATCCCTTCGTCTTCACCTTCCAGGCACGCTGGCCGTGCGACGTGCCCTCGGTGGTCTCGGGCAGCGCGAGCGCGATCCTGCTCACGTCCTCCCAGCTCGCCATGACCTCACCGTAGCCACGTAACCGCCGCCTTCCCAGCCCCAAACCCCCAGCTCGGCGACCGCGACCGGCCCAGACCGCCCATGGCCGCCGCCGGGATACGTGCGTCGGCGGTCCGGCGGGCCCGCTCGGAAATTGTCGGTGGTCCGCGCGAGAGTGATGGCAGGATCCACCACGGCCCGGGCGGAGTCGTCCGTCGCCGCCGCGCCGATGAGTTCTTCGCCCAGGCCCGGTCGTACCAGTCGTACTGGTCGGGCCGCCGCGAGCGGGCGCGTGGTGGGCCGGCCGACAGCCCACTGGGCCTCAGCACCTCCGAGCCCCGAGACCTGCGACCCGAAGGATCGAGATGACCGCGACCCTCCAATCGGACGACACGTCCTCCTGGGACGGCGCGAGCGCCACCACCTCCCTGGGCAAGCGCGAGACCGGCGTCGGGCGCGAACCAGCGGCCGGCTCCGGGGGCGCGACGCGGCGCGGGACCCCACTGGTGATCAAGTTGCTGGTGGGGGCGACGTTCGTCGCGATCCTCAACGAGACCATCATGATCAATGCCGTGCCGCGGCTGATGACCGACTTCGGCATCACCCCGCGGACCGCGCAGTGGCTCTCGACCGTCTTCATGCTCACGATGGCCGCGGTGATCCCGGTGACCGGCTGGTTCCTGCAGCGGGTGACCACCCGGACGGCCTACGGGATCGCGATGGCGACCTTCTGCACCGGCACGCTCATCGGCGCCGTGGCACCGGTCTTCGCGGTCCTGCTCGCCGGCCGGGTCGTGCAGGCCGCCGGGACGGCCGTGATGATGCCGCTGCTCATGACGACGCTGATGACCGTCGTCCCCGAGCAGGACCGCGGCCGGGTGATGGGGAACGTGACGATGGCGATGTCGTGCGCGCCGGCGCTCGGCCCCGCCGTCTCCGGGGCCATCCTCCAGCTGGGGTCGTGGCGGCTGATCTTCGTGTTCGTCCTCCCGGCGGCGCTCATCGTCGCCGTCGCCGGGCTGCGCCAGCTGGAGAACGTGGGCGAGACCCAGCAGAGCTCGGTGAGCTGGACCAGCGTCGCCCTGGCCGCGCTCGGCTTCGGCGGCCTGCTGTTCGGGCTCAGCGAGGTCGGCGCCCGCAGCGGGATCGTCGTGGCGCTGATCGCCGGTGGCGGCGTCGCCCTGATCGCGTCCTTCGCGGCGCTGCAGGTGCGCCTGGCGCGGACAGGCAGCCCGCTGCTGAACCTGCGCACGCTCACCTACCGCCCGTTCGGGGTGTCGCTGCTGCTGATGGCGGCCGTGCACATGGCATTCCTCGGCTCGATGTTCCTGCTGCCGCTGTACCTGCAGGACGTCCGCGACCTCAGCTCGCTCAAGACCGGGCTGCTGGTGATGCCGGGTGGCCTGGCCATGGGCCTGCTGGGCCCGGTGGTCGGCCGCCTCTTCGACCAGTTCGGGGCGCGGCCCCTCGTCATCCCGGGCGCGACCGGTGCCGCCATCGCCCTGGGCGTGCTCAGCCGGACCGGCACCGACACGCCGTATGCGCTGCTGCTGGCGGCGCACGTCGTGCTGATGGCCTCGCTGGCCGCGGTGCTCACGCCGGTGTTCTCCATCGGTCTGGGCGCCCTGCCGTCCCAGCTCTACTCGCACGGCAGCTCGCTGCTCGGCACGATCATGCAGGTGGCCGGCGCCCTCGGCACGGCCCTGATGGTCGTCATCCTGGAGACCAGGTCCGACCAGCTGACGAACGCGGGCGTGGCGGAGTCCGACGCATTCGTCGCCGGGATGCGGTGGGCGTTCATCGCCGCCGCCGGGGCCGCCGTCGCGACCGTCCTGCTCGCGCTGCGGCTGCCCGCCGGCGTCGCGGCGACCGAGCCCGACGAGGCGGCCAATGCCACCCGACTGGAGGCGGCCTAACCCGGCCCATCGCCCGCCCCGCCCGTCCCGGCCCCGTCGACCCGCCAGGCACCACCAGAGACCGGAGGCGACAAGTGGAGTGATCCCGGTTCTGTAGACAGTGGACGTACTTACCACTGACTACCAGGGAGATCCGGGGATGGGATCGACGCGGAGGAAGTTCACCCAGGAGTACAAGGATGAGGCAGTGGCTCTCGTCCTTGGTTCGGACCGTACGATCGCCGAGGTGGCGAAGAGCCTCGGGATCAACGAGACGAGCTTGGGGGCCTGGGTGAAGAAGGCGAAGGACACGGGCGAGGCCGAGGAGAAGCCGCTGACGGTCTCCGAGCGCGCCGAACTCGAGGAGCTGCGGAAGAAGTATGCCCAGGCGCAGATGGACCTGGCGTTCCTAAAAAAAGTCGCGAGCTTCTTCGCGAGCGACCAGAAGTAAGGTTCGAGTTCATCTCGGCCCRCGCACCGAAGAAGCCTGCTCCCGCCGACGGGATGAACACCTTCCCCGTCGACTACATGTGCCGGAAGCTCGGCGTCTCCCGCGCCGGGTACTACGCCTGGA
>NZ_MBLO01000077.1 GCF_001854805.1 Pseudofrankia coriaricola
TGCTCGCCCGCCTCGGCGCACCACACGACCATTTCCGCGGGATCTACCGGACGCCCTCCGAAAAGACAGTCCGCATGCTCCTGAAGACGATCGACAGACGAGTCCAGTATGTGCCGCAATGTCGGCGTGCCACATGCTTTGTGCCGCAAGTGGCGCACCTGACACTGAGTTCCTATCGACGAAGTCCCTGGCGACCGCGAGCCAGGTCCGTTCGGGCACCGGCTCCGGCTGGGGCAGGGCACGCCGCTCGGAGACCGGCAGTCCGGTTTCGATGTCGAACGCCTCGCCCTTGCGCACGGCTGTGAGAATCTCGGCGCGACGTGACTCGGCGGCCGCCTTCGACGGGAAGCTGCGGGTGTTGGAGCTGGGCCGGCCCGCGACCTGCCAGCGGGCCTGCCAGCTGGAACCGTTCTTCAGGCGCATCTCGCGGACGGACCAGACTCGCACGTCGAACGTGGTTGGCCGTTCCTCCCCCTCCGGCGGGTGCGAGTGGTGCGAGTGGCAACCGGGGAGCCGACAATCTCACCTCGCTGCTCGGCGGGCTGAGCGCTCGAGGCCCTGCTCCGTTAGCGGCACAGCCAGAGCGCCCTCTGGGGCATACGGAAGGCCGGCCCGGTGGAAAGGAGTCGCTCACACGTCGCCTTCACCGGCTACCAGAACGAGGTCTGGTCTGCGCACTGGAGACAGCCGCGGCTGCATGGCCGGTGTCTGGCGGACCACGCCAGCGATCCGGTGGTCCGCGCGGGTCTGGAGCACGGCCCGGAGGCGGCTTGCTGGCTGCCTGGCGGACGGACGTCAGGCGGCTCGATTACGCCTGCGCGGTGCGGATGGCTTCGGCCAACGGGGTGCTCGGGCGGCCGAGGAGGGTTTCGAGGTCCGTGGAAGGGAGGTCCAGCTCGCCGCGGGCGATGGCCGCGTCCAAGCCGGCGACGAACGCGGCGAGACCCTCGTCGAGGTCTGCGTGCTCGTGGAGCGTCGCGGCGAAATCTACCTCGGACATGTCCTGGTAGAGGACGGTCGTGCTAGTCACATCGGTGATCGTCGCAGCGAGCTCGGCCATCGTGAACGCGGTGCCGCCGAGCTCGTAGACGTTGCCAACGTGGCCGTCCGCGGTGAGGACGGCCACCGCGGCCGCGGCGTAGTCAGCGATCGTCGCGGCGGCGATCTTCCCGCCGGCAGCGGCACCGACGATCACTCCCGTCGCCAGGTAGCGGGCCAGGTCGCGCGTGTAGTTCTCGGTGTACCAGCTGTTGCGCAGGAAGGTGTACGGCAGGCCGGACTCCTTGATCACGGCCTCGGTGGCCTTGTGCTCGACCGCGAGGCTGATCGTGCTCGTGTCGGCCCGGGCGATGCTGGTGTAGGCGATCCGGGAGACCCCGGCGGCTTTGGCGGCTTCGACGACGTTCGTGTGCTGGGCGGTCCGCTTGCCGACTTCGCTGCCCGAGACGAGGAGCAGCGCATCGACGCCGGTGAGGGCGGCTACCAGCGTCTCCGGCCGGTCGTAGTCGCCAAGCCGGATCTCTACCTCGCGCGCGGCGATCCCGGCGGCGCGCTCGGGGGAGCGAGCGAGACCGACGACGTCGGACGGCTTGACGCCAGCGGCTAGCAGCCCGTCGATGACCTGCAGGCCGAGGTGGCCGGTGATCCCGGTGACTGCGATCGATCCCATGGTGACTCCAGCGTCTGTGGTTGGGGCTTGGCGGTGGCGCTCGTTCTCCCAGGCCACGGTCCGGCGTCTGCCGTCGGGGCGACCTAGGGTTAGTGCTTGCAACGCCACAGCGCTAACTATTTCATAGTGCTATCGATCCTAAAGGAGCGGGGTCGTATCCTGGAAACCATGGCAACCGTGGGGACCTCGGCTGACGACGCGACGCGGGACGCCGTCGATCAGGTGGCCCGATCAAGCGTCCACGTTGGTGAGCCCGCGATCAGCGACGAGCTCGTCAGCGACGTGTTCAACCGCGCGTGCCCATCCCGGCGGGCCATGGAGGACGTGGCCGGCAAGTGGGGGATCCTCGCGATGCTCGCGCTCGGCGAGGGCTCCTACCGCTTCAACGCGCTGCGTCGGCGGGTTGACGGCGTCAGCGAGAAGATGCTCTCCCAGACGCTGCAGGTGCTGGAACGTAATGGCATGGTCGTGCGGTCGGTGGTGACGACGATCCCGCCGCGGGTCGAGTACACGCTGACCCCCCTCGGCACCCAGGTCGCCGAGCGGCTGCGCGCTCTCGCCGACCTCTTCGAGGGCTCCCTGGACGAGATCAAGCGCGCCCGCGCCACGTACGACACCGTCCGCGCCACCTGACACCCCCAACCACTCTGAGCTCCGGTCGCTGCAGGTCACGGGCGTGGCCAGGCTTCCTGAGTCGGAGACCTTGGGCTGAGCACTCCCTCTGATTGGTCCCGATCGCAGGCTGGGCCGTGGCGGTGTTGTTCACCCGACACCATGAACCGGAGCTGGCGGGTCGGGGAATGTCGCGCGGCGGAGGGGTCATTGGCGTGGGCATGACAACGATCGGACTGATCGGAAGCGGGAACATCGGCTTGACGGTGGCCCGGCTGGCGGTGGCGGCGGGCTACGACGTGGTGGTGAGCAACTCCCACGGTCCCGAGACGTTGGCCGGGCTGCCGCGAAGGCCACGATCACCGCGTTCCTCGACGACCTCGGCTACGACACGGTGGACGCCGGCCCGCTTGCCGAGGGCTGGCGGTTCCAGCGCGACACCGCCGCCTACGCCGGGCTCTACTTCGGACCTGGCGGCAGCGGCGGCGACGCGGGAGTACCCGTCGATGCCGCCACCCTGCACGCCGCGCTCGCCACCGCCCGCCGCTACATCGCCGGAACGGCCGGCTGAACCCGCCGCGCCGGGCCTCCGCTGCGTCAGGCCGCGGGCGACGCGGCCGACGACGCCGTCCAGTGGCTCATCACCGGACGGAGGCTAGGTGAGCGCGCAAGCCTTCGCCGTAGGCGGTCGGCGTGCCCGAGTAGTCCTTGATCAACGCTGGGAAACGTCCGCAGTCGAAGGTGTTCCAGGCCCACCCCAGGTAGCTGTCGCCGTGGCTGTCGAGCCAGTTCATCGTCTGGTCGCTGAAATCGTGGTTGCAGTCGGTATCCCCGAACTCACCAGCGACTAGCGGGACGGTCGCCGACACTGGCGCGATCTGGGTGTCGAAACAGGACAGCGTCGCGCACCCGCCGAAGTCGTACATGTGCCAGCCGGCGGCCAGGTTGCCGGTCGGGTCCGCGGGCTTGTTCGCCAACCAGCCGGTGAGGTCGCCACCCCATCCGTTGCCGGTCGCGAGGACGATGTTCGTCGCTCCCGTGCCACGCACCGCATCGATCAGGTCCTGCATCCCGGCCACCTGGTAACCGGTGCCGCAGTCGCCGCCGTCGCGCCAACAGGCCCACGAAATGTCGTGCGGCTCGTTGTAAAGGTCGAACAGGACGGACGAGTTGCCCTTGAACGTGGTGGCGACCGACCGCCAGAAGTCGGGTGCGTGGTCGGCGTCGGCCATCTGCTGCTGGCCGGTGGCCTTCGCCGTTCCCGGAGCGGACCAGTGCAGGTCGAGGACCGCGGCCATGCCGTGCGCGTTCAGCCGGCCGACATAGTCGACGATCGCCTGCCGGTACACCTGGCCGGAGTACTGCGCGGGCGCGCCGTTGATCCCAAGCCAGCACGTCTCGTTCAGCGGGACCCGCACGACGTCGGCCTTCCAGGAGGCGATGGCCGCCACCGAGGCGTCGTCGCTAGGCCCGTCGAACAGCCCCCAACCCTGGATGCAGGCGTACTCGGTACCGGACCGGTCCACCCCGAGCAGCCGAACCGGCGACCCTGAGGTGTCGACGATGGAAGTGCCGGAGACCCGCAACCCGCTTACGGTCCCGGTGTCCGCGGCGGAAGCCGAGGGCGTGGCGGTCGAGGTGGACGGGGGCGCGGTAGGTGACGGACTGCTGGAGAAGGTCGTCGAGGTAGGGACGCCCGGTGTCGTCGGCACCGCGGAGGTGACGGTCGGGTTCGGCGTGATGACGGGCCCGGATGAGCCAGGTGCGACCGGCTCGCAGCCGGCGACCGCCACCACGGCGGCGCACGCGATTCCGAGCACCCAGGCTGGCCGGACCGACGGGCGGCGGCGCACCGCCCGGTGATCTTGGGTGCGTGCGGCCGACGTTCGTCTCATCTGTCGCTCCTGGGAGTCCTGTCAGTTTCGACGGATACGGGCCCCCCAGCCACGAGTCCCACAGAGCCGGTCGCTAGGCCGGACAAAATTGTTACCAATCGTATAAAACACCCAAAGCGACGTCCAGTCCACCCCTCCGTCGGATCGATCCACCGGACACGTGTAGCGTGCCAGAACTCGATCAAGGGCCGTGACCTGCGGTTTCGCTGGTCGGTCAGGCGGCGCGGTGGTATTGTTGATCACGCCTCCGAGGACCTTGTGGCGGCGGATCGGCCCGTCGGGTGGCGTGACGGTGGTAGGTCCAGCGTCGACGGACCAGGCGGCGATGCCAGGCCAGCAGCGTCGCCGGGGTCACCAGCCGGTGTGACCGGACCTCGCGGGGCAACAACCGGGCCAGCGCGGCCAGGAGGGCGCGGTCGGACCAGGTGAACCGAGGCCGACCGACCTGGCGGCGCAGCACCGCCAACTCCTGGCGCAGCACCAGCAGCTCCGCCGTCCGCGCCGCATCGCTGCGCGTCAGCAGGATGAGCCAGCCGAACACTCGGACCATGAACAGGTACATCAGCCGCACCACCATGAGCCACGATCCTGTATCGAGCTCCGCGGCAGCGAAGTTGCAGGTCAACGACCGAAATCGAGTTCTGGCACGGTACAGGGCATAGATTCAGGCTGTGCCAATACGCGATCTTGCCTACACCGTGTACGCCCGTCGGCTCCGCGCGTCGCTCAAGGGAGCCGAGCTACCGAGGCACGTCGGCCTGATCATGGACGGCAACCGCCGCTGGGCCCGCCAGATGGGGATGGCCAATCCCAGTCTCGGCCACAAGTTCGGCGCCGACCATGTCGAGGACGTGCTGTCGTGGTGCGAGGCGGCCGGGATCAAGCACGTGACCGTCTTCGTCTGCTCCACCGAGAACCTGGCCCACCGCGAGGATGCCGAGATCGCGTTCCTCATGCGGGTCATCGAGCAGGTTGTCTCCGACAAGATCGCGACTCCCGATCCGGCGTGGCAGATGCACATCGCGGGGCTGCTCGACGCGCTGCCGGACAGCACGGCCCGCGCGCTCAAGAACGCCGAGGAGGTCACCCGATCCTGCTCGACGGGGGCGCACGTCACCCTCGCCGTGGGGTACGGCGGCCGGCAGGAGGTCGTCGACGCGTTCCGGGCCCTCCTGCACGAGCAGGCCGAGACGGGCGGCTCGCTGGCCGACCTGGCCGAGACCGTCACCGCCGAGGACGTCGCCCGCCACCTCTACACGGCCGGCCAGCCCGACCCCGACCTGGTCATCCGCACCAGCGGCGAGCAGCGCATGTCGAACTTCCTGCTCTGGCAGAGCGCGTACTCCGAGCTGTACTTCTGCGAGGCGTACTGGCCCGCGTTCCGCGAGATCGACTTCCTGCGGGCGCTGCGCAGCTACGCCGCCCGTGGCCGTCGCCACGGCGCCTGACCTGGTGGCTTTCCGGCGGCCTGCCGGCTCTGCCGACGGCTCGCCGTCCGGTGCCACCGCCGGCGCGCGAAACCTCCAGGTGGACGACGCGCTGCGCGAGCAGCTCATCGTCGCGTGGGTCGACGGGCATGACGGGCCGGACGGTCTACCAGTTCCGCCCCATCGAACTGCAACGCCTGTAGGACTCTGTTGTCTTATTGCTGGGCGCTGAGGTCGCGTCTCCCGCGTGGTGATCGTGGAGGATGGCGCGGTGCGGCTGTCCCTGACCCTGGCCGCAGGAGGAGTCGGCCGATGTCGATGCAGCCGCATCCGTGGCCGCGGGTTCCTGGTCCTCCGCTACGCACGTCGCGGGCCGTGAGCTGCGCCGTCGTCAGGACTGCATGCCGACATCGCAGCGCCTCGGTAGTGGGAGCTGCCCGGGGTGGCCGAGGTAGAAGCCCTGGACCTGGTCGACGCCGAGGTCGGCGAGAACGGCGAGTTCGGCGGCGGTTTCCACCCCCTCGGCTAGGACCTGCGCGTCGATCTCGCGCGCGAACTGGACCAGGGCGCTGGCGAGGGCGCGGCGGGTGGGATCCGTGTCGATCTTCCAGGTCAGTTCCCGGTCCATCTTGAGGATGTCGGGAGCCAACTGCAGCAGCCGGTTCAGCTCGGCGTTGGCGACACCGACGTCGTCGACCGCGATCCGCGCTCCCAGCCGTCGCAGATCGTCGAGCGCGGCGCGCATCGCCGGGTAGTCCTGGATGCGCTCGTGTTCGGTGACCTCGATGACGACCCGGTGGGCCGGCACGTCGGCCACGGCGTCGCGGACCCGGCCGGAGGCAACCACCGTCGGGGAGGCGTTCACGGCCAGCCACAGGTGGTCCGGTAGGAGAGGCAACGCGGCGAACGCCTTTGCGATCGCGGCGAGTTCGAGGTCGGTGCGCAGGCCGACGGAGGCGGCGGCGGTGAACCACGCCTCCGGGCCGCCGGACCCGGGCGGGAACCGCGCCAGCGCCTCCGCCCCGGTGACCTCCCGGGTGGGGACGGCGACAATCGGCTGGAAGAGCATGGTTGGGCGGTCGTGGATCGCCCTGCTGATCCGCTGGACCAGCAGGTCACGGTCCTCGCGCTCGCGGGTGAGGTAGGAGACGAACCGGGCGAGCACCTCGGCCAGCAGCGTCAGGAAACGCCCGTCGCGGTTGGACAGGCCCGGTTCGGCGTGGTGGCTCAGGCAGCACAGCATGCCGTAGACGCGCCCGTCCTCGAGCACGACCGGAGCGCCGACATAGGCCCCGATGTCGAACTCGTGGGTCAGCAAAAGAGCAGCGGTGCGCTCGTCCGCCCGCGCGTTGGGGATGACCGGTGGGAGGCGTCCGTCCAGAACCCGCGAACAGTACGAGTCGGCGTAGCAAGTGGTGGAACCGGGGCCGAGTCCGAAGGACTCCGCGTCGCCGTGCAGAGCTTCGATGATCTGGAGGTCGGGGGTGAACCGGGACAGCCAGGACAGATCCATCTGCAGATGGCGCCGCGCCAGCGACAGCAGCCAGGACACCGCCTCGTCCGGATCGAGGACAGCCCTGCGGCCACTGCGCTCCCCGTTCACACGAGCATCAGCCTCGGCCACAGCAGATCCCTCCGCACCCCGCTCGCGTCTAGTGTTCCCCGCCTACCCCGACCGACCCGGATGTCCGACCACGAACCTGGGCGGATACGCCGACCTTGGCCCGGACCCGGGTCCGTGCCACCAGCCTGAGGGTGCTGTCAGCGGGGGCGTACCTCCAGCGGCAGTCTGGCGACGCCGACCATCGTCCAGGGGTCGCGGTGGCGGACCGGCGGGTCCGTGGCGACGGCGATGTCGCGATAGCGGTCCAGCAGGATGCCGAGGGCGATGTTCGCCTCGAGCCGGGCCAGCGGGGCGCCCAGGCAGAAGTGAATGCCGTGTCCAAAGGTGAGGTGCGGGTTCGGCCGGCGGTGAAGGTCGAACCGCTCCGGGTCGGCGAACACCCGCTCGTCCCGGTTCGCCGCCGTGAGCCAGGCGACAACCAGCTCTCCCGCCGGGATGACGGTCCCACCGACGGCCGCGTCGATGGCAGCCCGCCGGGCCAGCCGGGGGAACGGCGTGCGCAGCCGCAGCGTCTCCTCGACCGCCGCGGGCAGCAGCGTGCGGTCGGCGCGTACCTGGGCCGCGGCGTCGGGATGCTCGTCGAGGCACAGGACGGTGTTACCGAGCGTCGCGGTGGTGGTGATGTGCCCGGCGATCAGCAGCAGCCCGACGAAGCCGACGATCTCCTCGTCCGCCAGCCGCTCGCCGTCCACCTCCGCCGCCACCAGCCGGCTGGTGAGGTCGTCGGCCGGGCGGGACCGGGCCGCTCGGATGCGGTCGAGCAGGTAGGTGTTCATCTCCCGGACCGTCGGCGCGGCCTCGCGCACCGTCTGTTCGGCGAGCCGGGGCAGGGACTTGTCCGGCCCGGTGTCCACCCGGTCGAACAGATCGTCGACCCAGCGGCGGAACATCGGCCGGTCGGCGGCCGGGAGGCCGAGCAGCTCCGCGATCACGATCACCGGCAGCGGGTACGCAAGCTCGTCGATCAGGTCGAGCCGGTCGCCGTCGCGCTCATCGGCCGCGTCGAGCAGCTCGGCCGTCACCGCGGCGATCCGCGGCGCCAGCCCGGCGACCGTCCGGGAGGTGAACACCCGGCTCACCAGGCCGCGCAGCCGGTCGTGCCGGGGCGGGTCCATCCGGACGAAGTTCCCGCGCGCGAACAGGTCCAGGTCCTGCTGCCGGGGCATGAGGTCACCGAGGTCGGAGGAGAACGTCAGGTGATCGGCCAGGACCGCGCTGACCTCCGGGTGCCCGAGCACCTGCCAGCACCGCTGCCGGTCGTCGTGATGCACCTGCCCCTGCTGCCGCGACCGTTCCAGCCAGGCCACCAGACCCGGCAGGGACCGCTCCAGCACCTCGGTTCCGGCCACACGATCACCACCCACCCACGGCCGCGGTCGCCCCGCCGAGACCGCATCGCTCGCCACCTCCAGGCGGGCCACGTCCTCGTCGTCCCCCGCCGGGCCGCCGCCCAACCCGCGGCAGCGAGCCACGCCCCGCGGCAGGACAGGGTGCCGGCGCAAGCCGGCATGATCACTGATCTGGTGTTTTGCGGTGGTGTGATCGTCGTCAGACCACCACCCGAGGAACGCCCCCATACTCACAGTTACGTCTGCGGAGACGGTGCATGCCGGTCGCCTCGAGGAGCCGCGGTTAGACGGCGGCGGCGAGCTCCGTGAACGTGGCTCAGCCGAATGACGGACACCGGCGACGATCAGCGTTCAGCTCGTCGCGGTGAAGACGTCCAGCGTGGGCAGCTGGGCGCGGCGGACGTCGGTGAACCGTGCGCGCAGGGCCCTCTCGACGCGCGCCAGGACGCTGGACGGAAGGATGAGTGGGCGTGCGTGCCGGGGTGGGGTGGTGCCGCCGTGCCAGGCGATGGTCACGGTGCCGCCGGGCCGCACGACGCGGTGCAGCTCGGTCACGCCGGCGTCGAGGTCGGGCCAGATCGCGACGTTGTTGACCGTGACGACCCGGTCGACGGCGCGGTCGGGCAGACCGGTCCGGTCCGCCCGGCCGAGCCGTAGGTCGACCCGGCCGGCGCGGACGGCGACACGGTTGCGGCGGGTCGCGGCGGCGCGCATGCCGGCGCTCGGGTCGACACCGATGATCTTCGCTGCCTCCGTGCGCTCGGCGAGGAGCCGGATGAGGCCACCGGGACCGTATCCGACCTCGAGTACGGTCTGGCCGGACCTGACGTCGATGTGATCCGCCACCTCGTCCTGCCGATTCATCCAGATCATCAACCGGCCCGCGAGCCGACCGCGCCATCCGGCGGGACGGGCGAAGACCGACTCGGACGGGCCACCGAGCACCCAGGAGTAGTCGTCCGGCGGCGGCCCGGCCGAGGGGCTAATACCTGTGGTGGTGGTCGTGGGGGCGGTGGTGTTGGTGTTCCGCATGAGATCGAGGCTGGCGGTTCAAGCTGGGTTGAAGTCAAATACCGTCATGGAGATGATGTCCATCGGCGAGACCGCGGCCCGGTTCGGGCTAAACGCCTCGGCGCTGCGCTACTGGGACGAGCGCGGGCTGGTCCGGCCAGCCGCCAGGCGAGACGGCCGCCGGATGTATGGGCCGGCGGAGCTGCGCCGGATCGCGCTGATCCAGATCCTGCAGCAGGTGGGCGTCGGGCTCACCACCGCCGCGGCCGTGTTGGACGAGCCCGGCGGGGAGTGGCGCCAGGTGGTCCGGGACCAGATCGCCGAGCTGGACCGGCTCATCGAGCGGGCGACGCTGGCCAAGGAGCTGCTTGCCCACGCGCTCGCCTGCCCCACCGAGCGCCCCACCCGCGAGTGCGCGACGATGCTCGGCCTGCTTGACAAGCGCGTCGCCGGTGCCTCGTTCGAGCAACTCGTCGCCGACCACGGCCACCAGCCAGCATGCGCCCCATAGGCAGCCCGCTGGATCCCCGAATGGCTCTGACGCCCCTGTGTTGCCAGATGGCCGGGACGACCGGTGGGCCTGTGCGCGGGATGGCGTTCTAGGGCACTAATGCATCGAGCCAAGCCAGGTGATCTTGATCGTAGACTTTCTTGCAGCCTGTCCGCGCAGTACAAACGGATCAGCGCGGCCTGCAACAGTGCCACGGCTGGCCGAGTGCGTTAATGCGACGGACCCGCCTCGTCGGCCGGCACCGCCGAGGGCAGCCTCGTCTCGGTGTCGGTCGTCGGGGCCGGTTATCGTTGCCGGTCAGCCGCGGTGAACTGCGTCGTTCCGAGGACGGTGAGTAGTTCCAGCTGTTGTGCCGCCTGGCCGCCGACGCGGGGTGTACCAGACGAGGCGGTGGCGACCGTCTTCGCTGAGCATTCCGGTGCATTGCAGGTCGATGAGCCCGAGGGTGGGGTGCAGCACCTGGTGTGGACCGGGTGGTCGGGAGCGAGCGCGCGGAACAGCGCGTTCGCCCGCGCCTTGGACTCGTACCGGCCGACGGCCGCCAGCACTCCGGGCGGGGCCGGGACGATCGCCTCGAACGCCGGCGTGCGGCCCCACGGCAGGACGAGCTCCTCCCCGGCGACGATGCGGGCAAGCAGCTCCGGACGGTTCTGGATCGCCGTCGACATTCGGCCGCCCGGCGCGAGCCCGGTGAGGCACTCGACCTGGTCGTCCCAGCCGAGCACGGCGGCGACCTCGCGCAACCACCAGTCCCCGACTGCGTGGGGCAGCAGAACCATCGCGGGACTTGAACCGCAGAATGTGGCCAGGCACGAATAGTGGTCGGGCTCGACACTGCCGCGTGTCCCGGTGAACTGGCTGTTGAACTCGGCGACGTTGCCGACCTGGACGGTGCGCCTACCGCCGCTCCAGGCCACCGACCACGACGGCTCCGGCCGGATCGGCCAGGCGAGGAACACAGGCAGAGCATCCCCCGGCTCGCCATCGGTGCCCCATGAGCGCCCTGGTTGCGTGGGCTCCGCTCCCATGGCTAGGTAGAAGCCACCGGCGTGCGGATCGGACCTGATCGTCACCTGGGCGAATCCCACCTGGCCGGCCTGCGCCAGAACCTCCTGCCACAGCAGGCGTCCCACCCCGGTGCCGATCACCCGGGGTTCGACGAAGAGCAGGCCCAGCTCGCCGTGTGGCGGCTCGCCTTCCAGCGTTGCCACGCCCAGCAGCGAGCCATCTCGTTCCGCGACGACCGTCCGCCGGGCTATCACATCCTCGGGCGCGATCCGTAACTCGTTCCGGCAGGCAGCCAGGAACGCCTCGTCGTATCCCCACGACGCCTTGGACCGCATTACCAGGTCGCTCAGAACGCCGGCCTCGCCCGGCCTCGCCGCCCGCAGCCGGATGCCTCCGTCTGGTCTCATCATCCGACAACGCGTCTCAGGTCAGCAAACCGGCCTCGGCCGCCCATGCGGCGAAGCCTCCCGGCGGGAAGGGGAGGTGGTACTCGCCAGAGATCAGGGCGCCGGCGAGCATGGAAACCAGTGTCGCCGACCACCACACCGGAGCTGCCAGACGATCCACTGCGCCCACGCCTCGTCCTCGGGCGCGTACGACACGAACACGTCCCAGCCCGGCTCGACCCGTGCGCGCGGCCCACCCCCGTCGGCCATACGATGATCCTCCCACCGCGAGTCAGCTTGGCCAGCCTTCGTTGGAGAAGATCGAGATATTCTTGGGATACCACAATTTCACGCGCCTCGAACCCGCGACATGATCAGCCAGTTCGACGGTCAGGCCGCGACTGCGATGCCCTCTGGTATCCGGATGGCGGCTTCACGCTGCCGAGATAATCCAGGACCGCCAAGCGGCTGCAGTCAAACCAAAGGAAGCGCACCAGCATTTAGACTCGCGGGAATCCGAGCGTTCACCGAATCCGAAGCGGATGGCGATTGGCCCGAACGATCGTTACCGGCGCCTCGGCGAGCGCCCGCGGTGCGAAACCATGGCCGGCGCTCCGACCCGGTCCCGCCAATCTGGAGAAACTGAGGACAGGACAACCACGCATACCGAGCCCCTGATAAGCCGTCACGTGATCTTCACGGTGGCCACATAGTAGCTCAAGATCCACGCGGATGCGACGGCTTCACCACATTCGGTGACATCGCTGGCGGGGATACTGACGCATGGAGCGGCCAGGAACGCGACGGCTGCATCCCTCACGCGCAGGACTCGTCGTCTATGACGTGGACCGGACCTGCCCGCGACACACCCCAGCCAAGTTCACCGCCAGGGTACATGATCGTCGCGCATCTTCTGCATCCCTTCAGGGCGGTCGACGTTATAGGTCTGTATTTTGGGCCCGCCGCGCGCCGTCTGGCGGAAGTGAACCAAAGAAGAATTTCTCCTGGACATAGGCTACGGGCGTGTCATTTCGGCACAACAACGCCTGCGTGGCGATCGCGTGGCCATGGGAAGTGTGGCCATACCCGCCGTCGTTCGAAATCGTCATTGCGAGCATCCGACGCTGGATTCCCTCCGCCTGTAGAGCCCGACCAAGAGACACGTCCGTGGCGGTGAGCGTGGCGCGCTCCCGCGTGGTCACCCGGTCGAGCAGCACGGTCGAGAATGCGAAGCCTACGCTCTCACCCTCGACATGCATCCGGATCCTGCGGTGCTGGACACATGCGTTGTCGACGCAACGAAGTAGTACCGCGAGTCCAGGCGAATGGTGTTCTCGACCGAGTGCCCTTACCGGGTACGACGAGTCCTCCTGTATCAATCGAACCGCGCGATCCATGATCTCAACGGTGATCTCCCGTCCATACCATTGCGCCAGGATCTCCGTTGCCAGCAGCGCTGAATCCCGCAGTAGATCCGCCGGCCGTGGCGCGTGACGGCAACCGGCTGCCGTGTCCTGCCGAGTCTCCCGTCGGGCCGCCTCGTCATCCCCAACGGTGTTGATCACCTTTTCGAGCGGGTCGACATGCACACGATCAATCACGGGCAGCTTTCTTCCGCTTGATCTTCCAGCTCACATCGAAGTCACTCTGCGTGACATGACGGCCCGGATCGCGTTGGCGGCATTTCGGTGCATCCGGGCTTAGCCTGGGCGAGCTCGCCCATAATTTCTCGCCGGAATGCGTGATAGTCGACTTCGATCGCGTGCCGGGGCGACGGATCGGGCCGAGAATGCGCGTGCGCGACTTCGCGGCGGATGCGCGTATCGATGTCGGACGGGCGTCTCACCCGCCCGCTGATCTGCAGCGCCGCGAGGCGTGCCTGGTAGTCGGCGAGCTGCCAGATGCAGCCGATCGGCTGGAACAGGCCGATGAAGAAAAGGCTGGGTATCGTCGGATGCATCATCTTCAGATAGAGTGGCGGCGTCTTGGCCCTGTCCCAGCCGGCGATCCGCTCGGACAGGAACGGGAAGCTCGTGCGAAAGCCGGTTCCCATGATGATGGCGTCGAATTCTTCCTGTGTGCCGTCGGTGAAGTGGACAATGTTTCCGTCATAGCGCTCGATGCCGCGGCGCGCGACGAGCCGGCCATCGCGTAGCGCGTCGAGTACGCTGGAATTCAAGGTCGGGTGTTTCGCGAGCGGCGCTTTGGTCGGGGTCTGTAGACCGTATTCTTCCCATCTGCCGATCACGAGCCGCAGCCAAAGCTTCAGTGCCGACTGGAGTAGCGGTTTTGGAATCTTGCCGTGCCAGAACTCATAGAGGACGTCCATCGGCTTCCCGGACATGAGTTTCGGAATGAAGTAGGTCCCCTCGCGCATGCTGAGCGCGGCCCGCGAGGCGAGGTGGGCGACGTCGACGGCAATATCAGCGGCCGAGTTTCCTGCGCCGACCACGAGCACGCGCTGGCCGCGGAACGGCTCGGGGCGCTTGTAGGCCGAGGAGTGAACGATCTTGCCTGTGAACGTGCCCGGGTATTCAGGCACGAGCGCTTCGCGGTGGTGGCCGGAGCAGACCAGCAAGCTGTCGAAAAGTTCAACCCTTGTTTCGCCGTTCGTGATGACACGCACCGCCCATCGGCCGTCGGCGCCGAGCGTGCATTGCTCGACATACGAACCGAGGCGGATGTGCGGCTCGAGCTGAAACGCTCTTGCATATTCGGTGAAGTAGGCAAGCAGCTGCCGGTGCGAAGGAAAGTCCGGGTATTCTTCCGGCATCGGAAAATCGGCGAACGATGACATGCGCCGGGACGAGATGATGTGCGAGCACTCGTAGACGCTGGCCCGATGGGGATCGTCGGTGTACGCCCAGTTGCCCCCTATGCCGCTGCTCTCGTCGTAGCAGACGACGTTGCGGCAGCCGACCTGAAGTAGGTTCTTCAGCGCGGTCAGACCGCAGGGGCCTGCGCCGATCACACAGATCCGCGTTTCGCCAGATGAATTCACGGCCTCGTGCGGGGTGCCGTCCTCAATCAGGTTCCGCTCGCGTGCCGCCGGGATCGCGCTCGCCGTCACCATTCCACTCGACGTCTCCAGCGGACACCAGTGGCGGCAACGGCGGCAACGGCGACAACGGCGGCAACGGCCAAAACCGTAGGTCGAACGGCAGCTCGCAAGGCGAGGCGCCGCGGCACTCGCCCGAGAACCGCCGCTCCTCCGCCGTGCACGCTGACAGAGACCCGCGGGCATTCGGGGAACATTGCGAGATACGCGGCCGTCCTTCTTGGTCCGCAGCCTGCTCCGCGGCGCCGCGGATCGCGCGACGGGCCGAGGCGACGATCTCGTTCAACCCGCGCGGACCGCGCGCGACCGGGGGAGCCCAACGTAGCGCGCGGCCAGGAGAATGTGCGCGAGGAGCGGCACGCGGCCATGGTGGTGGCCGATCAGATGCGGACGGCGACAAGGGTCGCGGCCAGCACGGCGGTCGCGAGCGAGAGGAGCCGCAGTCCGGTCTCGGCAGGAGCGGTGAGCCGCCTGGCGTCGAGCGGCTCCTTGCTCCCGTCGGCGAGCTCGAGCTCGCCGCGGACGGCGATCACCCGGCGTCGCACGTACCGCACGTGGTGCGAGAGCACGCGCTGGGCGAGCGAGAGCAGCACCGCAAAGACCGCGGCGAGCACAGTCACGGCTCGGATGTCGCCCGCGACGGCCGCGTAGCCGCAGAGCACGGGGAAGCCTCCCCACGCGAGCCCGAACCAGAGGTCGGAATGGAAGCGCCCGCCGGCGAGCTCGAGGTTGTACGCCAGCACCAGGAAGATCCCGAGGGGGATGAGGAGCGCGAGCCAGGCCTCGAAGGTATACGCGCCCAAGAGGCCGATCGTGCAGGCGCCCACGGTCGAGACGCCGGCGAGCGCGACGAGAACCCGATCAGGGATGTTGGTCCGTAGCGGTCGCCCGTTCAGCTCGTCGAGGGCGTGCGCGCCGACACCGACGGCGAGCGCGAACGCGGCGACGACGGCACCGAGTCTGTCCCAGGCAACGACGGGCGCGAGACAGCCGCCGATGACGACGTACGACAGGTGCCACGCCGTGTAAGGGGGATGGAGCAGCGTCACGTAGTCCCGCCAGCCGCCGTGCTCGAGCGCGTACCAGGCGGGACGGGAGACCGGCTGAACCTCCCGCGTCATGACGCCTTCGGCCGCACGATCGGGAGGGCTCACGTCTTCCGTCCCCAGATGACGGCGGCGCCGCCGAGGCTCAGCCGTTTCACCTCGACCCCGTGGAGGCCCGCCGCGTGCCACCACTCGAGCTGGTGCTCGAGCGGGTGGCGCTCCCAGAAGTCGCGGATCGAGCCACCGAGGAAGTCGCCGACCTCCCGCCAGCCGTTCCGGAGAAGGCGGCCGGCGAGCGGTAGCACCGCACGGACGTACAGATCCCACAGCGGGCGGGCGGCACCACTCGGGACGCCGAAGTCGAGCGAGGCGACGAAGCCACCCGGACGCACCACGCGCGCGAGCTCGGCCAGCGTCGCCGCGGGATCGGCGACGTAGCGAAGGAGGTACGTAACCGTGACGTGGTCGAAGCACTCGGAACCGAGCGGGAGCGCATCCGCCGAGGCATGGATCAGCTCGACCTCGTCGTCGAAGCGACGGCGCGCGACCGCGAGCATCTCGGGACTCTGATCGACTCCGGTCACTCCGAATCCCTGCCGCAGGAGTTCCGCCGCGACCAGCCCCGTCCCTGTCGCTACGTCGAGAACGTGACCGCCGCGCGGAAGGCACGAAACGAGGTAGCGGCGCCAGCGCGGGTCCTGTCCCAGCGAGAGCGTGGCGCCGACGCGGTCGTACGTCGGCCCGAGCGGTGCAAAAAGCGCGCGAGCTTGCTCTTCCAGGCTCCGTCCTGACATCCGTTCAATCACACCTTTTCGATCGTCGTGTCGGCTACCTGCCGGCAAACCTGCAATTTTGATCGGGTCACTGACTGAAGGCTGTCTACGTCGCAACCGCGCAACGCCTCGAGAGACGACTGAAAGCTGTTGCTGACCAAACAGCGCAGGACCGGACCGTCGATATCCACCTCGCTGAACCCTACGCACGCTTGGCCAGCGGGGGCACGGGCGCAGACGAAACTGACCTCGACTCGTTGTATCGGTGGCTCCGCGGTCACACTCGTCAGCCTAGGTGGCACACCGGGGCCGCCGACATCAGTGGAATTCGTGATGAGGTAGCTACTGTGGCCGGCCCGCGACGGTGTCCATTCAGGGGTGCACTCCTGAATGATGTTGGTTTAGGCGGTGATGGCGACGGGTTCGACGCTGGCGACCTCGTGCTCGAGGTCCGCGACCCGCTGGTGCGCCCGGTCCCGCTCGGCCCGCACCGCACCGCGCCCCGCTCCGCCTCGTGATGTACGGCCGTGTCCTCCACGACTCGCCGCAGCCGCTCATTCGTGGCAGCCAGCCGCTCGTTCACCACCCGGGTCTCGGCCTGCTCGGCCGCAAGCTCCTCGATCCGCGCCTCGGCCGCCGCGAGACGCGGCTCCCATGACGCGGACGGGTCAGCCGCGACCCTTGACCCTCCACGGCCAGCCACCGGGATCAAGCAACGAACGCGACGTGTCCCCGCAACGCAAACCCCAAGGCCAGCGGGCTACCGCCCCACCTCTGAATGGACACCCGCGACCGTGTTCCAGCGGTAAAATCCTTTCCACCATGGCCAGACCCTCGCGCCGTCCAGGTAACCTGCCGGCCGAAGCGACCAGCTTCATCGGCCGCCGCCGGGAGCTCGCCGAACTCAGGAAGAAACTCACCGAGGCCCGGCTGGTCAGCCTCATCGGGCCGGGCGGGGTCGGCAAGACCCGCCTGGCGATCCGGGCGGCGACCGACCTCGGACGGGGGTTCCCCGGCGGCGCCTGGTTGGTCGAGCTCGCTGAAGTCCGGGACCCCGCACTCGTCGGCAACGCCGTCATGGCGGCGCTGGACCTGCGGGACCAGGCCGCGTCCGAGCCGGTGGCCCTGCTGCTGTCATACCTGCGGGACAAGCAGCTGTTGCTGGTCGTGGACAACTGCGAGCACCTAATTGAAGCGGCCGCTCGGCTCGTGACCGAGGTCATGAGAGCCGCACCAGGCGTGCGGGTGATCGCCACCAGCCGGGAGCCGGTATCGATACCGGGTGAGCACGTGGTCCCCGTGCCGCCGCTGGACCTGCCGTCGGCTCACCCGCGGGTGTCTCTCCCGCAACTGCGACAGAACGAGGCGGTCATGCTGTTCGCCGAACGGGCGGCGGCTGGATCGGGCAGTTTCGAGTTGACCGCCGCGAACCAAACGGCCGTAGTCGATCTGTGCCGCCGGCTTGACGGGCTGCCGTTGGCGATCGAGCTGGCGGCGGTCCGGACCCGGGTCCTCACCGCGCAGCAGATCCTCGATCGCTTGACCGACCGGTTCGGCCTGCTCACCGGCGGCGGCCGGGCCGCCTTGCCGCGTCACCAGACGCTGCGGACCACCATCGACTGGAGCCACGACCTGTTGACGGCCGGCGAGCAGATCCTGCTGAGGCGGCTATGGGTGTTCGCGGGAAGGTTCACCCTCGACGACGTCGAGTCGGTTTGCACGTCCGACGACGTGCCGGCCGCACAGGTACTTGATTTGCTGTCGTCGCTTGTCGACAAATCCCTGGTGCTGAAGGAGGACGTCAAGGACATCGCGTGCTACCGGCTACACGAGACGATGCGCGAATATGCCGACCTCAAGGCAGGAGAAGCGGGTGAGGTGGCGGCCGTCGAACTACGCTGCGCCGACTACTACCGGTCGAGGTGCCTGCGCTCGCGGGCGGAAGCCCGGTACCGGCTCGTCGAATGGCTCGACTGGATGGACCTGGAGATCGACAACATCCGCTCTGTCCTTCAGCGATGCGTGGCCCACCAAGACAGCGAACGCGGACTGGATCTAGCCAGCTTGATAGGGTGGTACTGGATTACCCGTGCGACCAGCGAAGGCGTCTGGTGGCTCGATGAGCTGCTCGAGGCGGGAAGTGGCAGCCCGCAGGCCCCCGCCCTGGCCCACTTCCTCCGCGGATTCCTCGCCGTACTGCAGTCCGATCCGACGGCCGCCACGCCGGCGCTGGAACGAGCGGCGACAGCGGCTCAGGACGCAGGGCAGGTCAGCCTGCAGTCACAATCACTGTCCTTGGCATCCATCGCCCACCATATGGCCGGTAATCATGCATCGGCTAGCCGCTTGCTCGACGCGGCTCAAGCCATCACGACGACCCTTGGCGATTATCCCGCGACGATCGCGTTGCTGCAGGCTCGAGCGCTCGACGGTCTCATTGCGGGCAATCTCGACACGGTCAGATCGGCGTCCTCAGAAGGCGCGCATAGCAGCCGCCGAGCGGGCGACCTCTACAGTCACGAGATGATGCTTCTGAACCTCGGCCTCGCCGCTCTGATCGGCGGAGATCTCGACGAGTCAAAGCCGCTGTTCACAGAAGCGCTACGGATCGCCAGCCAGATCGATGACCGCGTGGCGCAGTACTGCCTACTCGACGCATTGGGCTGCCACGCTGCGGGTTCCGGCCAACCACGGCTCGCAGCCCGGCTGCTCGGGGCCGCCGAAACCGTGCAAACGGGCGTCGGCGCAACCGTCTTGCCATACCTAGCTCCATTGTTGGCCCATGCCAAAGAATCGGCCAGAGCCGCACTCGGAATACACACGTTCCAGACAGAGTTCGAGGCCGGACAACGCCTGAGCCGAGAAGACCCGATCCGCCTAGCGCTCGGCGAACCCACTCACGTTACCGCCGCGGCATCAGGTGATACCCGGACGCCGCCGCTCGGGAAACGGGAAGCCGAGGTCGCACACCTGGTCGTCGACGGACTGAGTAACAAACAGATCGGAGCGCGCCTGCTCATCTCCGAACACACCGTCGACAGCCACATCCGCAACATCCTGAACAAACTTGGATTCAACTCGCGCGCCCAGATCGCCGCCTGGATTGCGTCACCCGACCAGTAGCGGATGCTCGACCCCACTACATGAACGTCCGCTCATCGGCATGAGCGGTTGTGGGCGAACGAGTTTGTACGCGAAGGATCGCGTCGGCCTGAGAGCGCAGGAAGTCAGCCCAGGTGGTCGCTCCGGTCGGGCGCGGGGTCGATGCCTGCGGCGCGCAGGATCTCCCAAACGGTCGACGGAGCGACCTTGACAGTGGTCCCAGCTGTTCGGCGCGATGATTACAAGATCGATGTCGCTGGCCGCGCTGACCGCGGCCCAGGTGGGTGAGGGCGATGCGGCTCTACGAGCCCGAGGGTTCGTCCTCGACGATCAACACACGCATGCTCCCGCATGTTACCGGCCGGTAGCATATCGTCGGCATATCAAAAACCACATACGTGCTGGCAACACCACGCTGCCTTGACTGGAGGCATGACCCACAGCGAGCCAGCACGAACAGCGGCCCGCCGCACCCGATCGCCGGCGTCCCCGTCCTGCGCGGCCGCGCCAGAAATGGGAATCACAATCTATGGGTGCGGGCAGGACGAGGCCGTTTTGTTCCGGGAGCTGGCGCCTCGCTTCGGTGTTATGCCGACCCTCACGGAGGCGGCGGTATCCGAAGCAAACATTGACCTGGCGTTCGGAAACCGATGCATCAGCGTTGGTCATAAGACTCCGATCGCGAAGTCAATTCTTCGTGCGCTGAGTCGGGCCGGTGTAATGTATATCTCTACACGAAGCGTCGGATGCGACCATATCGATATGAAATACGCGGAGAGCGTCGGCGTCGCTGTCGGAAATGTCGCTTATTCGCCGGACAGCGTCGCTGACTACACACTGATGCTGATGCTGATGGCGGTTCGAAATGCGAAATCCATCATCCGCCGCGCGGATACCCGCGACTACAGGCTGAATGATGTGCGCGGGAAAGAACTGCGCGATCTGACGATCGGGGTGATCGGAACGGGACGCATTGGCACGGCGGTCATCGACAGGCTGCGGGGCTTTGCCTGCCGAATACTTACCTATGACAGTCATCCGAAAGCCTCTGGCCACCACGTTCCTCTCGCTGAATTGCTGCAGCAGAGCGACATCGTCACGCTCCATACCCCACTCAACGTGGACACACACCATCTCCTAAACCGTCGACGTATCGAGCAGATGAAGCGCGGCGCGTTCATCATCAATACTGGACGCGGTTCACTTCTCGATACCGAGGCTCTTATCGCAGCGTTGGAAAGCGGCAGATTGGGCGGCGCGGCGTTGGACGTCCTCGAAGGAGAAGAAGGAATATTCTACGCCGACTGCCGAGACAAACCCATTGAAGGCAAGTCGCTGTTGCGGCTACAACAACTGCCAAACGTGCTCATCAGTCCCCACACCGCCTATTACACAGACCATGCCCTGAGTGACACCGTCGAAAACAGCCTCATCAATTGCCTCGAGTTTGAGAAGGGGAAATCGGCATGGATAGGCTGAGGGTCGGGATCATATTTGGCGGCTGTTCTGAAGAACATCCCATCTCCGTCAAATCCGCACAAGAAGTCGCAAAGAACCTCGATGTCGAAAAGTATGAGCCGTTCTATATCGGGATTACGAAGAGCGGTGCCTGGAAGCTGTGTGACGGCCCTGACGCGGCCTGGGAAAACGGCAGTTGCCGTCCGGTTGTGCTGTCGCCGGACAGAAGCGTACACGGCTTGCTTGTCCTGGAGCAGGACCGATACAAGATGATCCGTCTGGATGTGGTGTTTCCCGTTCTGCATGGCAAATTTGGCGAGGACGGTGCGATGCAGGGTTTGTTGGAGCTCTCCGGCATTCCCTACGCAGGCTGCGATGTCCAAAGTTCGGCGCTGTGTATGGACAAATCCCTTGCCTACATCGTCGCCGGAAGCGCGGGAATTGCCACGCCGAAGTACTGGGCTGTCACGGCGAACGAAAAGATCGATCCCGATCGGCCTGCCTATCCCGTCTTTGTGAAGCCGGCCCGTTCGGGGTCTTCTTTCGGCGTCAGTAGGGTAGCCCGAAAAGAAGAACTGTTGAGTGCGGTGGAAACCGCGAGACAGTACGACTCGAAGGTGTTGATCGAAGAGGCCGTCGTCGGCAGCGAGGTGGGATGTGCGATACTAGGGGAACGATTTGGATTGGTCGCGGGCGAGGTGGACAGAATTTCTCTGTCCCATGGCTTCTTCAGAATCCATCAGGAGAGTGCGCCTGAAAGCGGTTCCGAAAACTCAACGGCCATCGTTCCCGCCGACATTTCGGCAGAGTCGCGCTCGCTCGTTCAGGAGACAGCGAAGGCCGTATATCGCGCCCTGGGATGCAGGGGGCTTGCGCGGGTGGATATGTTCCTGAAGGAAGACGGAACAGTAGTACTTAACGAGGTCAACACTCTGCCCGGTATGACCTCATACAGCCGTTACCCGAGGATGATGGCGGCCGCGGGGTTGCCACTTGCCGAAGTGATCGACCGGATTGTGTGGCTGACATTGCACGGGAAAAGACGATGAAAAACGACTTCGTCTTTGTGGACGAGTTTGTGCCCGGAATACGCTGGGATGCCAAGTACGCCACCTGGGACAACTTCACCGGCAAACCGGTGGACGGATATCAGGCAAATCGAATCGTCGGTACGAGGGCCCTGTGCGCGGCCCTGGAAAGAGCGCGAGAAAAGGCCGCATCCTCCGACTTCGGCCTGCTTCTTTGGGATGGTTATCGCCCGCAACGCGCTGTAGATTGTTTCCTGCGCTGGTCAGAACAGCCGGAGGATGGCCGGACTAAACCAAGACACTATCCGAATATTGACAGGCCCGAGATGTTCGAAAAGGGATATGTGGCCGCCAGGTCGGGCCACAGCCGGGGCGGCACAGTTGACCTGACGCTTTATCATCTGGCTACCGGTGAACTTGCTCAAATGGGCGGTGACCATGATCTGATGGATCCGATCTCACATCACGGCGCAAGAGGAATCACGCCAGTCGAAGCCAGAAATCGTCAGCACCTCCATTCCATCATGGAAGCCTGCGGATTTGATTCATACGATCACGAATGGTGGCACTACACACTGAAACACGAACCTTATCCAAACACTTATTTTGATTTTCCCATCACATAGTCGAGCCGGCCAGAGAGATTGCCAAGGCGTTGAACGCATTGATAGTGGACACAGTCATCGTCGGGGGCATGCTGACCTCCTTCCCCCGGCACGAGCCAGCCGCGGTGGGGGCGGCCCGCCGGGCGTACCGGCGGGCCCGGCCGGCGTCGGGGGCCGCGTCGACGCAGCGGGCCGGCGGTGGCCCGTGGCAGGGTGCTCCACGGCGGGGACAGGCGTGACGGCACCGCGCGTCGTTGTCGCCGGCGGCCATTCGGCCGGGCACATCGAGCCCACGATGAACTTCGCCGACGCGCTGCGCCGGCTGGAGCCCACGGCCGAGATCACGGCCCTCGGCACCGTCCGCGGCCTGGACACCACGCTCATCCCGGCCCGCGGCTACCCGCTCGAACTCATCCCGCCGGTGCCGCTGCCGCGCACACTGAACCGGGCCCTGCTGCAGACGCCGGGCAGGCTGCGCGACTCGGTGCTGGCGGCCGAGGCGGTGCTCGACCGCGTGCGGGCCGAGGTCGTGGTGGGCTTCGGCGGTTACGTGGCCGTGCCGGCCTACCTTGCCGCCCGCAGGCAGGGCCTGCCGATCGTCGTCCATGAGGCGAACGCCCGGCCCGGAGTGGCCAATCGACTGGCGGTCCGGATGACGACGCACGTGTTCACCGCCGCGCCGAGTGTCCGGCTGGCTCACGCCACCGCCATCGGGATCCCGCTGCGGCCGGCGATCACCGGGCTCGACCGACCCGCGCTGCGCGACGCGGCCCGGCAGCGGTTCGGCCTGCGACCCGACGGGCCGGTGCTGATGGTCACCGGCGGTTCGCAGGGCGCCCGGGCGATCAACGCCGCGGTGTCCGGCGCGGTCGAGGCGCTACGGGCGGCCGGCGTGCAGGTGCTGCACATCACCGGGCCGCAGTACGTGGTCGAGGTGCCGGACGGCGACCCCGCCGACCCGCCCTACGTCGTCATCCCCTACGTCGACGAGATGCAGTACGCCTACGCCGCGGCCGACTTCGCGATCTGCCGCTCGGGGGCGATGACGTGCGCCGAACTGGCCGCTGTCGGCCTGCCGGCCGCGTACGTCCCGCTGCCGCTGCGCGGCGGTGAGCAGCGGCTGAACGCCGAACCGGTCGTCGCGGCCGGCGGGGCACTGCTCGTCGACAACGCCGACCTCGACCCGGCCTGGATCGAGACCACCCTGATCCCGCTGCTCACCGATCCCGAGCGGATCGCGGCGATGTCGGCCCACGCGTCGGCGGCCGGCGCGCCCGACGCGGACGTCGTCCTGGCCCGGCACGTGCTCACCGCGGTCGCCGAGCGACGTAGGTTCGCCTCATGAGGGCCACGGCCGACCGCGCCGGCAACCGCCCGGAGGACTGGGAGGTTCCCGACCCGACCAACCAGCGGGCGGTGACACTCACGCCGCATGACACGCTGATCCAAAGGCCTTGACTATTCCCTCCCTCGGGGCCGTGCGGCAATTCCGCTGATCGTCATCTGCCAGTGTGCGATGGCGCGACGGGTAGTCGCACCGTGACGCGGAGCCCCCCAGCGGCCCGGGGGGTGAGGGTGAGAGTTCCGTCGTGTGCCTGGGTGATGCTTTTGACGATTGCCAGGCCGAGGCCGACACCTGCATGGTCACTACGTATGCGTTCGGTGCCGCGACGAAACGGCTCGACCAGCGTGGCAACTACCTGTGGGGTGAGCTTCTCGCCGGTGTTCTCGACAGTCAGCACCACACTCTTGGTGTGAACGCTGGTTGTGACGCACACGGTGCCATGTTCAGGGAGATTGTGGACGATCGCGTTGTGCACGAGGTTCGTCGTCATCTGCAGCAGTAACGCGTGTGAGCCGCTGGTGGGGGTGATGTCCCCGGACGTCTCGATGGTGACGCCGTGCTTTTCCGCGAAGGGGACGAGTGTTTCGGTGGCTTCTTCCGCTACGAGAGACAGGTCGACGTGTTCTCGGGCGAAGGATCGCTGGTTGGCGCGGCTGAGCAGGAGCAATGCCTCAGTGAGATCGATCGCTCGGGTGTTGACGACGTGGAGGCGGTCGACGAGTTCGCCGTTGTCGCGGCTCAGATCGTTGCGGGCCACGTCGAGCAGTGTCTGCATGATCGCCAGGGGGGTGCGCAGTTCGTGGGAGGCGTTGGCTGCGAATCTCTGCTGTTCGGCGACGTGTGCTTCGAGCCGCGCGAGCATCATGTCGAATGCGTCAGCGAGCTCGCGGAACTCATCTCTGTGGCCTGGTAGCCGGATTCGGTGGGAGAGCGATCCGTTCGCGGCCATGCGCGTGGCGTCTGTGATGCGAGTCAGGGGGGCGAGCATCCGGCCAGCGAGAAGCCACCCTCCCAGCAGACCGAACACCAGCAGGAACGCCATCACTGCGGCCGCCCTCGGAGCGAAAACGTGCAGGAGGCTGGACCGGATGGGAAAAACACCATGAAGGTCGGTGGTGGGGTCTGTGAGGAGCGCACGGTTGGGGACGTAGCGCAGAAGGAACAGCCACACGGCCGCGAGCAGCAAGGCACCCGCAAGCATGAGGAACCCGGCGTAGCTGAGGGTGAGTTTGAGGCGAATGCTCAAACCAGGTGCCCTATCCACGGTCTCCTCCCTCACGTCCGATGCCGGGTGCTGTGTCGATGCGATAGCCGACGCCGGCCACGGTGGCGATGACCCAGGGTTCACCCAGGCGTTTGCGTAGGGCTGAGACCGTGATGCGCACGGCGTTGGTGAACGGGTCCGCGTTCTCGTCCCACGCCCGTTCCAGTAGCTCTTCGGCGCTGACGACACCACCTTCGGCGGCGACGAGAACTTCGAGCACCGCGAACTGCTTCCTGGTCAGCGCGACATATCGGCCGTCCCGGTAGACCTCGCGGCGGAACGGATCGAGACGCAGGCCCGCGATCTCCCGCACGGGCGGCCTGCGGTGGGCGCGCCTGCGGTCGAGTGCTCTGAGCCTGAGGACGAGTTCTTGGAGTTCGAACGGTTTGGTGAGGTAGTCGTCGGCGCCAAGCTCGAACCCGGAGACCTTGTCGTCAAGCCGGTCGGCCGCGGTGAGCATCAGGATCGGCATGCCGCTGCCGGACGCGACGATGCTTTCGGCGATCTCGTCACCGGAGGGCCCGGGAATGTCGCGATCGAGGACGGCGATGTCGTAGGCGTTGACGCTCAGCAGCTCCAGAGCGGTGTCACCGTCACCGGCGATGTCGGCCGCGATCGCCTCCAGGCGAAGCCCGTCGCGGATGGCTTCCGCCATGTAGGGCTCGTCCTCGACGACCAACACACGCACGTTCTGGATGCTACGACCGGCGCATATCGTCGGCATACTGAAAACCACATACGTGCTGGCAACACCGCGCCGAGCCCCGGCCCCCGGGCCCGCCACGCGCCCGCCCCCGGCCCGCGGGCCGGCGCAGCCAGCCAGGCACCGTCCCCACCGGCCGGCCCAACCCCGCGGCGATCCGCCGCAACCCCAGCCCCCGGGCCTTCGCGACCAGCGCCGCCCCGATCACCTCGGCTTACAGGACGCGGCCGACGTAGTAGTTGCTGGTGTAGATCGGTTCGTACTTGACGACGTCGCCGCTCTGGGGAGCGGCCCACATGTAGCCGTTTCCGGCGTAGATGCCCATGTGGGTGATGTTGTCGGGGGTGCCGAAGAAGATCAGGTCGCCGGGTTGTTTGGCGGACTGCGGGACGTGGATCGTCGCGTTGTACTGCTGCTGGGCGGTGCGTGGCAGGTAGCGGCCCAGCTGCTTGTAGATGTACTGCGCGAAGCCGGAGCAGTCGAAGGCGTTGGGGCCGGTCGCGCCCCACACGTAGGGCTTGCCGGCCTGCAGGGACGCGAGGTAGACGGCCTTTTCGCCGATGGTGCTGCGGGGGATCGCCGTCGCGATGCCTCCCGGCCCGGAGCCCGGACCTGCCGTGGGGCTGCGGACGACGACGGTGGCGGCCTCCGCCGTCGAGGGGCGCAGCGCGGCGTCTCCGTCGAACACCGCGGTGATCGTGGT
>NZ_MBLO01000078.1 GCF_001854805.1 Pseudofrankia coriaricola
TGCGTAGTGTCCGACTCCCCCCTCGGACACTCTCCCTCGTACATGATCGCCGGAGGCTTGGCCTCGGCGATCACTCGGTGTGCTCCTGGTTCGTAGGTGAGCTGGAGTCCGAGCTGGGCGTAGATCTCGGCTTTGTCCGCTGGGTCGGCCTCGGCCACGGCGGCGACGATGTCGCCCACGGCAGCGACCAAATCGGTGATCTCGTCTTCTGTCATGCGCTTGCGGCCGGTGGTCGCGCGCAGGCGGGCCTGGGCGGCGGCGCGTTCGGTGTTGGCTTTGGCGGTCCAGCGGGCGACGAGGGCGGGGTCGGTGCCGGCTTCGAGGGCGAGCCGGTAGCGCTCGAGCTTGAGGTCGCAGTCGGTGATCGTCCGCCATGCCTGGGCGAGGTCGTCGTCGTGGCTGATGGTGGTGTCGTCGTCCTGGGCGGCGGTGAGGGCGGCGATGGTCGTGTGCAGCCGGGGTGGGGTGAAGGCGCGGGCGAGCCAGCCGTCGAGGTGGGCGACGATGAGTTCCTCGCGGACGTAGACGCTGCGGGGGTGCTGCACGTGGTTGGCGAGGGCATACTGGTCGGGGAAGACGCAGCGGTAGTGAGGTTTGCCGTTGTTCCAGCTGCCCTGCATCCGCCGCTGGCAGATCCCGCAGCCCTCGGTGCCGCCGCGATGGCCTGCGCCCACAACACGCGCACCTACCTCGGAGCCCGCTACCGCCGCATCGCCACCCGGCGCGGACCCCAGAAAGCCAACGTCGCGGTCCAGCACGCGATGCTCACCGCGATCTGGCACATGGCCACCACCGCCACCACCTACCAGGACCCCGGCGCCGACTACTACACCCGCCTCAACCCCGAAAGAGCCAGAACCCGCGCCGTCCGCCAACTCGAGACCATGGGCTACCGCGTCACCCTCGACACCGCATCCTGACCTCACCGGCAGCCGGCAGCCGGCGCGCGACAACGCGCCGGCAACTCCACCTGCCCAGCTATCAGCGACCGGTCACGAATCTTCGCGTCAGCGACCCGCCACGGCGATCAAGCCGCGATCACGGCGGAAGTCAGGTTTCACACGTCCGTCGGGATCCGGTCACTGCAACACCTTTCGGTACTGGTGTTGCAACACCGCTAGAACTTAAGCCGCCCTACCGGGGCCAAATCAAACCGCCGTAGCCAGGCCGGTCGTGTCAGCTACCGATCCAGCGTGTCGGTCGAGGTATGGCGCAACCACGGGATCGCGGCCGTGACCACGTTCGAGCACGAGGCCTGGCAGCGCCCGAGGCTCCGTGGCGTGAAGCCGGAGCCGGCACGGAGCCACCCCGCTGGTGCGGGTCCGGCGCGGGATCGGGCCGGGTGTCGATCCCCGGGCCGGCAACTTCGCACGCCTGGCCGGCGGATCGTGCTGGTCCGAACAGCGTCGACACCCACCGCATCGCCCTGATCGCCGCAGTCACCATGGAGGACAAATGGTGGCCGACTGCTGGGTTCCCTGCGGATCACAGCGGTGGTAGTCGGCGGCACTGATCTCGGGCGATGGCGGCGGGACCCCCACCGCCCGACGCATGAGATTCGCCGACCGCGCGAGGAAGCAGCATAGATATCTCTGTCGCTCGGGCGGCCAACGAAACGTCAGCAGTGATCGCCCGACTCGAGCACTATCTCTACGAAGCAGGTGCCACCTGCGGCGAAGCGCACCCGTGCCGGTTCGATCACGCCACGGTTGACTACTGACAGCTCAACCTCGGTCCAAATCACCGTCGAAATCCAGGATTTTGGATCCATTCTCCGAGGTGATTCCAAACTCCTTCGATATCGTGTGGATAGATTTTTCCAGGAACTGCAATCTCCCCTCCCAGGGGTAGGGAGATTCGGCGCCGCAGTAAGCGTTCACGTCAATACCACTGCCTCGCAGCTTGTAGATATTCGTTTCATCACCCATTTGGGCATCAAGCGCAAACTCTTCGGCCGCCCCCTGCGTCCTCTACTAAACAGAATCCAAGTAGCTGGACTGCCATGGGCCCGCGACCTGCACAGATACGCTCGGATGGGTCCACCTACCAGCATTCCCACCAGTAGAAGTCGAGATGAATTCACTATCTCCTCTATTTTCAACAACATGTGCCCTAATATCCAAGTTATCGCCCTGGGGTTTGAATCAGCGACCCGGACAGTTACCCACCGCCTACAGTATGGCGGCGTCGATTCCATGCATGACGCGGGCTAAACGTTGTACCCCTTACTTCTAAGTCGCTCAGCCAGCGACGTTTGATGGGGTGGTCTGAGGATAAACTTGTCTTTCTTTTCGTCATACGAGTCCAAATAGCCACTCACTTGCGATCCAGCCTGATACTCATCTTCATCATCGATATACAGGGCGTCGATCAGTCCAACTCGCGACAATCCAAGATCAACAATAACTCCCCACCGAAGGACCGCAACTATACTGCCTGACACCAGAGTCCCAATGAGTCGGCGTTCACCCTCCTCCAGCTCATGCAGGTTCATCACCCGACCAGCGATCTCGGGTATTGGTTCAAGATGTTAAACAGGGTGTTCGGGATGGCCACTTCGGTCCCAGGAACTCCGTTGTGAGAGCCTACGTGCTGACTGAAATAGCGGTCGAAGTCGGCTTTCGGGATTCGAATGTGGATCACAGCCGAGTCGTATTGCCCGCGGCTTGCATAGTCGAGCGCTATTTCTCTGCCCTCGTCGTGGGGCCCAAAGTAGGCTCTTCCGTCGGGATATCCGTTCCCAGACCCAGGAAAGTCCGCCGGATCAAAGCCATCTTTCAGCAACTTGCCTGTCGCCCCCTTGGCTGGCGCCTTGTAAATCGACACATCGCACGCTGGATCTGTGTTGTGAACCAGGACCGGCGTTTTTCCTGCGAGTACATAGTACGTGTGGAGGTCGGTGACGGTGAGGTTGTAGGCGGGTGCCTGGCGGCTGGTCCCGGGCTCGAGGCCGGATACTTGTCGCCTCGCGGCCGTCGGCGCGTAGCAGTTTCTCGCCGGAGGCAAGTTGGTCGGCGCGTTCGAAGCGGTGGTCGGTGGCGGACCAGAACGGGTGGTCCTCGGTGGTGGTCAGCACCGTACCGTCGGCGAAGAGGAGGTCGGTAAGGGTGTCGTTGTGGACCCAGACGTGGACGACCGTCTTCGCTGCCTGTTCCCCGGTTTCGGGGTTGGTGGCAAGGACCTGGTCGCCGGCGTGGATCTGGTCGATGGGTTTGGTGGTGCCGTCGGCCATCAGCACGGGGGTGGCGCCGGCGAAGCTGCAGGCGTGTACGAGGTCATCGCCGGCTCGCGCCGCGGCGCCTTCACCCTGTACCGTGCCAGAACTCGAGTTCCGGCCCTTGAACTGCGGCTTCGCTGTCCGCCACGGTGGTGCATGATCGTGATTCATGGTGGTGCGGCTGACGTATCTCGCGATGGTTCGGGTGTTCGGCTGGCTGGTCCTGCTGACGCACAGCGACGCGGCGAGGACGTCGGAGCTGCTGGTGCCGCGTCATGAGGTCTCGGTCCTACGCCGCCAGGTCCGGCGGCCCCGGTTCACCTGGCCTGATCGCGCGATCCTGGCCGCATTGGCCCGGTTGCTGCCCCGGGAGGTCCGGGCACACCGCCTGGTGACCCCGGCGACGTTGCTGGCGTGGCATCGCCGCCTGGTCCGCCGACAGTGGACCTACCCGCACCGGATGGGCCGCCCGCCAATAGATGAGGAACTGCAGGGGCTGGTGATCCGCCTCGCCCGCGACAACCCGACCTGGGGTCATCGCCGTGTCCCGGGCGAACTGTTCGGCCTGGGCCATCGGATCGGCGCGGGTACGGTCCGCCGGATCCTCGCCGGTGCGGGTCTCGGCCCGGCGCCACGTCGCCACGCCGACACCAGCTGGCGAACCTTCCTGCGAGCCCAGGCCAGCGGCCTGCTCGCCACCGACTTCTTCCGCATAGACACGATCGCGCTACGCCGGCTGTACGTATTAGTAACGTGGAATCTGGCCGCACGATCTGCGCATCACCGAGTGGATCTTCTTCCTTCGATGCCGTTCTTGCTTTTGCCCAGGTCGATTCCGACATAGCCGGCGTTTCGAGGCTCGTACCCGACAGGTCCGAGCGCATCGGGAACGATCTTCTAGGGGCCAGATTCCACAGAATGCTGTTCGTCATGGAGATCCAGACGTGGCGCGTCCACATCCTTGGCGCGACGGCCCACCCGACCGGACCCTGGGTCACCCAACAAGCACGCCAACTCGTCATGGACCTCGACGGGCGGCTCGACGCGTTCCGGTTCCTCATCCGCGACCGAGACGCGAAATACACGAGGTCGTTCGACGACGTGTTCGCCTCCGAAGGCATCCAGGTCGTGCGGACTCCCCCGCGGGCTCCGCGGGCGAACTGCTACGCGGAGCGGTTCATCCCATCGGTCCGTCAGTAGTGCACCGACCGGATCCTCCTCTACGGCGAACGCCACGCCACCACCGTGCTCGACCAGTACGCCCGCCACTACAACGACCACCGACCCCACCAAAGACGAGACCAACGACCACCGAACCACGACCTGGCCACCGTCACACCCCTCGACGGCCCGATCCACCGCCGCAAGGTCCTCGGAGGCGTGATCAACGAGTACCACCAGGCCGCCTGACCGAACAGCGAAACCCCAGGTCACGCCCCCGAATCGAGTTTTGGCACGCTACAGCCCGCTACTTCCGATGCGGCGCACGGGCTGGCCCGACCGTCCGGGGTGGCACAGGAACTCTTCCGACCGGCTGCGTAGCCACGCGAAGCAGCGGATGTTTCTCGCCTTCATCCCTGATACGGCGGCGGTGACGGCCGAACCGTCCGCCGCCGGGCATGTCAGCCGGGCAGATCTCGTGGCTGGTTCTCGGCGCTAGCGGGGGTAGTTGGCCAGGTCGCGGTCTCGTCACGGATGATCGTTTGGATGATCTCGAAGCGGGCGCCGTCATCGCCGCGTCCGGCGTGATGACCACGGCCCGGCCACCCGAGGCCCGAACAGCGATCATTCATGATCGAACGGTTGGCGCAGTCGCGAGTTGTGGCCCATCGGAGAACCCACGACGACAGACGCGGTGAAGCGCCCGACCAGCTCCTTCTTCTTCGTGTCGACGCTGATCACCGGGTCACCGGCGGCCAGGTACGCCGCCGCGGTGGTGTTCAGGTACCGGAACTGGGCGTCGCGGTCGGGGCTCTGCGCGCCTTCCAGGGCCTTGCGGGTCGACTGCAGGCTGTAGCCCGCCGACTTCAGGATCTTGGCGACGACGGAATGGCTGACCGCATGCCCCGCCCGGGTCAGCTCGCGGGCCAGGTGCCGCGTCGACTTCGTCGTCCACCGCAGCGGCGACTCCGGATCTCCACGGGTTTCCGGCTCGACCAGCGCGTCGAGTGCGGCCATCGCCTCGAACTTCTCGGACCCCGTACTTGGCGTGACTGGCGCGCTCGTGGATGAAGCCGATGACCTCGTAACCGGGAGCAACTCCCTCGGCCGCGGGGCCGGTCTTCGTCACGATCCTGGCCAGGTCATCGCCCGCCGGACACGGTGATATCGGTGCCGGTGACGTACGATGCCGCCGGCGAGACCAGCCACGACACAGCGTCGGCGATCTCTTCGGGGCGGCCCATGCGACCGAGCGGGCTGCTCGCGCCGACCTCCTGCCCTCCTGGGGTGGCCGCGGCCATTTCCGTGTCGATAGCGCCTGGCGAGACGCTGTTGACACGGATCCCTTCGGGGGCGACCTCGTTGGACAGACCACGGCTGAACGTCACCACGGCGCCTTTCGTGGCCTCGTACGGCACGACTCCTTCGACGTCGGGGAACGCCGCCTGGGCGGCGATCGAGGCGATGTTGACGATGGAGCCGCCGGTGCCGCCGTGTGCGGTCGACATCGCTCGGACGGCGTGCCCGGCGCAGATCATGGGGCCCACGACGTTGACCTGCATCAGCCGGGTCAGGTGGTGCGCGTCCTGCTCGTCGATGCGTGCCTGCTTGCCGGTTGTCCCGGCGTTGTTGACCAGTGCGGCCAGCAGCCCCAGCTCACGCTGGGCGCGTTCGAACATGTCCGCGACGGCATCCGGTGCCGCCACGTCCGCGCGCACGGCGATGGCCCGGCCGCCGCGTCCACAGATGGCCGAGACCACCGATTCGGCGCCGGCCGCGTCCGCCGCGTAGTTGACCACCACGCCGTACCCGTCCTCGGCCAGCTTCTGGGCGATCGCGGCACCTATACCCCGGCTGGCGCCGGTGACGATCACCGCGCCTTTCCCCTGCTCAGTTCGCGTCATCTTGTCGACCTCCGTCGCGGCATCTCTTGTAGGGGCGGGCCGCACTTTGCCGTCCGCAACGTCAACGACCCGACGATGAACGATCAGCAAGACAGGCTGACCAACCACGCCGAGCATTACCCACAGGGCCACGGCGAAACCCCACGCCATCCCTGATCGGAGCGGGGCGCCTGGCGTCGCAACGTGGCCGCTTCCGTGGCTGATGCTGGCAACCGGGGCAGCCGGAGGCAGGTTCGGGTCGTTCACCCCGGTCGCCGACGAGCCAGCTGTTGTCCTGGGTGTGGACACCCGCGTACCGGCTCGTTGTCAAGCACCACCGGATCGGGTTCGCTGAAAACCTCGAACGCCCAGCCCTGCGCCGTCGCCACCTGCTCGGTCCAACCAAGGGTGAACGCGACCTCCCCGCTGGCGAGGCGCCGGCGCGGCTTGACGTCGATGACTGAAATCAGCCCGTCCGCTCGCACCGCCACGAAGTCGGGGACATGGCGGCGCACCATGCCGTCGACGTTCGCGACCAGCTGGTGTTGAACGGCTGCGACACGACCTGCCGGAGACACGGGTCTCGGTCTGCCAGCAGCAACCAGGCCAACTCCAGCCGCGACTCGTAGCCGACATGACCGCCCGTCACCGCGGACCAGTACAGGCCCGAGTAGTGAGCCTGACCCTGCCGCCACCGGAACGCTCGCCACGGCAGCGCACCGTCAAACCCGATCGCCATCGGGCGGTCGAGGTCGACCTCGTCCACGCCGTGGGCCCGGCGCACCCGGAGCCGAACGGTCTCCGCCGCACCCGCCGACCGCGCCATGTCATGACACCCCCAAAGGCTCCTCATCGCGACGATAAGAAGACAGAAAGTGCCGATCTAGGGGTGGACGTGTGATCCCTTGTACGCTCGCCCCGGCCCCGCCCTCAGCCGTGGCCGGCTGTCCCGATCTGCCATCAGCAGCCAGGCGAGCTCCAGACGCGACTCATAGCCGACATGTCCGCCCATGACCGCCGACCAGTACAGACCCGAATAATGTGCCTGCCCTCCACGCCACCGGAAGGTCCGCCACGGCAGCACACCGTCGAACCCGACTGGCACCCACCGATCCAGGTCAACCTTGCGGACACCGTCGACCCGGCGCAGCCGCAGCCGGACAGAGTCAGCTTCCACCGGCCGCGCCATGATCGGAAATCCTCTCAACGCTCCCATCTGTGACGATAGGAAGGCGCGAGATCACGATCTAGGGCGCGATAGTGATCTCGCATGTCCTCGAAGGCGCGACGCCGTTGGCAACCGAAGATCCACCTACCTGGGTCTCTTCATCTCCCCGGGGAAGATGAAGTGCTCGGCGGGAATATGAAGATCAACGGGAGAACGTACAACAGGCCCATCGGCGTACCCGACCGGGGGCCTGTGCGCGGGCCCGACCAGGGGCCTGCCTATTGGGCAGGTCGCCGGGTGACAGCGACGCAGGTCAGCGGCCCGCTGTCTGTACCCGAGTGGACCAAGACTCGGGAGTACCAGCGTTGTGTAACCCGAAGCAGTTGTGGCAGCCGCTGACGGTCGGCAGCTACTTGCCTCTTATCCGTGCCGCCGATGTGTTGACGATCGACGTCGGTGATCGGTAGGAAGCGAAGCGGGCGCCGCAGGTCGTGATCCATCCCCAAAAGGGGAGTGGTCACGATCAAGGAGACCCGCGGTGCCTGACCCCGTCGTTGTTCGACTTCTCGTCGCGCTGTGCGCGGCGCTCGCCGTCATCGCCGGCATCCTCGCCCGTGCCGACGGAGCCAGCCTGCCCGGTGCGACGCTGCGCGGTGGGGCCGCGTTCGCCGGCGCGCTGGGCCTGGCGCTCGCCGTGCTCGCGGCGCTGGGCGCGCTGTAGCCGGCCGCCTGGCCCTCGCCCATGCTTCGAGGGCAAGCGGACCCGCACCGCAGCCGCCCCCGGCGGCGAGGAGCGGAAGCCGCGCGGCAGCACTCCCTGGTGGCGTCGACGACCTTTCGGCAACGCCAGCTCGCCAGCGCCCATGTAGGGATCGAACGAAGATGAGCAGCCGATCCTTGGGGTTCGCAGCTTACGTGAGCAGAACTCCGGTCCCGCGGCGGAGCCAGTTGAGCAGTTCTTGCTAGTGCTGCCGGGAGCGGAGTCCCACCGTCAGCTACTGAACGTGACCGCATTTTGGGTCCGGTGGAGGAGACTGAGGAGGGGTTCGACGTCGCTGGACGGCCTGCCCGCCGCGCCCAGCGGACCCGGTACAGCCAGCTTCCATGGCGGCGTCCAGCCAGCGCGTGCCGTGGGAGAATCGCGCTGATGGAGTGCACCGGTGCTCGGGACGGGCGGGACCTGTGAGGATCGAACCGGCGGACGACGCCATGTTCCGCGAACGCGACGCCTGGCGTTACTACCCGCCTTACGACTTCTACGACAGTGACGGCCTGCCCGTGAAGAACCCGGAGCTCTTCTTCGCCGTGCGCGACGACGATGGCGCCCTCATCGGCTTCTACTTCTTCGAGCCGGTCGACGACGGGCTGTTCTACGGGTTTGGCCTGCGGCCGGATCTCACTGGTCGCGGGCTCGGCGAGCAGTTCGTGTTGGCGGGCCTGGAGTTCGCCCGCCCTATCTACGGCCGGTGCCGCGTGGTGCTCGATGTCGCGGCCTTCAACGAACGCGCCATCCGCCTGTACCGGCGCCTCGGTTTCGCCGAAACCGGCCGGCATACCGAGACGTTCGACGGTTACGGGCCTGTGGAGTTCGTCGACATGGAAAAGCCCGGCTGAACGCCCTCCGCGTCGGGCTGGGTCGATGTGGAGGCTCTGTTCGCCGAGGGCGGCGACCCGTCCCACCTCCGGCCGCGACACCCAGCACCACCGATGGAAGCCACAGGGATCACGCGCCGCCGTCACTGAGGGTGACTGCTCAAATAGCTCGCGACCCGATGCTCATGTAGTGCTCAACTACGAGGCCGAGCTGGACGAGGTGATCTGATGCCGATCGCCGTCGACATCGACGTGATGCTCGCCCGGCGGAAGATGTCCGTCGGCGAGCTCGCGGACCGGGTAGGGATCACTCCCGCCAACCTGGCGGTCCTCAAGAACGGCCGCGCCAAGGCGCTGCGCTTCGCGACCCTCGCCGCCCTATGCGAGGTGCTCAACTGCCAGCCCGGCGACCTGCTGCGCTGGGAGGCCGAGGGCGCCGCGGGCGGATGACCTGCCCCGAGCGAGCTGGATTCAGATCGAGGTACGGAGGGCCTGCGCAGGTGTTCGGCGACCTCGGCGGGGTGCGTGGTCAGGCCGACGTGGCCACCGGGGACGTGCTGGAGTTCCGTGCCGAGGCGAGCGGCCAGCGACGCGGCGGCCCGGTAGGGAAGCTCGCCGCGTGAGTCCTGGCCGCCCGCGAGAACGAGCGCGTCCGGCAGCGTCTCCAGCCGCACGAGTCGGGGGTGTAGGAGATGAAGCTCGGCACGCTGCATTGCCTCACCCCGATACGGCGACCATGACGGCCGAACCGTCCGCTACCGCCCAGAGCGCCCGGTCCGGACCCGCAGGAGCGACGCGTCGAGTCATTCCAGCTCCCATGGCGGGGCCGGCTCGCGGTCGTCTGTTGGCGGCTGCCGTGGGCTTTGGCTTGGGTGCCGGATCTGCGGCTGGTGGTCGGCCTAGACAACGTTGCCGGGCGTTGTGGCAGTGCGCGATAGTCTTGCTACTTCTCGCATGATTCGTCACGTGGATTCGGGGGCCTTAGTGTCTGAGCCGTGGGTGGGGTTGGCGGAGGCGATCGGGGCGGTTCGGGCGGAGTTGGTCGCCGCGCAGGCGGCTGGTGTGGGTTCGCCGATCCGGTTCGCGGCTGAGCCGATTGAGTTGGAGCTGGGTGTGGAGGTTGCGGCTGGCGGTAAGGCGGATGCGGGGTCCGGATTGGTGTGGTGTCGATTGGTGCGGGTGGGCAGCGGTCCTCGACGTCGTCGCATCGGCTGACGGTGCGGTTGGCGCCGGTTGATCCGACTACGGGTGATCGGTCGCTGATCGGCGACGACGAGTAGCTCGCGGTAACGGGGCGTGGCTATGGGGGGTGGAGTCGGCGCACCGTCTGGCCAGGTCGTCGAGGTGCGGGCAGTTCGCGCCGATGGGCGGGAGCGGGTCGGCTCGGGCCTGTTGGTGACATCGCGGCTGGTGTTGACGGCCGCGCACGTGGTCTTTCCTGACGGTGATGCGCCAGCGGGCCGAGTGCGTCTTCGTGTCGGGGTCGGTCCGGGCGGGCGGGTCGAGGCGGAGGGTCGTGTGGTGTGGCCGGCGTCGCGGGCGGGGGTGGACGCCGCGTTGGTCCAGATCGTGTCCGATGGGTGGAGCGGGCCGCCGGTGGATCGGCTGCGGTGGGGGGTGTTCACGGGTCGGACGGGTGGGATCGCGTGTCAGGGGGTCGGCTTTCCCCGGGTGCTGCGTGAGGGCGATGCGGTGCGGGAGACGAACCAGCTGGTAGGGCACGTCAATCCGCTGGGTGGGCTGGTGAGTGACCGCTATGACGTGAACGTCGATGACCCGCCGCCGTTGGCTGGGCCGCGCGACGGTGAGCTGTCGCCGTGGGCGAGCATGTCGGGGGCCGCCCTGTTCGCCTCCGCGGATCGCCAGGGTGGCGGGGCTGGGTGGCTGTTGGTCGGGGTCGTGATCGCTGATCTGCGTGGGTTCGCCGGGGGCCGCCTCTCGGCGGTACCGGCGGAGACGTTGCTGGCCGACGGCGAGTTCCGCCGGCTGGTAGCGGCGGATGGTGGCGAGGTCAGCTGGCAGTCCGTCGAGCTAGTTGGTCTGCTCACCAACCAGCCCAGGCTGACCCGGCTACGAACGCCGGCGCAGCTTCTGCGGGCCGACTCCGCCGTTGTGGGTCTGCGGGGTGTTAGCGAAGAGCTGCTGACCGAGTTCGCCGACTGGTGCCACAGCGTCGGGGACACCGCAGTGCGGCTGTTGACCGGTCCGGGTGGGCAGGGCAAAACCCGTTTCGCCCGTGAGCTGTGCGTGCGGATGCGGGAGGCGGGGTGGGTAGTTGGCCTGGCTATCCCCAGTGAACAGGCGGCTGTCGACGAGGTGGCGGCCACGGACCGGCCGGTGCTGGTCGTCGTGGACTACGCCGAAACCCACAGCGGCTTCCTCGACCGGCTGCTGGGCCTGCTGGAAGATCGGGCCAGCCGCCGGCCGGTCCGGCTCCTCCTGGTCGCGCGCACCGCCGGGGACTGGTGGATGGACCTGTCCCGCCGGCACGACCTGGCAGAGGCAGCCGAGGTCGCGGCCTTGGCGTCGGTGGACGTCACGGTCGCCGGTCGCCGGGAGGCGTTCGCGGAAGCGGTCGAAGCGCTGTCGGCCCGCCTCGACGAGGTCGACCCCACGGTGGACTGGCCAGCCCGCGCCGCCGCGATCGTCCCTCCCCGCCTGGATGGGGATGATTTCGGGCAGGTTCTTGCTGTGCACATGGCGGCGCTGGTCGCCCTGCTCGATGCTGGCCGGCCCTCGGACTCCTCGCCGGGGGGGCCGGGTCCTGGGATCGGGTCGCGGATCGGCTGCTGCGCCACGAAGAGGACTACTGGATCCGAGCGGCCCATGACCGGGGCATCGACCGTGCCCGGTCGACGCTGGCCGACGGGGTCTTGGCCGCGACGCTGTGTGGCGCCGCGTCCCACCAGGAGGCGATGGCCACCCTGGCCCGGTTGCCGGGTTTCGCCGGCACGGATGGGTTTGCCTATGACGTGCGGGACCGGGCCGCGCGCTGGCTGGCCGACCTCTACCCGCCGCCCGCCGACCGGCCCGACAGCCGGTGGGGTGGGGTGGTACCCGACCGGGTCGCGGAACACTTCGTTGCCCGCGCCGTCGAACAAGATGAGGGAGCCGACAGACCCGGACAGTTGCTCGGCGGCGCCAGCGCTGGGCAGATCTACCAGGCGTTCACGGTGTTGGCTCGGGCCTCCGCGACCAGGCACAACCTCGCCGACCTCGTCTACCGGCTGATCGTCAGCGATCCGGCCAGCCGGGCCGTGCCCGCGGTACGGGTCGCGATCGAAACCCCCAGCCCACCCGAGCTGCTCCGAGCGCTCACCGACGCAGCGGATCAGCTCGACGCCGCCCGGCTCGCCGACGTGATCGACGAGCTGCCTCGCTACAGCACCCGCCTGCTCGATCTCGCCGCCGAACTGCAACAGACATCTGTCACCCGTCTGCGGAAATCCGCCTTCTCCGACGATGCTCTATCCAATCTCGCGCACGCGCTGACCAACCTTTCCGCGCGGTTGGGTGAGCTGGGCCGGTGGGAGGAGGGCCTGGCCGCGAGCGAGGAGGCCGTCGATGTCTACCGGCGGCTGGCCGAGGCCCGGCCCGAGGAGTTCCTGTCCGACCTGGCCGGGGCGCTGACCAACCTGTCGGTCGACCTGGGTGGGCTGGGTCGGCTAGAGGAGGGCCTGGCCGCGAACGAGGAGGCCCTCGCCGTCTACCGGCGGCTGGCCGAGGACCGGCCCGAGGCGTTCCTGCCCGACCTAGCCATGTCGCTGACCAACCTGTCGGTCGACCTGGGTGAGCTGGGTCGGTGGGAGGAGGGCCTGGCCGCGATCGAGGAGGCCGTCGCGATTCGACGGCGGCTGGCCGAGGCCCGGCCCGAGGCATACCTGCCCAACTTGGCC
>NZ_MBLO01000079.1 GCF_001854805.1 Pseudofrankia coriaricola
ACCTGCCCAACTTGGCCGGGTCGCTGAACAACCTGTCGGTGCGGTTGGGTGAGCTGGGTCGGTGGGAGGAGGGCCTGGCCGCGAGCGAGGAGGCCCTCGCCGTCTACCGGCGGCTGGCCGAGGACCGGCCCGAGGCGTTCCTACCCGGCCTAGCCGGGTCGCTGAACAACCTGTCGGTGCGGTTGGGCAAGCTGGATCGATGGGAGGAGAGCCTGGCCGCGGTCGAGGAGGCCGTCGCGATTCGACGTCGGATGGCCGAGGCTCTGCCCGAGGCATTCCTGCCCGACCTGGCCATGTCGCTGACCAACCTGGCAATAGTTCTTGCCGCGCTCGGACGCACTGACGAAGCCAACGCAGTCCAAAAAGAGCTGGCAGCACGCGGGCGACGACGTCGGTGACCAGCGCCCAGGTGTCGTCGTTCATCGCCGCCGGTGTCTCCTTCGCAGTCGGATGCCGTGCTGGGGCTGATTGTCCCGGCCGGACCGGCAGGTGCTGGCCGTGCCGGGTCCGGTCAGCTGGATGCGTCGGGCCGGCGTAGGTGGAGGTTCTCGTCGAGGATCTCGCGGAGCAGGGTCATCCCGGGAGCGGTATGCGCGGGGGTCACCGGGATGGTGACGATGTACCGCGGGTCGCCGTCGAGACCGAAGGTGCAGGTGCCGTCGGGGTTGTGGCTGTAGGGCGTCATGCCGTAGGCGACGCCTTCTTCGGTGTCGTAGACCATCCAATAGTTCACGGTCTGTTCGTCGTGGTCGTCGCGCAGCGGCCCGCTGTGCGGGGGGCGGAACCGGATGGAGTCCTCGTCGACGGCGGGCCGAACCTCGGCGACCTGGTGGCCCCCAGGCCGGCGAGTCCCGTCCCGGCGCTCGACGTCACGCCGGCTGTGGTGGACGGCCTTGGCGGTGAGGGCGACCTCGACTCACCAACCGCGGTGAAGGGGCGAGCACCCGCCAGCACCACGCAGGTCGCCAGCACGAACAGGACCGGCAGCCGATGCCGCCTCCCACGGCAATTCCGCGGGTCCGTGACCTGCTCGAACACCACCAGCAGACCCGCGGGAGACACCGACGGCGACCGACCACCGGCGACTGCGGAGGCCAGCTGATCCAGAACAGGGGCAGACGAAGATAACGGCGCGGCGGGCACGGCACCTCGGACGATCAGGACGGCGCAGGAACCTCCATGATCAACCGAGGGTCACGCCCGTCCCGTTCCAGGGCCCGATCCCGCACATGCCCTCACGACCCAACCACCACCGGAAACCCCCAGCACGGCCCACGAGCCGCTACTCAGCAAACATAAAAGCCCAGCTCAACGCAGGTAGCCGAGTTCTGGAACCCCACAGGCACCGACCCGCCCGCGTGCCGCGCGCTCCCAGGAGCCTGCGATGCCCATAGACCGGGACTGTCTCGATGCGATGTTCGACACCTGGTTGCGATTGCCGGCGAAACGGTCCTCGGAAAGGCGGGTGACCGACCCTGTGACCTACGGGCGGTTACGTGCTCAATGGCCCTTGACAAAGGGTCCAGCGCACCATTCGGCGCGAATCTGGCACCTCGCCTCGAAACTGGCATTGCGGATATGGAATCCTGTGGCGGACGAGGCACTCTGGCCTGACAGCGGGCCACCCCCCGGCGGGGCAGACGGGAAGGGTATTCGTGGCGACAAGGCTCGTAACGCCCCCTGCCGTTGCCTGGGTGTGTCGTGCCGGCCGGGTCGTCGGCGTCTGTGTCGCCGGTGTGGCCCACCGATCGCCACGGCCGGGGCCTGTGCCCACCGCGGTTGTCGCGCCGCCGCACGCGCTCGACCGTGTCCTGACTGCCTCGCCACCGCAGCTGTCAGTCGCGGGGCCTGTCACGGGACACCCGCGGCCGGCCGCTGGACCCCTCAACTTGCCCCTGGAGGAGAGCTCATGCAGCCGTTTCATCCTCGACGTCCCAGACTGGTCGCCGGTGCGTGCGCCGTCGTGCTGGCCTTGGGTCTGGGTGCATGCTCCGATTCCGGGGGCGGGTCGGGGGACGCGCCCCCGACCGGCGCCGCTGGGGGGGTCGCGTCCCGGTACACGACGCCACTGAAGGGTGTCTGCCCGGACCGAGTCGTCGTCCAGGCGGGTTGGTGGCCCGAGGTCGACGACGGGTACCTGTACCAGCTCCTTGGGGCGGACCCGACCATCGACACGGGCAGGAACCGGGTCGTCGGCCAGCTCGGTGGCACGGGTGTCGAGCTGGAGATCCGGGCCGGCGGCCCGGCCGTGGGCTTCCAGCCAGTCTCCTCGCAAATGGCCCAGGACGACGACATTCTGGCCGGCGTGCTGGGCCTGGACGAGGCGGTACAACAATCCGGCAACCAGCCGACGGTCGCGGTCTTCGCCTCCTACGAGAAGTCCCCGCTGGCGTTCATCTGGGGTGACCCGGCGTGGAAGTTCACCAGCGTCGCCGACATCGGCCGGGCGGACGTCACCGTGCTGGGCAGCGCGGGGGCCGCCTACCTGGACGTCTTTAAGCGGCAGGGGCAGCTGAGCTCCTCTCGGATCGACACCTCCTACCAGGGCGACCCTGCTCGTTTCGTCGCCGCGGACGGGAAGATCGTGCAGCAGGCATTCATCACCAACGAGCCCTACCGGCTCGAACATGACGTGAAGGCGTGGGGCAAGCCGGTCGAGTACCTCCTCCTCGGCGACGAGTACCCGGTGTACCTGCCCATGCTCACTGTCCGAGCGGACAAGCTGGCGGCCAACCGTGACTGCCTTGGCAAGCTCGTACCCCTGTTCCAGCAGGCACAGCGTGACTACGTCACCGACCCCGGCCCCACCAACCAGGTCCTGCTGCGCACGGTCGAGACGCTGAACACGAGCGGGTTCGCGTTGTCTGAGGGCCTGCTCGCGGACGGCAGCGCCAAGCAGAAGAGCCTCGGACTGATCGCCAACGGAACAGACGGGGTACTCGGCAGCTTCGACACCGCCCGGGTGCAGAAGCTGATCGGGCAGCTGGTACCGGTCTTCGAGGCCCAGGGCACCAAGCCGAAACCGGGGCTGGCGCCATCGGACCTGATGACCAACGAGTTCCTCGACACGTCGGTCTCCCTGAGCTGACACAGGACCGGGTAAGAAGGCCGGGGCGCGACCACAGTCGGTCGCGCCTTCCGGTTCCGGTGCACACGGGTGCACACGACGGTGGACACACAGCGTCGACGTCGCGTCATGCGAGCTGTCCGAAGGGCTCGCCGCTCCCCCGCACCCCGCCGAAAACATATGATCTTGCAATGTGATGGCTAGGACAAGCCACTATGACAACGCTGGCCACTGCCTGCGAGGAGCGACCCGGTGAACGACGGCCCGCCACCCACGCTGGACATCACCAAGCCGCACTCGGCGCGGGTCTGGAACTATTTTCTTGGCGGCAAGGATTACTACCCCGCCGACCGCGAGTTCGCTGAGCAGGTCTACGAGTCCTACCCGGAGATCATTGAGGTGGCCCGCGCGGCCCGAGCCTTCCTCGGCCGCGCTGTCCGGTATCTGGCCGGCGAGGCGGGCATCCGCCAGTTTCTGGACATCGGTACCGGGCTGCCAACCGCTGACAACACGCACGAGGTCGCCCAGCGGACCGCCCCGGAGTCCCGCATCGTCTACGTCGACAATGATCCTCTCGTGCTGGTGCACGCCCGCGCGCTACTGGCCAGTGCCGCCGAGGGCGCCACCGCCTATATCGAAGCCGACGTACACGACCCCGACAAGATTCTCACGGGCGCCGCCAACGTCCTGGACTTCAGCAAGCCGATCGCGGTCATGCTACTGGGAGTCATGGGGAACGTCGCTGACCTCGACGAGGCATACCGCATTGTGGCCAGCCTGCGGGACGCGTTGCCCTCTGGCAGCTACATCGCCGTACAGGACGGTACCCACATCGTTATGAGCGAGGAAGCAAGAACCACGCAGGCCCTCAGCAACGACATCGGATATGGCTACCAGCTCCGCACCCCCGAGCAGATCGCCGGATTCCTCGACGGACTCGAGCTCGTCGAACCCGGCGTGGTCTCAAGTCCGCTGTGGCGGCCCGACCCCAACCCCGCCCGCCCGCCCGCCAAGGTGGACGAATACTGCGGCATCGGGCGCAAACGCTGACGCGCGCCAGGAACGCAACACGGCCGTCCTCACGCCGACAGCTCGCAGGCATTCCTGACGCGGTCCCCCAACGACATTGGTCGCCACCTGCCGCGTGCGGTCCCGCCTGGCCTCGGCCTCGACGCATCCGTACCGCTGGCGCCGGCCCATCCTGGCCACCACCTCCGGCCAGGCCAGTCCTATCCGGGCACAGCGCCGCGGGACAGGGTGGTCGGCGGCACGTGCCGCTCGGGCCGACAGGTATGGGTCTACAAGGTGGCAGCGATCGTGCGCAACACATCGGCCGTCTTGTCTGGAGTACTGCTGCTGACGGCCAGCTGGTCCATGACCAACATGTACTCATGCACCTCCTCGTGTTTGTCCAGGTAAACTGCGCCGGTCAGCCGTTCGAGGTACACGATGTCGGCCAGGTCGGGGGCAGGGAAACGCAGGATGCTGAACGCCCCGCCGTCGGCCGCGTGGCTGCCGACGTTGAACGGCAGTACCTGCACAGTGAGCCGCGGCTGGTCTATCAGTTCGGCGAGGTGGTTGATTTGCGCCTGCGCGATCCTTCGCCCGCCAATCGGCCGTCGCAGCACGGCCTCGTCGATCACCATCCACAGCCGCGGGGCGTCCGGCCGGGCGAGCAGCTTTTGTCGGTTCATCCGGACATCGACACGCGCGTCGATGACGTCTTTGCGCACTCCCGGCCTGCCCGACACGACCGCACGGGCGTAGCCCTCGGTCTGTAGCAGCCCCGGAATGAACTGGAGTTCGTAGCCCCGGATCAGCGAGGCCGACTCCTCCAAGTCGATGTACGACTGGAACCAGTGAGGAATGACATCCGAGTAGGGCTGCCACCAGCCCCGCTGGTTGGCCTCGCGGGCCAGCGCCAGCACCTGCTCCCGTTCAGCCGTTTCGGTCAACCCATAAAGCGTGAGGAGATCCTCGACGTCCCGATACTTGAAGCCGACCCGACCCAGCTCAAGGCGGATGATCTTCGACTCGGAAGCGCGGATGTGATAGCCAGCGTCCTCGCGGCTAATCCCCACGCCTTCCCGGAGGCGCCGTAGCTGGGAACCGAGCAGAATACGACGCACGGTCGGCCCACTGCCCATCGGAACAGCCACCTGGTTTCCTCGATCCCGCTCGTCTGGCAGGAGATCAGGGTGATCGAGCGCTATCGCTCCTCTGTCACCACCAGCACCACTGGAAAATTTGGATGATCACAGCATAGCCGGCTCCGACCACCAAAGGCCCAGCCGGGTCGCGCACACCTACCGGGCCGACGGCGAGAACGCGGGCAGACAGCCACACAGGGACATCACCGCACCGAGTGAGTACTTCTCGTAGAGAAGCGCTGCGGAGCGTAAACATGAGAGTGGTGGTGGGGACCGCGCCCGAAGGCCCCATCCCTGGACGACCGTCCCGCGTCCGCAGGGCCGAACAGGCTTTCTGTCCGTACAGGAACCCCGCTCACGTCCGGATCCGCGGACACGGAGGCCGATCAGGCCACGGTCTGTCCGCTGAGCCAGGGGGCGATGCAGGCGTCCAGAAGGTCGAGGTTGGGCCCAACCCGCTAAGGGACCTCCGGGTCATCCCCGGTCTGCTGGCTCGCGACATCCCCCGTTACCAACCCCCACACCATGGAGCGAGCGACCCCGATGGCCGCGACGATGTCGCTACTCCATCCCGACACACCCAGGCCGCTGGAACGTGCGCTACTTGCGGGCGACTCCGCAGTAGCAACTGACGGGGGCGGGGTGTGTGCCGGGCTCCGGCCGCCACAGCGGGGTCGACACCACGCGCGGTTCGATGAGCTCCAGGCCGTCGAAGAACCGGGTGATCTGCTCAGGGGTGCGCGGGTAGTACGGGTCGCCGGCTTCCTGGCGGCGGCGGGTCGCCTCCTCCGCCGCCGCAGCGGCCTCGTCGGTGCGGGTCGTGCCGTCGTTGACGACCAGGTAGCTAGCCGCCGGCAGGGCGTCGATCAGCCGCTTGACGATGCTACGGGCCTCGCCGGTGTCGGCGATGTTGCCCAGAACACCGAGCATCATCAGCGCGACCGGCCTGGTGACGTCCAACGTGCGGGCCGCCGCGGTGAGGATCGCCTCGGGGTCGCGGACGTCGGCGTCCACGTAGGCGGTCGCCCCTTCGGGCGTGCTGGTCAGCAGGGCCCGGGCGTGGGCAAGGACCAGCGGATCAGAGTCGACGTAGACGATCCGCGCATCCGGCGCGATACGCTGAGCGACCTCGTGCGTGTTGTCGGCGGTCGGCAGACCGGTGCCGATATCGAGGAACTGGCGGATACCCGCCTCGCCGACCAGGAACCGCACCACCCGACCGAGGAAGGCCCTCGACTCTCGGGCAATGTCGATGATCTCGGGATAGATCTCGCGGATCTGTTCCCCGACCTCCCGGTCGACCGGGTAGTGGTCCTTCCCGCCCAGCCAGTAGTTCCACACCCGCGCCGAGTGCGGAGCGGAGGCATCGATCAAAGCCGGCGGGCTGCCCTCGGGGCCGGGCACAGCGTTCGTTGTCATGGCTGTCTCCCTCGGCAGGTCCTTCGTCATCACCCTAGGCGACCCACAAGGAACCGTTCACAACGGATTGCCCCGATCCGGCAACGGCAGGTATCGGCCATCGCTGGGCGTGAGCCGCCAGCCGGTCGGCGCCCTCAGGTAGCCCAGGCATGCGACCCGCGCGCACGGCCTACCGGACACCGAGCCGGCTGACCCGACCCTGGCTCGCACGATCCCCACCGACGACACCGCCGAGGCCGCGCGTGAGGCGGGCCGCCGCCGCAACGAGGCCGGTGACCCGTACTACGCACGCACCCCCGAGCAGCTGGCCCGGTTCCTCGACGGCCTGGAACTCGTCGAACCCGGCGTCGTCTCCACCTCACTGTGGCGACCCGACCCCGGCACCAACCCCACCCCCGTCGACAGCCACTGCGGCGTCGCCCGCAAGTAGCACTCGCGGTGCGGACGTTCGGCAGGAGCTGAACTTGCCTTCAGGCACGGTCGTTTCATCTGAAGCTGTGAGCGCGAAGAAGCCGAACAAGCGGCCTCGTCCCGTGCTGGTGAAGTCCGCCCAGTTGCAGCAGGACTGGGCAGGGCCTGCGGGTCGCCGGATCCGGCTGGCCCGCCCGGACGAAGCGGAGAGCGCCGCCGGCCTGATCCGCATGGCCGACACCGACGGCGAGCTACCGAGGTGCTCCAACTCGTGCGGTCCGAGTTCAACGCCGCCCTGGTGCTACGCGGCCTGGACGAGGGGCCCAGGGCGATCCTCGACCAGATCGTGGCTCCGGCAGCGAGTTCTCGGCTACGAAGCCAAGTGCTCGAACAGGCCGACCGACGTCTCGCGCAGGTGAATGACCGGCGAGTGCGCGGCGGGCGCGCCGTACACGCGGGCGTTCACCAGCATGTGCCCATCAAACCGGTAGATCGAGTTGTACAGAGCGGTCGTGTGCAGCCGAAGGTCAACGCCGGGGACGTCGCGCAAGCCAAGATCTTGGCCCATCGTCTGGTTTCAGCCGAGCTCGCCGTCAGGCGAAGCAGCACGACGCGGCATCCTCGCGCAGCGGCGTGCCCCGCCGGGCAAGGACCGGGCGCTGGGAGGGCCCGCGATCGGCCGCGACGGCCCTGAGCAGGACGGATGACATTTCGGCAGGCACACCGTCGTCTTCGCCGTGTCGCTGCGAGTCAGCAGGACGAGCCAGCAGGACCACCTGAACCATGGCCAGATACGTCAGCCGCACCATCATGAGCAACGATCATGCATGGGGGTATCTGACGGCGAAGTCGCAGGTCAACCACCGAAAACCGAGTTCTGGCACGGTAAACCGCGATCCCCCCGGCCACCGAGACCACCATTCAACATCAACATCACAGGCCACCTGGGGAATTACCTGCTCACAGGCCCCAGGGAGCAGCCGTCCCCCCGGGCGGGCACGGGTGGAAGGGCGAACGGCCCGGGCGACGGGGTCGCGCCGGGCCGTTCAGGTGGGACGGGGCGCCGCTGGTCGGGGCAGCGGCGGACCTTTGGCCAGCCGCGGGCCTCCCTTGGGCAGCCGCGGGCCTCGCGGTCCGCTGGCGCGGCGTCGTCGGGGTGGCGCGGGCCGGGCCGCGCACCGGCCGGGCCGGAGCCGCCCTCCGGCCCGGCCGGGCGCCGACACCGGATCGCTACATCAGCAGACCGTAGCAAGCGCGCTACGTTCGGTCCTGTACGCGGTGCCGTTTCCGCTACTCCAGCCGAACGTGGCCTCGGCGTAGACCTGCCTTCCGATCCTCGAGCAGTTCACCAGGGCGCTGTGGGCGGAGTCGGTGAGGCTCCACCAGCCGTCCGTGTCGGCGACCGGGCCATACGCGTTCCCGGACTGGGTCACCACCCGGATGTTCCTGACCAGCACCTTGTAGTCGGTCACCTCTGTCGTGTCGGTGACCGTGGCGTACGCCCGCACCCGCCGCTCCGCCGTGTCGAAGTTGATCCACAGGCAGCGCTCCACCTTGACACCCACGCACTTCTTGCCGAGGTTCGGCACGACCGCGGCCGCGGCGGAGTCGGCGGCGGCGATCGCGAGCCCGGAAACCAGGGTGAGCGTCGCTAGGAGCAGGCCGATCGTGCGCCGCCAGGGACGGCTCACCGCCGGGCGGGTGCGCGGCTGGGGTACCGCCAGGTCCATGGTTGACATCTACGTCTCCCTTCACAGGTCGGCCACATAGGCAGGGCGGCCACGCGCCGCGCCCGAAAGCCGCATGGATCCGGTACTCCATGGGTTCGGCATCGCGGCCGGTGCGGGCTCGTCGCCCCTGTCAGCGGCCTGGTCACTCGCGGCCGGGAAACCGGCCCGGGAGCAGTGAACGGCCGGTGGGCTCGACACGGTGAGGACCCCTCCCCGCCCGTCAGGGCAGACCGGACCCGACAATTCCCCGAGCTGGCGCATTCCCAGGCCGGCGTCGTGGTCCTCGTCCACGGCCAGACCGGCTCGGTCCGTCGACAGATACTGTCCGGCGGCGCGGAACGGTCGACCGTGCGGCGATGCGCCGGCTGTCGCGCGGGTCGGCACGGGATACCGCGAGGCGGGATGTCTCCAGACCGCCATCAAAGCGCCAGGCAATACCGGGAGGCTGGGCCATGCACCATCCGACCAACGCGCAGGTGAGCTTCGGAAACCGGTCGTGGGCGCTGCGCGAGGGTCGGCTCCTGGCCTACGGACGCGCCCCGGACCGGCACATTCACATTCCCGACCCCCGGGTCTCCGCCCACGCCGGGCTGCTGTTCATGCAGTCGGGCTGGGTGTGGGTGCGCCACGACTCGACCTCGCACGGCCTCGTGATCCTCGAGCCAGGAACAGCGCCGCGGGTCGTGCCGAAACGCCCCACGGGCCAAGCAGCGTTCACCCAGCCCCTGTTGACCGCGGTCTGCGAGCTCGAACTGATGGGGCGGGCTGGCGGCCTCCGGCTGCGGGTACGGCAGCGCCGCCCGACGGACGGACGCGGGGCGGCCGAGGCAGCCCCCCTCCCCGCCGAGCCCACCGAACAGTTGCGGAGCGAACTCGCCGAGGACGACCTCCGCCTGCTGGCCGCGCTGTGCGAGGGCCTGGTACGCAGCGGGGGCGTGGGCGAGCCGGTCAGCACCCGTGAGGTCGCCGACCGGCTCGGCCTGAGCCGCAAGGCCGCGGAGAACCGGCTGGCGCGGCTGCGGACCAAGCTCAGCTCACTGGGTGTCGACGGGCTGCAGAGCACCAGCCTGGCGATCCCGGATGACGAGCAGCCCGCGGACTCGCCGGCCAGCGGGCCGGCCGCGAACTACGTCGCGCATCTTGGCAGGCTCGCCTACGCGAACGGATGGGTCCTCGACGAGGACCTCCATCTGCTCAGCTGAAGCGGGCCGCTTCAGCAGGTCCGATAGACCGCCGGGGACATCCCCTCGCCGGCCGTGAACGTGTAGGTGACGCCGGTTTCACGGAACCGTACGGTCTGGCCGACCGCCGTGCTCTTGACGGCGCCGCTGTCGGCCTGCGTCTCGAGGTACCGCCCGCACTCGTCCTCACCCGACGACGCCCACGTGTCACCCCAGCTCCTGGTCACGCCGTCGTCGCCGCGCCCGAGGACGGCGAGGGTTGTTCCCCCACAGTCGCCGCTGTAGAAGCGGACCTTGGCGAAAGCGACGCTGCTCAGGTTTCCGTAGAAGACCGTAAACACACAGTTGCCATCGATGAGCTGTGGCGTGATGAGACCGGCTGGCCAGGCGTAGGTCACCGCGCCGGCGGACGAGGATGGGGGGACCGGCGGCGGGGCGACAGTCGCGCCTTCGCCACCGGCCGGTGGGCTGGATCCGCCGGTGGTGGGCTCCGCCGACGTCGGCGCGCCGCTCGAGGGCGTCCCCGGGGAGCCGGCCGCCGAGGACGTGACCTTGACGTCCTCGCCGGTCGGCCCCGGCAGAGAGCCTGTTCCGGGTTCCAGGCTGCTGCCGTCAGCCACGCCCTGGCCCCCCGTAGGGTCCGGCCAGAGGAGCCAGGCGGCACCCCCGGCGACGCCCAGCAGGGCCAGAGCGGCGCCCGCGGCGACGACGGCCTGTACCGCCCCTCGACGGCGTGGTCGCGTGGTGGGCAGCGTCGGCGACGGTGGGTCGGGCAGTGTCGGCGGATCCGTCGGGCTGGCTGCCCCCGACAGTGCCGACTCGCCCGACGCGAGCCGCGCGCCGAGCGCGGTGAGCCGGTCGGTGACCTCGCTCGCGCGCGGGCGTCGCGCCGGGTCGGTCGCGCTCATGTGGGCCAGCAGCACCTCAAGATCGGCGAGGACCTCGGTGGGGCTCGTCCCGAGCGCCTCGGTGTCGGTCACGTCCGGATCGAGGACCCGTTCCGGGGCAGCCAGGCCGTCACCGCCGAGGAGCCGCCGCAGGTCGCGCAGAGTCTCGGCCAGCGCGAAGACGTCGCCGGCGGCGGTGGGAACGGCGCCCTCGCGCAGCACCTCCGGCGGCTGGTAGCGAGGCGTCCCCGGCGCTCGGTAGCCGGGCCGCGGCACGAGGCCGACGCTGGCCAGCCGGGCCAGGCCGAAGTCGCACACCCGCGCGGTTCCGAGGTGGTCTAGCAGGATGTTGCCCGGCTTCACGTCTCCGTGCACCCAGCCCAGCCGATGCGCGAACGCGAGCGCCTGGGCGACCTGCCCGCCCAGCTCCAACAGCGTGGCCACCGCCGCGCGCGGCTCCCAGTCATGGGCGCGGGCCAGGTCGGCGGCCCAGACAAGGGACGACCCGCCGGCGCAGTAGTCCATTTCCAGCCAGGCCCACGCGCCGTCCAGATGCAGGTCGTGGACGCCGACCACGCCTGGATGGTGGGAGAGCGCGACGAGCGCCGCCACCTCCGCGCGCAGTGCCCGCTCGTGCAGGACCGCGCCCGGTCCGAATGGAAACGCCTTGAGGGCGACGACCTTCCCGATGGACGTCTTCGTCGCGCGGTAGACGCTCCCCTGCGCCCCTCGGCCGACCAGCGTGACGTCCGTGAAACCGGCCAGCTCCGAAACCGGAGGGCCTGGCTCCCCCTTTTCGGTCGGCGCGGTCACGGTACCGCGCTACCGCGCGGCCCGACGGGCCGGCGCCGGCCGTGTCGCAAAGGCCGTACCACCAGGTGCCGTGCTATCAGGCGCGGTACCACCAAATGCGGTACCACCAAATGCGGTGCCATCGATCCCACCTACGACGTGGACAACCAGGCTGGCAGCTGTTCATTGTAGCCAACAGATGACATAGCGCGCGCACCTCGAACGGCAGGCCCTCGGTCCACTCGGTCCGGCTGCGCGGCGATACCCCCCACGGGTTCCCGTTGTTCTCCAGCGGCAGGGACCGCATCTCACCGTCACGGGCCGAGGGCGCGGAAGGTGGCGGGTTCTCGCGCGGTGCCACCCACGCGGCCTGCAGGTTGGCTCGGCGAGCGAGCCGCGGACGGTCGTGCCGGCGCAGATGGCCAGGAGCCGGTCCATCGGCCAGGTGGCGCCGATGGCCCGGCGTGGCAGGCAGACCGCCAGGTGACACGCTTCAACCGGCCCCGACAAGGGCGGCACCCAACGGCTGTGGAACCTCGCCACCGCGATCCCCGCGGACCGGCGGTACTCCCGGATCTACGAAGGACGCAAGGAACTCATCGACCACATCCTGATCAGCCACGCCCTCCTGGCAGACCTCGGGACGGTCACCACCCTCGTCGACCGGCCCCTGCCCACCGTCGGCGCCGACCCCACCCCACGCCGAAAGGCCCGCGACTCCGACCACGCCCCCGTCCTCGCCCAACTCACCCTCTAACCGCTGCTCCCGCATGTCTGGAGTGATCCCGGTTCTGTAGACAGTGGACGTACTTATCACTGACTACCAGGGAGATCCGGGGATGGGATCGATGCGGAGGAAGTTCACCCAGGAGTACAAGGATGAGGCAGTGGCTCTCGTCCTTGGTTCGGACCGTACGATCGCCGAGGTGGCGAAGAGCCTCGGGATCAACGAGACGAGCTTGGGGAGTTGGGTGAAGAAGGCGAAGGACACCGGCGAGGTTGGGGAGAAGCCGCTGTCGGTGTCGGAGCGCGCCGAGCTCGAGGAGCTGCGGAAGAAGAACGCACAGCTGCAGATGGACAACGCTTTCCTAAAAAAAGTGGCGAGCTTCTTCGCGAGCGACCAGAAGTAAGGTTCGAGTTCATCTCGGCCCACGCACCGAAGAAGCCTGCTCCCGCCGACGGGATGAACACCTTCCCC
>NZ_MBLO01000080.1 GCF_001854805.1 Pseudofrankia coriaricola
TATATATAAATCTATGGGCGACAGAGACGCTCCGCCGGTCGGTGGGTCCGGACGGATCCGGGCCGACGTGACCACCACCGCCGGCGGGCCTGAGCCGTCTCCGCCGAGCGGTCTGGCGATTCATCCAGCCGCGGCGGGCCTGGCGGCCCGCCGCGTTTATCGCGAAGGACTCTGATGAGACTGCCCGCACGATTAACGACCCGCCTCGTCGCGGCACTGGCCGCCTCGGCCGCGGTCATGGCGGGGATGGCCGCCTGTTCGGACGACAAGGCCGACACGACCACCAGCGCTCCGACGGTCGGCGTCGCCGACGTGAAGGCCGGGCCGCCCTCCGGGTGGAGCGACGGCGGCTACAAGCCGGACCTGTCCACGCTGAAGTGCGGCCAGACGGCCGCCGACCCCACCCGGGGAATCACCGACACGGAGATCACCATCGGTGGCCTGGCCTATCTGACGAGTCCGTCCGGTGCCTCGATGACCGGCACGGAGGCGGGCGCCCAGGCACGGTTCGCCCGTGCCAACGCCGAGGGCGGCATCAACGGACGTAAGATCAACTATGTTGGCACCCTCGACGATGGCAACGACCCGGCCCGCAACAGCTCGCAGGCCAAGGTGCTCGTCGAGCAGAAGAAAATCTTCGCCGCCGTGCCGGTGATGACCAGCGGCGCCAGCTACCTGGACACGTTCTGCGCGCAGACCGTCCCGTTCTTCGGCTGGGGGTTCAACTCCGGCTTCTGCAACACCTCGATCGGGTTCGGCATCACCGGATGCCTGCTGCCCGGCAAGGACCTCAAGGCCACCGCGACCACCTACGGCGTCATGCTCAACGCCCTCTTCGGCGGCAACGCGACCGGGAAGACAGTCGCCCTCGTGGGCAACGACGACGACACCGCACGCACGGGGCTGGCGTCCATCGCCCGGCAGATCAAGTCGGTCGGCCTCGACGTCGTGTACCAGGAGACGCCGATTCCCGACTCCGGCCTGAGCGACGCCACCCCGATCGTCAGCGGGATCATGACGGCGAACAAGGGCGCGCCGCCGGACGTGGTGCTCTACGGCACGGACTTCACCGCGACCACCAAGCTGACCGAGGCGCTGGATGCCGCCGGGTACAAGGGCAAGCACCTCAACACCGTCGGCTATGACCCTCGGCTGGCCGCCGCCAAGCTGCCCGGTCTGGAAGGGGCCTACACGTCCCTGCAGTGGCAGCCGGGCTCGGACGTCTCCGTGCCGGCGATCAAGCAGATGGCCGACGACATCAACAAGTACGCCCCGGGCACTGCGATCAGCCTGCCGACGATCGCCGGGTACTGGTCCGCCGACATGTTCGTCGCCGCGGCGACCAAGGCCGGCAAGGACCTGAACCTCAACACCCTGCTCAAGCTCATGAACGGCAACTTCTCCTACTACGTCGACAACGCGGTGGCCGAGTCCCGCTGGCCGCTCAACCACTTCCTCTCGACGCCGTGCACCTCCGTCGTCCAGCTGAACGGCGACAAGTACGACGTCACCAGCGCCCTGTCCTGCGGGGCCTACACGGCCGGCTGACAGCCTGTGATCCGTGCACAGGCGCCGTGCGCGTGCCGGGCGCGGGGCCGCCGCGCGGATCACATGGTGAACATGTCTGAGGGGCGCCGCCAGGCGGGCGGCGCCCCTGAGCACGGCGGCGCCGGACCGGTCATGGGCCTCAGATGTCAGGCCTCGCGAACCGGCGACCGCCGTCGGCGCCCAGCCGGAGGCGGAGTCTGGTGATGACTGACGAACGGGACGCCGGGCGAGGCCCCGACGCGAGCGAGCGACCGGCGGCGGAGGGCCTGAAGGTCGGGCTGTTCGTGGACGCGCGGAACCCCCAGCCGTGGCGGCGCCCCTGGCGGGAGCACTACCCCAGGCTGCTCGACCTGGCCGCCGAGGCCGACCGGCTCGGCGCGGACTGCATCTGGCTCACCGAACACCACGGGTTCGACGACGGGTACCTTCCGCAGCCCCTCGTGCTGGCGGCGGCCGCGGCGAGCCGCACGGCGCGGGCGAGGATCGGCACGGCCGTGCTGCTGGCGCCGATCCGCGACCCGGTTCACCTGGCGGAGGAGGCGGCACTCGTCGACCTCGTGTCGGGTGGCCGGCTGGAGCTCGGCCTTGGAGCGGGGTACGTGCCGGGCGAGTTCGAGCTGTTCGGCGTCGACATGGCGGCGCGGTTCGCCACCCTCGACGCGGTGTTCACCCGGGTGCGCGCCCTGCTGACCGACGGTGGCGTCACCCCGGCGCCTCTGCAGCGTCCGGTGCCGATGTGGCTGGGCTACGGCGGGCCGGTGGGTGCGCGCAGGGCCGGGCGGATGGGCGCGTCGCTGCTCACCATCGGCCGGCGGGCGGCGGCCGCGTATCTCGAGGGCCTGGCCGAGGGCGGGCACGACCTCGCGTCGGCCCGGTTGGCCGGCGACGTGGACATCGTGGTGGCCGACGACCCGGAAGCCGCCTACGAACGGATCAGGCCGCACTACCTGTACCAGCTGAACTCCTACCGGCAGGCCGGTCGGCTGGGGCCACCGCATTCCGAGGCGGAGCTCGGCGACCGGCTCGGGCATGGCCGCGCCCGCGTTCAGCTGAACCTGCTCGTGCTGTCGCCCGACGAGGCCGTGACCGAGGTGCGCCGCCGGGTCGCGGGCCTGCCGGTGGCGCACGTCTACACCTGGGCGACGGTCGCCCAGATGCCCGAGGACCTGGCCGCCCGTCACCTCGAACTGTGGCTCGGACCGGTACGGGACGCCCTGTCGGCGCCCTGACCGCCCGGCCACGCGCACGTCGACCCAAGCGACACCAACGACACGCATGACACCAACGACCCGCACGACTTGCATGACCAAGGAGGCGCAGCTATGGACTTGGCCGACCGCCTGGCGCTCGGCGAGCTTCCGGCCCGCTACGGCGACCTGATCGACGACCGCAACTGGCGGGATCTCGACCAGATCTTTCTACCGGACGCCACGTTCGACATACCCGGTCAGGTCCTCGACGGGCTGGCCGAGATCCGGACGTTCATGACCCAGGCCCGCCACCCGCGGACCCACATCATGACCAACATCTATGTCGACGAGACGCCGGACGGCGTCATCCTCCGGTTCCGCCTCGTGGGCATGCGGCCCGACGGCCGGATCAGCACCGGCCGGTACCGCGACGTCGTGGTGAAGCGCCCGGAGGGCTGGCGGGTGGTAAGCCGGGTCTTCACCGCGACTCCGTACGAGGATCCAGCGTAAAGAACGTTCACCCGACCGTAGTCGTGAAAGATCGCCGGTTCTGTACCCGGATCCGAGTTCTGACCCCCTGCCAGGTTCGGATTCGGGTACACATCCGCCGATCAAGCTCATGGCGCGGTGGCACGGCCGGGCCAACGTTGGCTGACGCAGGACACTAGCTGGGAACGGGTCGATCACGACTCACCACTTCCGCCCGGCGAAGGCTGTGAGACGCGACACTCGGGCCGCGAGGGCCGTCGATGGGCCGCCGGAGGCCGACCAGCGCCTGTGAGCTGGACATCTGTCGCGAGACCCATAGCCCTGTGCACGGGTGTTCAGCGCGTACCGTACCGAAACAGGCAGCGAGAAAACACACACCGAACTACACTGATGGCGCGACGGAGAATGCGACGTGTAGCCCCGGTCAGCCACGTTCCCGCGCGCCGGAAGAGCAGACCGACAGGCTGGAGTCGATGCCGTGAGAAGGCACTGGTCCTGGCTTATTCCTCTTCTCGTCGCGGTCACGTCCCTCACGACACTGATCTTGCTTCCGGTCGATGGCCGCGGCGCACTGTACGTGTTGCTCGTGGTGGTCAGCTGGGTCCTTTTCGCCGTCTTCCTGACCGCAATGGTGATCACCGTCGTGAACGCGGTGCGCCTGCGACGGAGCCGTCGCCGCCGGGCCCGCGCGGAGATCGCCGCGCGGGAGACGCGGAAACAGGCTGAGACCGTCGAGGCATGGCGTGAGGCATGTGACCTGCTTGTCGCGCTCGCTCGGGGGACTCTGCTGCCAGCGCTAACCGTATGGGGTCCTGTCCTGAACCCCGGTGAACAGGCGTTCCTCGACACGGTGGTTTATGGTTCACGGTACTACGGCGGAGACGGCGCCTACGTGCACGTCAACTCCGTGTTCGTGGGGCCGGCGCCGTTCATGGTATTCGGGATGGCCGCCACGGCGATGGGGAACAGCGCCCGTCGAAACGCGGCCGCAGCGGATGTGGTTCGCCGCTGGCGCGACCCGCGGCAGCTGCGCATCATCGTCACCAACTACGGGTTCCTCTGCTTCGCGGAGGATCGATGGCACTCCTTCGCGTTCCGTCTGGTCTCCGGTTTCTATCCCGAGCCGCTGAACTGGTCGGTCGTGTTCACCTTCAGCGACGGGATACCGCCGTTGCGCCTTGACGGCGAGGGCGCACCCGCTGTCGCGGTCCTCTCCGCCTGGGCGATGGGGGGGCAAGCCTGGCTTCGGGACCATCCGGCGCTGGAACCGCTTCGCCCGGTACGCCACAGCGCCCACTGACCGGTCGCTCACGCTCCCGCGCGGAAGACGGCCCGTCGAGGTCAGGTGGCCGGGCTTGGCGCGCCCGGTTATTCGGCGTGGGCTGGCGTGGGCCGGACGTATCGCTCGGCGAGGAGCTGCCGGTTTCCCTCGCCCTTCGAGGTGTGCGGGATCCGGTCGACCAGGTGGATTCGCTTCGGCACGGCGAATGCGCCCCTTGCCGAGGACCACCAGCGGCCGCTTCGCCTCGGTGAGCAGCGCCAGCGCACGTCGGACCGACCCCGGCGCCGGCGGCCGGCTGGGCGCCGGGCCCGCCACGGTGAACACCGACTCCCGCGCCGCCTCCGGCGACATCGTCTCTCCGAGAACCCGCGCGGGAAGGCCGAGGTAGACCCCTCCCGGGCGTCCGGACACCGCTGCCCGAACGGCCCTGGCCACCCCGAGCCCGACCTTTCCACGGCGTCAACCCGAAACGCCGCCTTCGTATGGGGCCGCGCGGCGGAGAGCTGGTCGAGTTCCTCGTAGTCACCCTGCCGCAGATCGACGATGGCGCGATCGCTCGAACCGCTGATCTGGACGACTGGGAAACAGTTGGTGGTCGCGTTCGCGCGGCTCGCCGGCCCCCCAGGGACCTTTCGCGTGGCGGCCGAGGATCAGCGGCCGAAGCCGCCGTCAAGGCCACCAGCGTCGCACGCGGAGCAGTGCGGAGATGAGCCACCGCGACAGCCCATCCGCCTTTCCGGTCGCGGATGGCGGCCGCCATTGCCTCGGCGAGGGCAGGTTGGAGCTGGGTGGCCGGAAGATGCGGCGCCAGCGCGGCCAGGACCCGTGCCCGGGTGACTGGCCAGTCGACGAGCGAGTCCCGAGGCGGACCATCGAGCCCGCCAGCGCGAGGGCCTGGATCAGCCCGCCGCAGCGCCGGACGATCTCACCGGCGACCGGCGGGAGTTCGTCGACCGCGCGGCCGGCATGCGCCGCCAAGACCCTTCGGGAGAGGTTCTCGTCTGCCATCGCCAGCTCGTGGCCACCGGCGTCGGCGTACCACGCCTGCCGCGTGCGGGATGTGACCAGGATCCGCACCCCGGCCGGCGGCTGGAAGGCATTCACGACGGCGATGTCCCAGACGTCGTCGAGAACGATCAGGCAGCGGGCACCGACCAGCATCCGCCGCAGCCGGCGCACCCCCTCGGCGGCGTCGACGACCCGGGCGACGTCGCCGAACGCGGTCAGCACCCGGCCGAGGAGCCCGGCGAGGCCCGGGATACGTCCGACCCGTTCCCACACGATCCCGTCCGTGAACAGCTCCCGCACCGCGGGGTCGTGCACGACGGCGGTCGCGATCGTCGACTTGCCAGTTCCGCCCATCCCCCACACCTCGACCGCCTGACCGGCCTCCAGCTCGGCCAGCAGCTCGCGCAGCGCGCCGACGTTGGCGCCGCGAGCCACATAGCGGGGTGGCAGGGACGGCAGCAGGTCCTACGCCGGCTTCATACGGCCACGCGCCAGCCCGGCGCCGGCCCCACCCGCGAACACAGCGTTGGCGGGGAACAATCGCGCCGCCTCCGCGAACAGTGTCTCCGAAGGCCCGCTCGCACACCCTGGGTGATCAGAGCGGAGACCTCGGACCAGAAGGCGTATGCGTCGGGTACCTGCCAGGACGGGTGCCGACCAGCGCCGAGCCCCGCCGCCACCAGCAGCCGCCGCGCCGCCCCGGGATCCGCGAACACGTCCGCGAACTCCCCGATCTCCGCCGGCGAGAGGGCACCCACCGGCGGCCCACCCCCGCCCCGACACCGCCACACGCTCTGGCCGGCCGTCCTCACGAACATCATCCCACCCGGCATGGGTTCCCCGACACGCCGCGTTGCCCATACCGGGACACCCCGGCGAGACACCCCGGCAGCGCAGCCCGCGGCAGTCCGGCAAAACCGATCTTGGAGCGTCGCATGCGCGCCCGCGGGCCCGGGGCGCGGACGCGAGTACGGGCGACGGCCGGGGCGGCAACGCACCGCCGAGAAGGCGGCCTCCCCTTGGGGGATGATCTGGTCGGGCCATCCGAGCCTGGAGCGGTATCGATGATTGAGGGTGAGCATGGCCGGCGAGAACACAACCAGGCTCGCGGTACTGATCGACGCGGACAACGCGTCGCCCGCGAGCGTCGAGGGGCTGCTGGCCGAGGTCGCCAAGTACGGCACCGCGCACGTCAAACGCGCCTTCGGGGACTGGACCGGAACCAGCCTGAGGGGATGGAAGGACCAGCTGCTGGCCCAGTCGATCCAGCCCATCCAGCAGTTCGCCTACACCAGCGGCAAGAACGCGACCGACGCGGCGATGGTCATCGACGCGATGGACCTGCTGTACTCCGGCCGCTTCGACGGGTTCTGCATCGTCTCCAGCGACAGCGACTTCACCCGGCTCGCCCAGCGCGTGCGGGAGTCCGGCCTGACCGTGTACGGCTTCGGCGAGCGCAAGACCCCGAAATCCTTCGTCGCCGCCTGCGACAAGTTCATCTACGTCGAGAACCTCACCACCGAGGCCGAGCCCATCACCGCGGCCGGCACGGCACCCAGGCTGGCGACCCGCCCACCCGCGTTGCAGCTCAAGGCGGACGCCGGCCTGGTCAACCTCCTGCGCAATTCGATAGACGCGGCCTCCGACGACGACGGTTGGGCGACACTGGCATCGGTTGGCAACATCATCACCAAGCGGAAGCCGGACTTCGACTCCAGGAGCTACGGCTACACCAAGCTCAGCGACCTGCTGGCCGCGATCAGTCTCTTCGAGGTGAGCCGCCGCAGCCCGGGCGACGGAAAACCCGCGATAATCTACGTGCGCGACAAGCGAAACACCCAGGGCGACAAACCCAAGATCGGCGCATTGGGCGGGTAGGACGGCGCCGAACCGTCCCCAGCCCAGGCGGGCCGTAGTCGGCCGAGGCGCCCTGACGACCAACCCTTCAGGCCCATCCGGATCGAGAAGGTTCATGGTGTCGATCCCATCCCGGCCTGGGTTCTGTGTCCCGGGTCGAGCGGCGGATCGGCCTCGGCGGACCGGCTCCCGACCGACGGACCGAGCTGGTGCTGTCACGGATGTGGCTCCGCTCGGTAATGCCCGCTCGCCTGGAACCACGGATAATTGCGTCATGAGCGAGATCTGCACGGACCGCTGGGGCGTCCCGGTGCGGGCAGCCGACCCGGCCGCCGTCACGTTGCTGGACCAGGCGATCCAAGATCTCGTCTCGCTCGCCGGGGACCCGGTCGGCGGCGCCGAGGCCGCGATCGCCGCGGACGGCGAGCTGGCGCTCGCCCGGGTCTTTCGCGCCTACCTGTCGCTCTACGCGACGACCGCCGAGGGTGGTGCCCAGGCCAGCGAGCTCCTCAAGCCGCTGGAGGTCGCCACTGCCGGCCTGGCCGGGGCCCCCGCCGGGCTGGCAGCCCCGCGCGAGGCCCATCACCTGGCCGCCGCCAGGGCGTGGGCGGACGGCGACTGGCGGGCGGCCACCCGGGCGCTGGAGCGGGCCCTGCTAGCCAACCCCCGTGACCTGCTGGCGCTGAAGGTGGCGCAGGATCTCTACTTCTTCCTCGGCAACCGTCACGAGCTGCGCGACGTCGTGGCGCGGGTGCTCCCCTCCTGGCCGGAGGGCGACCCGGCCTCGGGGTTCGTCCAGGGGATGTACGCGTTCGGACTGGAGGAGAACGCGGACTACCGAGGTGCGGAGGAGGCGGCCCGCCGCGCCCTTGCCCGCGACCCGAAGGACGTGTGGGCCGTGCACGCGCTGGCCCACGTGTTCGAGATGGAGGGCGGCCTCGCGTCGGGCACGTCGTTCCTGACCTCGTCGGCCCCCGCCTGGCGGGACAGCTTTTTCGCGGTGCACAACTGGTGGCACCTCGGGCTGTACCTGCTGGAGCTGGGCCGGGCCGACGACGCGCTCGCGCTGTACGACGAACGGATCCGCGCGGCCAGGTCGACCGAGTGGCTCGACGTCGTCGACGCGGCGGCCCTGCTTTGGCGGCTGGCGCTGTACGGGACGGACGTGGACGCCCGCGCGGCCGCGCTCGCGGCGGACATCTCCGACCTGATGGGCGCGCCGGCATATATCTTCAACGACTGGCACGCTGTCATGACCTTCGGGCTGGCCGGCGATCATGCCCGCGCGGCCCAGGTCATCGCCGCCAACCGGAGCCTGACCGCCCCCACCAACAGAAGGGCGGCCGAACGGGCCGGGCTAACTCTTCTCACGGCCTTCTCGGCGTTCTCCGCCGGCGAGCCTGTGGCCGCGGTGGACCTGCTGATCGACATCCGCCCCGAGGCCAACGCGGTCGGCGGGAGCCACGCGCAGCGCGACATCATCGACCTGACCCTGATTGCCGCGGCGGCAAGGTCCGGGCAGGCCGGCCTCGCCCGCGCCCTGGTCACCGAGCGGGTCGCGCGGAAGCCGCCGGCCGAGCCCTCGGCCCGCGCCCTGCTTCTCGCCAACGGCGGCGACGAAGCCTGGCTCACCTGGTAGCCGGCAACGGGGAGCAGACCAGCCAGCCAGGAAAGCGCGGCGGCACGCGTCGACGAACGCCGAGTGATCAACGCCACAATGCTGGCGTGGTCGCCATAAGCCCTGGTCCCGGGACCAGGGGCCCGGAGCGGGCCCGGCCCCGGACCGCCTGTGCCGCACCTCGTCTGGCTAAGCTGCGGGTGCTTCTGGTCCTCCCGTAGACCGGTGGTGCGGACGACGCCCACGCGCGTGTACGGGGGCTGTATCCATGCGTACGCAGCATCCATGCGTACGCGGCGAGTATGTCGGAGGTCCTGCGTGACCGAGAGGCCCACACTCAGCTGGGACGGCGCGGTGGCCAAGGTCGACCCGGTTGAGCTGCGCACGGACGTTCCTCATTCGGCGCGCGTCTATGACTACTTCCTGGGCGGTAAGAACAACTATCCGGCCGACCGGGAGGCCGCCGAGCTCGTCCTGAAGTCGGGCCCCAACACGCGGATCTCCGCGCTGGCGAACCGGGCTTTCCTGCACCGCATCGCCCGCTACCTCGCCGGGACGGTCGGCGTTCGGCAGTTCCTCGACATCGGCACAGGCATCCCGACCTCCCCGAACCTGCACGAGATCGCGCAGGGAGTCACCGCGGATGCCCGAGTGGTCTACGCCGACCACGACCCGATCGTGCTGGCCCATGCCCGCGCCCTGCTCGTCGGGAAGCCCGAGGGCAGGACCGCGTACATCGACGCGGACCTGCGCGAGCCCGAGAAGATCCTCGGCTCGCCGACGTTGCTGGAGACGCTCGACCTCAGCGAGCCGGTCGCGCTCTCGGTCATCGCGATCCTGCACTTCATCCCGGACTCCGACGACCCGCTCGGCCTGATGCGCCGCTATCTCGACGCCCTCCCGTCGGGGAGCTTCCTGGCGATCACCCACGTCACCCCGGACTTCGCCCCGGAGGAGGCCAGGCAGGTCACGGAGATCTACCGGGCGCGGGGAATCCCCCTGCAGGCGCGTACCCGGGCCGAGGTCGGCCGTTTCTTCGACGGGCTGGAACTGGTCGAGCCGGGCGTCCAGGTCGTCCACCGTTGGCGGCCGGACGCCGGCACCGACCTCAGCGCCACCGACGCCCAGGTCAACCTCTACGGCGGCCTCGCGCGCAAGCGCTGACATCAGGCGTCACCGGGTCTCGGCTCGGCCAGATCCTTCGAGGCCCCCCGCCAACAGGACGGCCAGGTCGGCCCAGGACCCGGCCGGGATCGCCCATGAGGGCACCGGCCTGGTCCCGGCCTCTTCCCGGGCGTCGCCCAGGAACAGGTAGCGGTGCGGGACGGTCGTCATGTGGACCAGGACGTCGAGGCGGTCGTCGACGAAATGGGTGATGCCGAGGCGCGCACAGACCGGGGCCTTCTCAGGACGGCGGCGGACGAAGTGCAGGTTCGCCGGCGGGATTCCGGTGCGTTCGAAGAACTCGTGATGGGCCAGCCACGCGCGGGTGAGCGCGGCGATCTTCGGGCCGCATTTGGAGACGACGTGGACCCGGCCGGCAAAGGGGCCGGCGGTGAGTGCCGTGAGCGCATCGAACGCGCCGGCGACCGCCGGCGTCAGCATCGGCTGGGAGCCGAAGAACGAGGTGTCCTGGTCGTCGGCGGCCCGGCTCGTGAGCACCCCACCGACATCGACGCCGAGCATCGACGCCGACGCGGGCTCCGGATACGGCACCGGCTGGGAATCGGTGAGACCAGCGCGACCCGGGGCGGCTGGTACCCGTCCGCCACCATCGGCAACTACTGCTTCTGTCGAGATTTCCATCATTCTGGACACTCAGGATAGCCACCGCACTTCCTTCGCGACGGGCAAGGTCAGCCGGCCTCAGCCGGCGGTGATCTCGGCAAGGTGCCGCTCAAGATCGCGGGCGGCGGGGACGGACACGTGCCGGCGCAGGCGGCGGCGGACCTCGTCGGCGCGCCGCGCGTTGCGCCGCGACCGGATGACCGTCAGCAACGGGACGGCCTGTGCGGCCAGCGCGCAGCCGGCGTCGACGTCGCCCAGGTCGATCTGCACGCCCGCGCGGCGCAGCAGGTACGTCGCCCGGTCGCGGGCCTTCTCAGCCGGGTGGGCCGCCTGCGCCTGGCTGAGCCATCCGTCGGCCGACAGCAGGTGGCCGAGGTCGACGTAGCAGCAGCCGACCTGGGCCTGGAACTCGGCCTCGTCGAAGTAGTACGCCCAGGCCGGCTCCTGCGTCGTCGCCTGGTCGAACGCGGCCTCGGCGACGGCGAGCTCGCGCATGCACGAGACCTGGTCGCCCAGCGCCGCGTGTGCCCGGGCCTTGCGCATGTGCAGCATCGCGCCGACCCGGCCGGTGATGCTGCCAGCCGTGCGCACGGCCGCCTCCGCCAGCCTGATCGCCTCGACGGGCCGTGCGGAGTCGACGCACTGCAGCGACATGTTCTTCAGCACGTTCGCGCCGAGCGGGCGGTCACCGCCGACGTGCGCGGCGTGCAGCGCGGCCACCCAGTAGCGTTGCGCACTCGTCAGGTAACCGGCGTCAAAGGAGACCCAGCCGGCGAACCGGGCGAGCTCGGCGGCCACGATGTGCAGCTCGCGGCCGATCCGTTCGGTGTAGCGGCCGCGGGCGAGCAGCTCCGCTACCACGCCCAGCTCCGCGTCGACGAGCCGGCGTACGCTCGCGCCGCCGAGCCGGTCGTCCATCACCCGCAGGCTGGGAATGTTGTGCGCGATCTGGTGCACGATCTGCTCGTCGACGAGACCGCCGTCCAATGCGCCCGCCAGACGCGCCGGTTCCAGCTCCAGCCACTCGTCCGCGAGCGCGGCGACGCCGGAGCCGCTGATGGTCAGGAAGCCGCGACGGTCGGTCACCGCATCCTGGACGACGTCGGCCAGCGCGGTCAGGCTGCCGACCTGGGTCCAGGGGTAGTCAACGCGGACGTTGTCGCCGGTGGGCAGCCAGGACGGCCACGGATGGGACTCCAACCGCTCGGTGGGCACTCCCAGCTCCGTGGCCAGCGCCAGCTGGGACACCCGGTCGGGCACGACCCCGCGGTGCTCCCAGCGCCACACCTTCTGCCGCTCGGCGGCCATGTTCGCCTCGCCGAGGTCGCGGGCTCTCCTCGCGACGACCCGGGCGAGTTTCTGATAGGTCCAACCCCGCTGGGCACGGACGAACGTCAGCGGATGCGCGCATATCTGGACATTCTCTGCCATTGTCGGCGATCCTCTCGGGTTGCGGGCATGAACGCCCGGGAGACGACTGGGCCAGGGCGCTGGCAGGGCGCCCCCGCGACGATGGTCCGGCGCTGCAACGGGCAGCTCATGGGCCGCCCAGATCGGAAGTACTCGGCCAGTTGCACGGGTATAGGGACGGGATCTTTCTCGCCAGTCACCGAGCTATTCGGCGACCGCGGGACGGGCAACTCGATCTGCTGGTCACATCCGCTGGCCACGGCCGCGATTTCTCGTTGCCGCCACGCGTCGGGCCCGCCAGGTCTCACTCAGCTGTGGCAGCAACTGGCGTACCGGGCGCTGGCCGGCAACGCCCGTCCGTCAGCGCGAAACGGCCATCCGGCTTGTTTCAAATGGGCGTTGAACCAGATATAGATGAGGACTGCCACTGAAGCCTGGACGGCTTTCACGCGGGATTATGGCATGATATGTCCATAATATTCGAGGCGGGCGGTCCGTCGACTATGGAGAAGGAGAAAAACCTTCCTCGACCGGAAATGTACCCCGGCTAAGGCATGGGATGGCCATGGAGCGGCTGTCAGGCGACGTCGGGAGGTAGCAGGAGGGACGCCACGGCTCGGTGGGCCGAGGCGCATGGACCGCGCAGGGCTCGGCCGTCATCCCAGCCATGACCACAGTCGGGACAGCGTCGGGAATGACGGCCAGGACACGGGCCGTCTTGGCGGTCCGCCGGAGTCGGCGCGCGGTGGTCGCCGAGCCGGCGGCCGCCGCGGCCGCGAGGGCCAGGGCGGCCAGAGCGAGGATGACGGCAGCCAGCATGCATGCCTCCCAAGACAGGGAGGGCGGGGGACGATGTCCCCCCGCCTTCACCCGGACCCGTCATGCGCGCCGAAAGCTTCGGCGGGCCTGATCACAACCTCGTTGTAGCGATCTGTCTGCGGACAGTACGCCCGTGCAGACGCCTTTGCATACGCCAGGACACACTTGGCCCACGATCAGCCCATTGGACTCCGGAAGACTGGCTACAGTTGGTCGACCGGTGGATTTCAAACTGATACACAACGATGCAGGTGAGCGATCCACCAGCCGGCCAGATCTGGCACTTCGGACGCCCGCCATTCGATCTGCGCCGGGCGTCACAGCCGGTCGATGTGGTGATCAATAACTGTCATCGGGGCGCCGGCGGGAAATTCCCAGGTCCGCGAGGCTCCGCGAGTCGAGCTTCGGCCCGTGATCTTGCCCTCTGCGGCTCGCGTGGCTTGTGGCGTGTCACAATTCGATCTGTTGGTGCGGACCCAGATTTCATCACCAGTCGACCCAGAATCTTTCGCACCTGGGCCGAGTGTGACCGTGTGATTCCTTCCGCCCCTTGCCGATGTCGAATTCGCCGGGCCGCGCCGCGCTTGCTCGCCACTCAGTGACACGCCACAGGGCAGGCCCATCGCGACCTCCAGCGGAGGCCCGGTGAGCACATCAACCCCCATCCGCGATACCTCACGGCAGTGACGGCGGGACAAGAAGTGCTATGGGCGGCAGAGCGGGCATGTCGCGGTCAGGGCCGGCAACAGGACAACGAGGTCCGAACGGACGAGAACACGACGAAGCCCGGGGAGGAAGCTATGAGGATGCTGCGGAGGCTCCGTCATGAGGCCCGGCGTGACGTGAACGCGGCCGACCGGTCAGCGGCACGGGGTCCGCGGCGGCTGCGCCGGCGGTCGCGGACCCGCTCGACGACGAGCGCCCGCTACTGACAGATCGCGGCGCCGGCCCGCATTCGCTGCCTGCCCGCCCGCCACAGCGCGGCGGGCAGGCAGCGACTTTTCCGGAGGGACAGGACTACTGACGCGTAGCGCCTCTCTGGCGTCCTGTTGGCCGGGGTTTCGGGCTTGGATGGTCGACGAGGGCGTCGAGGCGGTCGAGGTCGCGGGTTCTGCCAGCTCTTTCGGCGAAGTCGCGCAGGTCTGCCACGGTTGGGGCTGGGACCGCCAAGGCCCTGGCGATGGGAATGAAACGCTGACGCAGGTCGTCGAACGTCCCGACATCGGGCGTTCTGGTGATGGCGAGGGCACGTTCTCGGATCGCCTGACGGCGGACGCCGGCATCGTCGCACCACAGCTGGGCAAAATGGTGCTCGCGTAGCTCGTACGACCCGACCCGCGACAGTGACAGCTGCGGCGAGACAGGGCCAAAACATTTCGCCGGCAGCGTGATGCGCCACTGGCCGTCGCCCTGCCTGGTCGGCACCGCGGGTCCGACCGGCGATCTCTCGGCCCATTCGGACCAGATCCTTGCCGGATCCCCCACACCCTCGGCCTCGATCAGGTCCCCGACCCGGTGGACCTGCGCGATGACCTTGCCGAACAGGTCGTCCGGCTCCTCGGCGAGCGCGGTGTAGACGAGCACGCCATGTCTCTCGGTCTCGACCAGGTAGACCGGCAGGAACGCGTTACCCACCGCCGTGATGCGCAGGTCGGTCAGGAGTCCAGGCAGGTTGAACGCCGCCCGGTCCGGGTGGGCCGCCAGCTGCTGGAAGGCGGCGGGGTTGAACGGGGTCGCGTCGAAGAACGACAGGAACCTCGACCCGCCTCGCAGCCGTTCCGGGGGGACCTCCGGCGTCGGCAGGACGGTGACATTGCCGTGGTAGTAGGCACGCGGGAGAGCCCAGGACGTCCGCTGTTCGAACAGAAGCAGCAGGCGGCTCTCCTTCCACTCGTACCGGATATCTTTTTCCCAGGAACGCCGGCCGAGGCCGGTCAGCGTCAGCCGGTCCCCGTCGACGTGAACGTGGTCGATGATCCGGAGGAACTCGACGCACCGCTGGACCAGGCTCTCCGGCAGGGCGAGGAACCAGGCAACGTCGGCGAGCCGTTCGATGCGTCCTTCGGCGAGCGCGCGGACGACGAAGTGGTCGATGATCTCGTACGCCTGCTCGTCGCACACGCGCGCCGTGGTCTCCACCTGGTGAAGCGGCCAGAGGACCGGGAACAGGCGCAGCGGCCGGACTCCGGGGAGGGTGACGACGTGCTCGACGGCGCGGCGGGCCGGGTAGATGACCGGTCCCGAACCAGCCGTCACCCTGTTCCCGGTGTTTCCGAAGTCCGCGCTGGCGGCGGGGCTCACGGCTGGCCTCGCAGAAGCTTCTCGATCTCGGCCGACGGCCGGATCTCGCCGTGTTGCCGCAAGTGGCCCATCATGGTCTCCATCAGCTCGCGGAAGCCGGAATCAGTGGCGGAGCAGAGCGTCAGCAGATCGCCGACCATGACCAGCTGCCGCCTTGCCCGGGACACGGCGACGTTGATCCTGCGCAGTTCGGTGAGAAATCCGACCGAGCCCCTGCCGTTGCTTCGGGTGAAGCCGTAGACGATCAGGTCGCGTTCCCCGCCCTGGAACGAGTCGACCGTCCCGATGTTGTCCGCGACCTTCGCCGGGTCACCCAACGCTCCGCTTAGCAGCTCTCCGATTCGCCTCGCCTGCGCCTTGTAGGGCACGATGACCGCCCAGTCCCGGTACCAACCAACCGCTCGGCCCACCAGCAGGGCGATCAGCTCGGCCTCGAACGTGTTGATGTAGCCCGGTTGGCGCGCGGTCTCCCGCTCCGTGCGGCCTGGCGACTCCTCTCGCCGCTGACTCGACGGCCGATCGGAGGTGTCGATCATCGCGAAGGGTGCGCCGAACACCGGGCCGCCGCGGACGCCGTCATGCTTGGTCATCAGACGGCCCTGGTAGAAGGCACCGGAGACGAACCGGCCAAGCTCCTCCGGCATCCGCCGCTGGAGGTTGAGCTCGACGTAGTTGGCGCCCGTAGCCGCGGCGTCAGGTACCAGCAGCTCGAAGCCGCTGGCGCGCAGCAGGTCGCTTGTCCGCGCGACGACGTGCGGCGGGTGCTGGCCGTTCGCGCGCAGGCGGTCGGCCCACCCCCGCAGCTCCTCGTCCAGATATGGCGGGAGCTGGTGCTGGTCGCCGACCAGCACCGACCGGCGGGCCCGGACCATCGGCACGATCAGGTTCGGCGTCGAGATCTGGCCGGCCTCGTCGATCAGCGCGACGTCGAAGATCAGGCCGCTCAGCAGTGGGCTGGTGGCGGTGCCAATGCAGGTGGCGGCGACCACGTCGGCATAGCGCACCAGCTCACGTTGGATCTCCGCCTCGGTGTTCGCCGCCTGGGCATGCCATTCGTCGAGCAGCCTGGCCCGATCGGCCATGGTCTCGACCGCGTCGGCTGCCCAGGTCCGGAACCGTGCCCACTGTTCCCCGTCGGTCGGGTCGTCCTTCCAGATCCCGATCGCGGGTTCCGCGGCCGTCCGTACCGCGCTCCTGAGGATCTGGGCGGCCCGCTGGCATTCCTGGTAACACTCGCGGCGCGCGGCGACAAGACGGTCGCGTTCGCGCGGGAGGGCCGCATACGCGGGGCTGGCGGCGAGGAGCGCCGTCGCCTGCGCGTGGAGGGCCTCGACGGTCGCGGCCGCGTCGGTCGATGCCCGCTCGACGGCGGAGATATCAGCCCGCAGCGCCTCGACGTGTCGGCGCAGCCGCGCCAGGCACCAGCGCCGGAACCTGGCGAGAAGCCGCCACCAGGCAGGCGGGCCGGCGGGCGCGCCGGCCTCCCGTCGGGCCAGCTCGGTGACGGCGTGCTCCAGGTCCGCGCCGAGCTGGTGGCGCCGGGATGCCGAGCGGGCGAGCTGGTCGGCGGCGGCCCGGCGGGAGGCGGCGAGCGGCGGCGACACCGTCTCGACCGCCCGGTCCAGCGCTTCCTCGGCGGCGGCCAGCCCCGCCTCCGCGGCGGCCGCGGCGGCCAGCCGGTCGCCGAGGAAGGCGAGCCACCGTCCGAAGGTCTCCCCCTCCGCCGTAAAGCCGGCGAGCTTGCCGCGAGGCTCGGCGGCCGCGAGGATCCTCACCCTCACGGCCTCGGCCAGGTTGTCCACGCTGTGTTCCCGGGCCGTGGCGGTCATCGAGTGCTCCGCGCCGACCCGCACCACGTTGATCTCCGGTGGCAGGTTCTCCAGCACGTTGTCGACCGCGCGATTGGTGTGCGACGTCACCAGGACTCGGCGGCCCTGGGCGACCAGAGCGGTGACAATCTCCGCGATGGTCCGCGTCTTGCCGGTGCCGGGCGGCCCGAGCACGAGCAGAACGTCCGGCACTTCCAAAGCTCGGGCGAACGCGTCTTTCTGGTGATCGTCAAGGTCTCGGCGGGGGGCCGCACCGAGATCCGGCTGATAGGGGGCGTACACGCCGTCGACCAACGTGTACAGCAAGTTCGGATTGGCCGACCCGCCAGCGGCCAGGGTCTTGATGGCGTCCAGCTGCGCCTGGGAAACCCGGTCGCTGACCGATCGCCGCAGCTCGCCTGAAGGAGAGGGAATCCGCTGGAAGTCCACCGCCTTCTCGAACCGGACGACCAGCTCGCTGTTGTCGATCCTGACCACCGTGCCGCGCAGCCGGTCGCCGCCGATGTCGACAAGTTCCACCGGCGCGTTGACGGTGACACCGGCGCGTCCCGGTCGGACCAGAGTGAACGCGTAGACCCCGCGACCGGAGTGGCGTTCCTCCCGCGTGGACCGCACCTCTTGGTAGAGAAGCGGCGGCGCGGCGGTCTGCCGCGCGATCTCGATGTCCCGGTCCGCCTCGACCAGCTGACCGAGCACCTCGAGATACTCCCGGTGACGCTCGGGCAGCGACGACCGGACGGGCATGTCGGCCCGCGGTCCCAGCATCGACCAGTGGTAGGCGAGAATGTCCCAGTACGACGACCACCGCGGCGCGGCCGTCCCCGGCCTTCCCTGTATGTCCCGCACGTCGTGGAACGCGTGCCAGCCTGCCGGGCAGTGCAGCAACAGTGCGCCCAACGTGAGCTTGTCCTCTTGCCAGAAGGAACGCCGGGAGACGTAACCAAGTCTGTACGCATCGCCGTAGTTCGTCGGGTAGAGAAACGCGACGTATCGGCGGCCGTAGACGACGAGCCGCCCTTTGCCACCAGACTCAAGCCTGGCGGGCAGCGCGCCGTACGCCGACAGTTCCGTGAGTTCGGCGATGAACGCCAGCGGCGCCTGCCCGAGTTCATCGATCGCCCTGGCGGACGGGACAACGGCCAGCGGGCCAGGCAGGGTGACCCGAGCGCGGGTGCTGCTGGCCCCGGCTGCCGCGCCAGATCCCGGTGCCGGCCCGGTCACGGCGCATCCCTGGCGGATAGCCGCCGCCGGGCGGCGCGCAGGCCGCTCGCCAGGTCGAGAGCGGTCGGCCGCCGGGCCGGATCAGGGTGCATGGCGCGGTCGAGAAGGGCGGCCAGCTCCCCGTCCGGAACCTCGTCAGGATTCACCTCGGCCCGCTCGTCGACCGGCCGGGATGGAGGTGCCGGCGCAGGGAGGAACGCGATTGGATCATGGAGCGCCCCCGGCCTCGTTCGGACAGGGTCATCGGTGGGCGACCTCAGGAGGGGTGACGCGCCCGGTGGCTCGGGGATCGACATGCCCGTCCGTGGCGCGCCGAGCAGCGTGTCACGCACCAGCGTGGCGACCTGCCGTACGTCCAGGGCCCGCGCCTCACGGGTCGACCGGAGCTCAGTCCCGAGCGCGGCGCCGGTGGCGGGCAGACCGAAACCGGCATAGCCGAGATCCCGTGGCAGCGCGCGCCGGCGCCTGTCCGTCACGAGGACCGTATCCGCGCTCAGCGCGCCGTGTGCCTGTCCGCGGCGGTGCAGAACCGCCAGGATCCCCGCCAGCTCGACGGCCTGCCCGAGCATCGCGGCGGCGGCGATCCGGTCGGTGGCCAGCCGAGCGGTCGCCTGCCCCGCCGCGCCGCGGTGCACCGTTCGCCAGGTCGGTGCGTGGGCGACGGTGCTCACCAGCGTCAGCCGTCCGCCTGACTCTCTCGTCAGCTCCCCGAGCAGGCGAGGCAGACCGGACTCGCCGCCGAGCGCGTCAAGAAGGCTGGCCTGGGCGGTGAGCCCGGCCCGCACGGCCCTGGCCGCGGGACTGTCCCGGCGGACGTGGAGCTGACGTATCCAGACCCGGCGCGGCGAGGGCTCGATCTCCTCCGCCACCGCTCCCCGCAGGATCCACGCGCCGTCCGGCGCCATAACCGCCTCCACTGGGGCGTGGAGCAGGTAGCGGCGCGCTCCGACAGGCAGCTCCGACCCGCCGGTCCAGGCTTCCGACCCGGGCGGCGCGGCGGCGTCCGCCCTGGTTCGCAGCAGCGTTGGCTGCCCGTCCGCCCGGGGACCGTCCCTCTGCTGGATGATCTGCCCGTAGTTGACGCCGACCGCCGTACCGCCCGGCGCGAACACGGCCCCGATCTGGTTCCCACCCGCGGCGGGCGAATCTTCTCTCGGGTCCGAGGACGGGGTGATGCCGGCTGACACAGCTGGGCCGGCCGGGCCAGCCTGGGAGCTCTCCGGGAACGGTGGCGGGCTGACTGGCTTCGCCCGCGCGCCGCTGACGGCGAGCTCGGCGAACTTGAGCAGGTCGGCACGCGCCTTGTCCGGTGCCATGCCGAACAGGTCGAACGACACAACCTGACCGAGTACCCCTGGTCGGCGGCACTCCTCGACCCGGGCGACGAGCAACGTGCGCCTCGCCCCGGTCGGGTCCGCTTTCCACGCCGCCTGCCACTCCGCCGATCCAAATGCCGACTGGGTATACGCCTCCGACAGCACGGCGACTGTCCGGACCGACTGCGTCACCGCCTCCATCAGGCCGACCAACCAGTTGGTTCCCGGCACGAGATCCCACGCCTGAATCAGGACCCGGTAACCGGCCGCCTCCAACGTCCAAGCGATCCATTCCGCCCACGCCTCGTCGACGCGGGTGTAGGACACGAAGAAGTCCCAGCGAGCCTCATCGACCTCCGCCGCCACGCCGGCCCCATCCCCGTCCGCCAGTCACGTGAATGGCGTGCAACCGTCACACACCGCACCAACCGTGCGAATCATAGCTGGGACCGTCGCAGTCAGCCGTCGCAATGGTCCGCGCCGGCAACCGGGGATGGCGGTGTGGTGTGTGGCCGTGCTGTGCGGCCGCCGCGCCCGCTGACCAGGCATGCCTGGTCAGCGATGGTCGATGGTGATGTTGCCGTCGGCGACGTCGACGTCGATCGTCACCGCCGCGCCCGTGGCGCCGTCCGGCGGCAGGATCGTCTGGCTGGTCCCGGCCCCGCGCCGCCGGTCGCCCCAGCCACGGTCACCTTCGGTGAAGGAGCCGGCGCCGTCGACCGTGACGTCGCCCAGATGCACGTCGGCCTTGACGGTCGCGTTCATCGCCTCCGGCAGGAGCAGCCGGACCTGTCCCGCGCCGAGGGTGACATGGATGTCCTGGGCCGGCCCCGGCGTGACGTGACGCAGGTCGAGCACGCTCTGGCCGAAGGCAAGCCGGTAGTCGCCCCGCAGGTCGGCGGCCGCGACCGGCGTCCAGACCCGCTGTCCGACCCCGTCATGCAGGCTCGCCCGCGTCCCGCCGAACGCGGCGGTGCCGAGTGCCGCGACCACCAGCAGCGGGAGCAACGACCATGGGGTGCGGCGCAGCACCGCGCCCAGCAGCAACGTGACCAGGGCGATCCCGCCGATGACCCAGAAGTAGACCGGTAGCCAGATTCCCACGAGGGCATCGGTCACGCCGAGGACGGTCAGCGTCGCCACCAGTGTCGTGAGCGCCGCCACCCGCAGCGGCCAGGACCGCCGGCGCCGTGCGCGCGCCGCCTGCCGAGCCTCGCTCAGCCAGGCCCGCGCCTCGCCGGTCCAGGCAGGCGGCACGGCAGCCGGGCCCTTGTCGAGGCGCACGGCCGTCGCCTCGCCCGAGGCAGTTGCCTCGCCCGAGGCCGGCGGTCCGGTGGGTCTCTCCCCCGGGGCCAGGGACCCGGACGGCGCCATCGAAGCGGGACGGCGCCAGCCGCCGTCCCTGGTCCCGATGAGCAGCAGCGGCACGACGACCAGCACGAGCAGGGGCCACACCGGGTGCGGCGACCACCAGCTGAAGGCGACACCCCACAGCAGGAGGCCGCCGGCCACGGCCACCAGCCACGGCGGGATGTGGTGTCGACGCAGGCCGTCGACCCAGCCGTCGACGGGTGCGTGTTCGGTGCCCTCGGCCGGGATGCCCGCCCACGCGACCGCATAGGCGAGCACGCCGGCGCCGCCGAAGAACGCGGACACGGCGAACAGGACTCGGAACAGCACCGGGTCGACGCCGGCGTACTCGCCGAGCCCGCCGGCGATGCCGGCGCCGACGCGATCGGTGGCGCTGCGACGTAGCCGGCGCCGCGGCGCCGCGGACGCCGTGGGCGGTGCGGACGCCGTGGGCGGTGCCACGGGGGTTTCGGGATCTGTGGTCATAGTGGCTATACGTTGCGGGCCGCGGGGCGCCAGCGCATCGGGTGAACCCCTGATTTCGACCCTGAGCCCGCGTCTGGGGGCAACTCCTGATACCAGGCGGCGGCCTGAGCCGGAATCATGGCTCTGTGACCCGGAGCCTGCCCACCACCCGCGTTCTCTACCGGCGTCCGGACGTGGGCTGGGCCGGCGGTGTCATCGCGGGGATCGCGCTGCACACGGGCCTGCGTCGCCGGGCGGTCGCCCTGGTCTTCCTCGCCCTGGCGGTCAGTGGCGGCCTTGGCATCGCGCTCTACGCGACCTACTGGATCGTGTTGCCCACCCCGGAGGGCGCCCGGCGCTCGCGGCTGCCGCGTCCCGTCGAGTTCGCGCTGCTCGCCGTGGTCGTGCTCGCGGCCACCGCGCTGCTCGCCACCAGGGTCGCCGGCGCCACGCTGTTCGTGCCGACCCTGCTGGCCTGCATCGGCGGCGCGACGATCTGGCGCCAGGCGGCCGGCCCGGACCGCGAGCGCTGGCTGCGGGTCTCGCGCAGCACGGTCGGCGCACCGCCCGCCGACCGGATGGGACGGCTGCGCCTGGCCGTCGGGGCTGTCCTGGTGTTCGCCGGGGGTGTCCTCGTCCTGCACCGGGCGAACGTGAACGCCCTCCGGGACGGGCTGTGGGCGACGGGAGTGACCGCGGTCGGCCTGGCCCTCCTCGGCGGGCCCTGGTGGATCCGGCTGACGTCCCAGCTTGGCGCGGAGCGCGCCGAACGGATCCGCGGCCAGGAGCGCGCCGACATAGCGGCACACCTGCACGACTCCGTCCTGCAGACCCTCGCCCTCATCCAGCGCAACGCGGATTCGCCACGTGAGGTGACCCGCCTCGCGCGCGGGCAGGAACGCGAGCTGCGCGGCCTGCTCTACGGGACGCGCGCCGCGGGCGGCCAGCTTGGCGACGAGCTGCGCACGGCCGCCGCCGAGGTCGAGGACGCGTACGCGGTCAGGGTGGACGTCGTCGTGGTCGGTGATCTCGTCCTGGACGACGCGCTGGCGGCGGCCTGCGCCGCGGCCCGCGAGGCGATGGTCAACGCCGCGAGGCATTCCGGGGCCACGGACGTCTCGCTGTACGCCGAGGTCGAGACCGACGCCGTCAGCGTCTTCGTCAGGGATCGCGGGATCGGCTTCGAGCCGGACGCGGTCGCCGAGGACCGGCAGGGCGTGCGCGGCTCGATCATCGGCCGCGTCGAGCGCAACGGCGGGACGGTCTCGATCCGCAGCAGCCCTGGCGGTGGAACGGAAGTAGCGATAAGGATGCGGCGATGACGACGGTCTATCTGGTCGACGACCACGCCATGTTCCGGGCGGGCGTCCGCGCCGAGCTCGGCGGGCGGGTCGAGGTCGTCGGCGAGGCGGCGACGCCCGCCGACGCCGTCGCGGGCATCGTGGCGAGCAGGCCGCAGGTCGTCCTGCTCGACGTGCACATGCCGGACGGAGGCGGTCTCGCCGTCCTGCGGCAGGTGGGCGAACGCCTGCCGGCCACGCGCTTCCTGGCGCTCTCCGTCTCGGACGCGGCCGAGGACGTCATCGCGCTGATCCGCGCGGGCGCCCGTGGCTATGTCACCAAGACGATCTCCGCCGATGATCTTGCAGACGCCGTCGAGCGGGTGGCGGGCGGGGACGTCGTGTTCAGCCCGCTGCTGGCGGGCTTCGTCCTGGACGCCTTCCGGGACGCCCCGGCCGCGCCGTCCGTCGCGGCGGCCGCCACCGACGCGGACTTCGACCAGCTCACGCCGCGTGAGCGTGAGGTACTGCGGCTGTTGGCCCGCGGGTACGCCTACAAGGAGATCGCGGCCGAGCTGTTCATCTCGGTCAAGACCGTCGAGACGCACGCGTCCAACGTCCTGCGCAAGCTGCGGCTGTCCAGCCGCCATCAGCTCACCCGCTGGGCGGCCGACCGCCGGATCACCTAGCGCGCCGCGGCTGGGACGCCACTGTGGTGGCGTTCCCAGCCGCGGCACCCGACGGGCGCTGAACGCCCTCCCATTTCACGGTTGTGTGGGTGAGACGCGTTCAGCGTGGGACGCGCCGACGGCTGGTGGTGCGGCGTCGGCTGGTGTGGCTGCGGCGACGGCTGGTGGGCCGGTAGATCAGTAGAAGAATGATCGCACCGATGATGGAGCCGATGACGCCGGACGGCTGCAGGGCGCCCTCGCTGAGGTCCTTGTCGAAAAGAACGTAACCCAGGAATCCGCCGATGAACGAGCCGACGACACCCAGGAGAATCGTCGTCGGAACTCCCATCGGGTCAGGTCCGGGCACGAGAAGACGCGCGACCGCGCCGGCGATGAGACCGAGCACAATCCAGGAGATGATGGTCACGAGCACGGGATCCTCCAGGTGGGAAACCATCTTCGGCGATCATCCGTCGTGTTATCGGGAGCTTTACCCCACCGGCCCCGCGGCTCAAACAAAGAAATTTGCGCATACCACCATCAGCACCTTGGCATGCGCCCCCCGAAACCCACACACCCACATTGACGCCAGGATGAAATCAGCACGTCACCTTATGTAGTGGATTCGGATCATCGAGTAGACCCCGACTACCTCGCGTGTTCGATGGCGACCTCCAGGCCACCAGCGGTCCCGGAGGTCAAGACCGCGCGGCTTGGCCCACGGGGGCGCGCCCGGCGTCACTCTCCCCGGCGACGAGCTGGTGGACGAGGCGCATCTTGTCCAGCGCGGGGGGCGGGAGAACGAACGGATAGAGGTCCGGGTGACCCATGGATCTGTTGATCATATTGAGTGACCAGGCCAGCGGCAGCCACAGTTCGATGATGCGTCTGAACCCGACGTCGCCGACGAGCGGAGCCGCCAGGGTGGCACCGGCGGGAGCGAAGCCGAACGCGGCGGCGGTATCGAGAGTGTCGCGGATATGGAGGTAGTGCGCGAAGGTCTCGGCCCAGTCCTCGGCTGGGTGCATGGTGGCGTAGGCGGAGACGTAGGTATCCTGCCAGCCGTTTGGCGGGCCCTTTTGGTAATGCCGGTCCAGGGCGGCCTGATAGTCGGCGTCGGGGTCGCCGAACAGCGTTGTGAACCGTTCCTTGCCGTCGCCGCTGTCGGTGAGGACCGTGAAGTAGTAGTGACCGACCTCGTGCCGGAAGTGGCCGAGCAGGGTGCGGTAGGGCTCGGCCATCGACACACGCAACTGCTCGCGGTGCACATCGTCGCCCTCGGCCAGGTCCAGGGTGATCACCCCGTTGGCATGGCCAGTGACGACATGCTCATGGCTACTGGAGAGCAGGTCGAAACACAGTCCGGTCTCGGGGTTGACGTCCCGCCCTCGAAGCGGGAGGCCCAGCTCGGTCAGCTCGAACACCAGCCGCCGTTTGGCCGCTTCGGCCTCGGCGAAGTCCGGCAGCGCGTCCCGATCGGTATCGGCGGGCCGTGTGCGGGTCAGCGCACACGACCTACACAGTCCGGACGGGCGCTCAACTGGAGCAAGCCAGTTACAGGCGGCAACGCCAACGTTCGCGCACCTGGACGCTCCACCGCCCTCGGCGCGGGCCCCCTCGGCGGTCAGGATGGCGAACGAGCGCGCGTCGAGGTCGAAGCCGATGCTGCTGTGGCAGCCCAGGCAGCGCGAGTTCTCGAACGTCAGCTGCTGCCCGCACCTCGGGCACGCGAAATCACGCATGGCCGATGTCTCTCAGCAACGAACGACGCCGAGCGGCTCGTGCCACGGCCTTAGGCCGCGATGCCGCGTCATAGATCACCTGGTCAGTGTGTCACCACGATGCAGCGCGCCAACCCAGGAGCCCTTTCACGCACGCGACCGCGATGGTGAGGCCGCTCTTCGCCCGTCCCCGCACTCCCATCCCGCTGTGACGGACCACGGCCGCGGCCGCTGGCAGTGGCTCCCCGGGTGAGGCCTGCTCATCAGGTGCCATGGGAAATCCGGTGGAAGGCTCCGGAGCGGCGCTGTTACCGTCCAGCCGTGTACCTGGACCCGTCGGACGAGAACGCCCGACTGTTCTTCGCCCGCGGCATCGAGGGTCCGCTGACGATGCTGAACCTGCTCCGGTTCCGCGACTGGGCCGACTACTCGGCTCACCCGGACCTCGCGCCCCCGGAGCGGATCTCCGGCTCCGCCGCCTACGACCGCTACGTCCGGCACACCCTGCCGTACCTGGCGGCCAGCGGCGGTTCGGTCGAGTTCTTCGGCACCGGTGGTCACCCGTTCGTCGGTCCGACCGACGAACGGTGGGACCTCGCCATGCTGATCCGCCAGGCCAGCGTGGCCGACTTCCTCGCGTTCGCCTCGAACGAGGGCTACGTCGCCGGCATCGGCCACCGGACGGCCGCGCTGGTGGATTCCCGACTGATCCCGCTGGTCGACCGCCCCCTGCCCTGACCAGCGAAACTGTGTTCCTGCGCCCTTCAGGGTACGTCGCGGCGCCGGTCGAAGATCGCCAAGGTTTCCGGAGAGCGACGGGTAGGACGCTGTCGACGTCAGCCCTTGCCGCTCAGGATGCAGAACTCGTTGCCGGCCGGGTCCGCGAGCACCACCCACGACTCTTCGCCCGTCTGCCCGACGTCCGCTCGCGTGGCCCCGAGGGCCAGCAGCCGCTCGACCTCGGCCCGCTGTTCGTCGGGCGACGACGGGGTCAGGTCGAGATGCAGCCGGTTCTTGACGGTCTTGGCCTCGGGCACCAGGCCGAACAGCAGCTTCACCGAGCTGTCCGGCGAGACGACGATCCACTCGCCGTCCTGGTCGGACTCGGCGCTGACGCCGAAGACGTCGGCCCAGAAACTAGCGACCGGGGCCGGGTCGGCGCAGTCGACCACAAGCCACTTCCAGCTGAGTGCCACGTTGAACCTCCTCGCTACCGCCTGATCCAGCGGATTGACGGACGTTGGATACCCAGGTCCCGCCAGGAATCACGTCGGTGTCCCAGCGGCCGCGGCGCGGACGGGCGCCAAGTCACCGACGGCCGCTCCGCGTGCGGGCGACAGCGCGCCGAAATCCCTGGATCGGATCATCAGACTCCGCGCGCGATGGCAGGTCATCGGCGCGCCTCAAAGGGATTTTCACACCTCGTTGCCGCCCGTTCGAAGCGTTCGCGGGCACCAGGCCGGTCGGCATCAGGAGTTGGCCAGGTCCGCGATCGCTTGGAGATCAGGGCCGTTGGTCCAGGACCGGGGGTCGGGTGTCGCGGACGCGCAGGCCGTTGAGGAAGAGGTCGACGGCGTGCTGGAGGTGCGCCTCCTCGACCTCGGGCGTCCGGTGGATGCCGTAGGCGGCGAGCCAGGCTGGCATGGCGCCGACCATGGCGAAGAACTGCTCGGCGGCGATCTCGACGTCGCGGACGACGATGGCGCCGCCGCGCTCGTGCCTGCGCAGCAGATCCATGATCACCTGGATGCGCGGGGTCCAGGTGATGGCCCGGGAACTGGCCGCGAAGTCGGGGAACCGGGCGGACTCGGCGATCGCCATCCGGCTGAGCCGGACCAGGTCCGGGTCGACGGACCGGGCCAGGATGGCACGCGCGATCATCTCCAGGCTGGCGGCGAGGTCGTCCGGCAGCGGTTCCAGCGCCTGTTCGTCGCGTTCCAGCCGCGTCAGCGCCCACGAGCTCACGGCGACGAACAGGGCGCGCTTGTCGGGGTAACGGGCGTAGAGGGTGCCCTTGGTGACACCCGCGGCCTGCGCCACCGCCTCCATGGTGGTGCGGTCGTATCCGTTCTCCAGGAAGATGTCGACCGCCGCCCGCCGGATCCGGTCGGTCAGTTGGGCCGCCTGCGTCGACGTCGGCCGTCCCGAGCGGGAGCGCTCCTTACCCACCTCGGATCCCGCCTCGGACGCCACCCGACAACCCTACGGTTCCGTCCGTTTCAGGTGACCGGCGTGCGCCGCCGCGGCACGCACGCCGAACCAGCCCATGAAAGCCCCGGCCGCGTGCGGCGGCGTACGGCGGTGCCTGCTCGAACTGGGCCAGCGGCCCTGGCACCCGCCTCGGGCCGGTTGACCTAAATCGTACGGCGCCGTATGGTTCTAAAACCGGACGGTACCGTACGATTATGGCCGCCCTCCCTGGCCGCGGTCGACTCGGAGGCAGATCGATGGCGCACTTCCCCAAGCCCAGCGAGGGCAGCTGGACCGAGCACTTCCCGAGCCTCGGCACCGGCCCCGTCTCGTTCGAGGACTCGATCTCGCCCGAGTACTACGAGCTGGAGCGCAAGGCGATCTTCGGCCACACCTGGCTGAACGTCGGCCGCGTCGAGCAGATCCCGAAGACCGGGAACTACTTCACCAAGGAGATCCACGCCGCCCGCACCTCGGTGATCGTCGTCCGGGACACCGCCGGCGAGGTCCGCGCGTTCCACAACATCTGCCGCCACCGGGGCAACAAGCTGGTCTGGCAGGAGAACCCTGGCGTGGAGGTCAGCGGCACGGCCCGGCAGTTCATCTGCAAGTACCACGCCTGGCGCTACGGCCTCGACGGCGCGTGCACGTTCGTGCAGCAGGAGTCGGAGTTCTTCGACCTCGACAAGGCGACGCTGGGGCTCGTCCCGGTGCGCTGCGAGGTGTGGGAGGGCTTCATCTTCGTCAACCTCGACGACAGCGGCTCCACGTCCGTGCGCGAGTACCTCGGCCGTTTCGGGAAGGGCCTTGAGGGCTACCCGTTCGGCGAGATGACGCAGACCTGGAAGTACCGCGCCGAGGTCGGGGCGAACTGGAAGCTCTACATCGACGCGTTCGCCGAGTTCTACCACGCCCCCGTCCTGCACGGGAAACAGTACGTGAGCGCCGAGTCACGCAAGATCCAGAGCTACGGCTACGAGGGCCTGCACTACGACATCGACGGCATCCACTCGATGCAGTCCGCCTGGGGCGGGATGTCGCCGCCGAAGGACCTCAGCATGGTCAAGCCGATCGACCGCGAGCTGCGCAGCGGCAACTTCGGCCCCTGGGACCGCCCCGACCTGGCCGCCCTCCGCGAGCTGCCGCCGGGGCTCAACCCGGGCCGCCACCGCCAGTGGGGCCTGGACTCCTACGTCTTCTTCCCGAACTTCATGATGGTCGTGTGGGCGCCGGGCTGGTACCTCACGTACCACTACTGGCCGACGGCCTACAACAAGCACATCTTCGAGGGCACGCTCTACTTCGTCCCGCCGAAGAACGCCACCGAGCGGATGCGCCAGGAACTGGCCGCGGTCACCTTCAAGGAGTTCGGCCTCCAGGACTCCAACACCCTGGAGGCCACTCAGACGATGCTCGAGTCCCGCACCGTCACACAGTTCCCGATCAACGACCAGGAGATCCTCATCCGGCATCTGCACAAGACCGCGGCGGAATACGTGGCCGCCCACCAGGCAAAGCGTTAGCCGATACGCTCCGTCCGAACGAGACACGCTGAACGGAAGAGGAAGCAGATGCTCGGGAACCTGGTCGGCAAGGTCGCGATCGTGACGGGCGGCGCCTCCGGAATCGGCCGGGCGTGCGCCCTGCGCCTGGCCGAGGACGGAGCCGCCGTCGCTGTGCTCGACCTCAACGAGGCCGACGCGAAGGCGGTCGCGGACGAGATCCAGGCCGCGGGCGGCGCCGCGCTCGCGGTCGCCGCCGACGTCGCGGACGCCGAGAGCGTCACTCGCGCCGTGGCCGCGGCCCGCGCCCGGTTCGGACCGGTCACGATCCTGGTGAACTCGGCCGGCAAGACCGGCGCGAAGCGGTTCATGGACATCACCCTCGCGCAGTGGACGTCGATCCTGACGGTCAACCTGACCGGAACGTTCCTCTGCTGCCAGGCGGTCGCCCCGGACATGACCGAGGCCGGCTGGGGCCGGATCGTGAACATCTCCTCGTCCAGCGCCCAGGGCGGCCAGCCGTTCATGACCCACTACGTCGCGTCCAAGGGCGGCGTCATCGCCTTCACCAAGGCGCTCGCGCTCGAGCTCGGCCCAAGCGGCATCACGGTGAACACGATCCCGCCGGGGTTCGTCGACACACCGATGCTGCGCGGCGAAGAGGCCCGCGGCCGGTGGGGCTCGAACACCGCCGAGGACCTCGTCGCCGCCACACCCGTGCGCCGGATGGGCAAGCCCGAGGACATCGCCGCGGCCTGTTCGTTCCTGGCCTCGGACGAGGCCGGCTACATCACCGGCCAGGTCTTCGGCGTCAACGGCGGTCGCAACACCTAAGAGCCGGGTCTCGTCAGGGGTCCACTTCCGGGGTCATGAGTCCGTGTTCAGCCGGCAGTCAGCGGGCGGCAGGTGGACCGCTCAGATCTGGCTGGCGGCGCACAGGCGCGACCAGTTCTCGCGGGTCGCGTCGTCGTTGGGGAAGAACGACTCCAGCCGGAGCTCCTGCGCGGTGACGTCGATCGGCGTGCCGATCGTGGACACCACGGAGAACAGGTTGAGCGGCGTGCCGTCCACCTCGAACCGCACGTCGACGACAGGAGCCGCCTCCAACCCCGGTTCCGGGGCGGCCAGCAGCGCGGCGACGTCGGACCTTGCTCGCAGCCCGCGCACCAGCTCGGCGGTCCGGTCGTCCAGCACTCCGCCCACGGCTTCGCGACGCGCGCGTTCCAGCAGGTGCGGGACGACGCTGTTCCAGTTCCGGATCGCCCGTCGGACCGGCCCAGGTTCGATGACCATCCGGAGCACGTTGGCCGGCTCAGGCACCGGCTCGGGCGCGCACAACCGCCCGAACAGCAGCTGGGCGCCCTGGTTGGCCCGCAGCACATCCCAGCCTCGGCTCAGCACCACGGCCGGCAGCGGATCATGCTGGTCGAGCATCACCGCCAACGCCGCGCTCACCTGGCGCAGCCCAGGACTGTCCAACGGCTCGTCGGCGTACGACGGCGCGTAGCCACCAGCCAGCAGCAGAAGATTGCGGTCGCGCAGCGGAATGTCGAGCGTGCGGGCCAACCGCTCGATCATCTGGCGGCTGGGCTGGGCCCGGCCGCTCTCGACGAAGCTCATGTAGCGGGGAGTGCTTCCCGCCGCGACCGCCAGGTCCAACTGGCTGAACCGGCGAAGACTCCGCCAGTGGCGGAGCTGATCACCGAGCGCCGAACCCGGCCGCGACGTGGAGCTCGCCAGCACCATGTCCCGGACGCTAGCCGGTCACCGACATCGAATCCCTTCCCTGCCAGGGAATCGCGCCGCCACCAGCGGAGCCGGGAGTCTGCACGGCAGCCGCCGGCAGTCGGCGGCACTTAGGAGAGGCGACGATGAAGCTCACCGTCCACACCGCCGAGTCCGCTCCCGCCGAAGCCGCGGCCCTGCTGCGCGGCATCGCGGACGACCTCGGCGTCGTCCCCAACATGGCCGCCGCGATGGCCAGCTCCCCGGCGCTGCTCGCCGGATTCGACGGGCTGCGCCGCGCCCTCGGAACGGCCCGGCTTCCGCGGCAGGAACGTGAGATCGCCGGTCTCGCCGTGGGCGTCGCCGTCGATAACGCCTATGGCGTCGCCTTCCACTCGACGATGCTCGACCAGCTCGGCGCCGGCGCCTCCGATGTGGACGCGATGCGAGGCGGCCGCGAGCCAGACCAGCCACGCGCCGCCGCTGTCTACGCACTCGCCCGCTCCATCGCGCTCGGGCGCGGCAAGGTCGACGACACGGTTCTGGACCGCGCCTCGTCGGTCGGCCTCGACGACAGCCTGATCCTCGACATCGTCCTCGAATGCGCTCTCGCGAGCCTCGTCGGCACCGTCGACAACCTCGCCGACCGGGTCGAGATCGACGGTTTCCTGCACGCCCGAGCGCGCTAGCCCGCCGTCGGGCCTCCCCCGTCAGGCCAGACCGGGCACTCCACGCTTTGATCAGCTCGTGGACAACGCTGCCGCCTTGAGTCACCTCCCGGCCGGCCGTTCATCTGCCGGGCGGCCGGGCGGCCGAGGGCGGGCCTCTGTGCTCGTCAGCCGTTGAGGGAGCCGTAGCGGTGACTGTCAATCCCTCGTAACCGTGGAGGGTTGAACGGCCCAGAAGGTGATCTTTCCGAGTCTCTGATCCTCCTTAGGGGTGATGTTGTGTGGGCGCCGCACGTCTGCGGCGGGGCAGCGAGGTTTCCCTGGAAGCGTGGAGAAGATCGGCTGGGGCAGGGCCGGGTCTGATGTTGGTGGCTGTGGGTGGGTGTACCCGGCCCAGCCCACGCGTCGTCAAAGACGCTTGACGCCTCGGGGGGCGTCAATCTATTTTGACGGTATGAGCGAGGCGGTGACGCGAGGTAGCCAGATGGTGGAGGCGGCGGGTGATCCTGATCCGGCGACCGGTCTGGCCGCGGTGGCGGCGTTGCGGGGCCTGGTGGAGGTGCTGGAGGAGTTGCAGGTCGACAACGCCCGTGCCCAGGGCTGGTCGTGGCGTGACATCGCCCGGGTCCTCGGCGTGACCAAGCAGGCGATGCACTACAAGCATGCCGGCCGGCTGCGGGGGCGGGACTGATGGCGCAGATGGCGGGGCGGCCCTCGGGTGCCAGTCTGGAGATCAGGCGGTTGGCGGAGGCCGAACGTGACCGCCTGGGCCATCCGTATCTCGGTGATGAGCATCTGTTGCTCGGGGTGCTCGCGCACGCGGCGAACCCAGCCGCGACGATGCTGCACGAACGCGGACTGGACCTGGCAACCGCGCGGACCCAGATCGCGCGGATCGTGGCGGACTCCGGGCCGCTGGCCCGGGACGACGCCGCGCTGTTGCGGGAGTTCGGCGTGGACGTGACCCAGATGCGCCGCCAGCTGGAATCGACGTTCGGGACACTCGCGGTCCACGACGCCGCCCGGCGGGTACGCCGACGGCCATGGTGGCGCGGGCGGGCCTCCCACAACCCGCTGTGCGGGCCCTTCTATCTGATCAAGCGGGCGCAGCTCGTTGCCTGCACCACCGCGGGCGCGCGTGGCGAGGCGGAGATCCGCCCCGAACACCTGCTCTATGGTGTGCTGCGCGTCGCGCGTGACCCACTCGGCTCCGGGCTGGGCCGACGCGGGCGTCGCGACGCCGCGCGCCTGGGACTGCCGGTCGGCGCGGCCCATCCGGTCCGGCTGCTGCTAACCGGCCAGGGCATCGACCTCGACCAGCTCGGCGAGGATCTGCTCGGCAGCCTCGCGGCGACCTGATCGGATGAAAGGCGGGCCCACATGACGACGCCAGTAGCGGCCACGGCGTCAGACGCCGCCGAACCGCTGGAGTGCTGGTGCTGCGCTGGCACCTATCAAGAGCCTGACCTGGTCCGGCTCGGGCGCCATCCCGAGGTCGGGGTCTGCCTGGCCTGCGCGCACTTCCTGCATCAGCAAGCCCGCGGCCGTGAGGACGCACGACGCCCCTCACCCGCCGCCCGCCTACGCGACGGGCTACGGGCCGGCCGGCGGCTGGTCATCCGGCGCCGATGGCATCAGAACCCCGTCATCGGCCGGCCGCTGCGCTGGCTGGGCCGCCGTCTGCCCTAGCATTCCCGTCACCCGTGGCCACGGGTGACGGGATGGCCACCAAGCCGTGGAGATCACCGTCGGTCCAGATGCCGTCAGCGCGCCCTACGCCGGGTCTTGATCGCCGACCGCCGGGGGCCTCTGAGGGCCGGCCGGCAGGTCAAGCGCCGCGCGGAGCTGGGCCGGCGACGGGATCCCGACCAGCCGGCCGGTCTCGTCGCGGTAGAGCCGACACGACAGGCTCGCCGAACGACCCGGCCCAGCAAAGGGGTCGACACCGTCGACGAGCAAGGTGGGCGATCCACTCATACCCACCTCCGCCGCCAGATCCTCGCTATCGACCACACGGACGGTGACGACATCGCCGGCGCCGACCAGGCGACCGAGCCGCTCCTGAAGCGTCGTGACGTGCGGGCAGCCCGGGACGTGCAGAATCGTCAACCTCATCGGTGGTCTCCCTCCCCGGGTCCATGATGTCCTCGGCGCGACCCGGGTTCCCATCGCCGTGCGCTCGGGCGAGCCGAGCGAGGACCGGTCCCGACAAAGCCGCCACGGGCAGACGGGCGTGCGTACCGGTCCTGCGCCACGGTCGCCTGCGCTGGGAGGAGCCTCGATGAGGACCTGGCTCCTGCTCCCGCATGCAGAGCCATGTGGCCTGGCTATGGGGGTGGGCGGAGTTGGGCGGTGCGGCGGGTGAGGTAGTGCTGTTCGGGCAGGCTGGCGGTCATCTGGGCGGCTCGTTGGTAGGACTCTCGGGCGGCGTCGGGGTCGCCTGCCTGTTCGAGGAGGTGGGCGCGGACGGCTTCGAGGCGGTGGCTGTGGGTGAGCCGGTCGTCGGTGTCGAGGGCGCCGAGGGCGGTGAGGCCGGCGGTCGGGCCGTGGACCATGGCGAGGGCGACGGCGCGACTCAGAGTGACGACAGGTCCGGGTGCGACCTGGGCGAGCACGTCGTAGAGGGCGAGGATCTGCGGCCAGTCGGTGTCGGCGGCGGTCGGGGCCTCGTCGTGGAGAGCGGCGATGGCGGCCTGGATCTGGTACTGGCCGATCGGTCCGGTGCCCAGGGTGCGGGTGAGCAACGTCTGCCCTTCGGTGATCGCCGCTCGGTCCCACAGGTCCCTGTGCTGGTCGGCCAGGGGCATGAGGAAGCCGTCGCGGTCGGTTCGCGCGGCGCGGCGGGCATCGGTGAGCAGCATCAATGCCAGCAGCCCGGCGACCTCACCCTCGTGGGGTAGCAGCCCGTGCAGCAGGCGGGTGAGCCGGATCGCTTCGGCGGTCAGGTCGACCCGGGTCAGTTCCGGTCCCGAGGTGGTGGTGTAGCCCTCGTTGAAGATCAGGTACAGCACGTGCAGGACCACGGCGAGCCGGCTGGCGCGGTCGGCGGATGTGGGCAGGTCGAACCGGGCGCCGGTGTCGCGGATGCGCTGTTTGGCCCGGCTGATCCGCCGTGCCATGGTGGCCTCCGGCATGAGGAACGCCGAGGCGATCTGCGCGGTGCTGAGGCCACCGACCGCGCGGAGGGTGAGGGCGAGCTGTGACGGCTGCGACAGCGCCGGGTGGCAGCACAGGAACAGCAGGACGAGCGTGTCGTCGGGTCCAGCGGCAAGCGGCGGGTGGGTGGGGTCGAGCGCGGCCGTTGCCTCGCGGCGGCGTCGGGCGCTGTCGCTGCGCCAGTGGTCGACCAGCATTCGGGTGGCGACGGTGGTCAGCCACGCTTGAGGCCGGTCCGGGATGCCCTCGGTGGGCCATTGCACGGTCGCGGCGAGCATCGCTTCCTGGACCGCGTCCTCGCAGGCGTCGAACTGACCGTGGCGGCGCACGAGCGCGCCGAGGACCCGCGGCGCCAGGTCGCGCAGCAGGTCCCCGAACGGCTCGCCCACGATCGCTCGCCTCACATCTGCTGGGGCGGCTCGTCCATGATCCGCCGGATCTCCATCGGGTACTCGGTGACCGCGACGACCTCCGAGGCGATCTCGACCGCCCGCTCGTAGCTGCCTTCGATGACCCAGTACCCGGCGAGGGATTCCTTGATCTCGGCGAACGGGCCGTCGGTCGGCGTGGGGGCGCCGTCGGTGAACCGCACAGTCGTGGCCTGGGTCGGGTCGGTCAGGTGCCGGCTTTCGACCACCTCACCGGACTCACGCAGCTCACGGTCCATCCGCATCATCGTGGCCTGCATCTCGGTGATCCACTCCGGGCTCCGGTCGGCCAGCGAGGTGCCCAGACCACCGAACATCATGATCATGTACTTCATCGGTCTCTCCGTCCGTCAGGCGCCCGGTCGTGGGCGCTGGCTCCCGGTCGGAGCAGGCCAGCCGGATCTGGACATCCCCGCGCAAGATTCTTGTCTCCGCGGTCCCGAGAAGCGTCGAGGTCGATGTCTTCAGCCACCGCCGGGGCTCGGTAGCCAGGTGTGCCTCCAGACGGCCGCGCCCGCTGTTCCTGGGCGGTGGACGGGCGAGTTCGCTCTGGAGGGAGATCGCCGTGGCGTGCGACGAGGTGCTCGCTGGGCGGTGGCGTGCGCGGTCCCGCGACAGGCCCGCACCTGACGGTGAAGCGCCAGGCGCGCTGACCATACGCGGTCAAGCAGATCGAGCAGGGGCTGAACGGCCGAGCCGGAGTCGAATCTCACCCGTGGTTGTTACCGAAAGTAGTCGGCCGTCATGGGCAGTCCGCTGAGATCGCGATAGCCCGACAGCACCCAGCGGCCTATCCACAACATATCGGTTGCACTACAGTCTGGTTGCGCAACAACCTTGTTGTAGAGACTGCTGGAGGTCCCCTGTGGAGATCTTTGATGCCCTCGACCGCGCCGTCGCCTCAACGTCTGGCATCGTGAAGACCGTGCGCCCCGATCAGCTCAGTGCCGCGACACCGTGCACCGAGTGGGACATCCGCGCGTTGCTCAACCATCTCGTCGGCACGCTCTGGCTCGGCGAGGCCCTGTTCACGGACGGCGCTCCTCGGCATCCGATGCCGCCCGGTGGCCTGCCGGCCACCGACCTCGTCGGCGACGACCCGGCTGTGGCCTACGAGACCGCGTCCGCCGCCCTGCTGGCCGCGGCCCGGGTCGGCGACACGCTCACCCGCATCCACACGACGCCGCTCGGGGACATGCCCGGCCCGGCGCTGGCCGGGTTCACCACCCTCGACATACTCGTCCACGGCTGGGACCTCGCTTCCGCCACTGGCCAGCCAACCAGCCTCGACGACGACCTTGCCGGCCACGTTCTCGCCTTCGCCAGCCAGGCCATCACCGACGACTTCCGCGGCACCCGCATCGGCCCCGCGATCCCGGTGGAAGCCACCGCCTCGGTCACCGACCGGCTTGTGGGATTCCTCGGCCGCCAGCCGTGAACCCCGACGCGGCCCTCAAGGCGCTCGCCGAACCCCACCGCCGCGACATCCTGCGGCTGGTGTCGGCCACCCCGCGATCCGTCGGGGAGATCGCCGACCATCTCGACATCACCTCCCAGGCCGTCTCCCGGCATCTGAAGGTGCTACGGGAAGCCGGCCTGGTCGACGAGCGCCGTGAGGGCACGCGTCACCTCTTCCTCGTCCGCCCCGACGGCTTCTCGGCCGTCCAGGACTTCCTCGACGACTTCTGGACCCGCCACCTCGGCCAGCTCAAGGCCGCCCTCGAAAGCCCTCGCCGGCAGCAGCCACCCACGCCGCCCACAGAACTGTCCGAGTCCCGAAGGCACCACGATGGCTGACCCCTACACCACTGAGATCGAGATCGACGCGCCCGTCGAGGACGTCTTCCGCCACCTCACCGACCCCGCCCACATGATCCGGTGGATGGGCCAACACGCCACCCTCGATCCCACCCCCGGCGGGACCTTCCACCTCGACATCAACGGCGTGCCCGTCCGCGGTCACTACCGCATCGTTGACCCGCCTCACCGCGTCGTCGTGACCTGGGGAGTAGCCGGCAGCCCCGATCTGCCACCCGGTACGACCGAGGTCGAGTTCACCCTCACCGCCACCGCTACCGGCACCCGGCTCCGCCTCGAACACCGAAACCTTCCCGACAGCCAGCGGCCCGCCCACGCCACCGGCTGGCCCCACTTCCTCGCCCGGCTCCACCTCACCGCTGCCGGCCTCGACCCAGGCCCCGATCCTTGGCAGATCACCTCCGGTTCCTAACCAGACCTCCCACCGGCGCGCCGTGACGCGCGAATCCGTCGCGTCCGGCCGCTCGTCGCAGCCCTCACCTACCCGCGGTCGAAGTCGCAGTCGCTTCGACTCCGTCGTCCGGACCTTCTCGGTCGCCGCCGTCGCCTGGCAGTTCTCCGCCCGGCACCACGAGCCCCGGCGACACCGCGAAAAGACCACGTCTCACGGAGGATGTAGGCGAGCCCCGCGCCGGCCGACCAGCGTCGACCTCGCAGCCTCCGACGCGGCGGGCTCCGACGTCGTATCAGACAGTGCCATCTCCGGACGCGGCTACTCCGAGCGCCGCTGGCCCGGTCTAGCGTCGCGCCGTCAGACTCGCTGGCAGGCGATGTCGCGCATGGCCCTGTGGTACCGGAACAGCACACGCAGGCGGATCGCTTGCCCGCCGCCGTGGCGCGATCGGTGCAGAAGGGGTCGCATCGGGCTGAGAGCAGGGCACGCGACGGACCTGCTGCATCGGGCTCGGGCCGAGGATGTGCTGCATTGGCAGCAGCATCAGCGCCCGATCTCCGCGGAGACGCTGCGCAAGCGCCTCCATGTCGGGACTCCGACCGCGCGCAGGCTGGTCGCCCAGCTGCGCAGCACGCTTCAGCGGCTGCCGATTCCTTTCCGCGGTGGCCGAGGTCTACATGGTCGACGGTGCGGTCCGCCGAGAGGCCGGCCGCGATGAGGCAAGCCGAGAAACGAGAGCTGATCGCCGTGAGCATCCCCGCCACGATGCGCGCCCTGCAGCAGACCTCGCTGAAGGGTCCGCAGGACATGCGTCTGATTACCGACGTGCCGGTACCGAGCCCTGGCCAGAGCGAGGTCCTGATCCGGGTCGCCGCCGCCGGTGTCAACTTCGCCGACATCTCGAAGGCCTACGGCACGTTCCTGGGCGGCCCGCAGCCACCGTATCTGGCGGGTTTCGAGGCCGCCGGCGAGGTCGTGGCGGTGGGCGAGGCGGTGACCGGCCCGCGACCGGGGACTCGCGTCATCGGTGTCGGATACGGGGCTTTCGCCGAGTACATGATCCTGTCCGCGGCCGCGGCGATGCCGGTGCCGGCTGGCTGGACAGCCGAGCAGGCGTTGGGCCTGGTCGTGAACTGGCCCACCGCACTCGCCGCGCTCAAGCCCCTGGGTCAGATCGCCGCCGGGGAGACCGTGCTGGTCCACGCCGCGGCGGGCGCGACCGGCCAGGCCGCGGTGACGATGGCCAAGCACTACGGCGCGACGGTCATCGCCACCGCCTCGCCAAGCAAGCACGAGACGGCGCTGGCGCTCGGCGCCGACCACGTCCTGGACTCCCTCGATGGCGACCTCGCCGCCGAGGTGTTGCGGCTGACCGGTGGTGCCGGTGCCGATTTGGTGCTGGAGTCGGCGGGTGGTGCCACCTTCCACGCCAGCCTGGCCGCGGCCAGGCCGGTCGCCGGGCGGGTCATCGTCTACGGCGTGGCAGGCGGCGAAGCCGCGATCACCAACTGGGAGCTGGTGTACAAGCACCAGGTCCACATCATCGGCCTCAACATCGGCGTGCTGATCCAGGCCGCACCCCAGATCTTCGGCGAGCTCATGGGTGAGCTGTCCGTCCTCATCGCCGCCGGCGTCCTCACGCCCGCTCGCCCCACCGCCTACGACTTGGCCGACGGCCCGAAGGCCCTCGCGGAACTGGAAGCCAGGGCGACCGTCGGCAAACTGGCCCTGCGGCCCTGAGCACTCCCGCACAGCCGTGACAGTAGGTGAAAACAGATGACCGCAACCGTGGACCCGACCGCCAAGCAGATGGCGCGATTCGCCATGATCTACGACACCCCCTCCGACGTCGACGCGTTCGAACGTCACTACAACGATGTCCACATCCCATTGGCGAAACAGCTTCCAGGCCTGCGCCGTTACACGCGCAGTCATGAGCCGCCACCCGTGATCGGCGAGCCGTGCTACATGGTCGTGATGCTGGACTGGGACGACATGGCTGCCCTGGAAGCCGCGCTCGGGTCCGAGATCGGCCGGCGCACCGCCGAGGATGCCGCGAACCTGGCCCGCTACTCGACCATGCGCGGCATGATCCTGCAGCTCAACGAGGTCTGATCGCCGCCGCCGCGAGAGGGCGCCCTATGGCCTGGGTTTCGATTTCTTTCGCAACGACGTCCCGGTCGTATGAGCGAGGATCCGGACCGACGGGACTGGACAAGGAGCAGCGCATGGCAAGCAGGCAATCCGCGGCGGCGGACTATGAGCGGAGGCCGCGAGACAACCGCCTGTCGATGGACGACTGGGCTGCCGTCGCACATCTGGCCGACTGGCCGCTGCCCAGATTCGCGGCATGACGGCGCACGTGCGGGAGGCGGCGGACCAGGACCGGTTCGTTGCCGAGACCGAGCGGTTCCGCCGGGAACTGTTGGCGCACTGTTACCGCATGGTCGGCTCGGCACATGACGTCGAGGACCTGGTGCAGGAAACGTATCTTCGGGCATGGCGTTCCTACGCTGGCTTCGAGGGCCGTGCGTCGATTCGGTCCTGGCTCTACAAGATCGCCACCAACGTCTGCCTGACTGCGTTGGAGCCGCGCCGGATCCGGGTGCTGCCCTCGGGCCTGGCAGGTCCTTACGACGGACCCGATGGCCCGGCGAGTCACGTTGCGCCGGGCGAGGTCTCGTGGCTGGAACCGTTGCCGGACCGATGGATCGCCCCGGCCGCCGACGATCCGGCCGCAGCGGTGGTCGCGCGCGAGTCGCTACGGCTGGCGCTCATCGCGAGCCTGCAGCACCTGCCCGCCCGCCAGCGCGCGATCCTCATCCTGCGCGAGGTGCTGGCGTTCTCCGCGGCCGAAACCGCGGAGATCCTCGGCACCACCACGGCCGCGGTGAAGAGCGGTCTGCAGCGCGCCCGCGCCCGGCTGGACGAACTGGAACCAGAGCCCGAGGGATTGCTCGAACCGACCGACCAGCGGGCACGTGCGCTGCTCGACGGCTACATCGCAGCCTTCGAGCGCTCCGATGCCCGCCTGCTGGAACACGTGCTGCGCATAGACGCCACGCTGGAGGCGACGCCGTTCCGCGAATGGCAGGCCGGCCGGGAGAAGTGCATCCACATGCTCGACGCGTACGTGCTGGGCGCACCAGGCGACTGGCAGATGATCGCTACTACAGCTAACGGCCAGCCCGCCGCCGCCGTGTACTACCGGGACGCGCACGGCGCGTTCCGGGCAAACGGCATTGTCGTGCTGGCCCCAACCGCCACAGGCATCTCCCGCGTGATCAAGTTCCACGATCCAGCGCTGACCGTGATGTTCGGCTTCCCGGACGTGCTCACGGACTGATCCCGACCGGGCGTGTAATAGGCACGCCGACTCGGCGCATGCTGACACGCCGAACTGCCGCGGGTGACCTGAGCCGCCTCAGCCCTAGCTGGATCCCCCTGCGCCACAGCAACTCCGCAGACCGATGATCCCGTGTGGTTCACGCGGAGACGTGCGACGTGTCCAGGGTGACCGCCTCGATCAACGACCTCGCGGCCACCGTCGCCCCGTCGGCGCTGATCGTGCCGGCAATGCGGGTCGCTCGGGCACGGGTCTCGCCGCTCAATGCCGTCCTGAGCGCGACCGCCAGGGACTCGGTGGTCGGGGCCGGGCCGTCGTGTGCCGCGCCGATCCCCAACTCGGCCACCCGGCCGGCCCAGTACGGCTGGTCCCCCCCGGCCTGGGGCACTACCACCTGAGGAACACCGGCCCGGGCGGCCGTCGTCGTCGTGCCCGCGCCGCCGTGGTGCACGACGGCGGCAACCCGGCCGAACAGCGCCTGCTGGTTGACCTCGCCGACGGCGAAGCAGTCGTCCCCACTGTCGACCGGGGCCAAGTCGGCCCAGCCGCGGGCCAGGAGGACGCGGCGGCCCTGCGCGCGGATCGCCGCGATGGACACCTGGGCGATGTCCTCCGGGACGCCCCGCATGCTGCCGAATCCCACGTACACCGGTGGTGTACCGGCGTCCAGAAACGCCACCAGCCCGGCGGGGAGCGGGCGGACGTCTAGCAAGATCCACGCGCCGGTGGACATGACGTCGAGGTCCGCCGACTTCGGCCACGGGCTCAGGGTCGGGTCCGCCGCGAGCCATGGGTGGTCGGTGAACATGAACGCGCGAACGTCGTCTACCGGTGGCAGGTCGATCGACGCCCGGTGGCTGTTGATCGGCGGTCCGAACAGGCCGTTCCAGTTCTGGACGTCCAGATCGGTTAGCACGTTCGGAGCGAAGATCACGTATCGGTGGGGGATGTCCACCTTCTCGGCCACCGACTGGGCGACGAAGTGCGACATGGCGGTCGCCAGGAGCACGTCGCATCCCTCGGCTGCCGCGGCGACCGTGTCGTACTGCGCGGCGATGAACTCGGCCACGCGCTGGGTCCGCTCCTCCGGCGTCGCCGGCCGCTCCCAGGAGCGCCACGGCCGGCGGAACGGCACCAGCGGCACACTGACGCCCGCCAGCAGCTTCGCGAACTCCTCATCCGGCGGCGCGCACACCCGCACCTCCGCGCCGAGTGCCCGCATTTGCACCGCGAGTCCCACCATCGGTTCAACGTCCCCGCGCGACCCGTACGTCGACAACAACACGCGCATTTCTTGACTCTCATTTCCGTGAGTTCTGGCCTCGGTCGGTGATTCTGCCGCCGGAGCAGGGTCTTGCCGCAAGCCCTCCGGTCGGCTATACCTTAGAAATGGAGAGAGGTCCTGCCCGGGCTGTAAGACGGTGTCGGGCCGGGTCAAGGAGTTCACCGGACGTACTCAGCACGATCATCCTGCGCATCCGCATCGGCCCGCCGAGCCGCGCCGTGCATGTGGGCATACCAGCCTTTCGCGACGTCGCCGGCCGAACTGGCGGCCAGGCGCCTTGCTGATCTGGAGTTGAAGCCGCCGGCCGCAGCATCGTCCGGTCCAGGCCGATTGCCGCGCGGCGGGGTCGGGTCGGTAGCGGCACCAACGGGGCGTGACGAGAGGCCGACGCTAGGGTGGGGCTATGGCCGGGTCGTCGCGTTCTGCGGTCTGGGGTCGGTCTTTGCCGGGCGTCAGCTTTCTCGGCCGGGTAGGGCGTCGCGCGGTTGTGGAGTCGCTGTATCTGCTGACTGCCCCGGTGAGCGCGGTGGCTGGCCTGTTGCTGGTGCTCGGCGGGCTGTGCGTGGGAACGGTGGGTCGGCTGGTTGCGGGCAGGGCGCCGGTTGTGGCTGGTGTCGCGGCGCCGGTGCGGTGGTTGGCCGATGTGGAGTGGTGGCGGACCGCCAGGGTTCGCTCGGTGGCTGCCGGCGCGGAGGGTCTGGGCCGGCGGTCGAGGCCGAGCGGGGCCGCCGCGTCCGACCCGGGGATGTGACTCGGCCTGGCCCATGTGGTGGTGGTGCTGCCTGTCGCCGTGGTCACCGCGGTGGTGACGGCGCTGTGGTGGTTCTTGGGGGTCGCTGCCGCGACGACGGCTGTGCGAAACCGGGGTGCGTGGGCCGGGACGATGCAGCCCATGACCTTGAGCGCGGGTAGCGCCCAGTCCCACATCGATGTGAGTCTGGGCCTGACCTCGCCGGCCGAGCGGATGACCTTCGGGACCGTGGTGGGGCTGCTGCCGCTGGTGACTCGGGTGTGCGTCGCCGCGCAGGCCGGGCTGGGGCGGGCTCTGCTATCGGATGCGTCCCCGTTGCACCGCAGGATCAGCGGGCTGGAGCAGGAGCGGGACACCGCTCGCGCGCAGACCGTCGCCGCGGTGACGGCGGAGGCGGCGGCGCTGCGTCGGCTCGAACGCGACATCCACGACGGGCCTCAGCAGCGGCTGGTCCGGCTGGCGATGGAGCTGGGCCGCGCGCAGCGCCATTTCGACCGCAGGCCCGAGACCGTCCGGGAGGCGCTCGCCGACGCCCTCGTCCAGGCCGAGGAGGCGTTGGACGAGCTACGGGCCCTGTCACATGGCATCGCCCCGCCGATTCTCGTCGACCGCGGCCTGCGCGAGGCGCTCGCCGAGCTGGCCGCACGCTCGACCGTGCCCGCCCAGCTCGATGGCGGGCCCCTGAGCCACCGGCCGGAGGCCGCCGTCGAGACGGCCGCGTATTTCGTCGTTTCCGAGGCCCTCACGAACGTGGCCAAGCACAGTCGTGCCGGCCGGTGCGTGATCGGACTGCGTCACGATGCGGCAGCTCTGCGGTCTGGGTAGCGGACGACGGGGTGGGCGGCGCGGCGTTCGACAAAGGGCACGGACTGCGAGGGCTGGACGACCGGGTGCACGCACTCCGCGGCGGGCTGCGGGTCACCAGTCCTTGCGGCGGGCCGACGATGATCACCGCGGAGCTGCCGTGCCGCTGACCACCGACGACACGACCCCCGAGCCATGGTCGGGACGGGCGGCCGGCGGTGGGCTGCGGATCGTCGTGGCCGACGACGCGGTGCTGCTGCGTGAGGGCCTCATCCGCCTGCTCGCCGAGGAGGGGCACCAGGTGGTGGCCGCGGTCGGTGACGCCCCGGCCCTCGTCGAGGCGGTGCTGCGACACCGCCCGGACGTCTCGGTCGTCGACGTCCGGATGCCACCGACGCACACGGACGAGGGCCTACGGGCGGCGATCAGCGTCCGTTCGCGCCTGCCCCGCTCACCCGTGCTGGTGCTCAGCCAGTACGTCGAGACGTCCTACGCGGCGGACCTGCTCGCGGACGGCTCCGGCGGGGTCGTCGGCCGGCGCTCTTGCGGCGATGCTCGCGCTGCTCTCTCTGACGGCGGTGATGGCCAACATCCAGGGTGCGAAAGCGCCGTTCTCCTCCCTGATGCCGATGCTGACGGAAGGCGCAACCGACCAGGAGTTTGCGACCACGCTCGACCAGGCCAGGCCAGGCAACGGCTGGCTGACTCCTCTCGCGCGGGTGCACGGACGCCGCCGGCCATCGACGTGATGATCGCCGACTTTTCTCGATACCACGCGGTGATGGCCGTGATTGCCACGATCGCGGCGGCTTCCCTCCTCGGCACCAGCGTGCTGCTGTGGAAGAGGTTCGCGCGAACGGCCTCGTCCGATAGGCGAACTAGACGCGTGGTGGGGTCATTCGGTGTCCTGTCCGCGTTGCTAACACTGGGCCTGATCGTCCACGCGGCGGCGAATGCGACCACCGCGGCCGACCGGGGACCAGCGCTCCTTGGCGCTCTCAAAGGCGGATGGTGACGCACCTCGCCGCGCCCAAGATCAGTAAAGACCTCCCGAACGGCATCTGTCCGCCGTAGGGGAGCCAGTCTCACCGGCGGCACATAGTGTCCGGCGAATTCGCCGGCGCCTCCTGTCAGGTGGGTCAGGCGTAGTTGAACAGCGGAGGGAGGACGAGGGCCGCGATCCAGGCCCAGGCGGCGTAGACGGGCAGGTAGCCGGTCTGCCAGCGTTCGAGCGTCGCGAACGGGGTGCGTCGACGGACGAGCCCCAGCAGCAGCCACGCTGACCAGGCGAGGTTGGCGAGCAGGATGACGTTCTCGCCGAGGGCCGCGGCCTTGTTGGGTGTGGTGCCGTATTCGGTGATGCGCCCGGTGATGGCCAGGAGTACCAGCACGTCGATGGCCAACGCGCTTACCACGAGAGCGAGCTGCAGCTTGTCGAACAGATCGGGTGGGGCCAGCGGGTCGCGGGCTGAGATCGAGTAGAGGAGCAACCCCAGCACGATGACCAGGAGCAGGTCGAACAGGATCAGCGCTTGGCGCTCGACGTCGATGCCGTTGCTGGTCCAGCCGATGGCGACGAGGAAGGCGAGCAGGACCGCTGTGAACAGCGGAGTGAACAGCCGGGTGAGCACCGGAGCGATGTTCTCGACGACGCTTTGCTTGGCCTCGACGAGCCATCCGGCCACGACAACCCCGGCCGCCGCGCCGCATGGAAGGAGCCATTGCGCGATGAAATCCTGCGGAACGATCCCGATGGCCTTGAAGGCGCCGGTCGTGAATGCGGTGAGTACACCGCCGCCGAGAGCCATGAGGACGAAGTAGATGAACCATTCACCGGTGAAGCGGATGAAGTCCATGCGTCGACGGGACGACCGCCAGTCGTCGGCCAGGTAGGCCAGGCCCACCACGAGCCACAGGGCGATGGGCAGGTGGATGCTGGTGATGACCAGCGACTGCGACCTGTCCGCCAGGGGGTAGGCGTTGGCCGCGACGGCGCCGAGCGCGAACAGCGCCACCAGTATCCCGATCAGTGAGCGTCGGGCCTGCCGGCGCCAGGCGAGGAAACCCGCGAGCCAGGGCAGCACGAGCAGGCTGACGTTCGGCCCGTAGAACGAGGCCGACGCGTCGTTGTCCAGCCTCACCCCGAACAGCTCCGGCGCCTTGATGGACAGCGCGGCACCCGCCGCGCAGAAGGCCATCACCCGCAGGTCCCGCCGCGACCGCGCGTCCGCGGCCGGGCTTGCGGTCAGGACCAACTGCTTCCACAGCCGTTCCGAGTGCTCCCGGGCAAACTCACGGGACAGGTCGTCGAGGCTACCCATCCGTTTGACCGCGACCAGGAACGCCTCATCCGCGTTCAGGCCGGCCTCGACGAGCTCGTCCACGGAACCACGGAGATGGTCTTCGAGCTCGTCGGCGTCGGGCGGCCGCATCTCCCGGCGACGCCCCACGTACTGGCGCCACTGCGCGAACTGCGCCTCCAGCTCCTCCTGCCCCTCCCGCGCCGTCATGCCCGGCCCTCCAGCGGGATCGCCGTCAGCGTCCCGCGGTCACCAAGACCCAGCCAGATTCCCTTGAGCGCGTCCATGACCGTGGCCCACTGACGGCGCTGCTCGGCCAGCTCGGCCAGACCAGCCTCGGTGAGGCGGTAGTACTTGCGCCGCCGCTCGCCCGTCACCGACTGCCAGCTGGACTCCACACATCCGAGACGCTCCAGTCGGTGCAGCAACGGGTAGAGCAGGCCCTCCGTCCAGTCCAGCTCGCCACCCGACAACTCGTTGATCCGCTTGAGGATCGCGTAGCCATAGCTCTCCTCCTCGGCCAGGATGCCGAGCACCATCGGCGTCGCCGAGGCGGCCACCAGATCCTTGCCGACCTTCACCAGGCCTCACCCCGTTCGGTACCCTAGAAGTACGATGCATAGTACTGCTAGGTAGAGAGGGCGCAACGGCTGGTACGGCGTTTCGGGCGGGACCAGCCGTTGCACCCACTGCGAGCACCGTTGCGTCGGCTAAGCGCAGGAGCCGGGTCGGCCCCCGTCCGGCGTGACCCTGTGGTGCGTAGCCGCAGCGGTCCCCGGTCTGGGCATCAGAGCTCGCGGCGTACCGGTTCCCACCGGACGTGATCACACTGGCCGCGCGCTGTACCGGCAGTACGCCCGGTCCTACGGCGCTCTGATGCCTCCGATAGATCCGCTCGCGTTCGACGCCGATCCGCTCCCGGACTCACGCAGAACTCGGAAGACGGTCCCATCCGGGTCGGGGCCGTTGAGGAGCGCCGCCATCTCCGGATGCTCGAGTACCAGGACGGCGCCGCCGGGAGCGGCGTCCGGTGCTCGTCTGGCGGTTCGCCGCGCAGGTGCGGATGATCTACAGCGGCGTGTTCGGCGGTGGGCTCGCGCGGGGTGAGTGGGCCATCAATGCCGAGGTGGCGCTGGACTACCACCGTGACGATCCCGGCAGCCGACAGCTGGCACCGTCCGATCCTCGGTTTCGCGACGGTGCTTTGGGCGGAATTCCCGTGACGACCGACGATCTTAGAGATCATCTCGGAGATCGACGATCTCAAAACCGAGCTTCGAGTCGGACCGATGTGAACTCCAGCCCAAGCGAGAGCAGAGCGATGAGCATGACGCGTGCACCGGCAGGGGCGGCCACAGCCCGTCCACGGCCGGCTGGGTGGGGCAGGCCGCGATCGTCCTGGGCCTGCTGGGCGCCGCGCAGGCGGTGGCCACGGTCGCCTGGCCCGCGCAGGTCAGCGACGGGCAGTACAGCTACCCCTTCACCCCACACTGGTACACCGCCGCGATGATTTTCTTCGCGGTGCAACAACTGGGCGTACTGGCCGGCATCGGCGGGATCGCGCTGCTGGCCCGGGCCCGCGCGAGCCAGGCGACCAGGGCCGGGCTGCTCATCGGGACAATCGCCACGATCCTGCTGATGGCAATCGCCGCGATCGCCGCGATCACCACCGCCCACGACGCGGCCGGGCTCGGCCCGGGCCGAGGCATTCGACAGCGCCTACGGCGCGCCGACGATCGGGATCGGGATCGGCCTGGTCATCGCCGGCATCGGTCTGGCCCGACGGCCGGTCCTGCCCGGGCCGGGCCGGGCCGGGCCGGGCCGGGCCGGTGGATCGTACTGGCGCTCGGGATCTACGTCTTCGTGCCGATGCTGCCGGCCCTCTTCGAACCCGTCGTGCTCGGCCGGCTCGCGTTCGGCCTCTGGATGCTCCTGGTCGCCGCACTCGGGCTCATCCTGGTGCGCGCCGGCCGCAGCCCGGTCGACCCCGCCGCGCTACGCCACCGCATCGCCGAATGCGACCGCAAACTGGCCCGCCACCGCGCGGCCATCGAGACCGGCGTCGACCCCACCTCCGACTCGGGGTGCCCTTCGGCTTCCGCCTCATCTGGCCACCGACGTTGGTCAAGGTCGCTCCGACATTCGTGTGGCTGGCGATCCTGCCGCACCCGTGCACGCCTGGCGACCGGGACGCCGGGGACCGCTACCAGCTCTCGGTTCTGCAAGCCGAGTTCTCCCTGCCCCAGGTGCTCGACCGTCCCTGTCCGGCCGAGTGTTCTCTGAGGAGGTCATCCGGGAGAACCTCGACCTGGGCCGCCCCGACAAAGTCGGCCTGATCTTCGACCGGCGGACCGGGCTGCGGCCCGCCGACGGTTCCGTACCTCCGCGCGTTGGAGTCACGACGGCAATGTGTTCGCCAATCTCGACTCCGATGCTATGACCGTGTCCACGACGATCAACGACGCGGCAAGCCCTCGTCCGCTTCGCAGATCGAGTCCGGAGAGCTTCTTCCATCGGTCGATCCGGTAGGCAGCGGTGTTGGGGTGCACGTTCAGTTTCTGCGCGGTCCGACTGATCGAGAAGCCGGAGTTCGAGAACGCGCGCACCGTCTCCGCCAGGTCGGGATGTTCCCGTGCCACCAGCGCAGGGTGGGCGAGCACGGGTGCGAGGCGTTCCTTCTCGGCATGGACACACGCCCACATCCAGTTGTCTTCGAAGAGCTGCACGCCCGCACCGGGCTCTGCCAGCTCGGCCGCTCGTTTCGCGTCCCCCAGACTGGTGCGTGCACCGACCAGCCCGGGTCGTGCCAGCCCGATGCCGATCCGCCCGGGGAGCAAGTCGAGCTGCGCGCCGAGCTGACTCGCACTCGCGCGCTGCACGACGACCACGACGTCGGGGCCGACCACACAGACCGCGGCCGGGAGATCCCGTACGCTGCGAAGAACTGCGGAGAGCATGCGTTCCGGAGCAACATCAGTGTGCAACCAGGCGCCGACGAAATCCTCTGTGGGCACCATCCCGAGATCCTCGGACAGCTCCGCGACATCCGTGCCCGTCGCCCCTCCGAGCATCGCTCCGACCAGGCGACGCTGGAGAGACAGCGTAGTCGTTCCCTGGATCGATTGGCCGGCTCGATAGCCGATCGAGACAGCCTCGATCACCAATTGGAGTCGCGAGAGGAGGAACGTCGTGATCTCGCCCAGGAGGCCGCTGGTCGGCGGAACACGGGTGCGGAGTACATCCCAGATCTCCTTGTGCGTGACTTGATAGGCGCCGATCAGCGCCTCGAGGGGCACCCCCTGGGAGGCTCGCAGGCGGCCGACCGCGCGGGTTGCCGACAAATCGGCGGCGCTTGGTCGTTCCAGCATCCGGAGCTGACCACCCCACAGTCTCAGATGCAGGTCGCGGTTGGTCGAGACGTGGTTCTCGAACGAGATCGACAGATACTCGGGGATGTCCTTGCGCACCTGGGTCACCCAGGAGGCCACCCTGTCGTCGAGGTGCTCGATGACGTCGTCGCAGGCGTCTGAGACGAGGGACAGATGTCCTCTCGCCGGGCCTGGGCCTGCCGCAAGACCGACCGGCTCGAGAACCCCTTGACGTGCCATGGATGAACTCACCACGTTGCCCCTCAATGTTCTTCGAGCCAAGAGTCTGACGCCGGATGCCTGGGACGCCGGAGATCTTGTGACTATCTGAACAGAGTAGGTTGCGCGTGAGTCGGCCAAGAAAAAGGATGGTTACGGACGTGCTGCCGTCTATGACTACTGTCGATAACCGGCGAATCAGCCGGCCGCGCGACCGGCCAGCTCGACGATCGCGTCGCAGACGATGTGCGGAGCTTCCAGGGTGATCCACGATCCTGAGTCCGGGGTCAGTGGCTCGATTCCCATGATCGCGAGCTGCTTGCGGCGGGACGTGGGGGTCACGATCGGGTCGCTGACAGGGTTCATCATGACGGCGGTCACCCCACTGTCATGCAGCCGGCTGAGGATCGCATCACGATCGACGGTGTAGACACCGATGTAGGGGGCAAAGAAGTTGGGACCTCCCCGCAACCGATCGGTGAAGCACTCGACTCGTGTCTGTACGTCTGTCTCGGGCGGCAGGTTCTTCGTGACTGTGTTCCACGTCTCCACGAGTCCTCCCCCGTCGGCGGTGAACTTGTGCAAGCCGACGTCGTAGAACCCGCGCTGCCCCTGAGACCAGTCCTCGTACATCCCGTAGCCGATGCAGAGCACTCCCCTCACGAGGTCGGGGTGCGCGGCACCGAGATACGCCGCGTACACGGCGCCGGCGTGCTGACCGACGACGATGCATCCCGCCTCGCCGATGAGCGGTCTGACCGTTTCGAAGATCGCCTCTGCGTATCCGGGCGCGTCGAGCCACTGTTCCGGCGCGTCGGAGTCCCCGAGGCCGGGGATGTCCGGTGCGACACAGTGGATGGCAGCAAGACCCGACATCACTTTCGTCCACATCCGCCCCGACGACTGCATCTGATGGATGAGCACCACCGTCGGCCGCGACGGGTCGGGCGTGCCGCTCGTTCTCACCATCATCTGGCCGATCGATGTGTCGATGATCGAGCGTCGGATGAGCGCGGTCTGGGTGGGCATTGCGTATCCGTTCTTCGCGGTGGTCTCAAACTGAGGGAACATAGGCCCACCCTTCGATCTCGATCAGTCCGCCGAGGGGCAGATCTCGGACGATGATCGCGCTGCGCGCCGGCGGTTCGTCCTGGAACACCGCGGTGTAGGTGGCGTTCATAGCGCCATAGCTCGAGCCATCGGTGAGGAATACCGTCGTTTTCACGACGTGACGCGGAGACAGCCCGTGTCGCGCGAGCTCACCGACGAAGTTCGCGAGCGCTGACTCCGCCTGGGCATCGAACCCCTCGGCCAGCCCACCGGCGGTCAGCCCGAGCTGGCCCGAGATGGCGACCCAGTCGCCGGCACGGACGCTTGAACGAAAAGGAAGGGCCACGGCTCTCACACCTCCCGCAGATCGATCATGTTGTCCGCGCCGAGCTCGTGCACACTGGTCTTGCCGATCAGCGGCAGCGCCTGGCGGATCTCGTTCGAGAGCAGTTCCAGCGTGCGCATCACGCCTTCTTCCCCGTCCGCACAGACTCCATAGATGGCGAGACGCCCGATGACGACGGCATCGGCACCGAGCGAGAGAGCCTTCAGAACGTCGGTGCCGTTGCGGATGCCGCTGTCCAGCGCGATCTCGATGTCGTCCCCGACAGCGGCGCGGATGGGGGGCAGCGCTTCGATCGGGGCCAGGACGCAGTCGAGCTGACGGCCACCGTGATTTGAGACGAGCAGCGCTGACGCTCCTGCGGCGATGGCCTCCTGCGCGTCCTCCACAGACAGGATTCCCTTCGCCATCCAGGGAAGCGAGGTCTCCCCGAGCAGGCCGCCCAGGTGCTCCCAGGTCCAGACCGCCTTATCGTGAGTGAAGAGTTGTCCGAACGCCGCTGTCAGGGCCTCCGAAGTGGACGGGTAGTTGCCCGCGAGAACATCGACGGGCGGCGACCAGCGATTGCGTTTGTTCCGCTCTCTCCACCCGGCCGTCGGGCAGTCGACCGTGACGCACAGCCCGCGATATCCCGCGCGTTCGTATCGGGAGACGACATCCAGAAAGTTTGCGTCGGTTCCCATCGGGTGGAGCTGGCCGATGGCGCCGGTGCCGGGGGCGACGGCGGCGTTCGCCTCGAGCGAGTGGCTGCCCGCCTCCGGCACGATGCTCGCCGTACCGAACCGGCGGTTGGCCCGGCGCACCGCGAGCTGACCATCGACGTCGAACAGCCCGTCCCCACCGAACGGAGCGGTCAGTACAGGGAGCGAGAGGGGGATGCCCATGAAGCTCGTAGCGGTGACGGCGGGCTGCGACCCGCTCATCGCCCGGGGCTTGAAGGCCCAGCGCTCGAAGACCTGGCGGTTGCGCCGGATCGAGACCTCCTGCCCGGCCCCTCCCTCGAGATAGTCGACGAGCTCAGGAACCAACCGGGCCAGTGCGGCCGCGTGGATCTCGCCCAGCGTGGCGAACCTCGGCGTGGCGACGCCCGCGGTCAGGTCTTCCTTGCGGAGGCCAGGCTGCGGAGATGGATGGGCGGCAAGATGTGTCATGGCGTTCTCTCTTCGTTTCGCACGCGTTGCTTCCGGGCACAATCGATCGAGGTTGAGGTGCGCGGACGCGCGGGATCCTTCAAGGAGGCGAGGCGATGTCTCAGGCGACGGGCCAGGCCGATTCCCTTCTGGGCGGATGCGGAGGCCACCGCAGTACGGATGGCGATGTATCCGATGGCCAGCGTCGCCGCTACGAGGAGAACCCATCCGATGGCCTCCCAGCCCGGCGGCATCGGGGTGGGCAGCCGCCTGAGTAAGAAGTTCGTGCTCGCGGCAATGGGAAAGGTGAACGCCCAGAACGCGCCGCTGAATCTCAATCGCAGATAGACGGGAAGGAGCATGGCCTGAAGCACGATCATCATCACCAGCACCCCAGCGAAGGCGTCGATCGCCGTTCCGTAGTTGGCGGGATGCGCGGCCATCCACGCGATTCCGCCGGTGGCCGGCGGCGCGACGAGCACAGACAACAGCGGCGCACGATTTGCGGGCAGTGGACCGCCGACGATGAGGCGCGACATTACCACTGACCCGATCACGAGCCAGAAGAACAGTCCCACACCGATCGCGGCCATGCTCACCGGGTAAAGGCCGACCGAGGAGAACGCAATGCCGGCGATGAACGCCCCCGCGACTACGGGCAGGAGAAGGCCCGGATTGATGGCCTCCTCGGGCATGTCGCCGGTGAACCATGCCGCGAGCGTGCGCGCGGCGAGGCCCGCGAGCATGATGACGAGCGCCCAGCACGCCCACGTCGCGAGCTGCCGGGCGTAAAGCCCGAAGTGCACGAGAAGCAACAGGCCGATCGCGGGGATGTAGGCGGCGAGATGACTCGTGTGCGGATGCGCGAGGTCGTTCAGCAGTGAGCCGGCGTAACGGATGCTGTGCACGGCATAGCTCACACTGAAGACGAGCCAGAGCCCGGCGCCCAGCGCGTAGAGCACCTCGGAGGGCAACGTCGGCGCTCCGAGCCCACGGGAGGCTTGCGCCCATGCGCCGGCGAGACCAGTCAAGCCGAGCGGGATAGCGAACAGGTTCAGCGGAACTGTCCGCGAGATGGGACTCCGCAGTGTCTCTCGCGAACCGTCACCGAGCCGGATGGCCGCTCGTACTCTCACAGCATTCGCCTTCCGATCGATGGGGATCCGGCAACTTTCGGGCAGGCATTCGCTAAACCGACGTCGCCCTCGGGGGCGGCCTTGGCCGGGGTGTTTCCGTCAGCCGGCGTGTTCCGGCCAGCCGACGATCTCTGCGCTAGAGCACCCGGGAGAGGAATTCCTTGACACGCGGATGCTCCGGAGCGTCGATGACGCTCGACGGTTCACCCTCTTCCAGGATCTGCCCATCGGCCATGAACACGACCCGATCTGCCACTTCGCGTGCGAAACCGATCTCGTGCGTGACCACGACCATGGTGGCTCCCTCCAGCGCCAGCGACTTCATGGTTTCCAGCACCTCGAGCACGAGTTCGGGGTCGAGGGCCGATGTCGGCTCGTCGAAGAGGAGTACGTCAGGTTCCATCGCCATGGCTCGTGCGATCGCGACGCGTTGCTGCTGCCCGCCGGAGAGCTGGTTGGGGTAGGCGTTGTGCTTCTCAGACAGACCGACGTGGTCGAGGAGTGCTCCGGCGCGTTGCCGTGCACGAGCCCGGTCGACGCCCTTGACCTGGGTGGGTCCTTCCATGACATTCTCGATCGCGGTGCGGTGCGCGAAGAGATTGAACTGCTGGAAGACCATGCCGGTCGAACGGCGTTGACGCGCGATGTCGCGCTCCGAGGTCTCCCGCAGCACTCCGCCGGCCTGCCGGTAGCCGAGCACCTCGTCGCCGACCCGCACGAAGCCTTCGTCGGGACGCTCCAGATGATTGAGACAGCGGAGCAGGGTCGTCTTGCCCGAGCCGGAGGGTCCTAGGAGGCACACAACCTCCCCCCGCCCTACAGACAGGGAGACCGACTTGAGAACCTGGTTCTGACCGAACCTCTTGGAGACCTGAACGGCCTCGAGTAGCGATGTCGTCATGCGGCGCTCCCATGCGAGATCGCTTTCTGCTTGCGAAGCGGGTTCGTGCGTCGAGGACGCTCATGCGCGCCGAAGCGCCGTTCCAGATAGGACTGTGCGATGGTGAGCAGCGCAACGAGCACGAGGTACCAGATGGTCACGACCAGCAGCAACGGGATGATCTCGAAGGTTCGCGAGTAGACGCTCTGCGCCGAGTAGAGAAGGTCGGGCACGGCGATGTAGGCGACGATGCTGGTGTTCTTCGTCATCTGGATGAACTGATTCGCCAGCAGCGGAGTCGCAATGCGCATTCCCTGCGGGAAGACGATGCGGCGGAACACCTTCGACGACGTCATGCCGATCGCTGCTCCGGCCTCCCGCTGTCCGGTGGGAACCGACATCAGCGATGACCGCACGACCTCGGAGCCGTACGCTGCCTCGTAAAGACTGAACGCGACCACGGCGCAGACTCTCGGTGAGATCAAGTCTGACGTGCGGAGGCTGACGAGCGGTTCGTAGAACGGCAGCCCCACGACGATATTCGGATACAGGAGCCCGATATTGAAGGTCACAACCAGCAGAACGAGCAGCGGTACTCCACGGAAGAACCAGACGAACACCGCGCCCATCCCGCGCACGATCAGGATGCCGGAGAGCCGCATGGCCGCCACGATGCACGCCAGCACGAGTCCCACCGCCATCGAAATCACGGCGAGCGTGACGGTCATGCCCAGGCCGTCGAGAATCTGCTGGTCGAACAGGTAGCGCCCGACGGTCGACCACTCGAGCGCCTCGTTGCCGAGAAAGGACACGACCGTTGCGGCGATGACGACCAACGCCACGATGGGAACCGTCCTGCGTGCGAGTCGCCGTCTGCGGTGCACGGGCATCCGGAGCAGGTCCTCGGCTGTCGGAACCCTGTTGCCGATTTTCGTGTCGCCGGCCATGAGAGCACTTGTCGCCGCGTCCATTGGGGTCACTCGCTCTCGATCTCAGGGTTGACTTCAGAGCGCTCGACGCCTTGTTCCTCGAGGCCCCACTTCGCCAAGATCTCCTGGTATGTTCCGTCTTCGATCAGCTCGTTGACGGCCTTCGCGAGAGCCTCGGCCATGCCGCTTCCCTTGCGAGTGACGATGCCGGAGACCACACGGCTCCGCGGCTGCGGACCAGTAACCTTCCACACGCCAGGGGACTGCTCCATGGTGTAGGCGGCGTAGATCTTGCCGGTGTACCAGGCGTCGATGTTGCCCGACTTGGTCGCGAGCTGGGCGTCGCTGATCGACGGGTAGGTCTGGATGTCGATGGCCGGGTGGCCCGCCGCCCGGCAGTCCGCAGATCCGTCCTCCAGGACGGCGACAAGGCGGTCGCCGGTCAGCATGCCTATGGACATCCCGCAGAGGTCGGTGAGCTCGTCGCCGATGTCACGGCTTTCGACGGGCACCACGAGGGCGTCGCCGGTGGTCAGGTACGAGGTCATGTCGAACTTCTCGAGTCGCTCCGCGGTGATCGCGGCCGCACCGGTCCAGTCGTACTTGCCGCTTTCGACACCGAGAAGTTCGTTCTCGAAGCTGTTGGCATCGGTATTCACCTTAACGCCGAGCTTCTCGCCGATGGCCATTGCGAGGTCGTAGTCGAGGCCCGTGAGCTCGCCGCCGTCGTCCTGGAAGCTGAGCGGCGCGAATTTCGAGAGCACGGTCGAGTTGAGCGTGCGGCCCTCGTACTCCTCGGGCAGTTCGATATCGCTCGGTGCGGGACGGATGGTGGTCGTCGCCTCGGTGTCGGCCGAGGAACCGGATGCGCACGCGGAGAGCGCCAGGGTGAGCGTCACAGCGCCCAACAAAACGGCGACGCGCCGCTTGGGGAAGGTGATGAACACGATGTCCTCCTGGGTTGAGTCGGTGGGTCTGTGGGGCGGGTGGGCATACGCCGCGTCCAGCACGAGCTGGCGGCCGTCCCGGACGTATTTCCAGATCCCGTCGTGGACCGACCCCAGCGTGTACAGGACGATTCCTGAATGCCTGTGCTCGGTGTTGTAGTAGCCGAGGAACGCGGCGGCGAACACCGGGAGGTGTCGATGCCCGTGAACGAGCCCGGGAATGCGGGACAATACTTCAGAGTTTTAAACGCCGCTTCGGAGTAGGTATTGTCGTTCGACAGCTTCGGATGCGACCGCGACGGCGTGATATACAGATCGGCCAGCAGGTCCGAGACGGTCTTCCCTCAGTCGTGGTCAAAATCACAAGACCCTGATCCGCATCTCGCCCCACTCCCACACTCGATGGCTTGACCGTCCCGTCTTAGACCAGCGTGACAGAGAGGGTTACGGACGCCGAGCCAGTGTGGGCACCTTCTCGTTTTCCACCGCATACCTGGCAGGTGGTTCGCGGCTGGACTGTGAGATCCACGATGCCGGGCGTCATGTCATCGGCGTGCGGGATCTCTACCGGGTGCCGGGTCACTCGATGACGTCTTCGGTGGGATTAACTTCCGAGACCTCGAGCGCCTGCCCGCCGATGCCCCACTTCGCGAGGATAGCCTGGTATGTTCCGTCTTCGATCAGCTCGTTGACGGCCTGCGCGAGAACCTCGGCCATGCCGCTTCCCTTGCGGGTGATGAATCCATCGACGACGCGGCTGCGGGGCTGCGGGCCAGTGACCTTCCACACGCCAGGCTCGAGCTGTTCGGAGTAGGCGGCGTAGATCTTGCCGGTGAACCAGCCATCGAGGTTGCCCGACTTCGTCGCGAGCTGGGCGTCGCTGATCGACGGATAGCTCTGGACGTCGATGGCCGGCTCACCCGCCGCCTGGCATTCCGCGGAACCCTTCTCCAGTTCGTCGATAAGTCGGTCGCCGGTGAGCGACCCGATCGACAGGCCGCATAGGTCGGTCATCTCGTCGCTGAGCTCTGGGCTGTCAGCGAGCACGACGAGGGCGTCGCCGGTGGTGAAGTACGACGTCATGTCGAACTTCTCGAGTCGCTCTGCGGTAATCGCGGCCGACCCGGTCCAATCGTATTTGCCGCCCTCGATACCGAGCAGTCCGTTCTCCCAGGCGTTCGGAATAGCCTCGACCTCCACGCCGATCTTCTGGCCGATCGCTTCCGCGAAATCCTTGTCGAGTCCGTCGAGCTCGCCGTCTTCGTCGAGAAATCCGAGCGGCGCGTAGTTCGAGAGCACGGTCGCGGCGAGGCGCCGACCCTGGTATTCATCGGGCAGTTCGATGCTGGCCTGGTGGCTTGCGCTGGTGGTCGTTTCGTCGGTGCCAACCGTGCTGGAGGAGGCGCACGCGGAGAGCGCCAGAATGACTGCGGTGGTGCCGGACACTGCTGCGGCGAACCGTTTGGGCCGTGTGATGGCCAAGAGTGTCTCCTAGGTGAGACGAGAGAAAACAGGGTCAGCGCCAAGCGATCCGCAAGCTGTGCTGCGTATCGCCAACAGGTGCTTGGCTCATGTGGCCTCAGTATTCGGACCGCGCGCCACGGCGGGCAAGCCGCGCGAGGAAACTTCTCGTTTCCACCGCAATCCCGTCATCCGGCCCGCAGCTGGACTGTGAAAATCACGATTCCGCCCGGCGGCGCGCCCACCGCCCGCCGACTCGTCGCCCAGCTCCGCACCGATACCCACGCCAGTCTCGACACCGACCTCGTCCTCGCCGACCTTCACCGCAGCCGCACTCGCCGCCGGCGACCGGGTCGTCGGCGCGGCCCGCGATATCTCGCCGCTCGACGACCTCGCCGCCCGGCACCCGGGCCGCCTGCTGGCCCTGCGCAGGGCCGCCTGCTGGCCCTGCGCCTCGACGTCACGGACCGCTCGGCGGTCTTCGCCGTCGTCGGCCAGGCGGTCGGGCACTTCGGCCGGCTCGACATCGTCGTGAACAATGCCGGGGTGTTGTTCGCCGGGATGGTGGAGGAGTTCACCGAAGCCGAGGCCCGCGCTCAACTAGACCCCAACTTCTTCGGCGCCCTCTGGGTCAGCCCTGGGACATCGGGCTTCGTCACGGGTCTGGCAAGGCCTCCCTGGCCGTCGCCCTACTTTGGGTGGAGTACGCGCCCACGCTCGCGCCTGGAGAAAACGCCGCGGTCCGGCTCGCTCCGCTGAGTCCGCACCTATGGAGACACCTGATCATCGGCGACGTGATCCTGATGCATGAAGGTCGGCCGGCTGTCGACATCGGCTCCGTCATCGAAGTCGCTCCCGCCAGCCACCCTGTCGACGGGGACGACGCCACGCCCGCAGCCTGATCCAAACGTGTGGCTGCCAGCGTGGCTGCCAGAAACGATCAAAGGTCGCCGTCCCTGATCGACTTGGGGGCGGCGACCTGCAAGAACTACAGAGTGTAAGTGTGGGGCGTGTGGGGCTCGAACCCACGACCGGAGGACTACGAGTCCGGACGTCACCGTTCGAAGTGGCGCCGTAGCCGGCGATGGCGGTGTCCGAAGAAGGCACGGAGCAGGACCTGGAGCAGGGGGCCCGCGAGCCGCAGGATGACGCGCGGTTCCAGAGTGACCCGGTCGGTGACGACAGCCGTGCGGTCGGTTGTGGCCTCGACGGTGCGGTCGTGGACCCATCGCCGCATGCTGAGCATGGTGGATACCTCGTGGAACCGGCGGCCCGGCTCGAGCTCGGTGAGTGTCAGCCGGTCGTAGTCGAACGGTAGGACGCCGAAGAGCCGCAGCCACGCGCGGCCGACGGGCACCCCGACACGGATCGTCTCGATGGAGACCTCACCCACGCCGCGGGGCAGCGACATCGTCATCCAGGGACGCATCTCGTCGTTGATGCCCTCGGGCGTCACGATCCGCCGCCAGACCATATCCGCGGGCGCGAGAACGAGGCTGGTCACCTCGAACGACCACTGGCTCCTCATCGCATTCACCCCAGTCTCGGCAGTTAGCGCCATGGCGGCAACGGGATCGCAGGATGCTACGACAGCCTTTTCGCGATCATTAGGCCCCCGCCGTCGAGGCCGGGTCGACGCGCCGCGAGCGAGCGCTCCATCACATTGCTTCGTGCAGGTTTCCGCGCGATGACGAAACCGAGACACCTAGGCCCGCCGCGGGCTAGAGTGCGCGCTGTTCCTGATCAGCCGAAGTCAGGCATGGGGGCGCCCATGGACAGCAGGCGCGACATCGTGAGCGAGCGGTTCCCATGCGGCGAGCCCATGCTGGCCACCGTGGTTCGGGCCACGGGGCCGCCCGCCACCCCGGCGACAACCACGCCGTCGCCCTGGAGTGCGCAGGGCGCGACGACGGATTGGTTTGTGCCGCAACCCCCGCCGGCGGACCTGGCTGGTCCGCCCGCACCGCCAGAGACGCCGGCCACCCGCGGGCGGGGCTGGCGGGCGTTGACGGCCGCGGCCGGCGCCGCGGCCCTGGCGACCGCGGTGACCATCAGCGTGCTGCTCGTTCCCGGTGGCCGGACGGCCGAGACACAGGACCCGCCGTCCCAGTTGGTGGCCCGGGCCGCGGGCCCCTGGGTGAACCGCTACACGCTGGCGGGCAGCCGCGCCGACTACCAGTTGACGATCGACGGCGCGCGGTGGCATCTCACCGGTGCGGACTACGTCATGGTCGGGAACCATCGAAACGGAATCCGACAGTCCTGCTCAGGAACCGTCACGGCAGACGCCTACCAGCTGACCTTCACGACCAAGACCGGCACCGCTGAGCCGATCGGTTCCGGCCTGCCTGGCCGCCAGGCCGGCGGCTCGTTCTGCGCCGGCGTCTTCAACGCGGTTCTCTACCCGGCGGGCCAGACACTCGACCTGATCGACCCGAGGTCGGTGCGGACCTACCAGATGCGCCGACCCTGACTCCGCCAGGAAGCCGTCAGGCCGGACGACGGCAAGGACGGTGCGCGGCTTGACGGCGCGACGAAGGGCCTCAGCTCCGCCACGCTCGCCGGAACCGGCGGCGACCTCCTGCTGACGTACAGCTATACCGCCACCACCGCCGGCGCCTACCCGATCTACCTCGTGAGCCACGAGATCGTCCGCACCAGGGGCCTGGACTCCGCCCAGACCGCATTGGTCAAATCGTTCCTGACCTACACCTCCTCCGAGGCTGGCCAGAAGGCGATCGCCGCCCTCGGCTGCGTCTCGGTGCTGCTCCCCCCTGGGGTGAGGGCCTCGCCCGCTCCTGGTACCGGCGTGCGCTGGTGGAGCTCAGCCGCCTGCCACACGTCGAACGCGTCGCGATCCAGACCAACCTCAGCCATCGCGTCGACTGGACGGCCGGCGCGGATCTGTCCCGGCTCGCGTTGTGGGGCACCTACCACCCGAGCCAGGTGCCGTACGAGCGTTTCCTCGGCAGATGCCTTGACCTGGCCGGACGTGGGGTGCGCTACAGCGTCGGCGCGTGGGGCAGCCCGAGCACCTGGACGCCGCGCGCCAGCTGCGCGCCGACCTCCCCGCCGACATTTACCTGTGGGTGAACGCGGCCGAGGGCCGCGCCTACACCGACGCCGAGGCCGCCCACTGGGCGGAGATCGACCCGCTCTTCGCCTACAGCCGCGTGCCACATCCCAGCCGTGGCCTGCCCTGCCGGACCGGGGAGACCGTCGTGTCCGTGGACGGCGAGGGCACAGTCCGGCGCTGCCATTTCGTCCCGACGGTCCTGGGGAACCTCTACGACGGCTCGTTCGGCGTGGCACTGCGCCCCCGGCTGTGCCCCCTGGACGTGTGCGACTGCCACATCGGCTACGTCCACCTGGAACCGCTCGGCCTCTACAGCACCTTCACCGACGGCATCCTCGAACGCATCCCCATCGCCTGGCCGCGCCAGAGCGCGGGCGCTGCCGGGCATGACGGCGGCCGGTGAACCGGGGATTTGTGTTCGCCAAGGGGCGCCCCGTCAGGTTTCCTTCGCCGGCTCACGCGTTCCGCCAACGTGCCCGAGGAGCTATAGCCGATTTCGGACAGAGAGCAGTCATACGCAAGTGCGGAGTCACGGGGTCATCTGTCACCGGCGACGGCCGTCGGCGACACCGGCTGGATCGCTGACGCCGGATGGATCGCTAGAGAGTGAACGTGTACTTTCCTGTGAGGGCGTGGCCGGTGGAGTCCGTGCTCAGCGAGGAGGCCGTGTATGGACAGGATCGACCGGCTGGAGGCGATCGAGGAGATCCGCAACCTCAAGGCCCGCTACTTCCGCTGCATGGACTCCAAGCTCTGGGACGACCTGTCGTCCGTGTTCACGGACGACATGAAGGTCATCACCCCGCGCGGTGACGTGTGGATGGAGGGTGGCGCGAACTACGCCGCGAGCCTCCGATCCAGCCTCACAGCCGCTGTGTCGTGCCACCAGGGCTTCACCGGGGAGATCGAGATCCTCGACGAGCGGCACGCCACCGGCGTGTGGGCCATGCAGGACGTCATCGAATGGGCCGACCGGCACCCGCGCGAGGGCTGGAAAAGCATCCTGGGCCGCGGCCACTACCACGAGACCTACCGCAAGGAGAGGGGCTGCTGGCGAATCGCCACGCTAACCCTGACCCGGCTGCGGCTGGACATCGAGTGGCCGCATGACACGACCATCGGAGCAACCTGTGGGTCTTGATGCCGGCGACGAAGCCTTCCATCACGGTGCGGACCCATACTGGCGCGAAAGCGCGTGGTTCCATTTCTCGGTTCCGGAGCGGAACCTGATCGGGTTCGTCTACTTCTTCTACGACCCGCGCACCGGTGTCCCGGGCGGTGGCCCAGCGGTATGGGACCCCAGCGGCGAAGAGACCTACGACTGTCTCTTCTACGACTGGCGATGGCTCCAACCGACAGTCGAGCACCTCGACTCCACACATGTCGAGCTGCCGAACAGCCTCCGCCACGAGGTCCTCGACCCGATGCGGCGCTACCGGCTGTCCTACTCGAACCTCGGCCTCGAGCTCGACCTCGAGTGGACGGCGCTCATGGAGCCACACGAGATCCGCAGCGATCCTCTGTCGATCGCGAGCGGGGCCCGGCACTTCGACCAGCCCGGCCGGTGCACCGGGTCACTAGTCCTGCACGGCGAGCGCATCGACGTCGGCTGCTTCTCCCTGCGAGACCGGACCTGGGGGCCGCACCGCCCGGGCGCCACGCGGCCTGGCGACTATCTCTGGGCCATCACGTCGCCCGACTCGCACTGGCACGCGATCACTCTCGCCACCGACGAACCCGGGGTCGAGTCCGTCCGCAACGGCTACCTGTTCCGCGACGGAATCCTTGGCGATCTTGTTAGTGGAAGCCGACGCGTACTCGAGCGACGCGGGGACGCGCCGGCCCGTGTCGTGCTGGACGCCGTCGACGAGCATGGACGCGAGCTGCGGGCGATCGGGGAGATCCGGACAGTCCTGCGTTGGTTCGGCTGGCCGGGCCGACTCGCCTACTGGACTCTCACCGACTGGCGCTGGGACGGGCGACAGGGCTGGGGTGAGAACCAGGAGTTCCACCCGCTCGCCCAGGTCCGGGCGCTGCGCGCCGCGGGCCAGAAGGGATCGCCATGAGGCACCGGAACCTGCGCCAAGGCAGTCCGTATCGGTTGATGTCTTGACTGATGTCAGTCCTTCACAGCTACCTGGGACTGGCGCCCCTGTGACGCAGGGGCGCCAGAACCGGTAGCGAACGGTCCGCCAGGCGGGAAATTCCGGTGAAGGTGGCCGCCGAGCGTGGCGTCAGGCCTTGGGCACGAACTTCGTTTGGAAGATCTCCGCGATGCGGACCCACGTGTCCAGGGTTGGCGGGCCGAGGGCCATCACCTCCTGGTGGTCGGCGAAGGCCCGCAGCTCGAAGACGGCCAGCGGCTTCGGGCCGTCCTTCCGGTCCATCGGGAAGGCGCCCATGCCGTAGTACTCCCGCTTGTTCTCATCATCGCCCGGAAAGTCGGCGATCCTGTCCGGCCGCCGGCCTCGCAGCCCAGGGGGCGGCGAGGCGAGGTCCTTCCGGATCCTTGGCTCATCGGGTTGCTGCCCTGGCGCCGACCGCCCGTTGAGGACACTGTCCCACCACGCGCTGATCGTTGGACCGTGCTCGATGAGCTGCCATGTTTCCTGCCGAGTCACCCCGTCTTTGGGCCAGCCGCCGGCGGCGTATTCCGGGATCACCATCTGGGGGTCGGGCGGGTCCGCCCGGTACGCGAATGGGAACAGGAACCTGTCGGGCCAGTCCGTCGGCCACAGGGCGGGGGGAATATGACCCGGCTGCGTCCGGAGGCGGGCCTTCTGGTCTTCCGGGAGAGCGTCGAACATGGCGTGGAAGTCGGTCCGATGCAGCAGCGTGAACGACGACTTCGGCGAGTCGCGGTTGACGAGCACACGGCAGTGGCCGCTGTCAGCCTTATAGAAGGAGAACTCCTTCACCTTGGAGCCAGGGGGGAGATGTTCGAATGTTCTGAGATGTGCGCTGTCCTTGAACGTGAACACTCGGAAGAAGTCGCCGTCCTTGGCGATCAACGGTGTCCCGTCGGGGGCGACGGCGCGGTCGGGCGAGAAGTTCCAGACAGCGGCCAGCAGAAAGATGTGGCACGCGGTCAGGAAGCCGGTCAGCTCCGGGTTTTCCTGGTCGAAGACGAGCCCGCTCTTCGCACGTATTTCGGCCAGGCTCTCGAGATATTTCGCCCCGGCCGCGCCCTCGCTGTGGAGAACCTCCTCGACGAAACTTCTGAGCTTGGCCAGTGGGACGCCCACCGTGCCCTGCGGCTTCGCGACGAACGTCCTGTCGTTGATCTGGAGCGTGCAGTCCCGCTCCCAAATACCGCCGACGAACGTGTCGCCCTTCTCGAACGTCAGCTTGCCCCAGGTGGCTGGCGACAGTCTCGCCAGCTCGGCGGCGACGTCCCTCGCGAAGCCGACCGCCTCCCGAATCCTGGCGAGCGAGTTGACCGGGGCGGTGACGAACTCCAGCTCGGACAGCGCGCCGCTGAGTGTCTCGTCGCCTTCCAGCGTGAGGAGTTTGCTGCCGTGACGGTACGCGACCTCGCGGTCCTGCACCCCCTTGACGAACACGTTCTTGGATGCCTGCAGCTCGAGACCGAACACGTACGTCCACCCCCCTTTTTTTTGGACGATCAGATCCAGTCAGGCACCTTAGTCCGCTGTCATCTCGCTTCGCTCGGTAATGACTGAACCGAGGCGGCGCTGTCGCACCGGCCGAGGTGAGGCCGCGACCGCCAGGTCACGGCGCGTTAGTTCCTCACCGATCCGATGGCCGACTCCCGTCCACCCGGCGAGGCAGGCCACGGTGTCGCCCGCCCTAGCCACGCAGCTCCAAACGGCCGTGCGTCACGACCGGGCTTCCGGCGGAGTCCGCCTCGAAGGCATAGCTGAGCGGGCCCGCCTCGTAGACACCGACGCGCAGGTCTTCGCCGACGAAGGCCGGTGAGGCGAACCGCACCGCCACCCGCCGAACACGGTCCGGGTCGCCACCGGCCACCGCGTCGACGACTTCCTGCGCGCACAGCGCCATCGTGCACAGCCCATGCAGGAACGGCCGGTCAAAACCGCCGCGGCGGGCGGCCGCCGCGGCGAAATGATGATCCGACCAGTCCCCCGACACCTCCGCGTACCGGCGCGGCATGTCAGCGTCCACCGTCACCGTGTACTCCCCCACCGGGCTACGCCGCACGTCGGCGGGAAAGGCGTGGTCGGGCACGGGCGACCCGACCGCTCGGCAGGTGGTGTTCAGGTAGACGGTCGTCCACAACTGCTCGGCGACGACCTCGTCGCGCTCATCCAGCGTCGAGTAGCGCAGCGTGACCAGCGCGTTCCGGCCCGCTGGCCGGGCCCCGAAGCCGCGCACCCAGGTCCGCAGCGGCTCGCCGGGGACCAGCGGCCGGTGCAGCACGACATCGTGCTCGCCGTGCACCCCGCCCGACGCGGCCGCCTGCACCTCCTTGCTGACCAGAGCGCCCCGGCCGGCCTCCTGCGCCACCCAGATCTGGGTCACGATCGCGACCGCCGGCACCGCCAGGCCGGCCCGCGTCCGCTCCGACCGGTCACCGGTGGCCGCGGCGTACCGCCCTATCAGGTCGGCGTCCAGCGATCCCGGGAACGGACCCGTCGACTCCTCGACCAGAACTCCAGCGCCGGTCATGTCAGCGCCACTCCATTCCATTCCTCACGCCCGCCCCCCAGGTCGCGGCTTCTGGTGCCGGTCGGCACCGTCGTGCCGACGCCTCAGGTGCGATACAGCAGCTGGTGGATGAGGGTGTCGGCGAGCCAGGATTCGTACTGGTCGATGGTCCAGCGGCGTTCGAGCACGAGGGTGCGGTAGATCTCGGGCAGGACGAGGGCGACGTAGATGTCGAGGGCCCTACTGACGCTGACGCCGGGCGCAAGGTGGGCGGCGATGGCCTCGATGTGCCGGTGGAAGGCACGTTCCCGGTTGCCGGTGATCGTCTGCAGGTCGTGAGCGATGTCCGGATCGGTGCGGGCGGCTTCCTGGTAGATGGCGATCACGTCGTACATGAGTTCGTACTGGCGGCGCTGGATGCGCGCGGCCAGGCGCAGACCCCGCGCCGGGTCGGGCTGTGCGAGCGCCTCGTCGTGGCTGGTGTCGATGTCGAGGGTCGCCGCCACGCCCCAGGCGATCGCCTGCAGGATCTTGGCCTTGGTGCCGAACGCGGAGTAGATCGTCGGTGCGGGGATGTCGGCGGTCTCGGCGATCGCGTTGATCGTGGTCGCGACGTAGCCCTGCGCGGCGAACAGGTTCCGCGCGGCAGCGGCGATCTGTGCCTTGGTGGCCATCGCCTGGCGCTGCCGGTGGCTGGGGCCTTCCTTCTTGACAACCACCTGAGCACGGTACCACTCTACAAATCATAGTCTCGCTATGACGAAGAGTGTGGAGCTATGACTGCTGGAGTGGTCGAGGTACCGGCGCTGATCGTGGGCGGCGGCCCGGCGGGGCTGACCGCATCGCTGCTGCTGTCCCGTCACGGCGTCGAGTCGCTGTTGGTGGACAAGAGGGACACCGCGTCGCCGCTGCCGAGGGCGCGCGGGGTCCATGCTCGGGCAATGGAGATCATGCGGGTGTGCGGCGTCGAGCCGGACCTGCGCGCGGTGGAGCTCCCGATCACGCCGGGTGCACAGTGGCGGACGGGGCTTGCCGGCCCGGCCATCCGCGAAGATGTCCCGTCCTCCGCGGTCGCGGCCGAGGTCAGCCCGTGTGAGGGCCTGTCCGTCTCGCAGGACGTGTTCGAGTCCGTGCTACTGGAACATGCATGCGGCTACGACACCGCCCGACTTCGCCGCGGCGTCCGGTTGGAGTCGTTCGAGACATCCGCCGCCGGCGTGCGGGCAACCCTGCTTGACCTGGCATCCGGGCAGCACAGCCACGTCCGGGCCCGGTGGCTGATCGCCGCCGACGGCGCTCGCAGCGCGATACGCGAGCGGCTCGGTGTCGCCATGCTCGGCCCGCACGACCTGGGCCGGCAGCAGATGATCGCTTTCCGGGCCGACCTGACGCCGTACACCGGCGAGCACCCGCGAGGGATCTACTTCCTCACCGGCACCAACGCGGCGCTGATCTGGACCCACTCCGACCACCGCTGGGTCATCAGCGTTCCGGACACCGGCGACATATCCGATCCGGCGGCGGCCGTGCTCGGCGTGCTCGGCGTGCCGGACCTGCCGGTCGAGATAGTCGGCTCGAGCCGGTGGACCGCCGCCGCGCAGAGCGCGGCGCGTTACGCCGACGGCCCGGTATTCCTGCTCGGCGACGCCGCGCACCGGTTCCCACCCGCCGGTGCCACCGGCGTGAGCACCGCGATGCACGACGCCCACAACCTCGCCTGGAAGATCGCCTCTGTCGTGCACGGCCACGCACCCGCGAGGCTGCTGGACAGCTACCGATCCGAACGCGAACCGGTCGGCTGCCGTAACGCCGACGAGACCGGTACCGCCTGGTCGAGGGTCTTCGGCAGCGGCGCGGCGCCCTTCGCCGGTCGCAGCCTCGCCCAGATCGACATGGGCTACCAGTACCAGTCACCGGTCATCACCGCGGATGGCAGCCCACACGCCGACCCGCCCGGCGCGGACTACCGCCCCAGCGCCACCCCCGGCTGCCGCGCGCCACACCTGTGGATCGACACCTCGGCGGGGCGCCGATCGACGATCGACCTGTTCGACCGTGACCACGTCCTGCTCACCGCGCCGCCCGGCGAATCGTGGCGGACAGCCGCCGACACCGCCGCGCGAGCCCTCGGCGTACCCGTCGTCAACCATGTGATCCGCGAACCCGGCTGGCCCGACCAGTACGGCGTCTCGGCCGCCGGCGCGGTCCTGGTCCGCCCCGACGGACACGTCGCCTGGCGGCAGGCCACCCAGCCCACCTCCGGCGAGCTCGCCCACGGCCAGCTGCTCGCCGGGCTGAGAACCAGCACCGCGGCCTGACCCTGGAGGCCCCGCTGGGTACGACAGCGCCCTGGTTACAGGTCGAGCACTATCTCGCCATCCGGGTGAGAGCAGCGGATCAGCACCTCGCCGGGGGCCGGCGGCTCCAGGGGGTGGGTGCGTACCGCACGGATCCGGTCAGCAGCAGCGTCACACAGGTGTGGCAGACGCCGGTGCGGCAGGACCAGCGGGTCGGGACGTCGCAGGCGTCCGCCAGCTCGATGATGCTGCGCCGCTCATCCGACCAGGGCACCGACAGCCCGCTGCGCGCTGGGCCGCCAGGACTACCGCGGCTTGCGCCCCACGCCGAGATCAAAGGCGCGGTCGCGAGATCAAGGCGGCCGCTCGCAACGTTCGCGAGATGCTCCTCGATCTCCGTCTCGGTCGCCAGGCCCGCGGCAAGCAGACGTCCCCGTATCTGTTGCACAGTCGCGATCTCCAACACCGAGCACGCCGGCGACGTCACCGGGAAGAACGCGTCGGCCCGCACCGCGTCAAGCCCCGCCCCACGCAGCAGCCGCGGCAGCGTCCGCCCGAACGCCAGCTCCGCACCCCGACCAGCCATCAGCGTCCGGAACCCCTGACGCAGCCGGTTCGCCAACTCCTGCGCCGGCCCGTACTCGTCCAGGCAGACAAGCGGCTGCAACGCGGGGTCGGCGTCCTCGATGACCAGCCAGCCACCCGGGCGCAGCGCTCGCACCATCGAGGCAAGCGCCTCGACCCGCCGAGGCACATGCGTCAGCAGCAGCCGGGCATGCACCAGATCGAATCCACCCGCGGGCGGCGGCTTCACCGTGACCGGCCGCCACGCCGGCCCGGACAGCACCCCGTACGCCCTGGGCTCTCCTCGTCTGCTCCTCCTCGCCCGTCGCTGACCCACACCACCGTCGGCTGTGCGAGACACCCCGTCCCGCACAGCCGGCACCTCTCACGGCCCCCACACGAGCCGGAGAGATCCAGCGGGTGGTGAGCTGGGACCGGCGGGAGCCATCGAGATGCGGGCCGCCGATGTCGGCGCGACAGACCCGCGCTCGGCGATGCGTTCTACCTGCGCTTTTGCCGTCGCGGGCGGGATCAGGCCCGAGATCAGGCCGTGAGATGACCGTCGTGTTACATGTCACATTGCCGGACATTCCGCGGATACCTGCCGGAAAACTGTGCTGGGTTCCTTCGTGACGTTGAATTTCCGGACGGCGCGTCGTGTGGACGGTTGATGGAGGGATTTCCGTGACCAGGCCCGAGAGCGTCATTGACGACGTCGCGACGGCCACGGCGGCCGAGGCTGTCGTTAACACCGGGCTCTACCCGCTGTTCGCGCCACCGGGCAGCACAGCCTGGAATGAGCTCGTCCGGGGTGTCCGGCTCGAGCTGGCCGAGTCCGGATGTTGTGTGCTTCCGGCATTCGTCAGACCGAAGGCGCTGGAACGGCTGCGCGCCCAATGCGCCGCGCTGGCCCCGCTGGCCTACTACGGCGGCGAGACGGTGAACGCGTACAACATCGCGCCGGAGACGCCGCTGCCGCCAGGACATCCCGGGCGGGTCAGCATGCCGCGGGGCAACGCGTTCGTCGCCCGGGACCGCATCCCAGCCGACCACGCCGTCCAGCGGCTCTACACCAGCATCGCGTTCCAGACGTTCGTCGCGGCCTGTTTCGAACTGCCGGCAGTGCACGAACTGGCGGACCCGCTGGCGGGGCTGTGCGTTAACATCGTCGCTCCCGGGCGGGAACATCCCTGGCATTTCGACACCAACGAGTTCGCGGTGAGTCTGCTGACCCAGGAAGCCGACGGCGGCGAGTTCGAGTACTGCCCGGGGATCCGGTCCGCGGCCGAGGAGAACGTCGAGGACGTCGCGGCCGTGCTGGCCAGTAGAGGCGACAGGTTCGTCCGGCGGCTGCGCCTGCGGCCCGGCGACCTCCAGCTCTTCCTCGGTCGCTACTCCCTGCACCGGGTGAGCCAGGTGACCGGCCCGGTCCAGCGGCACAGCGTGATCTTTGCCTACAGTGCGCGGCCGGGCGTGGTCGGCAGCCTGTCCCGGACCAGGCAGCTGTTCGGCCGGGTGCTGCCGGAACACCGGGAGGCGGCCGAGCGGCCTGTCCGGATGGACGCGCTGCTCGACTGACCGCCGTGCACATCGCACCCCGGGGTCCGCCGACACGGACGCGCCTCGCCACCGATGACCGTCGGCTGACCGTCGGCCTCCGACGAGCGCTCCAGCCCGCCCAGTCCCGACCGAGCATTCCGGACCGATGCGCACCCTGATCGCCCAGCCGCTGGGCGTATCGAGAGGAGCACCGACCATGGATTTCGACGCCGCTGGAAAGGTTTCACTCGGGCATGTCTACGACCAGCCCGACCCGCGTTCCTACTTCCGTACACTGGGCGCACTCGGCTACCGGCTGCCTCAGCTGGCCAAGCCGTACTTCTCCAAAATCATCGACGAGTGCCAGGAAAGCCGCCCGGACAGGCGGCTGCGAGTGCTCGATGTCGGTTGCTCCTATGGCGTCAACGCGGCGCTGCTGAAACTCGACGTCGCCATGGACGAGCTGTACGACCGTTACGCGGGCGAGATCGGGCGGGCCGTCGGCGATCCAGGCGGCGGCCACCAGGATCGTGACCGTGGATCCGTCGGTGGCCAATTGACCGCGGCGCCCACGGCGACCGAGGCGACTGGGACGACCGGCCTCGCGGCTGACCCGCGAACCCGGGCGACGCTGGTGGCCAGCGACCGGGCACTGACCACGGCCCGCGGCGGCGCCACCGACATCGAGGTGATCGGTCTCGATGCGTCCGGTCCCGCGCTCGCCTACGCTCTCGACGCCGGTTTTCTCGACGACGCGCTGCACGCGGACCTGGAGTCCCGCGAGCCCACGGAACCGGAGCGGGCCCGCCTAGCCGGCGTGGATCTGGTCATCTCCACCGGCTGCCTCGGTTACGTCACCGGCCGGACTCTCACCCGGATCGTCACGGCGGCTACCAGCTCGGACGCGGCTGCCGAGCCAGACGCGGCGGCGGGCGGCGGCGGGCCGGGTCTGCCCTGGATGGCTCACTTCACGCTGCGCATGTTCCCGTTCGACCCGATTGCCGAGACTCTTGCCGGTTTTGGCTACCAGACGGTGGCCGTGGACCGGTTGTTCGAGCAGCGCCGGTTCGCCTCGCCGCAGGAACGGGACCAGGTGCTGGCGACCCTCGCGGGGGTTGGGGTGGATCCACGCCGGCTGGAGGCCGACGGATGGCTGTACGCCCAGCTGTTCATCTCCCGTCCGCCCGAATCCCTCTGAACACCCAATCGCTATGAGAACGTCACGGGCGGGGCGCGGCAACCGCCGGGATGACGCCCCGGCGTCATGATCGGCTGGGGCGCGGGCTTCGACCGCCCGGCCGGACAACGCACCCGCGTCGTCCGGCTCTGAGCCCGCCGCCCGGTTCCGCGCCCCTACCAGCACCCGTCGCCACGGCCCACCCTCCACGACCAGGACGAGGAAGACGACCAGGATGACCGTCCAGACCGGCCGCGAGGCCGCCACGACCGCGGCCGCGCCCACGAACGCAGGCCCGTCCACGAACGCGGCCCCGTCCACGACCGAGACGGTGCCCGCCGTGCGCACCTTCGACAACGAGGAAAGTCTGCCTCGGGTCCCGCTGCCCGACCTTGCGGACAGCTGCGCGCGGTTTCTGGACTGGTGTGCCCCGCTGCTCACCACCGAGCAGCTCGCCGCGACCGAGGCGGCCGTGAACGACTTCCTCGCGCCCGACGGCCCGGGGCGGCCACTGCACGCCGAACTGGCCCGGTTCAACGCGAGCGACGGTGTGCACAGCTGGCTCGACGAGTTCTGGCCCGCCCGCTACCTGGGCCGGCGGGACCGGATCGCGCTGAACGCCAACTTCTTCTTCCTGTTCCGGGACGCCGTTCCCCCGCCCGCCACCCCGACACCGCCCGGTGGCCCGCAGGCCGAGCGGGCCGCGGGCCTGATCGCCGCCGCGCTCGACTACAAGATCCGGCTGGACGCGGAGAGCATCCCGCCGCTGCTGCGGCGCGGCCAGCCGCAGTCGATGGTGCAGAACCGGTTCCTGTTTTCCACCACCCGCATCCCCGGCCAGGGGCAGGACACCGTCCGGGTGCCGTACAGCGCCGCGTGGCCGGGCCCGTGGGACGCCCGCCACGTCGTGGTGTTCCGGCATGGCCAGATGTTCCGGATGGACGTGCTCGGCCCGGACGGCACCCCGCACACCCTCCCGGAGCTCGCCGCCGGGCTTGCCGCCGTCCTCGCCGCCGCCGGTCCGGCGCCGGCGCCGGACGACGTCGCGGTCGGGCACCTCACCACCAAGGCCCGCGCGGCGTGGGCGGAGAGCCGGGCAGAGCTGCTCGCCCACGATCCAGCGAACGCGGCCGCGCTGGACGAGATCGAGCGGGCGCTGTTCTGCGTCTGTCTCGACCATGTCGTCCCGCCGGACACCCTCGCCACCTGCGACCAGCTGCTGTACGGCAGCGCCGCTGGCCGCTGGTACGACAAATCGGTCTCGTTCGTCGTCTTCCCGAACGGCCGCGCCGGGATCAACATCGAGCACTGCGGGCTGGATGGCACCACCGTTCTGAGCTTCGTCGACGAGCTGCTCGCCGCGCCGCCCGCCGAGCTGTCCGCCCGCTCGGGGGCCCGAGCGCACGGCCGCCCGGCGGTGCGCCCTGTCTCCTTCGTCCTGGACGCGACGCTGCGGGCGGATGTCCAGGCGGCGGCGGAGTCGTTCGCCGAGTTCGGCGAGGAAACCGTGGCGGTGACGCTGTCGTTCCCCGAGCACGGCGCTGACCGGTCCAAGACGCTGCGGATCTCACCGGACGCACTCGTGCAGCTGGCCTACCAGCTCGCGCACTATCGGGCGAGGGGCCGGACCGGCGCGACATACGAGTCGATCGCCACCCGCCAGTGGCGGTACGGGCGCACCGAGGCGATGCGAGTCGTCACCCCGGAGGTGCTGACCTTCGTCGCGACGATGGACGATCCGGCCGCCGATCCGGCCACTCGCCGGGCGGCGCTGCGCGCGGCGGCCGACGCCCACGTGCGGCGGGCCGGCGAGTGCCAGCGCGGGGACGCTCCCGAACAGCACCTGTGGGAGCTTGCCTTCATCCAGCGCCGCCGGGGAGCCGAGCTCGGTGTGCCCACCGCGTCGCCGCTGTACGAGTCGCCGGGCTGGCTGGTGATGCGGGACGATTACCTGAGCACCAGCTCAGCCCCGTCAGCGAACATCGAGCACTTCGGCTTCGGCTCGACCAGCGGGAAATGCATCGGCATCGCCTACGTGCTGCTGCCGGATCGGCTGAACATCTACCTGAGCACCCCGCGCCCGGTGGCTGCCGGTATGCACGCCTTCGCCGACCGGCTGCGCGACGCCCTCGGCGAACTCGACGACCTGCTCACCCTGGACCCCACCGGCTCCTGAGCGGCACGAGAGCGGGCCGACCCGGCGGAAGCCCGCGGCCTGCTGGCACTGCTGCACCGAGCGACAAACCTTCCAACGGCGTTGGCGGGCGGCCGTTCCACCTTCGGGAGCGCCCAGGCCCGGAAGGCGACGTTGCCTCGCATGGCGCGGACCTGGTCGCGCTCACCGTCGAGCTGGGCGAGGGCAGCCGGCCGGTCGGTGGCTGCGGTACTGAAGTCGAGTTCGACCATTGGGACGTGAACCTGGGGGACCTGACCAATACGCCAACGCCCTGCGGCGCCAGCATCAGCTTCTGTCGGCCGATGATGTCGAGGGCGTCAGTAATCATGGAGATGGCTGGTCAGGAGGGTCGCGATGCGGTCCATGTCGGCGGCGGGGACCCGGCGTTGCTCTGGTTCGCGCAGATACGCGAACACGTCCGGACCGCGCTCGGGCGGGGACAGGTCGGGGGCCCGCGGGATGACGTGGACGTGCAGATGCTCGAAGCCCGTGGCCTCGCCGAAGCAGGCGACATAGGTCTTCTGGCAGCCGAGCACCGTGGCGAGTGCGTTGCTCAGCCGCCAGGTCACCAGTCCCAGTTCCGCCGCCTCGGCAGGCGTGAGGTCCGCGACCGACAGGACGTGGCGGCGGGCGACGACGACGAGCCAGCCGGGCATGGCAGTTGTGAACGCGTGCGCCACCCGCCAACCGTCACCGAGAAGGATCCGCTCTCTGGGCGGGAGACTCGCCGACTCGACCTCATTCTGCGCGCAGGAAAAACAGCCAGTCCCGGACGGCTCCCCGTCAACCATGAGATCGACGCTACCGGCGCGGGCGGATTCCGCCCAGCAACGGATCAGGGACCAGAAGTCGACTATCCGATCGCCGGGGGCAGGGGACGCCACGGATCTTCCGGAGGCTACGGCGCATCGAGATGTGCAGTGATTCCGAGCGCCCATGCCACCCACCTCATACGACACGTCCAGCCCGGCGACCGTCGCCGCACCCTCACCCAACCCGCTGGCCAGCTCCACCCGCCACCGCAACCGCGACTGCCGCGCCTCCGCCTCAGCCACCAGCGCCGGCGAGACCCCCTGAGAGCCAGGCTCGAGCCCGGTCATCCGTCAATCCATTCACGATGGTGTTGAAGCCTCTGGTGAGCCTCGCAGCCTTCCGGAATCCGACAGATCTCGACCACCGCTCCCATCTCGTCAGACTTGCTCCGGGGCATGGTCAGCCGCTCCGCACCGCACCGCCCCAGCCGAATAGCGGGTTCTATCGCGTCGTGTCGCGCGGTGATGGCACTCAGTCGGTGGACTAGTACCTGAGCCGGCGAACGGAGATCGCGGTGAGGATGCGGACCGCGATGACGACAAGCAGCGCGAGGGCCCGAGTGGTGAGCCCGACAGGTCCGGAGGTCACGACGCCGACAGTGCCGAGAATGCCCACGACGGCAAGGCCGGCGACCACGACGCTGAGGATCGCGTCCCGGCTGACCAGATACCAGAGATGCCGCCGCAGGGGTGCGGTGAGCTGGCGCAGCCACCAGGTCAGGTAACCCAGAGCCAGGGCCTCGGTGACGATCCAGATGATCGCGAAAGGGAGCTGGACCCGGCCCATGGCCTCGCCGACGATGGTCAGGGACCTGGCGACCAGAATGGTGAAGACGAAGACCGCGAGGCAGGTCCGCGAGACGATGGCGTGGACGGTCACGCGCAGGTTGTGCTGCGCGACCGTGTCTTGAGGGTTGGCGGCGGCGGCTCGGATAAGCCCTTCGCCGGCCTGGCGGAGATTGTTGGTCCGGAGGTCCAGGACGGCGAGGTTGTTCCGGGCGGCGGCGTCGCCGGGTTCCACCCGGAGCGCCTCCTCGAAGGCCGACCGCGCACGGATGGGATCACGCTCCATGAGGAGCCTGCCGTAGACGACATGCGGCGCGGATTTGTGAGGAGCCAGTCGCAGCGCCTCGGTCGCGGCGTGGAGTGCCTGGTGTTCCGAGGCCAGGGCGTGGGCGGTGTCGGCGAGCTGGATCCAGGCCTGCCAGCGGTGTGGCGCCAGGATGGTGGCGCGCTGGGCGGCGTCTCGGGCAAACCAGTACTGCCCGAGCTTCTCGTAGGCAAGGCTGGCCAGCCGGTGACCCCACTCCTCCTCAGGGCTGACCGCGATGGCCCGCTGGGCCGTCTGGAGCGCGCTCGCGTGCTCGCCCAGGCCCAGCAGTGTCTGGGCGAGCAGGCACAGCACCCGCGGGTCGTCCGGCTGTTCGCCAAGCAGCGCCGCGGCACGAGCCCGAGCGTCCGCGAACCGGCGGACGTCGAGCAGGTTCTCGATCGCCCCTACGGCGGCGGCACGGTCGAGGCCGGTGGCCTCGCCGGATGAAGGAGGGGAGGTCACAGCCGCCTGATCTTCTTGAGGTAGGCGCGGAGGTCGGAGTAGGTGCCGTCGTCGTCGGCGAACAGGACGACGTTGCGGGCGATGTCGAACCAGGGGCCCATCGAGGGGCGCACCTCGGTGATGGCCGCCTGCAGGTCGGGCATGCCGACCAGGCGGGCCTGGCCGGTGCTAACGCTGTCCAGGAGCGCGCGCTCAACCGCTGTCTCGCAGATGTGGGCGATGTCGGCTCCGGAGTACCCGTCGGTGGCCTTGGCCAGCCGGCCCAGGTCGATGCCCCCGACGGGCCGCTGCGCGAGGTGATGCCGGAAGATCGCCTCCCGGGCGGCCTGGTCCGGTGGCAGGACCAGCAGGGTGCGGTCCAGCCGCCCCGGGCGCCGCAGGGCCGAGTCCACGTCCCAGGGTTGGTTCGTCGCCGCCAGGACGAACACGCCCTCGTTGAGGCCGTCCACTCCGTCCAGCTCCGCGAGCAACTGGGTGACGGCCCCCCGCGTGGCTGACTGGCGGGTCTGCGAACGCTTCTGGCCCAGCGCGTCCACCTCGTCCAGGAAGACCACGCATGGGGCTTCCCGCCGGGCCAGCTGGAACAGTTCGTGGACGTTGCGCTCGCTCGAGCCCACCCACATGTCCAACACGTCGGCCAGCCCCACCGACAGGAACTTCGCCCCCAGTTCTCCGGCCACGGCCCGGGCCACGAAGGTCTTGCCGCAGCCGGGCGGCCCGTACAGCAGCAGCCCACCCCGCAGGCTCTTGCCATACATCCGCCGCAGTTCGGGGTTGCGCATCGGCGCCAGGAACGCCTGTTCCAGCCGCTTCTTGACCTGCGCCATCCCGCCGACGTCCGCCAGCGTCACCCCGGCGCCGACCACGTCCCACGCGTCGCCGGGGCCCGGCGCTCCCGGCGACGCCTCGACCGGCTCGGCGCCGACGAACGCCGGCGGGACGACGCCGTCGACATCGCGTTCCGCGGCGCCCCAGTCGAAGTCGTCCCGCGCCGGCGGACCGGCGACGGGGACCTCGGCCTCCGGCTCCGACGAGCCGGTGGACGGCCGCGCATGTGTCGGGCTGACAGGGCTGACCGGCGCGCCGGCCGCGGCTCCGGACGAGGCATGGGTCTGCGCGCTCGGTCCGGGCGTCGGGGTCGGCTCGAGAGCCCGGACCATGAGCTCCCGGGCCTGCGCATTGTCAGGTGCCCGCCGCAGCGCCTCCGCGCACACGGCCACCGACTCGTCCCCCAGGCCCTGCAGCAACAGATGTTCGGCGAGGAGGAGCCGCAGCGGCAGATCGTCCGGCATCGCTGCGACCGCGCGCCGAAGGCTGTCGAGAAGAGGGTCAGCCCCACCTTCCCCGCCAGGAGGGATCATCACAGACCGCATCGTAGGCCCAGACACTGCACAAACGGGACGCGGCCGTGAGCTTGGCCCCCTGGCACAGGCGCCTCCCCTTGGAATGGGGCCGCGACACCTTCACCAACCTGACCGTGTTCCTCCGAGACGCCGCCACCGGCGGGGACGCGGTGCTGACCTGGATCGACTGACCAGGACGTCCGGACCGGGCGCGGGCTGGTCGGTGGCCACGTCCCGCTATGAGCCCCGCGTCGGGGAGATCTCCCCCGATGGGTTTCTCTCGACGGCGGCCAGTGCGTCGCGGGCGCCCTGGGTCGGCGCGATGTTGACGAGTGCCCGGTAGAGCCGGAGCAGGGCGTCCTGGTCGGTCGTGCCGGTACGTCGGCGGTCGGCATGGACTGACTGGATCGCGGCCTCGATCTGGAACCGGCCGAGAGGGGACCCGAGCGCGTGGGCCCGGCGCAGGTAGGCCTCGCCCTCGCGGATGAGGGCCGTGTCCCAGCGCTCGGGATCCTGCTGCGCGAAAGGCACGAACACGTCGCCAGGCCAACGCGCGGGGGCGCGGGACGACGAGAGCGCGATGAGCGCGGCGAGCCCCCACGCCTCGGGCTCGACTTTGAGCAGCGCCGCGACAGTGACGGCGAGATAGAGCGACTCCGCCGCGAGCGACTCGTGCGGCGCGACACGGGCGTCGGGAGAGCCGAGCGACTCCCAGTCGATCGTGTAGGCACCGTAGATCGCCTCGAGGACGAAGCCGAGCCGTTCGGGCAGGTCCGCACGGGTCGGGACGGTGAACGGAATGCCGGCGGCGCGGATGCGGCGCTTCGCCCGGACCAGACGCTGCGCCATCGTCTCTGAAGGCACGCGGAACGCGGCGGCGATGCTGGCCGCGTCGAAGCCGAGCACGGTCTGGAGCATGAGGGGGGTCCGCACCTCGGGCGCGATCGCGGGGTGGGCGCAGGCGAACAGGAGCTCCAGGCGCTTGTCGGGGATCGCATCCGGATCGACGGCGGCGAGCGGGTCGATCGCGACGGCCGCGACGGTATCGGCGTCGGAGGCCATGGGAAGAGGCGCCGACATGCGGTGGGCAGCCGACTTGAGCACGTCGCGCTGACGGTTGCGGGCGACGGTGAGCAGCCACCCTCCGGGGTTGCCGGGGATGCCCGAGGCCGGCCAGGTGCGCAGCGCCTGCTCGAAGGCGTCGGCGAGCGCGTCCTGCGCGAGGGCGATGTCCCGGGTCGGTGCGGCGAGCAGGGCGAGCAGCCGGCCGTACGAGGTCCGCGCCGCGCCCTCGGCGGCGGCGCGGACCTCGTCGGGGACGCGCGCGGGCAGGTCGGTCACCGCCTCGATGTCCACGCGCCGTCCTGCCAGTGGGTCATGCCCGGCCGTACCTCGACCGGCCCCCACGCGACCGAGGGCGCCCGCTTCGCCCACCCCAGCGCCGCGTCCAGGTCGGCGACGTCGATCACGAACGTGCCGGCGAGCTGTTCCTTGGTGTCGGCGAACGGGCCATCCTGCACGCGGAACTCGCCGTCGACGCTGCGCACGGTCGTGGTGGCCGACGAGTCGCCGAGCACCTCGGCGGAGATAAGAACGCCCGCCGCGTCAAGGTCGGCGGCGTACTTCTGGAAGGCGGCCATACCGTCCTGAACGGCGGCCTCGTCGAGCTCGCCCGTCGCCATCAGCTCCCGGTAGTGCAGCAGGATCGTGTAGCGCATGAGACGTCCTCTCGGATCGGTTCGACGCTGACACAGCATTGACGAGTGAGGCCGGAGCAGATCGACAGGTCAGGACTGGAGGACGACCGAGCCACCCACACCCGGCACGCTCGGGTGCGTTCTCGGTCGCGGAGGCCGGCCCGGTTCCCATTCCAGCGCCCTCCGCGGGGCGCCGGCCGTCACCGGAAGGCGCCGCGGCACTCCGGCGTCCGGGAGAGCCCGCTAGGCCCAGCCCGTCGTCACTGTGCCAACACCCACCCGCTAAGGTTCGCGGATGTCGAGGTCGACGTCAACGTCGATAGCTAGTCGGGGAGCAAGAGCCGCCATGGACCACGCTTCGTCGAGACCGTCGCCGGCCCCAGGCAGGCGCGTGCCCGAGTGGGCCGTCGTCTCACGACGTGCCCTCGAGCCCTGACAAATACCGAAGAGAAACGACCCGGAGATCAACGTGCCTAGTCGGTACAAAGTCCAAGGCCATTGCCCCCGCGCCCGGTCCGCCGCGCGAGGGCCACTCGCCCTGAGCCGGGGGTGACGGGATGCTTGACAAGCAGAATGATCCCCGAAATGGCGGCTGGCCCGCATGGCGCCTCCGCCGGCGACCACACCATGATCGGCCGTCCTCCCGCCCATGGGACGCGGTGCCCGGTCCCGCCGCCCATGCCGGGCCTCGGCGCGGCGTGGCGCGGCCCGCGGCATTCGTCGCTGCCCTGGTCACAGCGCTGGCCGCGGGCTGTTCGGCGTCCGGCGGCGCGGGCGACAACCCGGTCGCCGGCTGCGGCACCCCCGGGTACAGCGGCAACGAGATCCGGCTGGGCTTCGTCTATCCCGGCAGTGGCGCGGGCTCCACGTCCTTGAGCGCCGCCAGGGGCGGGTTCGTCGCGCGGATCGAGGAGGCGAACGCGGCCGGCGGGATCCACGGCCGCAAGCTGATCTACACCTGGCGCGACGACACCAGTACGCCCGCCCAGAACCTCGAGGTCGTCCGCGACCTCGTCGAGAACCAGAAGGTCTTCGGACTCGTCGAGGCATCCATCGCCGCCGCCCAGGGCGCAGGCTACCTGCGTGACCACAGCATCCCGGCAACGGGAATACCAGCCGAGACCTTCTGGGCGGACCACGGCTACCGCAACATGTTCGCCTACACATACCTGTTCGGCGACGGCCCGTCCGTCTCGACCTTCGGCGACTTCGCGAAGGCCCAGGGCGGCACCAAGGCAGCTGTCATCCAGAACGACGTCACCGCCGCCGGAAACGACATCGGATCGAAGATCGGCACCAGCCTGACGGCGGCCGGGATCCCGCTCGTGCCCGGCCGCTTCACCTACAACCCGAACTTCACCAACCCGGTCCAGCTGGGCCAGCAGCTGAAGCAGGCCGGGGCCGATGTCGTGACCGCGGCATTCGCCGGCACCGACCTGGCCGAGGTCGTCCGCGGCATCCACGAAGCCGGCGCACCGGTGAAGGTCATCCTTGCGCCCAGCGGCTACGACAAGTCACTGCTCAAGACGTACGGCCAGACACTCGGCGGGCTGACCGCCGCCGTCAACTACATCCCGTTCGAGATCGGCGGCCCCGCCCACCAGAAGTACCTCCAGGCGATAAGCAGCTACGCCCCCGAAATCCAGCCACCCGACCAGGAGCTGGCCCTCGTCACCTACATCCTCACTGACCTGTTCCTCTACGGCCTCGACAAAGCCGGCGCCTGTCCCACCCGCGCCCAGTACATCGACGCCCTGCGAGCCAGCACATACGACGCCGGCGGCCTGCTGCCGGGCCCCGTCGACATGACCAAGGACTGGGGCCAGATCGCCACCTGCTACACCTTCATGCGGGTCAACGACGCCGGTACCGGTTACGACCTCGTCCCCGGCCCCACCGGCCGCGACCGCTGGTGCGGCCACCGGCTCGACCAGTAGTCCGCCAACCTGAACCGGCCGCGGGCCCAGCGGCCCGCGGCCGGTTCACGGGACTTCGGGTATCGGGCTTCGGGGCCGACTGGGCAGGCGCCGTTCGGGTGGCGACTGCCAGGCCCGCCCGAGAATTCAGATTGTCGAATGCCAGCGGAATCTCCGCCGTGCCGCCGGCCGGCGACCGGCGGCCCTGGCATGGTCTCCGGCGGGGGAGACTGACCCGCTGGTCAGATGGCGGAGAGGGCCAGGACCTGCAGTGCGTTGTCGTGGGAGATCTTCCGGACGTCGTCCTCGGGCAGACCCGCCAACGACTCGGTGACGAAGTCGACGGGCTCGACGACGCCCTCCGCGTGCGGCCAGTCAGAACCCAGCAGCAGCCGGTCGACCCGCACATCAGCGAGCAGGTCATCCACCCGGTCCTCCCAGAACGGCGTGACCCAGACGTGCTCCCCGAACACCTCCCGGGGATGCTCCTTGAAGTAGCCCGGATTGCGGCCGGCCACGTCGTCGAGTCGGTGCAACAGGTCCGGAATCCAGCTCGCGCCGTTCTCGACACTCGCCATCCGCAGCCCCGGGAAACGCTCGAACACCAGATGACACAACGCCGCACCGTAGAAGTCCGTGACCGCCCGACCCTTCGTCAACACCCCCCGCAACGGCGACCGCAGAACCGACTGCTCCTCCCGCCCCGGCTCCCACATCCGCACCAACGCGTCATAACCATCAACCCCGGCATGCGTCGCCACCACGACACCCGCCTCCTCCGCCAGCCCCCAGAACCCGTCATACACCGCGTCGAACGGCGACCGGTAACCCCCCGCCACCGGCACCGGCGCGTTACGCACGTTCACCGCGACAGCACCGCCATCAAGCACCACCCGCAACTCGGCCACGGCGGCGGCCGGATCCAGCAACGGTATGTAGGGCACCGCGTACAACCGGCCCTGATACCGATAGCCCCAGTCCTCCGCCAGCCACCGGTTGAAACCATGAAACACCTTCGCCGCCGCGTCCGGATCGTCCCTGAGCGCCTCCTCCAGACCGACGCCAAGCGTCGGGAACAGCAGGCTGCCCAAGACCCGCTGCCCGTCCAGAGCCCGCACCCTCGCGTCCCGGTCCCGGTACTCCGCCCGGATCGGCTCCAGCACCCCGAACGCCTCCCGGATACCCCTACGCTCCGGATTCCCCCGATACCACGCATACAGCGCCCCGGGACGCGCCACCGGGTCGAACGTCGGGTTCGCGATGTAGCTGTTGACCCTGCCCCCGACGATCAACCGACTACGCCCATCGACCTCCGCCCAGCGCACACCCCGACCACCCAACGAACGGTCCTGATACCGGGTGAACGCATCACGCGCCTCGTAGTAGTGACTGTCAAAGTCAAAGATCCACGCGTCCCGTACATCCTGTCCCACACCACCCATGAGACCGCCTTCACGTTTCGATTGTCAACGTTGACGTCGATATAGACCGAAGCCTGACGGTGGCCGTCGTACCTGGCACCGCCAGAGCCCGCGGTGCCCGACCGCGGCAGGCCGCCTTCTACCGGGAGTAACGGACGGCCAAACCGCCGGCGCAGCCCGGTCGTGCCCGACGAGTACCGCATCAGGTCACCAGGTGGCTCGGCCGCCCGCCGCCCGCATCGAGCCCCGTGCGACCGGGAACCAGACCGCGGGTGGAGTCCACCGCGGGTAGGCACGACACATCCACCGCCACGGCGGACGTTACCTCATATCAATATCGATGTCGACATTAACGACGATCATGGCTATGGTCGAAGCCGTCCACCAGGCGACCGCCGCCGGGCGCACCGACGCCGCGGCGATGCCCGGCCGGCGCCAGCATCCAGCCCGCGGCGGCCGTCCTGGCCGCGCCGTCCCGACGGCAACGTCACGAAAGGTGCCGAGGTGGTCCCAGCTCTCCCACCGGACCCATCCGCCGCCCGGCCCCGGCCGTTCGACGTCGGGGTGATCGACACGATGGTCGGGTTCCCGCAGGACCCGGCCGCGCTCTACCAGCAGATCCGCTCGGTGCTGCGCGACCGGCAGTCACGGGAGGAGTTCGCGATGCCGGCGCAGTACATGTTCCACGACATCCCCGAAAACCACGTCCCCGACGACGTCGACCCTGTCGCGCTCGTACTCGGCGAGATGGACCGGCACGGCATCGAGATCGCCCTGGTCAGCGTCAGCGCGAACGAACCGGTCGCCAGCCGGGCACTGACCGAACACCCCGGTCGCTTCACCGGCTCCTGGACCTGCGAACCGAACAAGGGCATGACCGGCATCCGCGAACTCGTCCGCGCGCACGAGACCTGGGGCATCCGGGCCGCGGCCGTCTTCCCGCACGGCGGGCAGCCACAGGTCGCCATCGACGCACCCCAGATGTACCCGATCTACGCCAAATGCGTCGAGCTCGACATCCCCATTTTCGTCACCGTCGGCATCGCCGGCCCCCGCGTGCCGTCCATGGCCCAACGCGTCGAGCTCATCGACCAGGTCGTGTACGACTTCCCCGACCTGGTGTTCGTCATGCGCCACGGCGCCGAGCCGTGGACCGACCTCGCCGTCAAACTCATGCTCAAATGGCCGAACCTCTACTACTCCACCAGCGCCTTCGCCCCACGCTACTATCCCGCGAACATCATCGACTACGCCAACACCCGGGGCGCCGACAAAATCCTCTACGGCGGCTACTTCCCCATGGGCCTCACCCTCGACCGCATCATGACCGAGCTCCCCCACGTCGGCTTCAAGGACGACGTCTGGCCCAAATTCCTGCGCCACAACGCCGCCCGCGTCCTCGGCCTGACCGCCAACACCTGAGCTCCAACACCTGAGCTCCAACGTCTGCGACAGCGGCGTCGCCGCCACCGTGCGCACCCACGCCGGCGTGGCCGAGATGAGACGCGGCTTCTAGCGGCGCGCCCGGAAAGCGCGTGCCCACGGACGCGGTGAGCCAGTCCGCTCCGCCGGACTCCCCCAGGGGATCCGAACAACGATATACGCAGGCCCCCGCAGCCCTTTGCGTGGGTCGCCACGAGCGAACAGGAAATCCGGGGGCGCATCATCCGGCGGGCCTTCGGTCGATTCAGGCGAACAAATCAGCGATCCTCACAGTGACTCGACGTCCGACGACAAGGTGAAGAACATGCCGCACACCCGCACAACGACCGGTCGGCGGGCGGGTGCCCGACCGCGCTGGGCCATCGCGTCCGCGCGATCCTCCACCCGCCCGACCGGGCTACGGCTGGCTGGCATCGCCGTCCTGGCCGCGGGCCTCACCTTCGTCTCGGCCTGCGGTGGCGGCTCCGACGACCAGAGCGGCCCGACCGCTTCGGCAAGCGGCTCCGCGGGCTCCACGGACATTCTCGGCCCGATCGACAAGGCATCCGGCGCGCCAGTCAAGATCGGTGTCATCACCGAAGGGGCGAGCCCGACCGCCGACCACACCAACGACAACAAGGTGGCCCAGGCTACCGTCAAGTACCTCAACGAGCACAAGGCCGGCATCGGCGGCCGACCCATCGAGCTGACGGTCTGCGAGACCCTCGGCGACCTGTCCAAGGCCGCCGACTGCGGTAACCAACTGGTCGAGGACGGTGTCTCCGCCGCCGTCATCGGCACATCCGCCGTCGTCGAGGCCGCCTGGAAGCCACTGAACGACGCCAAGGTCCCCGTCATGCTCTACACCTCGGGCGAGCCAGCCGTGCTGACCAGCCCCACGACCTTCGTGCTGGGCAACCCGACCTTCGGCTTCGTCGACCTGGCGATCCAGCTCGCCAAGGACAAGGGCAACAAGAAGGTCACGACGATCGTGATCGACGTCCCCGCCGCGCTGCACTCCGTGCAGGAGGTCGCGCCGCCGCTGTTCGCGAAGGCCGGCGTCGGCTACGAGCTCGTCCGGGTCGCGCCGGGCACCGCCGACATGACGCCGCAGATGCAGCAGGTCGTGTCGAACGGCTCCAACCAGGTGTTCATCATCGGTAACGACTCGTTCTGCATCAGCGCCATGAACGGCCTCAAGGCCGTCGGCTTCACCGGCACCATCAGCGGCATCTCCCAGTGCGTCACGGACGCCACCCGCAAGTCCGTCCCCGGCAGCACTCTCAAGGGCATGGTCGTCGCCGCCACCGCGCCACTGGGCCCGGACAGCCCGTCGATGCGCCTCTACACGCAGGTCGCCGAGACCTACGGCAAGGACATCGACCTCAGCTTCCAGGACGGCATGATCATGTTCACGCTGCTCTCCGGCCTCCAGGCAGCCACGGATGGCATCTCGGGTGACATCACCCCGGCGGCCATCACCTCCACCATCAAGGCCATGAAGGAGATCGAACTCCCGGGTGCCGGCGGGATGAAGTTCCGCTGCAACGGCGAGGCCGTCACCGATTCCCAGGCCGTCTGCGTCCGCGGCGGGCTGTCCACCACCTTCGACGACAAGGGCCAGCCCGCCGAATACAAGGTCCTCGCCAACACCCCGATCCCGGACTGACCTCCCACGGGAGCCGGAGGACGGGCAACGCTCAACCACCAGCCCGCCCTCCGGCACACCGTGACCGCGTCGCTCGCGTCGAGAACGCGCCGCTGGGCCGGTTCGCGGAGCCAACAAGATCGCGAGCGTCGTCTACTTCCTTGCCTCGGATCAGGCGTTGTTGGTCTCCCGCGCGCTGTACGGACCGACGAGTGCGCGCACGATGTATCTGTCGACGAACTCCCGCTTCCCTGCCGGCGACCAGCTGGACCACGGGGGGCTCATGATGATGACGCCCGCGGCCATCATCCAGCGGACGGTCTCCTTGAGGTCCAGGTCGGCGGCGAGTTGTCCGCCCTCCTGCCACTGCCGCAGGAGCGGCCGGAGGTGGCGGTACACGGCGTCGACGATGGGTTCCTCGGTCAGTTCCAGCGACTCCGCGAGCGGTCGGCTTCCCGTGGCGAAGAGCGCCTCGTTGATGGCGTCACCGTTGATCAGGTCCGTGCACTTCAGGAACACGTCACAGATCGAGCTCGACGCGTCTTCTGGCCGCGGAAGAGAGCTGACAACGCCCTGCATGGCGACGTCGACCCTGCTCAGCAGAACAGCGAGGATCAGTTCATTGCGGCCTTTGAAGTACCGGTAGACCGTGGAGCGGGAGACGCCGGCCTCGACGGCCACCTCCTCGACGCGAATCCGGCTGGTGCCCCGCCGCGCGAGGCAGCGACCCGTGGCCGCGACCAGGCGCCGGCGTGCCTCCTCGTCGTCGAGCAGCGCGCTGTCGCTCCCCCACCATCCTGGTGTGCGCTGTCCCGCGCCATCCTCTTCGGCGACCACCGTCATGGAGCCATGGTAGAGGCGGCGCGGCATCCGTCCGTCCCCGTGACATGGGCCGACACCCCCGACCAGTCCGTGGCCCGCACGGCCCGCGGTGGGAGCGGACCGCCGCGCACCGCGCCGCGCACGGCAGGCCCGACGCCCGGCGGGAACGCCTTGGCGGGAGACCCGACGCGCATCGTCCAGCCACTCGTCGCCCGTTTCACGGTCCGGCGCGGGCCGGTTCCGCCTTCCCCAGCAGGGCGTCCCTCCCCCCGAACCGGGGCGCGACCAGGGCCGAGTAGTCCGGGCCCCGGCGCAGGCTGAGGCCGCCGTCAACGTTGACGATCTGCCCGGTCACCCGCCCGGCGCGGGACGACAGCAGGAAACTGACGAGCTGCGCGACGTCGTCGACATCGGATGCGCCTCCGAGCGGGGTGTTCTCGTCGTAGCTCTCGTAGACCGGCGAGCCCGGTGTCGCCCAGCTCATGATCTCCGTCGACGTGAGTCCCGGGCGGACGGCGTTGAACCGGATACCCGCGGCCCCGTACTCGTCGGCGGCGTTGCGGATGAGCTCCTCCACGGCGGCCTTCGCCACCGGGTAGGCCCCGAAGTAGGGGTGGGTGACGTGCCCGGCGATGGAGGAGATGGCGACGAACGAGCCCACGCCGGCCCGGGCGAACAGCGGAACCGAATGCTTGACCAGCAGCAGCGTGCCGACGACGTTCAGTGTGAGGACGCGGGTGAACTCGTCGACCTTCTGGGCATGTAGAGGCGCCAGCGCGCCACCGCCGCCGGCGTTCGCGACCACACCGTCGAGGCGTTGGCGCCAGCCGGCCGCGGCCTCGATGACCCGCTGGACATCCGGCTCGCTGGTGACATCCGCGATCTCGTATCGGACCGCCTCACGGCCGGCCTCGTCGTTGATCGAGTCCACCGTGGACCGCAGGGAGGCCTGCGTGCGGCCGCAGACGGTGACCCAGGCGCCCTCGGCCGCCAGCCGCCGCGCGATGCCCGCGCCGATGCCGGTACCGCCGCCCGTGACCAGCACCGACAGCCCGTCAACCTCGTTCGTCATCTCCATGCCTCCGTCTTCCTTGATCGCGGGCTCGTCGGCTCACGTCCGATGGTGGTCAGCGAGTTGGGCCCGCGGAGGTCCCACGGACCGCCAGGAGACGCTCCGGCCGCGGCTCGACGGGCCCGGAAGGCAGCGGCTCGTCTATGCCGAATCCGCGCAGCGCCCGCCGGGTGTAGGGCGGAATACCCATCCCCATCAGGCCGAACCTGAGGTCGTCCGTGTCGCCCGCGTCGAACAGCATGGCGCCGACGAGAAGAATCACGCAGGTCTTGAACGACTGGAACGCCCGGTACCACTCTCGATGCCGGACCGGTATGCCGGTGAGCTCCTCGTAGTACGCGAGCGCCTCGTCGGCGGTCAGGGCCGACGGCCGGCTCGTGAAGAAGACGGGTGTCTTCCAGAGAAGGTCGAGGTATCCGACGTCGGCGAGCGGGTCCCCGATCCCGGCCATCTCCCAGTCGAACACTCCGGTCACCTCGCCGTCGACGAACGCGAAGTTCCCGGGTTTCGGGTCGCCGTGAACCAGGGTGACGCGCTCGGACGCAGTGGGCCTCCGGTCCCGCAGCTCGGTGAGCAGCCGTTCCAGCGACGGGAGCTCGGCGCGCTGGACCCGGCGCATCTCGGCCGTCCAGTGGTCGAGCTGGTCGTCGACATACGACCGGCCGTCGCCCAGGGCCGCAAGGCCCGTACCGGACAGGTCCACCGAGTGGATCGCGGCGAGCTGCTCGACGAGTGCCTGGGTCATACGGTGGAGCGTCGCCGGACGCTCCACCAACTCCGTCGGTGTCTCCTGCTCGTAGACGTCCCCAACGACCCGTTCCATCACGTAGAACGGCCGCCCGAGCACCTCGCCCGACTCGTCGAGCCACAGCACGGCGGGACCGCGGACGTCGGTGTTCTCCAGTGCCCGCAGGATGGTGAACTGCCGGGTCATGTCGTACGGCTCCAGCAGGCCCGGAAACGGCGGGCGCAGGCGCAGCACGACATCCCGGCGATGATGCTCGGTTCCGGTGCGCCAGGCGAGCGCCAGCATCAGCATCTCCGCCGAGTGGCCGAAGGTGACGCGGCTGGAATTCTCGACCCGGACGTCGGTCGCGGACGGGATCCGCTCCCGTAACCATGAGGTGAGCCGCTCGAGAGCGTCCTCGGTTCGCATCGCTCGACATGCTCCCTGTGTTCGCGGCCGGTCAGCTCGGGTGAGCCGTGGTCAGCTCGGGGTGAAGCGGATGCGGATGCGGTCGTACGCCCTGGCAAAGGTGGCCGGAAGGATCGCGGGCTCGTCCGGGTCGACCAGCTCCCAGTCCGGCATCCTGCGCAGCAGCTCCTCGAACATCACCCGGATCTCGAGGCGGGCGAGATGGGCGCCGAGGCACACGTGGGTACCGAATCCGAAGGCGAGATGCCGCGCGGACGTTCTCGACACGTCGAGAACGTCAGGGTCGGTGAAGGCCCGTGGGTCACGGTTCGCGGCGGGATAGAGCAGCAGGATCTCGTCACCCTCGCGGATGTGCTGCCCGTGCAGCTCGTGGTCCTCCGTCGCGGTGCGCCTCATGTTCAGGACGGGCGACACCCACCGGATGAACTCCTCGACCGCGCTGTGCGCGAGCAGCTCGGGCCGCTCCCGCAGCAGCCGCCGCTGCTCGGGGTACAACGCGAGGTCACGGATCATCGTGCCGATCACGGTCCGGGTCGTCTCCGCCCCGCCGTCGAGGACAAGGATGGTCTCGTCGAGAACGCGCTTGGTGTCCCACTCCGGGGTCGTCACCCACAGCGAGATGAGATCATCGCGGGGCTCCGCTCGGCGGGCCTCGATGATCTGCGCGGTGGTCCTGATGAAGTCCTTGATGACGGGGATGAGCCCGGGGTGGGTGACGTGCGGCGGGCCGTCCGGCGACGTCTTGCCGGACAGCAGCATGATCTGCTCCGACCAGTACCGGACCCGTTCCCACATCTCCCGCGGGTACCCGAGCAGGTCGCCGATCACGATGGCGGGAAGCCGCGAGGCGATGGACTCGATCGCCTCGCACTCCCCCAGCGGTGTCACGGCGTCGAGGATCTCCGAGACCAGGCCGCGGACATGCTGCTCGTGACTGCGCACCGCGCGCGGCGTGAAGCGCCGGGCCACCACGTTGCGCTGGGCCTGGTGGTCCGGGTCGTCCATATTGATCATGGACTGGTCTTCGCGCAGGTCGATGTGCGGCCGGGAGCCGTAGAACGACGAGTACCGGGCGCCGTCCTTCTCCACCGCCAGGACGTCCTGGAAACGGGAGACGACCCACAGCTTCTGTGCCGGGTCCCAGAAGACCGGGGCCTCGTCGCGCAGCCAGCGGTACGAGTCCCACGGGTCCACGTAGAACTCGGGGTCGAGAACGTTGACCCGCCGTTCGGCGGCCGTCGCCGTCGTCGCGCCCGTCACGCGAAGGACACCTGGTGGTCGGAGTCCGCCGTCAGGCCGAGCTCGGGCCACTCGCCGTAGATGAGGCTCTCCAGGATGCCGTAGCCCACCGCGTCGCCCTCCCGGACCCGGACCGGCGTGTCGCGAAGCTGGCCGAGGACGCCCAGGTTCTCCTCGCTCCAGCAGTCCTCGAAGTACTCGCCGTCGAGGTGCAGCTTTCCCAGCCACGACCCGTGGATGTGCCCACCCCACGAGCCGTATCCCCCGGTCTTCAGGAAGAAGCCGGACTCGCCCAGGGCCTCGACCTCGATGACCCGCTTCTCGCCGGAGTCCATCGTGAGGCGCAGCTCCCCGCCCTTCACGAACCGCGTACGGGTGTCGTACTCGATGCGCGGCTCGGCGTCGCGGATCTTCAGCTGGGTGCCGTCGGAGGAGTTCAGATAGGCGGAGGTGTATCCCCAGGCGCCTTCGGCGATGAAGATAGCGGTCTCGTAGTAGGAGCCGTCGGGCCGGCGCAGGAAGGCCGGCGTCCATTTCATGCCGCCCTTGACCTGTGTCTCCTGTCGCGGCGTCCGGCTCCGGATCAGGTCCGTCGGCGGCGCCCCGACGGCCTGCCGGACACCCCACGAGTGGTCCCGGTAGCCGAACCACGCCTCGGGGCGGACTTCGTGGGTCTCGCCGTCGACCGTCACGGTGCCCGACACCCAGCCGCCCTGGTGGTAGCGGATGACGTTGACGTCCACCCGGCCGGTGCGACGGTTGCGGACGAGGTTGCGGTCCTCGAAGAACGGCGGCGTCACCCCGGACAGGACGAGGTCGAAGGAGATGGGCTGGACGTCGTTGGGCTCCAGCCGGAACCACACCTGGTTCAGCGGCGCGACGATCTCGTAGTGGATCGGGCCGACGGCCGTCTCCTCCGGGTCGCTCCGCAGTTCCCGGCTGCCTCGGACCGTCCACTGCGCACGGCCCCGGGAGACGCCGGCGAAGCCGTCGATGATGCCCCGGTTGTGGTACTTGCCCAGCCCGAAGTCGACCTGCAGGGATCCGTCGGTGCTCGCCAGCGAGCCCCAGATCTTCTCGGTCCAGGCGAGATCGGACTCCGCCACGGTGGCGAACGTGTCCGCTAACTGATGGTTGAGGGTCTCGTCGGCGCCACGCAGCGCGCCGATGTCCTTAGGTGCCATCTGTCCTGTCCCCTTACGACGCAGCGCGACTGCGACTCACGACGACACGCATGTCGCATGGCGACACACTATGGCATGTATGTCTTATCTCCCTCAAGAAGTGGACGGGCACCAACCAGTGGCACCGCAAGCCGCCGGCCAGATCGGGACGTGAACCCGCGTTGGTGCGCCGTCGGGCCAAGCCTGGTCGCATGGCGAGACAGGAGCAATCAATCGACTCAGCATGAGACAGTCAATAGATTCTGTTGCGACCCGGCGCGCCGCCGCGGGCCTGACGTCGCACCGGAGCAGTGGGAGACCACGCATGACGACCGACACCGGACCGGACGAGGACGATGTTCTGCAGGCGTTCCGGCTCATCGAGCAACGACTGGTCGAGACACCCGAGCACAGCGGGCTGCGGCTGCTCCGTGAGCGTCTCGCCGGCGAGCTGATCGGTGACGCCGACCGCGTGGGGACGACGCTGGGTCCGACGTTCACCCTCGTGACGCACGCGGGCGGAAGCGTCACGAGGACCGACCGGGCGGCCCTCGTGGAGACGATCCACCGCCAGGGCAGCGCGAAGGGCGCGGCGATGACCTGGCTGCGGCTCGACGACCTGGTCGTCGAGCGCGACGTCATCGCCGGCCAGGGCGTGCTGCGCACGCTGCTGACCGCCGCGCTGGCCCAGCGGCAGGGCTGGCGGGACATCGGCCCGGCCGACCTGTGCCTCACGACCATCCCGCTGGCCTTCTTCATTCGTTTCGCGGGCGACCTCATGGCGTCCGAGGTCCTGCATCTGGCCGCCGACGCGAGCGAACGGACGGTCCTGACGAACGGCTCGCGGCCCGACCCGGACCACTGCCTCAGGCTCATCGACGGCGGGGGCGTGAGCCTGACGGCGGGCCTTGCCACGGAAGGCGGCTCATGAACCTGACAGACACGTCGGCGATCGTGACGGGCGGCGCCGGCGGCCTCGGCGCGGCCACCGTCCGCCACCTCGTCGAGCTCGGCATCGGTGTCGCGATCTTCGACCGGGACGGCGAGCGCACGAGGAACCTCGCGGCCCAGCTTGGGCCCGCGACGGCGGCGATCGTCGGCGACGTCACCGCCGAGGCCGACGTGCGGACCGCGATCGACGCCGCCCGGTCGCTCGGCACCCTGTCGATCGTGGTCAACGTGGCCGGCGGCGGCACCCGCCCGGCGCGCACCGTCGGCCGCGACGGGGCACCGCACGACATGGCGACGTTCGTCGACACGATGGCGAAGAACGCGTTCGGCACGTTCAACGTGACCCGGCTGGCGGCCGCCGCGATGGGAGCGAACGCGCCGGACGAGGACGGTCAGCGCGGCGTCGTGGTGAACACCGGGTCGCTGGCGGGGCTGGAAGGACAGGCCGGCCAGGTCGCGTACGCGTCGGCGAAGGCGGCCATCCTGGGGATGACGCTGCCCCTCGCCCGTGACCTGGCGCCGCTGGGTATCCGAGTGTGCGGCATCGCGCCCGGCACCATCGGCACCGACCTCATGCTCAGCGCCTCCCAGGGGCTGAAGGACAAGCTGGTCGCCAGCATCGTCTTCCCGCCCCGGATGGGCCGCCCCGTCGAGTTCGCCCTGCTGGTCGAGGCGATCATCCGAAATTCCTATCTCAACGGGGAGAACATCCGGCTCGACGCCGCGCAGCGGTTCCCCGCCAAGTAACCACGTGAGCAAGTGAGCAAGTGTCCACTTGACACGTCTAGAAGCAGGAGGTCGCACCACCATGAGCGGCGCACTGCCCGACGAGGCGGCGGACCTGTACCGCGGCGTCTTCCTTCCTGATCTGCTGATCGCCGCGCTGCGCCGCCACCCTGACCGGCCCGCGATCCACCTCGGGGGCAGCGTCCTGACCGGCGCCCAGCTCAGCGCGCGGATCAGCCGGTACGCGCAGGTCTACGCGGCGAAGGGGGTGCGGCCCGGCAGCGGCGTCGCCATGCTCTCCACGAACCGCCCCGAGGTGCTGTACGCGATGGGTGCCTACATGGTCGCGGGCGCCCGCAACACCTCGCTGCATCCCCTAGGATCGCTCGACGACCACGCGTACGTCATCGAGGACGCCGAGATCGAGACGCTGGTGTTCGACCCGTCCTTCGCCGAGCGGGCCGCGCGGCTCCAGGAGCGGGTGCCGGCCCTGAAGCGGCTGCTGTCGTTCGGGCCGTGCGACGTCGGCGAGGATCTGAGCGCGCTCGCGGAAGACCACGACCCGCTGCCGTTGGTCGCGCCCCGCCTCAATGCGGAGGGGATCTCCGCGGTGGCCTACACCGGCGGGACGACCGGGCAGCCCAAGGGCGTGATGGCCACCTACCGCAGCAGCGCCGCGATGACGCAGATCCTGCTCACCGAATGGCAGTGGCCGACCGATCTGCGCCACCTCGTCTGCACACCCCTGAGCCACGCGGGCGCGCCCTTCATCGTCCCGGTGCTGCACCAGGGCGGTTCCGTGGTCGTGCTCCCCAGGTTCGACGCCGGCGCGGTCCTCGACGCCATCGAACGCCACCGCATCACGTCGGTCTTCCTCGTCCCGGCGATGATCTACGCGATCCTCGACCATCCCCGGCTCGACCAGACCGACCTTTCCAGCCTCCAGACGGTCTTCTACGGAGCCTCGGCGATGTCGCCCACCCGGCTGCGGGAGGCCATCAGGCGGATCGGGCCGGTCTTCTTCCAGTTCTACGGGCAGACGGAGGCGCCCCAGACGGTGTTCGTGCTGCGCAAGGAGGAGCACGACCCGGACGACCTGTCCCGGCTGGCGTCCTGCGGACGACCGGTGCCGTGGCTGAAGGTCACGCTGCTCGACGACGAGGGGCACCAGGTATCGCGCGGCGAGCCCGGGGAGATCTGCGTGCGTGGGCCGCTGGTCATGAAGGGCTACTGGAACAAGCCGGAGCAGACCGCCGAGACCCTCACTGGCGGCTGGCTGCACACCGGCGACATCGCCCGGCAGGACGAGCACGGCTTCTACTCGATCGTGGACCGCAAGAAGGACATGATCGTCAGCGGCGGCTTCAACGTCTTTCCCCGTGAGATCGAGGACGTGCTTTCCACGCACCCCGCGGTGGCCGCGGCCGCCGTCATCGGCGTGCCCGACGAGAAATGGGGCGAGGCCGTCAAGGCCGTCGTCGTGCTCCGCGCCGGCACGGCGGTGTCGTCCGACGAGCTGGCGACGGAACTCGCCGCGCTGGTCAAGGAGCGCAAGGGCTCCCACCACGCCCCCAAGAGCGTCGAGTTCGCCGACGCCCTCCCGCTCACCGCCGTCGGCAAGCCGGACAAGAAGGCCCTGCGCCAGCGCTACTGGGCGGGCGCGGACCGCAAGGTCGGCTGACCACTCGTTCCGCCCGCTCGTTCCGCCCGCCGACAGCCGCCTGGTCCCGGCGACGGGCTGCCGCCAGCGGGGCCCGGTGGACCGGCGTTACTTCACCGCCAGCGGGTTGAGGGGCGTCCCGACACCCTTCGCGACCTTCAGGACCGGCGCGCACAGGAGGAACTCGTAGACACCGTCCGCCGCGCAGTCGGCGGCGAGGACCTCCAGGTCGAACATCTCGCCGAGCGTCATGCCCATGTCCCGGATGAGCACGTAGTGCACCGGCATGATCGCGTTCGGGTCGCCGCTCGGATACCGCTCGACCGCCCAGTTGTCGGCCGCGACGGCCGCGACGTCGCGCTCTCGGAGCCACTGGCAGCATTCCAGCGTGAGCCCGGGCTCACCGCTCATGAACTCGGCGGCCGAGCCCTCGGTGAACCTCCGGGTCCAGCCGGTCCGCACGAGCAGGATGCTGCCCGCCTCCAGCGACACGCCCTGCCGGTCGAGGGCCGCGTCGAGCTCGTCCGGGCCGATCCCGTGGTCCGGGGCCAGGCAGGCGACGCCGTGGACGCGGGCGACGTCCACGAGCACGGCGCGTCCGACGACGCCCCGCGCCAGCCGGTCGATGGCGAGCCGCTCGGCTCCCCGCGCGGTGATCGACGATGCGGGCACGTCGTTGTAGCAGCGGCCGTCGTAGGAGACGTGCGCGAGGCCGTCCCACTGCGTGGCGCACTGCAGGGGCATGAAGACGAAGTCGTCGGCGATCCCGGCACCGTCGGGGAGCGGGGGCTGCCCGGTCATCGACATGAGATGGACGGGGTTGACCCGCCCCCCTAACCCGATCTGCGGACCGTTCGCCGAGAGGGTGTAGCCGAGGTCGAAGACGCGACCCGTGCGCGCCAGCGCGGCCGCCGCGGCGACCCGAGCCGGTGTGATCAGGTTCAGCGTGCCGACCTCGTCGTCGGCCCCCCAACGTCCCCAGTTCGACAGCCCACGGCCGACAGTGCGGAAATCGGTGCTCATCGTTTCCCCTCGTGCGGTCACCCTGGCCGCCTCGCGGCGATTACCAGGAGCCTGCACGACCGGTGGGCGAGCCGGGGCAGGCAGCGCCGGCGTCGCTGAACCCGCCTCGGCCCCCCGCCACGGCCGTAGGGCCGTCCCGTCTGACCGGGCTGACGGTGAATACACTGTCCCATGTAGCAATATCGATGTCAACTTCGACATTCGCCACTGGCGAGACCGCCCGGAGGGATCAGACCGCCGTGAGCACCTTCTCGTCCGGGTCGCTATCGAACCGCGGAAGTCCCCGCCGGTCCGAGCCCACCCCGGACGACCACTACCGCGACCACCCATGACGTGATCGCCGTTCGCACCCTCCGGTGGTCGTGAAAGGGCCGCGGGCACGACCATCGGAGGGCAGAAATCACAATCAAGCGTCAGCGGAGCGGGGCGACGTCGTCAGGGCGGGGCTGGTGGCCGTCACGCTTTCGGGGCGGGCTTCTTAGGGCGCGCGGGCCGGTCGGACAGACCGTCCGGCGTGATGAACTGGCACCGGCAGCGGCTGATACGCCAGCCATCCGGGGTCCGGACGAGCTCGTCGCTGTATACGGCGTGCCGCGCGACGCCGTCGGAACGGTCGACGAAGAGCAGGTTGCGGCTCGTACGGGCCTCGTCCGGACCGACCATGTCGATGACCGGCGGTCCACCGAGGTGCAGTCCGCCCGGAGCCGCGGCCATCATGGCGCGCAGCGCGTCATGACCGTCGAAGGAACGCCCGTACACCAGGTAGCTGGCGTCCGGAGTGAACAGGCCGACCCAGCCCTCCACGTCATCGAGGTCGAGCGTCAGGCAGTAGCGGGCCAGCAGGCCGCCGATGGCCACCTGGTCCTCGGGTGAGGGAAGCATCAGAACTCCTCCTGGCGGCCGTCAGAGGTGTACGGAACATCCTGGCCGGCCGGTCGCCCGGCCGACCAGCCCGTCGCGGCTGGCTGCGGCGCCGGCCGTCGGCTCGGCGAGGTGCCGCGCCGGCCCGGGCCGGTCACCCGGGTTTCTCCAGGGTGTGTACCTCGCGCCGGGCGAACCGCCAGGCGCCGTCGACCCGGACGATCTCGTCGTGGTAGCGGCCGGTGATCGCCGGAACCAGCCGGTCGCCCGCGAAGCGCAGGAACACGAAGTCGGCCACCACCCGGACCAGGCCCCTCCCACCGTGCTCCAGCACCGCGTTGACCGTCACATGCTTGCCCCGCTGGCTGGGTCTGCTCTGGGTGCTCTGGAAGAACTCCAGCAACTCGGCCGTGCCACGGGCAGTCCGGTCGCCGTGGATGAGGACGCCGTCGGCGGTGAACAGCGCCACGACGCCGGTGAGATCGCCGTCGTCGCAGCGGTGGCAGTACCGGGCGAGCGTCGCGCGCACGGCGAACTGGTCCTCGATCGCTAGGCCGGTCACGGCGCCAGTGTAGTAAATATCGACGTCGACTTCGACATATGTGATGATCTCCGACCGGTCGGGCCGCGGGGCTGGCGACCCGACCGGGGTCTCGGAGTCAGCCGCCCGTCAGCCGGGCGGCCAGGTCGCTGTCCCTGCCGGGCGTCTCGATCACCAGCCGGGACCGGACGACCTTGCCCGAGGCGGTCCGGGGCAGCGGTGCGTCCCAGCGGACGAGCTGCTCGGGCAGCTTGCGCGTCGCCGTTCCCCGGGCGACCAGGTGGGCCACGAGGGCGGCGAGGGTGACGGCGGCGCCGCCGTCCGGCCAGACGGCCACGGCGAGCCGCTCGCCGGTCGACGGGTCGGGCATGCCGAAGGAGGCGGCCTCGACGGCTCCTGGCAGGTCGGCCAGCGCGGCGTCGATCTCGGTCAGCGAGATCTTGAGGCCGTTGCGGTTGACGACCTCCTTGAGCCGGCCGACAACGGTCAGCCGGCCGTCATGCAGCTCGAGTTGGTCGCCGGTGCGGAACCAGCCGTCCTCGAACGCGGCCTCGTTGTCCGCCGCGTCGAGGTAGCCGAGGAACAGGTTGGGGCCACGCAACAGGCCCTCCCGCGGGTGCTGGCTGGAGCCGACGCGCACCTCGCTGCCCGGCAGGAGCGCGCCGTCGTCGGACAGCCGCCGCTCACGGTCGTCGCCCGGCAGGCTCCCGGAGAAGGTGGGCGCCTCGGAGGAGCCGTAGACCCGGGCGATCTCGATCCCGAAGGTGTCCGTCGCCAGCTCCAGCAGGGGGCGCGGCAGCATCGCGCCGCCCAGCGCCAGCGTCCGCAGGCCGATCCCGGCGCCGTCCGGCCCGGCGGCCACGGCGGCCCGCAGCAGGCGCTCGGCGATGACCGGCGCGCCGCCCAGCAGGGTCGCGCCGACGGCGTTCATCTGGCGCAGCGTCCGCTCCGGCTCGAACCGGTCCTCCAGCGCCAGGGTCGCGTGCCGGTCCGCCGCGAGGTGGATCTGCGACAGGCCGGTGATGCTGGTGAGCGGGCTGACGAGGAAGACCACGGTGCTCTCGTCCGCGGACGTGGTCCATGCCATGTTGTCGGCGCCGGCGGTGAGCGTGTTGAGCGAGTGGACGAGACCCTTAGGCCGGCTGGTGGTGCCCGACGTGAACAGCACCACCGCGGCGCGGTCGCGGTCGGGCTCCGCCCAGGCCCGCGCCCACGGCGACGGCGGCCGCGAGCCGGCCGAGCCGGAAGGTTCGGAAGGTTCGGAAGGTTCGGCCGATCCGGAAGGCTCGCCTGGAGGCCCACTCACCTCGTCGAACAGCTCCAGCGGCACGACCTCGGCCGCCTCGGCCAACGGCTCGGCGAGCCGCTCGGCCTCGGCCGCCGGCACGATCACCCGGGGCCGCGCCGAGAGCGCGTCGAGGGCGACGCGCAGGTCCGCGACCCCGCACCGGCGGTCCAGCAGGATCGTTGTCGCTCCGGCGCGCAGCAGCGCATGGTAGGCGATCACTCCATGACGGGTGTTGCCACTGACGAGCACGACGCCGTCGCCCGCCCGGACGCCCCGCGCGGCCAGGGCGGTCACGCCCGCCGCCACGGCCGTCGCCAGCTGGGCATAGGAGAGCCCGCGGTCGTTGTCCACGACCGCCACGACGTCGGGACGGCGGTCCGCGCCCGCCTCGACGCCGTCGGCGAGCAGGCGGTTGTCCCACAGCCCGTCCGCACGGTGGCGCGCGGCGCGGTCGGCCGGGGCGCGCGGAAGCCCGGCCAGGGCGCTCACCGGCTCGCCCGGCCGGCCGCCCGGCTCAGCATCGCCGCGAGGTTGCGCTGGAACGCCGGCTCGTCGAACGACGCCGTCTCCCGGTCGAGCGCCGCCGACAGCGAGGACGTCATCGCGTGGTGCAGCGCGCCGTTGAGGATCGCCTTGGTCTCGGTGACCGCCTGCGGGGGCAGCGCGGCCAGCCGGGTCGCCAGCTCCACGGCGGTGGTGACCGATGTCCCCGTCGGGACCACCCGGTTGGCCAGGCCGAGGCGCAGCGCCTCCTGCGCCGGCAGCCGGTCGCCCAGCAGGATGAACTCCTTGGCGCGCAGCAGGCTGGTCAGCAACGGCCAGGTCAGGGCCCCGCCGTCGGCGGCGACCAGCCCCAGCGCCACGTGCGGGTCGGCGAAGTACGCGTGCTCCTCGATGACCACCAGGTCGCTCATGGCGGCCAGGCTGCAGCCGAGACCGACCGCCGGCCCGTTGACTGCGGCGACGATCGGTACCCGCACGGACGTCATCCCACGGACGATGTCCGCCGCCTCCGCCATGATGTGGGCACGCAGCTCGACGTCCTTGACCATCCTGTCCAGGAGGCCGAGGTCGCCGCCCGCCGAGAACGCCGTGCCCGCCCCGGTGAGGACGATCGCGCGGACCTCCGGGTCCGCGTCCAGCTCCGGCCACACCTGGGCCAACGCCGGGTGCAGCGTCTCGTCGGCGGCGTTGAGCGCGTCGGGGCGGTTCAGCGTCACGACCCGCACGGCCCCGCGCGCCTCGACGAACAGGGGGCCCGGCGTGCTCGGACCGTCGACCATGTCACTCCTAGGTGGTCTGCTGACATCGAGAACTCCCGCGTCGTCTCCGCGCGGCCGGGTGGCCGGACGTCGCGTGTCCCGATCATCGTCGGACCCGGCTTGACGCCGGGCACATAGCGACCAGAATATCGAACTCGATACCAATGTCGATGTTTGTGTCGGCCTCGGCGGCCCAGCCAGGCGCGGGAGTTGACGCCGTTCTGACCACCACTGTCGTTGACGATGTCGTCACCACCGACGACGTCGTCGCGCTCCGCGACGCCCTGCGCGGCGCGCTCGGCACCACCCGTCAGGATCTCGCGCCGGCGGTGGACGCCGACTGGCGCACGAGCTGGCCGATGCTGGCCGAGCTCGGCCTGCCCGCCCTCTGCGCACCGGAGGAGAAGGACGGCTTCGGCCTGCGGGCCGACGCCGCCGTCGCCGCCGCGACGGAACTCGGCGCCGCGCTGCACGGCGGCCCGTTCGCCGGGCTCACGGCGAGTGTCCACGCCCTCGCCCACGCCGCCGACGACCCGGTCGCCGACGCCCTGCTGGCCGGCGTCCTCACCGGCCGGCGCGTCTGCGCGTTCGGACGCCTCGGCCGGGACGGGCGGGTCGGCCAGAACGAGCGGGTCGCCCGGCTGGTCGACGGCGTGCCGGGGGCGGACGCGCTGCTGTTACTGGACGACTCGCGGGATGACCTGGTGCTCCTCCTCGACCCGGCCGACTGGACCGCCGACCCGTCCCGCCACCGCTTCGACATCACCAGGACCTGCGCCGACGTCATGCCGGTGGCGGGCCGCGGCCACCGCGTCGCCGTGCCGGGCGACGCGGCCCGGCGGGCCGTCGCCCTGTACGAGCTGCTGCTCGCCGCGGACGCGGTCGGCGGCGTGCGGCGGATGCTGGACCGCACCGTCGCCTACGCCGGACAGCGCCAGGCGTTCGGCAGGCCGATCGGCGGCTTCCAGGCGGTCCAGCACCGGCTCGCCGACCACGCCGTCCGCGCGCGGGGCATGACGCTCGTCGTCGCCGAGGCCGCCCGGCGCTTCGACGACGAGCCGAGCCAGACCCGGCGCGACGTCGCCCTGGCGTCGGTGAGCGTGAGCTCCGGTGCCCCGCGCCTCCTGCACGACCTGCTCCAGCTCACCGGTGGCATCGGCTTCACCTGGGAGTACGGGCTGCACTTCTACGAGCGCCGCGCCCATCAGGACGCCCGGCTGGCCGCGAACCCGCGCGCCGCCCAGAGATCACTCGCTGACGTGGAGGGATGGACCGATGGCCGCTGACGTCAGGACGAACGACGTCCAGGCGAACGTCGTCGAGGCGGGCGCCGACATCGAGGCGTACCGCGCACAGGTCCGCTCCTTCATCGCCGGGCGGGGCGTGCCCATGCAGGGCGAGGGCGTGCGGGTCCCCCGGGACGCGGAGGAGGAGAAGGCGATCCGGGGCTGGCTGCGCTCCCTCCACGAGGCCGGCCACCTGGGCGCCGGCTGGCCGGCCGAGTGGGGCGGCCGAGCCGGCCACCTCCCCATCCACGACCTCGTGCTGATGGAGGAGCTGATCCGCGGCGACGCCTACCGCCCGCTCGACCAGGTAATGCTGGCCGCTCACGCGATCATCGAGTTCGGGACCGACACACAGAAGCGGGAGCTGCTCCCCCGCATCCGGGCCGGCGAGCACGTCTGGTGCCAGCTGTTCAGCGAGCCCGAGGCCGGCAGCGACCTCGCCTCGCTGCGCACCCGCGCCGAGCCGGACCCGGACGGCGACGGGTACCTCGTCACCGGCCAGAAGATCTGGAGCACCGACGCCCAGTGGGCCGACATGGGCCTGCTCCTCGCCCGCACCGACCCGGCCGCGGGCCGGCACGCCGGCCTCACCGCCTTCGTCGTGCCGATGGGCCTCCCCGGCCTCGACGTGCGCCCGATCCGCGAGATGACCGGCTACGCCGAATTCTGCGAGGTGTTCCTGGACGGCGTCCGGCTCGGCGCCGAGCACGTGCTCGGCGAGGTGAACAGCGGCTGGAAGGTGATCACGTCCGGCCTCGCCTCCGAACGGGCGTTCGTCGGTGCCAACGCGGTGCAGCTCGAGCGGATGTTCGACGACCTGGTCTCCCTCGCGCGCACGGCCCGCCTCCCGGACGGGAGCGCGGCACTGGAGCACGAGGACATCCAGGCGAAGCTCGCCGACGCGCTCGCCCGTGTCGAGGAGGTCCGGCTCATCGTCCGGGACACCGTCGAACGGATCCTCGTCGACGACGAGCACCCGAGCGACGGGCCCGTCGCCAAACTCGCCTACTCCGAGACCAACGTCGCCCTGACAGAGCTCGCCATGGAGATCATCGCGTCCGCCGCGTCGATCGACGCCGAGGGCGCCGAAGTGGCTGACCGATGGCACCACAACTTCCTCTGGGGCCGGGCCCTGACCATCTCCGGCGGCGCGTCGGAGATCATGCGAGGGCTGATCGGTCGCCAGCTGCTCGGTCTGCCGCGCGCTTAGACCCCAGGTCCTCAAACCTCAGACCAGACGGCCGAGCTCCTGGAGGAACGGCTGCGTGTAGACGACCCTGCCAGTCGTCGTCGTGGGGTCGGCGGTGCAGAGGATGAGCGCGGTCTCGGTGATCAGGTCGATCTCCTCGGTGTCCTCCTTGGCCAGGTCGAGCGTCCCGGCGCCCGGCGTGGACACCGGCTGGAACGGCGCGGCCGCGTTCACCGCGATCCGGTCGGCGTACAGCTCGGCGGCGAAGGCGGCGGTCAGCCGGTCGAGCGCGGCCTTGACGGTGCCGTAGACACCGAATCCGGCGGTCCGGTCGAACTCCGAGAACGGCGGCCCGACCGGCCGCTGCCCGGCGATCGAGGTGAGGTTCAGGATCCAGCCGCCGCCACGGGCGCGCATGCCCGGGACGGCGAGCTGGATGAGGTGCATCGGAGCGAGCACATGCATCTCGAACATCAGCCGGGCGCGCCGCTCGGGAAATCCTTCAAGGGTACGTAAGAAGGTCACGGCGGCGTTGTTCACCAGGATGTCGGGCGGGCCGGCGGCCTCTACGGCCGCGGCGAAGAAACGCTCGCGGTCGGTGTTCTGAGAAAGGTCGCACTGGATCGCGACGGCCGATCCGCCCGCGGCCCTGATCTCCTCCGCCGTCTCCCGTAACGAACCCACGTACTTGTCGTCCGGCTCCATCGTCCGCGCCGTGATGACCACGGTGGCGCCCTCGGCGGCGAGCCGCTGGGCGATCGCCTTTCCGAGTCCTCGACTCGCCCCGGTGACCAGCGCTACCTTGCCTTCGCACAGCCCTGACATGCTGTCTCCCGAATATCAGCCCTACGACGGGGAGTGATGACGATAGAAATCGACCTGAGCACGCTCGAGTCGCGGCTCGCGGTCATCGGACTCACCGGCCTGCGTCGCCTGTCCGGCGGCGCGTCCAGCCTGTCGTACGCGGGAACCGCGACCGTCGACGGCATTTCTCGCGCGGTCGTCGTGAAAGCGGCGCCCCCAGGCCTGGAACCGGTGCGCAACCGTGATGTGCTGCGCCAGGCGTCGCTGCTGCACCGGCTGGCGGCGACCGCCGTGCCGGTGCCCACGGTCCTGTGGGAGGACCCCGGCGACCCACCCGAGGTACCGCCGGTCTTCGTGATGTCGTTCGTGCCGGGCTCCTCCTTCGAGCCGCTGTTCGACCGCGACGGCGGCGATGACCGCGACGATCCGGCGGTCGTCGCCGACCGCATGCTTGACGCCGCCCGCGCCCTCGCCGCGCTGCATCGGCTGGACCCCGCCGCGCTGGGGCTCGCCGACGAGCCCCGGGTCGGCCTCACGGACGAGGTGCGTCGCTGGACGCGCGCGCTGGGAACCGTCGACGCGACGCTCGTGCCCGGCTGGGAGGCGGTCGCGAAGGCGCTGCTCGCCACCGAGCCGGCCGCCGCCCGGCCGGCCGTCGTCCACGGCGACTTCCGCCTCGGCAACCTGCTGGCCACGGGCCCCGCCGTCACCGCCGTCATCGACTGGGAGATCTGGTCGGTCGGCGACCCTCGGGTGGACCTCGGGTGGTTCCTCATCAACGCCGACCCGGCCACCTACCGCCGGCGGACCCGCTACGCCGCGGCGCTCCCGACGCCGGCCGACCTCGCGGCGGCCTACGCCGAGCACCTGGGCCGCGACGTCCCGGCGCTGGGCTGGTTCCAGGCACTCGCCTGCTTCAAGTCGGCCGCCACCTGGTCGCTGATCGTGAAGCACTCCCGGCGTCGGCCGGCTCCGGACCCGATGGCCGAGGAGGTGGCCGGCGCGCTGCCCGGGCTGCTCACCCGGGCCGCCGACCTGCTGGGCTGACGGTCGCGACCGGCGGCCGGCGCGCATCAGGCCCGGGGGATGCCGGCGAGGCGGTCGGCGAACTTCGCCTCGGCCTCGGCGCGTAGGCGCACCAGGTGGCCCGACGGGAACAGGCCCTCGGCGGGCGAGTACCCCTTCAGCAGCTCGCGGGCGAGGGTGACCTTGTGGACCTCGGTCGGCCCATCGGCGAGCCCGAGCACGAACGACTCGACGAGGTAGTGCACGAAGGGCATCTCGTGGGTCGTGCCGAGCGAGCCGTGCAGCTGCAGCGCCCGCGAGCTGACGTCGTGCAGCACCTTCTGCATCATCGCCTTGACGGCGGAGATGTCCGCGCGGACGGCCTTGTAGTCCTGGAACTTGTCGATCTTCCACGCGGTCTGCAGGGTCAGCAGGCGGAACGCCTCGATCTCCATCCACGAGTCGGCGACCATCTGCCGGACGAGCTGCTTGTCTCCCAGCACCTCGCCCTGGGTGAAGCGGGAGACCGCGCGCTCGCAGATCATGTCGAAGATCCGCCGGACCAGCCCGACCGTGCGCATCGCGTGGTGGATGCGGCCGCCGCCGAGGCGGGTCTGGGCGACCATGAACGCGCCGCCGCGCGGGCCGAGCATGTGGTCGGCGGGGACGCGGACGTTCTCGTACCGGACGTAGCCCTCGCTGCCCTGGCCGACCGGCTCGTAGCCCATCCCCACGTTGCGCAGGATGTTCACGCCGGGTGTCCCGGCCGGGACGACGAACATCGACTGACGCTGGTACGGCGGCGCGTCCGGGTCGGTCACCGTCATCACGATCAGGAACGACGCGAGGGCGGCGAACGAGGTGAACCACTTCTCGCCGTTGATGACCCACTCGTCGCCGTCGAGCGTCGCGGTGGTCGTGAAGATCTTCGGGTCGGCGCCGCCCTGCGGTTCGGTCATCGAGAACGACGAGACGATGCGGTTGTCGAGCAACGGCTCGAGGTAGCGCTTCTTGAGCTCCGGCGTGCCGAAGCGGGCGAGGATCTCGCTGTTACCGGAGTCGGGCGCCTGCGAGCCGAAGACGATCGGCGCGCAGACCGACCGGCCGAGGATCTCGTTGAGCAGGGCCAGCTTCACCTGCCCGAAGCCCGGCCCGCCGAGCTCGGCGCCGAGATGGGTCGCCCATAACCCCTTCTCCTTGACGATCGCCTGCAGCGGCGGGATGAGCGCCTGGCGGACCGGATCACCAAGATCGTGTGACTCCCGAACCACCAGGTCCAGCGGCTCGCACTCCTCGCGCACGAACGCGTCGGCCCAGGTCAGGAGCTCGGCGTAGTCCGGATCGGTCGAGAAGTCCCATGCCATGCCCGCCCAGCCCCTTCGCTTGCACCAACATCGACATCGATATTGGCTGTCTACCATGAGTGAAGCCGACATGTGCGAGGGCCGGACCTGCATCGTCACCGGCGCCGGGCGGGGATTAGGCCGGGACCACGAGGTCAACTGACATGGACGCCTGGATCGTGGACGCCGTGCGAACCCCGCGCGGCAAGGGACGGCCCGACGGCGCGCTGCACGGCGTGCACCCGCAGGAACTGCTGGCGCAGTGCCTGCGCGCGCTCGCCCGCCGGGTCGGCTTCGACCCGGCCGACGTCGAGGACGTCGTCGCCGGCAACGGCATCTTCTCCGGCGACCACGGCGACTGCATCGGACGGCTCTCCACCCTGCTCGCCGGCTGGCCGGAGACGGTGCCCGGCATGACGCTGAACCGCTTCTGCGGCTCCGGGCAGCAGGCCGTCACCATCGCCGCGACCGGTGTGGCGAGCGGAGCGCAGGACCTCGTCGTCGCCGGCGGCGTGGAGTCGATGTCGCGCTGGGACCTCGCGGCCGGGTCGGTGACCATAGACGGCCGCAACCCCGCGCTGCGCGCGCGGTTCCCCACCGTGCCGCAGGGCATCTCGGCCGATCTCATCGCCACCCTCGCCGGGCTGGGCCGCGCGGGCGTCGACGCCTTCGCCGTCACCAGCCAGGACCGCGCCGCCAGGGCGGTCGCCGAGGGCCGGTTCGACCGCGGCATCATCCCGGTCACCGGCCCGGACGGCACGGTGCTCCTGGACCACGACGAGCACCCGCGCCCCGGGACGACGATCGAGGGGCTCGCCCGGCTGCGGCCGGCGTTCGCGGCGGCCGGCGCGACCCGGCCGGACGGCGAGGCGCGCACCTACGACGAGCTCGCCCTCGGGCGCTACCCGCGGGCCGACCACGTCGAGCACGTCCACCACGCCGGCAACTCCTCCGGGGTCGTCGACGGCGCCGCCGCCGTGGTCGTGGCGTCCGACGCGTGGGTGAAGGCCAACGGCGTCACCCCGCGGGCCCGGATCCACGCCACCGCGGCGGTCGGGTCCGAGCCGGTCATCATGCTCACCGCTCCCGCGCCCGCCGCGCGGCGCTGCCTGGCCAAGGCCGGGATGGCGATCGGCGACATCGACCTCTGGGAGATCAACGAGGCGTTCGCCGCGGTCGCGCTCACGACGATCGACGACCTCGGACTCGACCCGGACCGGGTCAACGTGAACGGCGGCGCCATCGCGCTCGGCCACCCGATCGGCGCGACCGGCGCGATGCTGCTCGGCACGGTCCTCGACGAGCTGGAGCGCCGGGACCTGACGGCGGGCCTGGTCACCATGTGCACCGGAGGCGGCATGGGCACCGCCACCATCATCGAGCGGGTCTGACATGGCACGACGCTGACCGTGCCGGCCGGCCGGGCGGCCGGCCGCCCGGCACGGTCGGCGTCACGGGCGGGACGCGGTCCGCGTTCCCGGACCGACGCCGTCAGCGGTCAGTTCCCGCGGTCCCCGCGGTCCCCGCCCGCCGCCATCACCGTGCGCTCCACGTCACGCGCGCCGCGGCCGCCTCGTCGGTGGCGTGGGCGATCACCTGGTTGCGGTTCTCCAGCTCGACCGCCGCGGCGAGGCTGGGTGCGTCGGTGTTCTGGGCGAGGGCGCGTTTCGTCATCCGCGCGGCGAGCGGCGCGTGGGAAGCGATCAGCCCGGCGGTCCGCATGGCCTGCTCCCACAGTTCGCTGTCGGGGTGGACGGCGCTCACCAGCCCACTGCGCAGGGCCTCGTCGGCCGCGACCGTCCGCCCGGTGAGCATCCAGTCGGCCGCGATGCTGGTGCCGACGACGCGCGGCAGGTGGTAGCTCATCCCCATCTCCGCCCCGGACAGCCCGAGGCGGATCGCGGCGTTGCCGAACGTCGCGGACGCGCCGCAGATCCGCACGTCGGCGGCGAGGCAGAGGGCGAGCCCACCGCCGAACGCCGGCCCGTTGACCGCGGCGACGACCGGCTGCGGCAGGTCCCGCACGACCTGCGGGAGCGCCGCCATCATCTCCTGGAACCGCAGGCGCTCGATCGCGGGCGCCGCCGCGTCCGGGACGTCGCCGCCGAAGTCGCGTACGTCGATGCCCGAGCAGAATCCCCGGCCGGCCCCGGTCAGCACGACCACCCGGACGTCGGCATCGTCGGCGATCGCCGCGCAGGTCTCGCGCAGCGCGGCCACCAGCGACGCGTCGAGGGCGTTGAGGCGGTGGGGACGGTTGAGTCGCAGCACGACCACGCCCTCGGACCGGTCGACCAGCAGCACCGGCGCCGCGTCCCGCGACGTCGACTCCTCAGACCTGGACACCCGCGACACGCCACCATCCCCGATCACTGCCCGCGGTCGAGCACTGTAGCGCCGTCCGCGGCGGCCCGGAAGTCACCGCGTCCCGGCCAGGCCGGTCCAGCGAACGCCGGCCAGGTACTCACGCGTTATCTGGACCGGCGTGCGGTAGGGCACGCCATGCCACCCTTCGACGACCTGCGGCCCCGACGCTCCCAGCCCGAGCACGAAACGCCCCCGGACAGCTGCTGCAACGTCAGCACGGTCATCGCGGTCGCGGCTGGCGTCCGCGCGGGCATCTGCGCGATGGCCGTGCCCAGCCGGATGCGGCTGGTGACCGCGGCCACGTAGGCCAGCGGCGTGAAGGCGTCACTCCCCCACGCCTCACCGGTCCACACGGAGCCGTATCCGGACTCCTCGGCTCCCCGCGCCACCGCGGCGAGCGGGGCCGCGTCCCGAGGGATCCCGGCGAGGCTCAGCCCCAGCTCGACCTTCGACACCGGCACTTTCTCCCCTTTTCTCCTTACTCCGACAGCAGCACGGCCGCGGGCGCGGCCGGGTCGGTGCCCGTCTCGCGGAACCAGGCACCCAGCGCGTGGGTCAGCTCCGCGGATGTCCCGAGCAGTGCGTCGAGGGCGAGCACCCGGCTGTGGAAGTGGTGGTGATCGTGCTCCGTGGTGAACCCGATGGCGCCCAGCACCTGTAGGGCTCGTTCGCAGACCCGGCGGCCGTTGCGGCCCGCCAGGGCCTTGACGATCTCGTCGTGACGGGGTGGGGTCGCCTCGTCCAGGCGGACGGCGACGGTGGTGACCGCCTCCAGCGCGACGCAGTCGGTCCGCGCCCAGGCGAGCAGGTGGCGGACGGCCTGGAACGCGCCGATCGGCTGGCCGAACTGCTCTCGAGTGGCGGCGTGCGCCACCGCGAGCGCCAGGGCGCCCTCCGCCGCGCCCAGGATCTCCAGGGCCATCGCGAGACGGCCGAGAAACCGGCCGCGGGCGCGCGCGGGCTCGGCCGTCCGCTCCGCGACGGTGGCCGTCCAGATGCAAGGGCCGAGCTCCACCTCGTACATGGCCAGGCGCCCGGCGACGGCGACCGGGTGAAGCTCGACCTGGTCGCTCGCGACGACCGCCGCGCCGTGGCCCGGCCGGTCGATGAGCAGGGCCGCACCGGCGACATCCCCGACAACCACCAGCCGCTCCCCGCGCCGTGGCGACCAGCGGCTGACCGTCGCGACCAGCGAGCCCGGGGGCAGGCCGGTCGCGACGAGGAAGGGCTGGGCCATCAGGCCACCCAGCGCGGCGGAGCCGAAGAGCTCCCGGCCCTGGGCACGGAACAGCGCCAGCGCCGCCGCCCGGGCGTCCCGGTCGGAAAGCTCCGACAGGAGGTCCCACCAGCCCAGCGCGTCGAGCGGGTCGCCGCCGTCGGTGGGGGCGCGCAGCGCGAGGCAGGCGGCGTCGACGAACTCGCGGTCGGCCTGTTCCGTCACCGACGTCATGGCAGCCGCAGGATCTGCTTGGCGATGGTGTCCAGCTGCATCTGCTGCGAGCCTCCGTAGACGGTGACGATCCGGGAGAACAGGTAGTCCTGCCGGCGCACGGCCACGTAGTCGTCCTGCATCCCGACCGCCAGGTCCGGGTCGGTCGCCAGCACCCAGTCGTTGACCGCCTGCTCGCCGGCGGCCAGCATCAGCTTCACGAAGGCGGCCTGGGGACCAAGCGCGGCGCCGGCGGCATGCGCCCGCAGCCCCGCGTGGCTGCTGGCCCGGACCGCGGCCAGGTCGAGCAGCGCGTTGCCGAGCAGGGTGTCCCCCGCCGGCGACGGCGATCCCTGGGCGAGGTTGTCGAACAGCTGGCGGTACAGGAAGCCGTGCCGGAACCAGCCGAACGTCCCGCGTTCGTGCGCGAGGATGTGCATCGCGACCCGCCAGCCGCCGCTGCGCTCACCGACGATCCGGTCCGGCCCGACGAGGACCTCGTCGAAGGTGACCTCGGCCAGTTCGTCGGTACCGTTCGCCTGCTCGATCGCCCTGACCTCGACGCCCGGGGAGCGCAGGTCGACGGCGAACGCGGTCAGGCCACGGTGGCGTGACTGGGTGGTCCCGGTCCGCGCGAGGACCAGGCACCATGTGGCGTACCGGGCCCAGCTCGTCCAGATCTTCCGGCCGGTGATGGCGTACCCGCCGTCGACCGCGACGGCGCGCGTACGGGCACTGGCCAGGTCGGAGCCGGCATCGGGCTCGGAGAACCCCTGCGACCAGCGTTCCTCGCCGCTCAGGAAACGCGGCAGCACCCCCGCCACGAAATCCTGGTCACCCATGGCCACGAGCGTCGGAGCCAGGATCTCCAGGTGCTCGAACAGCGCCATGGCGGGAAGCCCATGCCGCGCCAGCGCCTCCCACATCGCCGCCCGGTGCAGGATGTCGCCACCCAGGCCACCGACCGCCTCGGGCCACCCGTAGCGCGCCCAGCCTTCATCGAACAGGACGCGCATGAGGTCGGACGTGACGGCGACCCGCTCCGCATAGGACGCGACGGGGCGGGCCGCCGCGACGAACGCGGCGGGGCGGGAGGCCAGCCACGCCTCGACCGCGGCGGCGTAGGTAGGCACCTCGGCGCGGAACGAGCCACGACTGTTACCGGATGTCATGTCCAGCATCGGCGTCTACCGGCCGGACTAGCGGGCTTCGAAGCGACGCCGGCGGCCCGCGCTGTTGCTCACTGTCGATCCGTCCGGCCACACCGTCATCGTCGCACCCCATCTCGACCGAACGTCGAGGTCGACGTCGACTTCGACAGTATGGCATACGCCAGGCTCGACCGCGCGCGCTCGACCCGGCCAGACCGGACACCACCGAACACAGCACCGAACAGCACCGAACAGCACCCCGGAACCACCGAGGGCCCACCGCGCCCCGACGTGAGCTTGACCCCCTGATCACGGACACCTCGCCTGAGCCGGCGCCGTGCCCGCTCCGCCACCCCACGATCATCCGACCCGTCGCTGTCCCAGCCCGGGGAGCGGGCCGGCGGGCCAACCACAACGGGCAGACCACGCCGGCTACCGCCCTGACCAAGCTGGATCAGCGCTCGCTAAGTTCGATTTGTCATCGAAACGTGGAGGTAGGGATGTCACCGTCCGAGCCAGCCGCGAGGTCGCCGGAACGGACCGACCCCACCTGGCTGCCGGCCGAGATCGACACCTCGACCGCGCACCCGGCTCGGCGCTACGACTACTGGCTCGGCGGCAAGGACAACTTCAAGGCCGACCGTGAGTCCGGGGATGCCGTGGCCGCCGCGTTCCCCGAGGTGCGGACCGCCGCGATCGAGAACCGGGCGTTCATGCGCCGGGTCGCGCGGTTCCTCGCCGGCGAGGCCGGGATCGACCAGTTCCTTGACATCGGCACGGGCATCCCCACCTCGCCGAACCTGCACGAGATCGCCCAGTCGTTCAACCCCACGGCGAGGGTCGTCTACGTCGACAACGACCCGATCGTGCTCGCGCACGCGCGCGCCCGCCTGGACTCCGACCCGAACGGGTCCACCGCCTACCTGGACGCGGACATCCGCCGGCCCGACGACATCCTCGGTCATCCCGACGTCCGCCAGGCGCTGGACTACTCCAGGCCGCTGGCGCTGATGGTCGTGGCCGTTCTGCACTTCGTCCCGGATGCCGACGACCCATACAGGGTGGTGTCGCGCCTGGTCTCCGAGCTGCCGTCGGGCAGCTATGTCGTGCTGTCCCACGCGACCAGCGACTTCATGCCGCCGAGCACCGCGACAGGCGTAAACGACGCCGACACAGCCACAAAGGTCACGTTCCAGTTCCGCGGACGCGACGAGTTCGCCCGGTTCTTCGACGGCCTTGAGTTCGTGCCCCCGGGAATCACCTCCGTCGCCCACTGGCGCGCCGACGATGAAAGCCAGCCCCGCCCCACCGCCGCCGAGACCGCCGTCTACGGTGCGGTCGCCCGCGTCCCGTAGCCGCGGCGGCCGGCCGATCACCGGCCTTCTCGGCCTCACCCCGCCGGGCGTATCCGGCGGGACGTACCTGAGTTGCTTGGCGTCCGTCGTCCAGCGCGCGGGCGACAAGGACCGGGATGTCGATCGAGTTGTGGCGTGATTTGTCGCCTGTCCGGGCGGAGCGGGACGCGGGATGATGCTGCCTGTCGCGCAGCTGACGCCGACCTTGAAGCTCTGCTGGTGCGTGGGAGTCTTGCGACGTCGATCGGCGCGGGGCCGCATCCACATCGGGTGGGTGGTCCCGGCGCACCGCTGGAGGCGAGTGTGGCGGTCTACTACTGTTCCGCCTATTTCTGCGACCGGATGATCTCGGTCTCGATGATGCCCGGGGGCAACCCGGTGGCCCACGCCAACCCGGGATCGTTCGCCGGCCAGCACATGATCTGCGGCGACTGCAAACGCCGCTTCTGCCACCAGTGTGTGCAGGCGAAGGCGCGGTGGTTCGACGCCGCGCTGTGCCCCCGGTGTCTCGGCACACTCACCGACCCCGCCGACTGGCCGCAGGTCAAGGACCGGGCCATACCGGCTGAGATCGACCTCGTCGAGCGAGGCAACGAGCTGGCCCGCTCCGGCCGCGACACCGAGGCGCTCGCCGCGTTTACCGAGGCGATCGAGCTGCGGCCGCGCTACATCGACGCGCACTTCTACCAGGGCCTGATGCTCAACGATCTCGGCCGTACAGACGAGGCAGCCACCGCCTACCGCCAGGCCCTCGGAATCGACCCGGGCCACCTCGGCACCCTGCTCAACCTGGAGCGGCTGTACTTGCGGCGTGACCAGCTGGACGAGGCGCTGGCCGTCTGCGAGCAGACATTGCGTTCAGAGCCGAACTTCGTGCTCGGCCACCTCGACAAAGCGGTCGTCCTGCACCTGATGAACCGCCTCGACGAGGCCCTGGCCGCCTGCACGCGCGGCCTGGAGATCGAGCGCGACGGCACGGGAGTCGGCTCGCTGCCAGACCGGACCAACCGTGCCACCGGCCAGAGCATCAAGGCGGCGATCCTGCTCGACCTCGGCCAGCACGCCGAGGCGCTGGCTGCGGTCGACGCCGCGATCGCTGGCGGCGGCGCGACCCCGATCGACCGCCAGAACCGCGGCGAAATCCTGGAAGCCCTCGCTCGTCACGAGGAAACCCGGCGTGCCTGACCGTTCGCTCACCTGGCGCCGGTGCGCTGGCCGACCAATGCCCGCGAGGTCGAGCGCCATGAATCGCATGAACAGCTCCCGACGGAACGCCCGCCTACCGCTACTTCCCAGTCGGCGGGCCCTGCTGCCGTCAGTTGGTGCGCGAGGCTCGGCGGTCCTGACGTCGGATGAGTTCGCCCTCGTCCACGAGCGTAAGCATCGGTTTGCCCGGTTCGCAGAGCATGGTGACGGTGAAGCGCACGGGGATGTCGTCGCGGTTGTTGCCGTCCTGGTAGTGGATGACGTCGCCACCCGGCTCCCAGAACGCCTCGCCGGCCCGGACGACGCGCGCCGGCTCGCCTTCGAGCTCGAACACCATCTCGCCGGCCAGCACATAGCCGAAGGCCGGTCCGGAGTGCCGATGCGGAGGGGTACCAGGGTCGCCCGGTGGGAACTCGACGACGATGGTCATCGCGTGCGCACCCGCCGGGATGAAAGGAGGCTCCGCCTCCTGCACCACGGTGATCGCTGACCGCCACGCGTCCGATCGCGGCTTCTGCCGGGCGGTCGTCGACTCAATGTCCGACATAGAAAGACCTCCAGATCCGCACATGAAAGACGATCACCACGCATCGAACTGTTGATCTATTCTTTCGTTACCGACCGGCGATTCGACTGCCGACGCCGCCAACGGTGGAAATATATGCCGCTTACGGTAACGAACACCACGAGCCAAGGTAGCCATAGGGTATCCGTGGTGTGATGAGCAAAGCAGCCGTCGATGTCCTGCGATTGATAGCAGCCGGCGAAGTTCCTGCGCGCCCACCATTCTTGAAGCGGATAGGCGACGATGAGATCCGCGCAGAGGCCGGATACCGCGCCGAGCGCGGCCCCACGCACTATAGCCGTTTCCCGTGGAATTCCCCAGTCTTCCACCCGGTAGCTTGCAAGCAACAGCAATGTCAGCGTAATTCCAAGAATTATCGAGAGGGCTCTCCATGGACCGGATGCCAGGATAAGCGCGAGAAAGGCGGCCAGCGCGGTTCCCATCAGCGCCCCTGGGTCGATCCCCGCTTCCTGGCTCATTTCTCCCCGCTACTAAGTGAACGCGCCCCGCACTCGCGGCCCCGAGAATAGCGGAGGCGGTGCGTGCCTGCCGGGCAGTTACGTCGTGAGGAGCCCGGGCGTGCGGAGCCGCCGCCGGCTTGGCGATCAGATGGCCGGGTCGGCGGTCAGATCGCCAGCGTCGGGGTGGAGGGGGTGCGGTGGGGCTGCGGGTGGTAGACGCGCCAGGCGGCGGTGAGGCGGCGGACGGCTTCGCTGAGGTCTTCCGGCGTGGCGAGGAAGTGCAGGCGCAGGTATTCGTGGCTGCCCACGCCCGCGTCCAGGCCGGTGCCCGGGAGGATCGCGATGCCGTGGCGCAGCGCTGTCTGGGCGAACGAGGTGCCGTCGCCGCGGGGAAGGCGGACCCACAGCGTCTGGCCGCCGGGCACAGCGGGCGCGTCCCAGTCGGGGAGGTGGCGGGCGAGCTCGGCGCGCAGGTGGTCGTGGCGGGCCTGTCGCCGCGCGGCCTCGCGGCGTTGGATGGCGTCGAGGTGCCCGAGCAGGTCGGCGGCGGCGAGCTGGGCGGGGATGTTGCCGCCGAGGTCGTGTACCGCTCGTAGCCGGCCCAGCCGGGTGATGAGCGGCACCGGGGCACGTACCCAGCCGATTCGCAGGCCACCCCAGACAGCCTTGCTCAGCGACCCGATCGTGATCACCTGGTCGTCGTGGGCTGCCAGCGGCGGTGGTGGCTGCTGGGCACCGGGGAAGCCGAGGTCGGCGAGGGCCTCGTCGTCGATGAGGGCGACGCCCGCGGCGGCGGCGGTCCGGGCGAGGCGCTGTCGGCGCAGGGTGGGCAGGACCGCGCCGGTGGGGTTGTGGAAGGAGGCGATCACGTAGGCGAGGGCGGACCGGTGCTCGGCGGCCGCGGCCGCGAGCCCGTCGAGCCCGACCGGCAGCCCACGCGGCAGCGCGCCCTGCTCCCGGAAGGCCTCCAGCGCGCCGGGATAGGTGGGTGTCTCGACCAGTACCCGGTCGCCCGGCCGCAGCAGCGCGCGGGCCAGCAGGGACAGCGCCTGCTGCCCGCCGCTGGTGACGAGGACCCGGTCGGGTGCGGTGGGCACGCCGCGCCGCTGGTAGCGCTCCGCGATGGCGCGGCGCAGCGCGGGGTGGCCCATCGGGTGGTAGCCGATGTCGCCGGTGATGTCGGCCAGCCGCGGCACGGCCCGGGCGTAGGCGTCGACCAGCTCGGCGGGCGGGGCGTCGGGTGCGGCGCATGCCAGCAGGAGCACGCCGTCCCTCGGCTCGAGCAGGTGCAGGAACGCCGGCGTCTGTGCGGTCGCCCGTGGCGGCGCGCAGGTGTCTCCGGCGACCCGGGTTCCGCTGCCCTGCCTGCGCGTGATGCGGCCTTCCACGGCCAGCAGGTCATAGGCGGTGACGACCGTGCCGCGGCCGACGGCGAGCGCCGCCGCCAGCGAGCGGTCCGGCGGGAGCCGCGACCCGGGTGGCAGTTCGCCGTCGTCGATCAGCGCCCGTATCCGCGCCGCGAGCAGCACATACAGCGGCCCGCGACCCGACGACCACCGGCCGAGGCGTTCCACCCACGCGATTGGCTCCATCGGCGGTCCAATCTAGCGGGATTGGCTCTACTCCGGCGGCGGGCCCCTTCCGACGATGGACGCCATGACGACGTTCGCGCCCAGCGCCATCTCCGCCCTGATCGACAGCCCGGTGCGTTACGACCTGGGCGAGAGCACCTGTCCGCCGCTGAGCCTCGGCGAGCTCGTCGAACCGGCCGAGCTGAAGGATGTCGTGCTCGGCTACGGCACCACGCGCGGTGACGACGAGCTGCGGGGGCTGATCGCCGCGGATGCCGGGGTCAGCGCCGACGAGGTGCTGGTGACGGTCGGCGCGATCGAGGCGATGTTCCTGCTCACCCAGGCGACCTGCGCGCCGGGCGACCGGGTCGCCCTGGTCACGCCGTGCTTCCCGCCCGCCCGCGGCGTTCCGCAAGGCCTGGGCGCCCGGGTGGATCTGGTGGCGTCGTCGTTCGACGACGGCTACCGGCTCCCGCTCGACGCGCTCACCGAGACGCTCACCGAGCGGACCCGGCTGGTGTCGGTCGCCTCGCCGCAGAACCCGTCGGGCGTCCGGCTCACCGACGACGAGGTGCGCGCCCTGCTCGCCGCGGTGGCCGACCGCGCGCCCGGCGCGGTCGTCCTGGTCGACGAGACCTACCGTGAGTCCACCTACGGCGACGCGCCAGTCCCGCCGTCCGCCGCGGCCCGGTCGGCGCGGGTCGTCACCTGCTCGTCGTTGTCCAAGGCCCACGGCGCGCCGGGGCTACGGCTCGGCTGGCTGACCACCACCGACGCCGACCTGTCCGAACGCCTGCGCGAGGCCAAATTCGTCACCACGATCGCCTGCCCCACCCTCGACGAGCTACTGGCCGTGCACCTGCTGCGCCAGCGGACCGCGATCCTCGCGCCCCACGCCCGGCGGCTGGAGCGTGCGCTCGCCGAGTTGTCGGCCTGGGCACGGGACCAGCCCGTGGAGGTCGTCCGGCCGGACGGCGGGGCCATCTGCTGCCTGCGCCTGCCCACTGACCGGTTCCCGGACGGCGCGGTCGCCGGCTTCTACGCCCGCCTCGCCACGCTCGAGACCCGGGTTGCGCCGGGCTCCTGGTTCGGCGAGCACGACCGGGTGTTCCGGGTCGGCTTCGGCCACCTGGCGGCCCACGACTTCAGCGCGGCACTCGACCGGCTCGCCGCCGCCCTCGCCGGCTGAGGCTCCCCGCGGGCCCCGCAACTGGTCTTCGGCGCCGGAGACGACGCCGGCGCTCCCGAACCCTCCGATGAATACCGTCACCACCGAATTTACGGCAGAGCCGATCTTGAAACGTTTCCCAGGCAGGGCCGAACGTCGGGCACTCCCTCGGAAAGCAGCGCCAGATTTCCCAGTCGACACCGTCAGCTCATTCTCGATCACATTGATGTCGAGTTATCATGTAGCCTAACTGCACACGGCTGATCTCATTCCCGTTCAACGTCACCGCCGACGGAAAGGGAACGGTCCATGTCCCGCACCTACGTGGTCACTGGCGCTGCCTCCGGTATCGGTCGGGCCACCGCCGACCTCCTCCTCGGTCAGGGCGCAACCGTGATCGGTGTCGATCTGAAGCACACCGAGGTCACGGTCGACCTGGCCACCAGGGCGGGGCGGGGGGAATTGGTCGACCGGGTTCGCCAGCTCACCGGGGGCCGGCTGGATGCGCTTGTCGCCTGTGCCGGCATTTCCCAACGCGATCCGCGGACGGTGCGCGTCAATTTCTTCGGCGCCGTCGCCACCATCGCCGGTCTGCGTCCGTTGCTGGCCGCGGGCACGAGCCCGGCCGCGGTCGTCGTCAACTCGCTGGCCTGCGTGCATCCGGCCGAACCGGCGGTCGTGGCCGGCTGCCTCGCCGCGGACGAGCCGGCCGCCGTTACCGCCGCGCAAGCCGCCGTCGACCGTGGCGAGGGACATCTCCTCTACACGTCGTCCAAGGTGGCGTTGGCCCGCTGGGTCCGGCGCAACGCCGCCACCGACGACTGGGCTGGCGCTGGCATCCCGCTGAACGCGGTCGCGCCGGGCATCGTCCGAACCGCGATGACCCGCCACCTCGACGATGACGACGCCGCCCGCGAGGAACTGGACAGGGCCGTGCCCATGCCGCTTCGAGGACACGCCCGCCCCGAGCAGATCGCCCCCCTGCTGGCCTGGCTGGCCGGCCCGCAGAACAGCCATGTCACCGGGCAGGTGATCTTCGTCGATGGCGGCGCGGACGCCGTTCTGCGTGGCGACAGCGTCTGGTAAGCGGTCAGGCGGGGGTCAGCCGTACGGGGAGCGCGGAGACGCCGCGGACGGAGAGGTGCGGCCGATAGGGCAGTGGTTCCGCGGCGATCTCGATTCGCTCGACCCGGTCGAGCAGCGCCGCCAGCATGATCTCCGCCTCAAGCCGGGCCAGCGGCGCCCCGAGGCAGTAGTGGATGCCCAGTCCGAAACCGAGATGGCGCGCGGCCGGTCCGGCGTAGCGGGTGATGTCGAACCGGTCAGGGTCCGGGAACACCTCGGGGTCACGCTGGGCGCCGGCCAACAGGGCGATGACGCCGTCTCCGGCCCGCAGCGTCTGCCCGCCAAGGTCCACGTCGGCCAGCACCGTGCGCCCCACATACTGGATCTGCGGGTCGAACCGCAGGGTCTCCTCGATCGTCGCGGGCACGAGCGCGCGGTCGGCCCGCAGAGTGGCGTACTGCTCGGGATCCCGGGCGAGCGCGAGGACGGCGTTGGCGACAAGGTTGACGGTCGTCTCGTAGCCGGCGACCAGCAGCAGCACGCACAGGTCGAGCAGCTCGCGATCCGACAGCCGGTCATCCTGCTCCTGGACGGCGACGAGGTCGCTCAGCAGGTCGTCGGCGGGCGCGGCACGACGCTTCGCGATCAGGTCGCCGAAGTAGTCGACGAACCCGCGGGTCGCCTCGGTCCGCTGGATCCGTTCCGGGGGAGACAGCAGCTGGTCGGGGTCCAGCCCGCGGGTGAGCGCGGACGCCCAGTCGCCGAAGACCACCTCGTCGCGAGGCGGCACGCCGAGCAGCGTGCAGATGACCCGCAGCGGGACAGGCCGGGCGAAGGACCCGACGAGGTCGACCTCACCGCGCCCGACGGCGTCGTCGAGCAGGTCGGCGGCAAGCTGGCGGGCCAGCGGGCCGAACCGGGCGATGCGCCCCGCGGTGAACGCCTTGCTGACCAGCCGGCGCAGCCGGGTGTGGGTCGGCGGGTTCGCCCGCAGCATCGACCGCAGCCCCTCGTCGGCCTCGGTGTCCACGCGGAAGGCGCTGTCGGCCATCGACACGTGCCCGACGGCCGGATCCTGCAGGACCCGCATGCAGTCCGCGTATCGGGTGACCACCGCGATGCGCGGTGACCCCGGGTACAGCCAGTGGAAGCGTCCCGCCTCCAGCAGCGCCCGGTAGGCCGGGTAGGGGTCCGACCGCTTGCGCGAGTCGAAGATGTCGAGCGCCCGCGCACCCCCCGCGACTGTGGCGTCCGGCCCGGGGACTTCGGCCGGCCCCACAGCGCCACCGGCCTCCGGCGCGACGTCGGCATCGATCAGATCGCTGGATTCGGTCGTCATGTCGCAGTCCCTCGCGGAGCTGGTCAGTCTTCGGTGATCTGGACGCGGAGTTCCTGGATCCCCCGCACGATCTGGTTGGGCCGGTACGGCGGCGGGTCCGCCAGGGGTGTCATCCGGGGTGCGCGCCGGGCCAGCGCCCGCAGCAGCAGCTCCACCTCCAGGCGCACCATCGGCGCGCCGATGCAGTAGTGATGCCCCCGCCCGAACCCGAGATGGCGTGGCACCCACTCCTGCCCCGCGTAGCGGGCCAGATCCAGCCGGTCGGGCTCGGCGAAGGCCTCCGCGTCCCGGTTACCTGACGCAAGCAGGATGATCACAGTGTCGCCCTCGGCGAACCGCTGCCCGGACACCTCGGTGTCACGCACCGCCCGCCGGGTGGTCAGATGCGCCGGGCAGCAGAAACGCATCAGCTCGTCGACCGCGGGCCCGGCGAGATCGGGATTGGCCCGCAACGCCGCGAACTGGTCCGGATGACGCATCAGGGCATCCAGCGCGCCACCGATCAGGCTCACCGTGGTCTCATGGCCGGCGACCAGCAGTACGACCAGCGTCGCGAGCATCTCCTCGTTGGTCAGCCGGTCGCCCTCGGCCTCGGCCAGCGCGAGCGCGCTGATGAGGTCATCCACCGGCTCCGCCCGGCGGCGCGCCACCAGCTCGGTGATGTAGTCCCGGATCGCCCGCGCCGAGCTCTGCCGATGGTCGACCTCCGCCGCGGACAGCAGAACGTCCGGGTCCAGGCCTCGCGAGAGCCCCGACGACCACGACCGCACCGCAGCGTGATCGGCCACGGGCACACCCATCAGCTCCGCGATCAACGTCAACGGCAGCGGGTAGGCGATCGCCTCGATGAGGTCCACCTCACCCGCCGCGATCGCGGCGTCCACCAGCTCGTCCACCAGATGGCTGGCCCGTGACCGGGTCGCATCGATCCGCCGCACGGTGAACGCCCGGCTGACCAACTTGCGAATACGCGTGTGGTCCGGCGGCTCCATCCAGAGAAACGAGGTCGGCAGGTCCGAACCGTCACTGTCCGGATGCATGGTGTCGCGCTCCTCGGCGTGGCTCCACGCCGGGTCCTGCAGGATCTCCTCGATCTCCCGATATCGCGTCACCAGACGCATCCCCAGCGGACCCGGCGCGAAAGGCCCCGCCTCGCGCAGCACCTTGTAGTTCGGGAACGTGTCGTGATGCCACGCCGGATCGAAGATGTTCACCACCGCCTGCTCCACGGTGAGCGCGGCCGGACCCCCACCGGACGACGCAGCGACGCCCGCGGCGGTGGGACCTTCGGTGGTCGGGGCTTCGGTGGTCGGGGCGGCGGCGGTGAGATCGTCCACGGACAGGCCTTTCTCGTTGGTCGGACGGGGCGCCGGCGGAGGCTCGGGTCAGTGCGGCGCGGCTGCGGTCGGGAGGACCCGGCAGGCGCGCACGAACCGTTCCAGTTCGTCGACGCGGTCGGACGGCGCGTCGACCGCGCGCCGCACGACCCGCACGAGGTGGTCGTAGGCCTCGGTGTGGTCGTACCGGGCGGTGTCGGCGATCCGCAGCGCCCAGCGCCAGTAGCCCTTGAGCGTGTCGGCCAGCGGCATCCGGAACTGCGCGATGGCCTCGCGCATCGGTTCGACGACGGCGTCGCCGTACCGGCGCAGATAGGCCTCGACCATGTCGGCCATGAAGGTGAAGTGGCGCGCCTCGTCCCGGCTGAGCCGGCCGAGCACGTCGGCGAGCACCGGGTCACCGACGACGGCCCGCAGGTTCTGGTAGTAGATCTGGGTCGCCTTCTCCTGCACGAGCGTGTAGGCGAACAGCGCCGCGGGATGTTCGTGCGGCAGGCTGAAGCGCTTGCGCCCCTCCGCGGCGAGCTCGCGCCGCAGGGACGACGCCTGCGCGATCCCGGACTCCACCTGGTAGCGGAAAAGCGCGCGGGCGTGGCTGTCCTCCTCCTGTGCCCACCGCACCGTGAAGTGATAGACCTCGCGGTTGACCAGGAAGGTCTCGAGGTCCACGTCGGCGTCGAGCGGGAACCGGCTGCCGTAGAGCGCGAAGTAACCCGGCAGGTGGTCCTCGATGAAGGTGATGAACTGGACCGCGGACCGCTGGCCCTCCGTGAGTCGATTGGCGTCGGCGGCGGCCCAGTCGAAGTCGTGCTCGACATCCCAGCGACGGGTCACCGGCGACGCGGTCATGAAGGCGGTCACGGCGCTGTCGAGGTCGTCGGCGGGCAGCCCCACCGAGCGCACCGGGACCGGGCGCGCCGACAGCGGAAGGTCGGGGCCGAGGTCGGCGGCGGTCACGCCAGCGCCTCCGCGAGACGGCGGCGGATGCGGCCGTTGGTGCTCACGTCCAGCCCCGTCAACGCGGCGAACGCGCGGCGGATGTTGTCCTGCAGCCGGTCGAGCTCGCCGTCGGCGGCGATACCGGCGAGGAACAGCTCGAACGCGGTGTCGATCGTCTCGTGGTTCGCGAGCTCCTCCAGCCCGCTCTTGAACACCCCGACCGGATGCTTGATCCGCGACTCGGACGTGTAGACGTAAAGCGTCTCCAGAACCGAGGGCAGCTCCCCCGGATGCGCGTCCAGGCGGCGGCGGGCGTAGTGCAGGAACTCCCGCGCATGCCCGGCCTCGTCCCGGCTGGCCCGCGTCATCAGCCCGC
>NZ_MBLO01000081.1 GCF_001854805.1 Pseudofrankia coriaricola
CCCAGCTTCGCTAGGCTGCTGCGACAGCCCAGCGGCGAGGTCTTCCACCTCCACTTGGTGCCATGGCGCCTCGTGGCGCACGGTTTCCGTGTTCCACACGCATGAGATACGGCCGGTGTCGGGTGTCCTCTGTACCCCGGGGCCGTGGTACCCGCACAGCCAGGCACATCCCCCCAGCTGCCACCGCCGCTTCCCAACGGCAGGCCCTAACCGCCGAACCAGCGTCCCATCGTCGGCGTTCTTTCTTAACGGGGCTTCCATCAAGGATTCACCTTATTCACCCTTCCGGTCTTCCCCTTGCCTGTAGCCCGTGGATGGATCACCGGCCCTTGGGCTTCCCTCCGGGCTTCACACCCCGCGCATTGAATGCACACACGACGCATGCCAGAGGCGGGGACGGGCTGTGAGCACTAGCCCGGAGCCGAATCGTCGACCACGTCGACCCTCCTTTCGTTCGGCTCACTCACACATTGCGACTTCGCGTCGCACGAGGTGGAAGAAGTCGGTGGCCAGCAGGCCGCTGGCCTGGGCTTGGAGGAAGGTGCGCCAGGTGGTGTCGGCGTCGCGTCGTGGTGCCGGGCCGAGACCTGCGCCGGCGAGGATCCGACGGATCGTGCCCGCGCCGATCCGATACCCCAGGCCGAGCGGTTCGCCCTGGACACGGCGATGACCCCAGGTGGGATTGTCGCGGGCCAGGCGGATCACCAGCGTCCGCAGTTCCTAGGCCACCGGCGGGCGGCCCACCTGGTGCGGGTAGCTCCATCGTCGGCGGACCAGGCGGCGATGCCAGGCCAGCAGCGTCGCCGGGGTCACCAGCTGGCACGACCGGACCTCCCGGGGTAGCAGCCGGGCGAGCGCGGCCAGGACCGCGCGGTCTGGCCAACTGAACCGGGGACGTCCGACCTGGCGTCGCAGCACCGCGACCTCGTGGCGCAGTACCAACAGTTCCGTCGTCCGCGCTGCGTCGCTGCGGGTCAGCAGGACGAGCCAGCCGAACACCCGCACCAGGACCAGATACACCAGCCGCACCACCATGAACCACGATCATCCACCACGGCGGCGGAGGGAGAAATCCCAGGTCAACGCCCGAAACCGGGTTCTGGCACGGTACAGCCTCGGGGGACGGGCTTGGCCAGGTCGACCCGCCGGACCCGCGGCAGATCGGACCCTTCGAAAGATCCAGGCCAGGCAGCCGTGTCCGGGCCCGGTCCGGTGGTCTCCTTTCCCGGTTTCGCCTCCAGTGCAGGAGTTTCACGGCAGGATGTGGGCCGAGGCGGCAGCCTCGCGCCGGATCGCGACCGGGGGGTTCATGCACGCGGCCGACGACACTCCTCCGCGCGACGGCGCGCGACCTTCCGGCCCCGTGATCGTGGGGCGGGACCGGGAACGGCGGCTTCTCGACGAGGTGCTTGCCGCGGTGTCGCGGCAGGGCGCGGCGCTGCTCCTGAGCGGAGAGCCCGGGGTCGGCAAGACCGCGCTGCTGGACTATGCGGCCCGTGCCGCGGTCGCTCCCGGCGTGGGTGCCCGCGTTCTGCGGCTACGTGGGGTGGAGTCGGAGGCGTCGCTGCCCTTTGCCGTGCTCGCGGACCTGCTTCTCCCGCTGCGGGAGCACCTTCCGGATCTTCCCGAGGCGCAGCGGTCCGCGCTCGAGATCTGCCTGGCGCTGGCCGGGGGCGAGGTCGCGAGCCCGTACCCGGCGTGTGCCGGGACCCTGAACGTCCTGGCGGAGGCGAGCGAGCGCCAACCGCTCGTCGTTCTCGTCGACGACCTGCCGTGGGTCGATCCCTCGTCGGCTCAGGTGCTCCTGTTCGTCGCCCGCCGGCTGGCGTCCGAGCGCGTCGCTATCGTCCTGACCGCGCGGCCCGACCCGCCGGACCGGTACGACCGGCCGGGACTGCCCGCGATAGACATTCGTGGCCTGACCCGGCCTGCATGCGCGCAGCTGCTCACGGCGCACCGTCTCGGCGTCACCGACCACGTTCTCGCGTCCCTGGTCGACTGGACCGGTGGCAACCCGCTGGCTCTGCTGGAGGTCGCGGCGCTGCTGTCGCCCGCTCAGCGCAGCGGTGAGACACCGCTCGGCGACCTGCCGCCCAGCCACCAGCTGGAGTTCGCCTGGTCCAAGCGGCTCGACCGGCTTCCCGCCCGAGCCCAGGACGCACTCACGATCGTCGCGGCCAGCCGGTCCGGCGACCTCGGAGTCGTCGCCGCGGCCTTGGCCGCGGCCGGGCTCGACATCGCCGATCTCGACCCTGCCCAGCATTCCGGGCTTCTGCTGACCGACACGGAGGCCGGCGTTGACGCCATGCCGCTCGCGGTCAGGTTCCGCCACCCGCTGCTGCGGCCGGTCGTCCTGCGCCGGGCGCCGCTGTCGGCCCGGCTGCGGGCCTACCGCGCTCTCACCGAGACGTCCTCCGGGGAGCTGAAGGCGTGGTACGGCGCCGCCGCCGTCACCGGACCCGACGAGAGGGTGGCAGAGTCGCTCGCCGCGGTGGCGGCCGACGCGGCCCGCCGCGGCGGTTACGCTCCCGCGGCTCTGGCCTGGCGGCGGGCCGCCGAGCTGACTGCCCGCCCGGGCCGCCGCGCCGAACGGCTGCTGCTGGCCGCCCGGCACGCCTACCTGGCCGGCCTCGGGCCGGCCATGGCCTGGTCGCAGGAGGCCGCGCGGATCGCCGCCGCGGAACCGGACGCGGGCCTGCGGGCCGACATCGACCTGCTGCGCGGCCGGATCCTCGCCTGGTCCGGCCGGGTCGAGCAGGCGCGCCAGCTTCTGACCGCCGCCGCGGAGACTCTCGCGGACACCGAGCCCGCCAGGGCCGCCGCCCTGCTCGCGGAGGCTGTCTTCCCGGCCGCGACGGACGGCCGGTTCGACCTCGCGCTCCTGGACGCCCAACGGGCGTACTCGCTCGCCACGGCCGGCCAGCCACGACGGGGCACCTCGCCGGCGGGCGAAGGGCCGCCGCTGCCTGTGGTGGTGGCACTGGTCGAGACCCTTGCCTTCGCCGGGCGGGTGCGTGAGGCCGAGGACCTGTTGAGCACGGTGCGCCCACGGCTCTCGCCGGCCGACCCCGGCAACGACCTGGAGACGCTGGCGTGGGCCGCGCAATGCCTGCCCTGGCTGGAGCAGGACACCGCGGCGGCCGGCCTGCTGGGCCGGCTGGTCGACCAGGCCCGGCTGCGCGGCACCCCCGCCCTGCTGCGCCAGACGCTGAGCGTCCGTGCCGAGCTGGACATCCGGGCCGGCCGATGGGCGGACGCCGACGCCGACGCGGACGAGGCGCTCCAGTGGGCCCGCGAGCTCGGCCACGCCAACTCGATCGCCTACTCCCTGGTCTCGCTTGCCCGGATAGCCGCCGCGAGGGGAGACCGGGCACGGTTCGAGGAGCACATCGACGACCTCCGGCGCACCGCCGGGCCCCTGCGGATCAGAGGGGTGACGATCCTCGAGGCCGCCGTCCTCGGGTTCGAGCATCTCAGTCACGGCGAGTACGGCCCCGCGGTGACCCAGCTCGAGCGGGCCTGGGGCCCGGCGCTGCGCGGCGGCCTCGACAACCCCGTCGTCGTCCCGTTCGCCGCCGACCTCGCCGAGGCGCACCTCCGCGGCGGCGAGCGGAGCTCGGCCGAGAAGGTGCTCGACTGGCTGGAGGAACGCGCCGAAGCCACCGGCCTGGCCTGGCCGGCGGCCACCGCCGCCCGCTGCCGTGGGCTGGCCGCCGACCGCCTCGCCGACGCCGAGGCCGCGTTCGCCCTGGCTCGCGACGCCCACCAGCGCCACGACTACCCGTTCGAACGGGCCAGGACCCAGCTGTGCGAGGGAGAGGTGATGCGCCGCCTGCGCCGCCCGGGCCCGGCCCGGGAGCCGTTACGCGCCGCGCACGCCACCTTCGAGGCACTCGGCGCCCGCCCCTGGGCCAGCCGGGCCGCGGCGGAACTCGCCGCGGCGGGCTCACCGATCACCGCCGCGGCTCCACCACAGCCCCTGGGACTGCTCACCTCACAGGAACTGCGGATCGCGCGCGCCATCAGCCAGGGCCTGAGCAACGCGGAGGTCGCGGCGGCCCTGTTCATGTCCCGCAAGACCGTCGAGGCCCATCTCACCCACATTTACCGCAAGCTCAGCCTCCGCTCCCGCACCGACCTCACCCGCCTCATGATCACCCAGCCCTCGCCCCCGTGAGTCTCAGGTCAGTGATCCTCGTCGTCGGGTGCGCCCCAGTCGACGACCAGCCAGGCATCGGTGATCTCGCGGTTCTCGTCGAACAGCCGGACGGTCCAGTCGACGCCCAGGACCGGGATAGGCGCCTTTGTGAGCACCGTGCTCCTGAGACCGGTGAGGTACGGGCCCAGGGTGTCGGTGGTCGCCTCGCTGCCCGCCGGGCCCGCGACCTTGACCTCCTCCTCCGAGCGGACGATGAGGCGGGCGGCCCGGATGACGGCGGGCTTCGACAGACTGGCGCTCCAGAAGGGGAGGTGCCGCTCGGTCAGCGTGACCGTCAACGGCCGGGACGCGTTCGCCGCGGCCGGCGCCGCGGTAAACGCGGCCCAGGCGGAGGGGAACTCGTGGCGCAGCGAGAACAGCCGCTGTGACCCCACCGCGCGCGCCTTGGCGATCTTGTCCTTGAGGTCCGCCATGGCCGCGCCGCGCAGGGCGTCGTCGGCGCGGGCGGTGTAGCGCAGGTGCAGGATGACGTCGCCGATCGAGTCGTAGTCGAACGACGTCGGCTCGCCGGCGCCCGGGTCGGCCGGCAGCCGCAGCTGCCAGGTGCTGATGACCCCGGAGTTCTCGAAGGGCCGGTAGCGCTCGTCGGGCGCGTTCGGGTCGAACATTCCGGCGTCATTCTGCCCGGAGCTGGTGACGATCGACCGCAGGCCGCCGTGGAAGCCGGAGAATCTGTCGTCGTCGGGCCCCTGGTAGGCGTAGGCTTCGCCGTCACCTACCGTCGCGGTGACCCGGATGCGGCTGCTCTGGAGCGTGAGCGTGCAGGCGACGCCGGCATAGGGGCCGGTGACGCAAGGCACGCTGACGGCGACACCCCGGATCCGCCGGAAGTAGTGGCCGGGGCCATCGAGGTCGAACAGGGCCTCGTCGAGGCTCACCGTGCACGTGCCCGCGGCCCGCAGCTCGACGAGGGCCAGTGGGTTCACCTGCAGCAGGCTGACGTGTTTCGTCAGCTCGTATTCGCGCCGGTTGAGCTCGAGGTAGGCCAGCTCCATGCGCTTGACGTCCAAGTGCAGGCGCTCGCCTGCGAGCAGCCCCTCCCGGCCGGCCGGGTGGCCCTGGCTCAGGTAGGACAGCGTGGCGTCGCCGAGCTCGTGGCGCAGGCACTGCTCGGCCTTCTTCGCGACGTCGAAGGCGAGCTGGAAGTACTGCGCGTACAGGCCCCTGACCTCGCGCCGCAGCCAGGCGTAGAGCGCCTTGTTCGTGGTCTTCCCGGCCCGCTCGGTGCCGTTCTCGTTGAGGAAGAGCTCGACCTCGGCGGCCTGCTCCTTCTGCTTGCGGTGGTTGCGCAGCTCCTGGCGGGCGATCGCCTCCCGGAGCTGCGCGGCCCGCAGCTGCTTGAAGATCTGGTTGATCTCCAGGGCGGCGAGGCCGCTCTGCAGCGCCCACTCCCGTTCCCGCCGGGCGAATCCGTCGATGCGCGCGGCTCGGCGCGCCTCGAAGTTCAGCCGGTCGGCGATGCCCCTGGCCGCCCCCGCTGTCGCCTGGATGCCGCTGCCGATGTTCGACCCACCGAAGCTGAGGCTGCCTCCTATTCCCCACGGCGTCAGGTCGACGCTGAGCTGCGGCAGGACGCTCGCGAGCGACGCGCCGACCGACAGCGCGTTGCCGATGTCCGTGGCTATCTGCGCCGTTTCCAGCAGCAGGGTCTCGCGTACCTCGTACGAGCTGAGCAGCTTCCCGCCGGCGAGGAACCCGGCGACCTGGGCGAAGACGCCGGTGGCGAGGTCGGCGTCGATGCCGCGCGGCGTGAGGGCGGGCTCGGCCGCGGTGAAGGCGAGCTTCGCGAGCGCCTCGGCGTCCAGCTCGGCGAGCTTGGGCACCGCCTTGCTCACCTCCTCGGCCGACCGGCCGAGCTGGCGCTCGTAGTAGGCGTAGCGGTGCGCCGCCTGCGCCAGCGACCCCTCGAGCGCCTCCCGAGCCTTCGTGCTCTCCTGCAGCTGTGTGTATCGGACCTGCTCGGTCAGGTCGAGCAGGGCCCGCTCGTGCCGGGAACGCAGCGCGGCGAGCGCCTCGCCGTCCTCCTTCTCCAGCGCCGACAGCAGCGTGCCGCCCAGCGCCTTCACCTCGCTCGCCAGCTCCGCGGCCTTCTGCGCCAGCACCGTGAACCGGACGAGCGGCAGCGGCTGGTCGAGCCCGCTGACGACGGCGGCGACGTCCACGCCGGACGCGGCGGCGCGGGCGAGCAGCGCCGGGTCGATCGGCGGCTCGAACAGGGCGAGCTGACGGAACACGCCCTGCAGGTTCAGGCTGTTACGGATCTTGAAAAGCCGGTCGGCGACCGTGTCCCAGTAACCGAGCAGCTTGTCGTTGGGCGGCACGCAGAAGTACGGCGCCTGGCCGATCGAGCGGACAACGGCGCCGCGCGCGTCGCCGCCGGAGCCGGCGGGCACCGCGTCGCCCGCGCCGACGGCGGGGTCGTCAGCCGGCAGCGGCAGGAGATCGAAGGGCAGCACGGGCTCGAGGCCTTGCAGGACGGTCCCGAACTTCTTCAGGTCGGCGCTCAGGCTCGCGTACGTCCGCGGCCGGGCGCTTGCCGAGGTGGGAACCGGGTTCGGGCGGGGGCCCAGGATGCTGGCGGCCAGCAGGTAGAGGGTGAGCGCCTCGTCGACGGCCTCGCCGGTGTCCTGCCGGAACAGCGAGTCGCCCCAGGCGATCAGGTTGTCCAGGTAGGTCATCACCGTCTTGTACATGTAGGCCTGGGGGCGGAACCGGGCGACGGCGTGCGGCCGGAACGGGTTGCGCTCCCAGGCGCCGAGGCTGGCGGCCGTATCCCGCCGCGTCGCGCTGTCCGGGCCGGCCAGGCCGGTGAGCAGGTCCGCGACCCGTTCGACGTCGGTGCTCTGGAACGGGCGGACCTTCCAGAACCGCGCCGGCGTGGGCCCGTCGCTGGTGTCGGTGGGGTCGAAGAGGTAGTGCAGCCAGCGCTGCGCCTCGGCGAAGTGCCCGTTCTTGCTGAGGTGCACGGCCATCGTCAGCGGCGCGTGGAAGAACAGCTCCCAGTTGTAGACGGCGTAGGCGCCGTTGGAGCTGAAGTCGAGGTCGCGCGCCGGCCGGGGCCGCTCGACCAGCGAGGTCGGGGCGTAGGCGGTCATCAGGTCCTGGTACAGGTCCTTCGGCACCTGGCGGCTGGCGCGCAGCGTCGCCGCCGTGCCCGCGGCGAGCCGCAGCTCGGTGCCCCGCTGGAGCAGCACCCTGGACTGGGCGGGCAGGGTGCCGGTCAGGCCGCCCAGCAGGGCGACCGTCGCGCCGGCGCAGGACAGGGCCGCGTCGGCGGGCAGGAAGGCCGGCTGCCCGGCGAGCGTGACTGGGCTGCCCGGCGGCGGCGTGTCCGCCAGGCCCGCGACCAGGGTGACGCGGAGCTCCCCGGCCGTGGTCACGGAGGCCGGGCCCTGGAAACGCAGCCGTGTCGAGCCTGCCAGCTCGACGTCGACCGCCCCCGTCGTCGGAATTGTGACGGGGTCGGTCACCAGCAGCGTCCCGGCCACGTCGGCCGGCACGGTCAGGGCCGTGCCGGCGGGCAGCGCGACCTCGACGCTCTCGGGCAGCGACGGGCCGCCTTCGGCGTATTCGGTGTCCGCCGCCTGCAGGCCCGCGACGCCCTCCCGGGCCAGGCGGCGCGCCAGGAACTCGGCGTAGGGATGCGCGTGCAGGCTGACCCGGTAGCGGAGCTCGCGTTCCCGCAGGATGTGGGGCCGGGTCTCGTAGGTCTCCTGCCGGGCCCCGTTGGCCGGGGCTTTGGTGGCCAGGGAGAGGGACCGGTCGACGGCGCCGTGCAGGCCGAGGGAGTCGTCGAAGGCGAAGGGCGTCATCGGAACACTCCCGAGGTCAGTGGGCCGAGGCGCAGGTCGCGCGTCGGGTTCTGGGCGAGCGCGCTGCCGAGGCCGCCGGCGCCGACGATGGTCAGCCCGCCCGCGATCGTCAGCCCGCCGGCGCCGGCCGCGCCGTCGGCGAGAACGGCGACGTGCCCGGCGGGGACGGCGCTGCCGACCTCGACGACGACGGCCCTGCCGCGGCCGGCCGCCGCCGCGGCGGGGAACAGGTCGATCGGGGCGCGGCCGGCCGGGCCGACGACGGTGCCGTCGAACAGCAGCGCCGTCGCCGGGTTGACCAGCCAGTCGGCCGCGTCCAGCGTCTCGATCAGAGAGTCGAGGACGACCAGCCCGCCGCCCGAGCCGGCATCGAACAGCTCTGTGGGGACCTGGAGCGGACCCTTGGGCGTGGACGGCGTGACCACCTTCTCCAACACGAGCGGCGGAGGTTCCCAGGTCGACGCGGACCTGCCCTGCTCGGGGGTCGTGGTCACCCAGTCGTCCCATTCGTCGAGGGTCCGTTCGACGACCTCGGGCTCGAGGAAGAGCGTGTGGTCGCGGTCCTGGAAGAACACCGGCCGCATCAGCGCCTCGATCTCCGCGAGGCCGCCCGCGATCGCCGCGCGGACCGCGTGGGGGTTTTCGGCCTTCTCGACGGCCTCGTCGGACAGCCCCAGCGTGAGGACGTTGTTCGTGGGCAGCAGCTGGAAGTCGCCGGCCCGCGTGAAGATGTCGAGGGGGACCGGCGGGGCGTCGGCGCCCGCAGTGTCGATCTTGGTGTGCAGGCTGGCGCTCAGCCGGCCCGTTCCCGCATACCGCGTCGGCCATGGAACCTTGGCGTCGGCGGACACGACGAACGGGATCGCCGGCCGGGTCTGTTCGACCTTCGGCTCGACCGGGCTGTGGCGGCTGGCGAGGTAGAAGGCCTTGCTGACCGGCGCGCCAAGCGTGAGGTAGAGGCCCGCGGCGGGGGCGCCCGCCGGCGCCGGCTTGACCGCCGCGCCGTCGGGCGGGTCGGGCACCACCGTCAGGTGCACCGGCGTCGAGCGGGGCGTGAAACCCGCGTCCACCTTCAGGTGGCGGATCCTGGTGGCGTCCGGGCCGGCGTACTCGCTGGTCTCGGGCTCGCGCCAGACCCCGTCGACCCGCTGGGTCCAGTGCAGCTGGACCTCGACGCTGCGCTGCACCGTCGGCAGCGAGATCTCCTTGTTCGGGTCGGCCTTGGCGGCGGCGCCGCCCGCCGCCTCGCCCTCCTCGTCGCGGAAGGTCACCCAGAACAGGTAGAGCCGTTCCCGCCACACGGCCGGGACCAGGTGGTCGCCCTCGACCGGCACCCCGATGGGCTCCCAGGGCGACCAGGTGTAGTCCGCATAGCGCCGGTAGAAGTGCTTGTGCGGGACGCCGAACGTCCGCCCGATGACGTGCAGGGTGTTCGCGGTGGCGCCCTCCTCGAGGTGCATCGCGACGACGTCCAGCCGGGCCAGCTCCTCGAGGCCGCGCAGGTAGCCGAGGAAGGCGGCGTCGGCGGCGTCGGGCGAGACGTCGTCGGCCAGCAGCTTTCCCTCCAGCTCGGCGAACAGATGCGACTTGTCGTCGCGGAACTCCGGTTCCAGCCAGTTCTCCGGGTACAGGAAGATCTTCCGGTTGGCCTCCCACACCCGGTACCGCTTCAGCCACTCCCACTGGTCGGCGGCCACGATCGCCGCCGGCGGGACCTGGGCCTCCTGGCCGAGCAGGCAGCGCTGGACGAACAGCTGCACGGAGGCGATGGCGAGCCGGATCCGCGACGTCTGGACGACCGGCTCCATGCCCGGGTCGAGCAGGTAGTGCTCGTAGAGCTGCTCCACCCGCGTGAAGTCGTGCCGGCGCATCACGTGCGCGACGAGCGCGTCGCGCCGGCGCTGCCGCAGCCGGTCGAAGACGGGCCGGGCGGCGCGGCGCCACGTCTCGTCGTCGTACCGGGACTTGACGGCGTTGCGCAGCTGCTGGGCCGCGTCGGCGCGGTGGGTGTCGGTGTCGTCTTCGTCGGGCACTACGATCCGCGTCCACCGGCGCAGCGTCGCGACGGGGACGCCGAACCGCTCGACCAGCCGCAGCGCCTCCCAGAGCCGCCGGACCGGCACGTCGGTGCCGAACGCGCGCGTCGCGGGGGTCGGGAACAGGTTCGCCGCGGTGGCAGCGACGACGGCGGGGTCGCGCCGGGTCAGGGCGGCGATCAGCGGGTACACCGACGCAGCCAGCCGGTTGGCCGCGCCGGAGGCGTCTGCCTCGAACACCGCCACCAGGTCGTCGCTGCCCGGGGCGATCTCGGCCTTGAGGGCGGCGTACTCGGCGAGCCGGCGGAACCACGCGAACCGGCGGCGGGCCGCCGCCCGCTGCGCCGCCGTGTCCCCGGTGGGCCCGATCGGCAGCTCGCCGAGGTTCACGCCGGCCCACCCGGCGGGGTGCGCCAGCAGGTGGCGGGTCTCGCGGGTGGTCAGCCCGAGCCCGTCGACCAGCCGCAGCGCGGCGCCGAGCAGCTCGTAGGCGTCGACGGCCGCGTCCATCGCCGCCGCGGCGGCGGCGGCGTCATCGGCGGCGTCGGCGGCGGCCGCGGCGAACAGGGGGAGCAGCGCCGCGGCCCCGGCGCCCGCCGGGCTGAGCAGCTTCTCGTCGGTGAGCAGCGCGGCGACCGTCGCCGGGTCGGCGCCGGACTGGTCGGCGACGGTCCTGGCGACCAGGTTGCGGACCCGCTCGGCCGCCGCGGCCGGGTCGGCGGGCAGCGTGGGCTCGGCCCGGACCGCCCGGAGGCCGTCGGCGAGGCCGGCGACCAGGCGGCGGGTGGCCGCCGGGTCGGGCCGGAAGCGGCCCTTCGGGTCGACCCGGCGGCGGAGCAGGAAGTCGAGCTCGTCGATGGCGAAACCGCTGGCGCGGACCTGGTCGACGGCGTCCAGGAAGCCCAGCGTGTCGACGAACGGGTGGTCGTCCGCGAGCTCCCCGAGCGGTCCGTCGTGGAGTGGGGCGAACGGGTCGCGGCCGGACAGGGCCTTGAGGGTGATCAGCTCGTGGACGGTGAGCCGCAGTGCCCTCGCGAGCAGCGCGTAGCGGTGGAGCACCGACAGGTTGGCGACCGACAGCGCGGCTGTGCCCGCGGGCAGGCCGGCGTCGGCGAGGATCTCCGTGATCTCGCCCGCGGTCAGGCCGAGGGCGCCCTGGATCGCGGGCAGGTGGCCGGCGAGCAAGGTGAAGCCGGCCGGCTGGCCGGCGGCCTGGTCCGCCAGCCAGCCGGCGTCCAGGTAGTCGCCGGTCGGGTGGTCGAAGACCGGGTCGGTCGCCAGGATGCGGGGGTTGAGGAACAGCTGGGCGTACGGCGAGCCCTCCCCGTCGGTCGGGATCGGCGACCACAGGGCCAGCAGCCTCGCCGCCGCCGGGGGGAGCGACAGCCGCGCGGCCAGCGCGCGCAGGTGGGCGACGTGGATCAGGGCCGTCTCGAGCGGCCGGTCGGACCAGGCCGGGGTGGTGCCGGGGGTGAGCGCGACGAGGATCCGGTCGGTGTCCGCGAGGCTCCAGCCGAGCCGGCGCCACAGCCGGACGAACAGGTTGAGCCGCAGGAACGCCTCGGCGTCGGCGGGCGCGCCGTCGGCGTGGCGGACGATCGTCGCGTCGAAGTCCGGGCTGCCACCCGGTTCGGCGAGGACGAGGATCTTGTCGAACGGAATCGCCGCCAGCCGGTCACGGAGGTCACCCGCGGTGACGCCGAACCGGGCGGCGTGGTCGACGATGCGGGCGTCGACGGCGCCCAGCTCGGTCAGCCGGGTCCAGTCCGCAGCGTTCAGCGCTTTGAGTCGGGCCCGCTGCACGTCGTCGAGCTCGGCACCGAGGAGGTCCCTGTTCGCCTGGAGGAAGGCGGCGTTGCCCGGGGCCACGTAGGCGCGGGCGGCGGCGACGGTGAGGGCGAGCCTGGTGAGGAGGGCCGCCGCGGGCAGGGCCGGGTTCACGAACCGGGTCGTGAAGAGCTCGACCAGCTCGGTGTAGCTGACGCCGAGCGCCCGGCTGAGCGCCTTGGCCGAGTTCAGATCGCCCCGCTGGCCGGTGTCGGGATCGGGGTCGGGCGTGACCGCGAGGTCGCGGGTGGCGTACCCGTAAAGCGTCCACCAGCCGGCGAGCGGGTCGGGGTCGGTGAGGATCGCCCGTTCGGCGGGGGAGACGCCGAGCTGCTCGGCGAAGACCTCCGCCCGGCCGTAGGCCGTGTCCTTCCCGGCGAACAGGTCGTCGGTGGGCCGCAGCGTGTCGAGCAGCTCGGCCAGCGGCACGCCCAGGCGGGCGCAGAGCTCCCGCGCCGTCTCCAGCCACAGGTCGAACGGCGCCGTCAACGGGTAGGCGTCGGCGAGCAGCGTCCGGTACGCGGCCGCCTCGACGCCCGCCGGCTCGGCGAGCAGGTCCTCGGTGGCCGCCCCCGGCGGGGTCTGCCGGGCGGCCTCCATCGCGAGGGCGTTGTGCGCGACGACGTACTCGAAGATCTCGTTGACGACGTCGATGTAGGGCAGCGCCGTCGACGTGTTCGCGCAGGTCAGCTCCAGGTACGGCAGGTCGGGGCGGCGGTCGGTCAGCGCCCTGAACGGCCGGAGGTGGCCCGGCGGCTCGTACTCGGTGCCGGTACTCGCCCGCCAGCGGGCGGTGAAGTTCGCCCACGCCTGCGGCTCGCCTTCGACGAACTGCAGCAGGTCGACGAGGTAGGCCGCCGGGCTGAGCACGGAACGGCAGTGCTCGCAGGCGCAGAAGTCCTGCGAGCCGAACAGGGACTCCATCGTCGGGTAGCTCTTCAGTGCCGACCGGAGCCCGTCGAGCGCCGCCGCGCGCGCCGCCGGCGTGCCGGAGACGGCGAACATGCCTGGGTCGGTGTCCAGGCGTTGCGTGACGCCGAACAGGTTGTAGGCCAGCGCGCTGATCTGCTTCGCCTTCCGCGAGATCAGCCGGGTGAGCTCCCTGGGTGGGGACTCGCCGTGGATCTCGAGGTATTCGGCCTGGTAGACGCGGTGGAAATCCGTCTCCCGGAGCGCGCTGATGTCGTGGGCCGAGGTGAGGCCGAGCTTGAGGAGCACCGGCATCGCCTCGTCGGTCGGGGTCAGCTGGTAGATCCGGTGCAGCATCCTGACCTGCTCGGTCGCGGCCGTCAGCTCGGCCGGTTCGAGCCCGGCCGTCGGGGCGTGATCGGCGGTCAGGAAAGCGTCGACCGGGGTGTGCCCGAGGCGGAAGCCGGCGCCGGCCGCGGCGGTGAGCAGCGCGACCGTGCCGTCGCGGTCCGGGCCGAGGTCGAGCGCGCCGGTCGCGACCAGCCGGGTGACGACCTGGGTGGGATAGCTCAGGCGGATCTTGCGGGCCAGGTCCGCGGAGTAGCCGTCGAGGCGCGCCTCGACGGTCTCGCCCCGGTACCGGGCGGGGATCAGCGCGCCCAGCGCCGTGTCGTCCGCCGCGAGCGCGCGCACCCGCCGCTTCCACTCGCCGGCACTGTGCAGACCCTTGTCGACGAGCGTCGCCGGGTCCTTGAACCGGAGAGGCACAGCCCCGGCGCCGGCCTCGGGCGGCGTCTCGTCGTCGGTCAGCTCGGACATGAGCAGCTCGGTGACGCGTGCGCCGTTGCCCGCCAGGTACGCGAGCTTGCCCTGCCAGCGCAGCTTCCCGATCGCGGCCTCCGGCACGCCCGCGGCCCGGGCCCGGTCCCACAGCGGCGACCCCGCGACGCCGCGGGCACCCGCCGGCGCGTCGTCCGCGCGCGCCCCGTCCCGGTGTTCCGGGTCGCCGCCGCGCAGGAGGACGTCGACGAACGTGTCCTGGGCGTCGCCGATCCCCGCCAGGTCGAGCAGCTCGCCGAAGGTGCTCGACGAGCCCGGGGCGGGCAGGCCGAGGCGGGTCTTCCGGGCGAAGGCGGCGAAACCCGTCCGGAACTCGTTGATCTCCGCCGGGGTCATCGCCACGATGCCGCGGCCGTGCAGGCCGGTGAGCGTGTCCGCGACGACGTCCGGGGCGACGGTCGCCAGCAGGTGCTTGTCGGTCGGCAGGCCGGCGCGGAACAGGCCGTACAGGCCCTGCGCCGGCAGCGCCGCGGCGTCCGGGTCGGCGCGCAGCCGCTCGGCGACGGCCGCCAGCGCGAGCAGCCGGGCGTCCCAGCCGGTGAGCGCGTTGAGACCCGACAGGTCCTGGCGCTCGGCGTCCTCCTGGGCGGTGGCCAGCGCCTCCGGCCCGGGCAGGTGCGGGCCGAGGGCGGCGGTCAGCCGGAGGTACTCCGCTTCCGCCCGGACGGCGCCGGCCGGCGCGATCAGGTCGGCCCGCACCGTCGGCTCGCCGCCCAGGTGGGTGAGCGGCTTCGACAGCCCGATCTCCTCGCCGTCTGCCGTCACGGCCCGGACCTCGAGGGAGACGGCCCGCCCGCCCGGGTCGTAGCCGAACGTGTAACGGCCGTCGGCCGCGGTGGTGGTGGAGTCGAGGCGGGTCAGCGTGCCGCCGAAGCCGCGGCGGTACAGGCGCAGGCTCAGGTTGGCCGCCGGGACGCCGTGGGTGAGCAGCACCGTGCCGGCGAGCGTGCGGGCTGGGACGGCCGGGGCGAAGAACCGCAGGTCGACGGTCTCCAGCGGCCGGACGCCGTCGATCACGTCGGACCTGGTGAGCTGCTCGCCGTCCGGGCCGGCCGCGACCGTCAGCAGCAGGCGGAGCGCGCCGCCGTCCGGCAGCCCCTGGTAGGCGATCGTGTACCGGCCGCCCGCGTCGGTGGTGTCGGTGCCGAGCCGGACCCGCGCGCCCTCGCCGAGGTGCCACGCGTCCACCCGCAGGCCCACGCCGGGCGCGGCCTCGCCGTCGGTGACCAGCCCGGCGACCAGGTACCGCGACGGCGGACCGTCGACGCCGCCGTCGAGCTCGCCCAGCCGCTCCAGCTCGCGGTTGAGCGCCCGCGCCGTCGCGTCGTCCACCTCGCCGGTCGCCGCCAGCCCTCGCCGCTCCTGGAACAGCGCCACGACCTTCGCCGTCCCGTCGCCGTACCGCGCCTCCTGCCGCTCCGCCACCAGCGGCACGACCAACTGGGCCCGGACGTCGTCGGCCAGCTCGAGCACCCGCCGGTCGAGCACCACCACCAGCCCGTCCTGCAGATCCCCGACAGCGGCCCCGCCCATCCCCGGGCGCAGCCCAGCCGTGATCCTTTTCATCACCGAACCCCTGTCCCGACGGCTTCACGTCGACAGCTGCAGATCGCTTGTGACCATTGGGTCATCGGCCGGAGTATTGGCCGGTAGCCCAGCCGTAAATGTCACCAAAATGTGTTCCCCAGTACCTGTCCGCCACGTCGACAGGCGTACTCTGGCCCGTCGCGGCGGCATGAACAGTGGCACCGGCAAGAGCAACCGAGCCGGCCGCGGCGACGACTGCCGCACCGGTCATTGCCGCAGTCCCCGCGGCGCCGGCCTCGACCGTCGTCGTAAGAACTGTCGCGGCGGTTCGCAACGCGGTTCCGGCCGACGACGCGGCCATTCTTACCCCCACCTGCATGGCTTGTGCGCCGGCGGCCAGGCTGCCACCGCCGACCGTATACTTGACATAGTCGTACACGTCGGATCCGGGAATCATCGACTTGACACCCTGCTTGAGTGTCCCGCCTAGGGATCTGGCCCCCGAGAGGACTCTCGTCATACCTCCACTGGCTGCGCCAGAAATCCTCGTGGCGAGCGATCCGCGCGCAGCTGAAAGGCTTGTCATGGTCGGGGTTGAACTGGTTCCGCCGGTCGTGTTTTTCGGCCCGCTCGCGGGGCCGTCGACGTCGTCGGAAGGAAACAGGCCAAGCCGCAGTTGCGCTGGTCCTGGCTTTTCACTGGTGGGCGCCGCGGGCAGAGCGCTTGTAGGCGGACCGGAGCCAGCCGGCGTGGATGGAAGAACTGGAGCCGACTTGGCCCTGCTCAGGCCGTCGTACGCTTCCGGTATCTGCGGGCCGCCATACTTAGTTCCTGGCGTGGCCGTCATGTCGGCCCGGCCTACTCGTTTGAGCGCCCCGCTGGCCGCGGCTGCCTGGCCCGCGGCCTTGTCGAGCGTAGCGCCCTGCGATGCGTTCTCGGACTGTAGCTGAATGAAAGCGGGTCCGCTCTCGCCTGCTGGAGTTGTTACCAATGGCTTTACGTGACCGACTTGAACTTTTCCGTACATCCACTGATTGGCGAGGTTCTGCGACATGTTGCGGATGGCCTGATTGATTCCGTCGCCCCGAGCTGTGGCAGTAAGAGTGAATCGAAGGTCCGTTTGTTGGATCAGATGCCATTGATACTCCCCGGCGGTTCCGCTGGGATCGCTGAGAATGCCGGGGTTGCATCGCACATATCCGTAGACGTTCAGCCCGTCTGACGGACCTCGTGGATCGCACGCTGTCCAGCGGGTTAGCCAGGGTGCGTAGTATCGGGCGCCGTGGTAGGTGAGGCCGGTTTCTTCGTCGCGTTCCTTGGTGGTGTAGCGGTAGCGTTTTGGTAACACGCCGGTGCGGGTGAAGGAGAGGGCGGTGCAGCCGTAGGGGTAGTACTCCTCGTAGGAGATCAGGTCGCCGGACTGGTCGAGCTCCACCGTGGCGGAGCCGAGGTGGTTGGCGTGCTGGTAGCGGACGACGACGCGGTCGACGGCGGCGGCGTCCTGGCCTGCGAGGCGGCGTTCGATGAGGGCGACGCGCTGTTCGCCGTCGAGGATGTGCACGGTGGAGCGCACCAGGGTGGGATTCCCGTCGGCGCCGAAGGTGCGGTAGAGCTCGAAGTCGCCGAGGTAGACGCGCTCGGCGGCGGGCCGCACGGGGTCGCCCGCGAGCGTGTGGTCGTCGGTGACCTTGCGGACACGTTCGCCGGCGCCGTCGTAGACGTAGTAGGTCGTCCGCGGCCGGGCGCCGAGCTGGGTCACCCGCTGCTGGGACGACGAGGCGAGCTGGTCGCGGTAGTCCCAGGAGAAGCCGGTGAGCCAGGGCAGGCTCATGTTCCCGCGCTCGTCGTAGTCGAAGGTCTCGACGGTTCCCGGCGCGTTCGACGGGCCGACCGTGGTGGCGGTCAGCCGGTTGCTGAAGACTTGCACGGGCTTTTCGGCCGTCGGGTTCGGCTCGAGCTGGCTGGGCCACCGGTGGGCGAACGTTCGGCGCCAGCCGGAGTGGGCCGGGTCGGTGCCGCGGTGGTCGAGCTCGGTGAGGTTGCCGGCGACGTCGTAGGTGTAGCGCTCGTGGTAGTTGCCGAGGGCCTGCCGGTCCGTCTCGGCCGGCAGGTTCACCCGGGGGGCGTCGTTCCAGCTGGTCGGCGGCTGGTGGCCGGCCGCGGCCGACGCCAGGCCGAGATGCTCGCGGCCGGTCGCCTCGATCAGCCGGTAGGTGGCGTCGTAGACGTAGTCGGCCGCCGCCCTGATCTGGGTGTTCAGCCGGAAGACAGTCGGCTGGGCGTCGTCGGCGATGTGCGTGAGGTTGCCGGCCGGGTCGTAGACGTAGGAAAGGTTCTGGACCTCGGCGCGCCGGTCCGGCGGAGTGCCGGGGGGCGCGTCGGGGTCGGGCGGCGCCGGGCCGTCGGCCTTGAATTTCGGCCGGGGGCGGATCGTTTTCAGCGTGCGCAGCCGGAACGTTTCCGGTTCGTAGGTGTACTCGGTGCGGACGCCGTTGCCGTAGTCGATCCGGGTGCGCTGGCCGCGCGCGTTGTAGTCGAGGTTCGTGACCAGGTCGGTGTCCGTGCCGAGGCCGGGCGGATCGTCGGGTATGTGCGCGTGGACGCGGGTGAGCAGCCCGGCCTCGTTGTAGGCGAGGGCGACGACGGTCCCGTCGGGGTGGGTGCGCCGGGTTGGGCGGTCCAGCGCGTCGAAGGCGGTGACCGCCGTCCACGTTTCCGGTTCGAGCGCGGGCTCCGGGTTCGTCGCCCAGTCGAGCACCGCGCGGTAGTCGACGGCGAGGGCCCGGGCGGCCGAGATCGGGTTGCCCTTCAGGTCGTAGGTGTGCTCGGTGCGGCCGGCGCCGTCGTAGGCCCGCCAGACCTGGCCGCGCAGGTTCGCGGACTCGGGGTCCGGCGCGTTCTCGCCATAGATGGTCCGGGCGACGGTGACCGGGTTCGGCGCCGTCGCGGGCAGGGCGAGCCGGACGGCGGTCGGCCGGCGTAGCGGGTCGTAGTCGGTGACGAGAAGCCGCTGCGCGCCTTGGTCGAGCGACTCCCAGACGGCCACCGGCTTGCCCGCAACATCGGTGAGCAGCCAGCGGGAGCCGGCCTCCAGGCTGTGCTCGGCGAGCCGGCCCCCGGCGAGGTCGTAGGAATACCGGACGACGACGCGGTCGCCGTTCTCGTCAGGCGGGTCGGCGCGGCGGTCGGCGCAGTCGTCGATCCGCAGCTGGTTGCCGCGGATGTCGAGCTCGACGTGGGTGCGCTGAAAGCTATCGACCCAGCCAAGCTGATCCCAGCGCAGGTCCCGCCAGTTCGGGTCCGAGGTGTCGGGCACCCGGTTGTGGACGACTGTCAGCACTGGCCGGCCGAGCGGGTCGAGCTGGACGGCCGTCGGCGTCGCCGCGTACGCGAGGGCCTTCGGCGCCAGGCGCTGTTCGAGGTCGGCCAGGTCACCGAAAGAGGTCTGCCGCTCCGCGGCCGACGCCGTGGTCCGCCGCTGGTACCAGGTTGGCGGGTGCTCACCCCACCCCAGTCGGGTGACGAAGCCGCGCACGCCGGGGTCCTCGGCCGGGTTGCCGCGCGTGGCCGCGTCCGGATCCGGCGCCGGCACAGGGCCGGGGTCGGGCGAGACCTGGCCCGGCCGCAGCGCGGCCGTGTCGGCGGCGTCCCAGGTGCGCTGGGACCAGGCGTCGAAGGCGACCTTGGAGTAGGTGTGGTCCGGGTGCAGGGTGGCTACGGCCCGGCCGAGCGGGTCGTAGCAGAGGATCGGGCTGACCCCGTCGCGGAGGCCGAACTGGAACCGGTGCGACGGGCGGAACGCGGGCTCGTACTGGCGGACCGGCAGGCCCTTGTTGTTGAGCACGACCCAGCCGGAGCAGACCCAGCGGTCCGGCCGCGGCACCGCCAGCGCCGGGTCGGGCTCGGCCGGAAGCCTCCGCTGGATCTCCCGGCCGAAGCCGTCGGAGTAGCTGAAGGAGATCTGTAACGGGCTCTGTTCCCCGGCGGCCAGATCGGCGTCGGCTACGTGGCGTTCCCGGGCGATCGTCGCCACTCCGGCGGGCTGGATGTCGTCGCTGTCCCTGGTCCGCTGATACGCCGCCAGGTCGTAGACGAACCGGGTGGTCGCGTCGCCGAGCAGCGCGCGGGCGGACGCCGGGTGAGGGCCGGGGCCGGCGCGGCCGAGCGGGTCGGCCCAGAACGCCTCGACCGTCGCGGTGGCGAGGTCGGGCGTGGCCGCGGCCCCGGCGAGGTCGTCGCCGGTGGCGTCGGGGCCGGTCTTCTTGCCGAGGACGGCGGTCGCGGCGACCCGGCCGAGGGCGTCGAGCGCGACCGCCGTCCGGTTGCGGTTCGGGTCGGTGACCAGCGTCGGGGCGAGCGTCCGGTAGTCGACGCGCGGCCGGCCGTCGAGCGCGCCGGCCGCGGTGCGTTCGCCGGCCGAGACGACGTTGCCGATCGGGTCGACGACCCGAACCGGCACCAGGTCGTAGTCGTCGTAACGAACGTCGGTCGCCCAGAGCGTGGACGGTCCGTGGGCCGCGACGGCCGCGGCGGCGAACGGGTCGACGAAGCGGCGCGGGACGAAGAAGTGCGCCCGGGCGTAGCCGAGCACGGCCGCCGCGGCATCGCCGACGTCGGCCGGCGCGTAGCGGACCGTTCCCGACGGCGCCCACCAGGCGTCGGGCAGCGCCGCCGGCTGCCCGGGCGGGGCCGGCGCGTCGGCGAGCTGGACGTAGCCGGCGTCGCGCAGCCTCGCCGTGGTCGCGCGCCCGCCGAGCGGGCCGGTCAGCAGGTCGGTGGTGAGCGCGAGCCGGTAGGTCTCGTGGGTCAGGCCCCGGGCGCCGGCGGCGCGCCAGGGGAGCGGGCCGTCGAGGCCGTCGGCCAGGAACCGGGTGACCGACCGGCCGACCAGTGTCCGGGTCACCCCGGCCGCCAGGCCGCCGCCGTTCCCGGCCAGCAGGCGGGCCAGCCTGACGCGGGTGATCTTCGGTGCCGCGTCGTCGAAGCCGGGACCCGCGAGCTGGTAGGTCACCACGTCGTAGGGCGCGGGGACGCGGTAGGCATCGGGCTCGGCCGCCGCGGCACCGGGCTGGTCGTCGTGCTCCGCGAAGATCAGGCCGGTGACGGCCGTCCGGGTCTCGGTGACCAGCGTGGTCGCCTGCGTCTTCTGGGTGCGCGCAGGCAGCGCCGGGTCCGGCGCGGTCCGGCCGTAGGCGAGCGACACGGCGTGGGTGACCGTGCCGAACGGGTCGACGTCCAGCACCACCTCGTGGGCGACGCGCGGGTCGGCCGGGTCGCGTTCACAGCTGACGGTCACGGTCTCGCGCGGATGGACGGCGAACACCCCGGGCCGGCCGCCCGCCGGGTCGGCCAGCACCTCGACGGTGTAGCTGTGCTCGGTGACCGTGTAGGGGTGCCGATTGCGGTCCGAGCCGTCGAGGGCGTACACCTCCTGGCGCAGCGGGCGGCCCTTCAACGCCCGGCACGCCTCGCGGAACGCCTCCGGGGGCAGCGGCGCCAGGTCCGCCGCGGGCACCAGCCGGCCGTCCCCGTCCCGCCGCTCGGGGGGTGGCGTGTCGTCGAGCAGCCAGCCGGCCGCCGCGCCAGCCTCGGCGCCTCCGTCGGAGCCGGCGCCATAGTACTCGTGGGCGAACAGCGCCGAGAGCCGGCCGGCGCCGGCGGCGGCGGCGCCGGTGTGGAACCAACTCACCGTCTTCACCGGCGGCAGGCTCGCCGCCGGGTCCTCGTTCTCCCCGGCCGGGAAGCCGCCCGCCTCGCCGTCGTCCGGTGCGCCGCCGTCCGGCTCCGGGTCCGGCTCCTGGCCGTCGCCGAGGGCCGTGAGGTGCTCGGTGTCGAACTGCTCGACGCGGCCGAAGCCGCGGAACTCGCGCTCGACGCCGTCGAAGTAGCCGTGGTGGTAGGCGTAGCGGGTGACGAACCGGTTCCGGCTCACCCGGTCGAACGTCGTCACCCGCTCGACGACGTGCACCGGGAACGGCAGCCGCGTCACCCACGGCACGCCGGCGGCCTTGTCTGCCAGATAGAACCGGGTCGACGACGCGTAGCCGATCGCCGTCTCAGCACCCAGGTTGTTGCGGACGCCGACGAGCAGGTTGGGCTTGCGGCCCATCAGATCGACATAGCGGATCTGCCGGCCGGCTGCCCAGGGCAGCGGCGACGACCAGACCAGGCAGGCCGTTCCTCGGCCGAGCAGGTCCACCACCGACACCGAGGTGACGTCGTCGACCGGCGGGAACGCCGCTAACCGCCGCGGCGGCGACCAGCCGTTGCCCAGCTCGTTGCGGTAGAGGTCGACGCCGGCCGCATCCAGGTAGACCAGATCCGTCGGCCCGGTACCGTCCAGGTCGGCCAGCCGCAGCCGCGCCGGGTCGAACTGGTCGCCCCGGTCGAAGACCGGGGAGCGGTCCATCACGACGGGCGGGCCGAACCGGCCGTGGCCGAGGTTCGGCCAGTAGCAGACCTCGCCGTCGCGGACCCGGACCAGGTCGGCGAGCCCGTCGCCGGACATGTCCGCGAGGTGGATCGCGAGCCGCCGGTCGGCGACGACGAGCCGCGGGCCGGCGGTCTCGTCGCGCGCCGCGGGCAGCCGGATGCCCGGCCCGAACCCGTCCTCGCCGAGCGACGGGTACCAGACCCAGGTGTCGTCGCCGGTGATCAGCACGTCGGCGTGGCCGTCGCCGTTCAGGTCGACGAAACGTAGCGCCGGGTCGTCCCAGTCGAGCGCGGGCAGCGAGCGGAAGGACCGGTGCGGCAGCCAGCCGGGATCGGCGTCCGGGGCGCCGGGGTGGCCGGCCGGGTCGGTGAGCGGGTCGGCGCGTTCGAAGAAGCCGGGCAGCGGCCCGGCGAGCGCGACGACGTCGAGCTGGCCGTCGCCGGCCAGGTCGAGCAACTGGGTGCCCGGCGCCCCCGCCGTCGACGGGACCGACGGCAACGCCCGGACCGGGCCGAACCGGCCGTCGCCGAGGTTGGGCTTGTAGAACCACGCGCCGGCCTGCTCGCCGAGCACCCCGGAGATCGACTCCCCGTCCAGGTCCACCCACCGGTACGGCGGCGCGTCCAGGCCGACGGGCAGGTTGGCGACGCTGTCCGGGTCGAGCTCCCGCACCTGTGAGCCGATCTGGGCGGTGCTGTAGACCAGCTCCAGCGGTGGCATCGACGCCGAGGCGTACGCCGTCGGGCCGCCGCCCGGCGCCGCGCCGCCGGTCCGGCGGTGGCCGGTCAACGTCACCGATTCCAGGAACGCGCCGGCCGGGCCGCCGAGCCGCCGGTCGGTGTCGATCCCCCGGTCGTCGCGGTAGCTCAGCGTCAGCGAGCGGACGAGGCAGTCCGAACCCACGCCCGGCTCGCCGGGGAAGTGGTGGAACATCAGGATCCGTTGGCAGAGCCGGTAGGTCCGCACCTCGAAGCCGGCGCGGTAGCTGGAGAACGGGTCGTTGCGGCAGTGCCAGGCGCGCCCGGGGGTCGGTGCCGCCGTCGGCCAGGCGTGGCCGGGTTCGGCGTCCTTCCCGGGCACCGGCGTCGGGGCGTGGTCGCCGTAGTCGAAGACCAGCTCGAAGTGCCACCCGTCGTCCGCGTCGCGCGGCGGCGCAGGGTCGGCCCGCCTGCTCCTCTTGTTGCCGTAGCGGACGGATCTCAGGTACCGGTTCGCCGTCTGGGCGCTCCTGGGCCGGTGCCGCTCGTGCGCCGCGGTCAGGTCGACCCCCGCGTCGTTCTCCGCCGCGTAGCGGTACACGACCGCGTTGCCCAGCGCGTCGAACGACTCGCAGATCAGCCAGCTGAACACGCGGCGGGCGGGGTCCGGATCGTCCGGCTCGTCGGGCCGGTCGGCGATCTGGGACTCTCCGTCCCGCCCGTAGATCGTGGTGACGTTGTCACGGCTGATCGAGCGCCAGTGCGTCCGGCCGGAACCGGCCGCCGTCCACCGCTCGATCCGGGCGTAAAGCCCCTCGACCCGCGGCCGGTACCGGGTGACCTCGTAGGCCGTCCCGCCGACGGTCCGCGACCGGCGCCTGGGCCGGCCGCCGACGCCCGGCTCCGGGACGAGATCCTCGGCGCCCGCCAGGAGGAACACGTCGGACTCGCCGGCGTCGTCGTAGGTGGGCAGGCCCTTGTCGGTCCGGCGGGTGATCGACGGCAGTCCGACGGACCAGCCGAGCCCGAACGGGCCGTGCGCCGCGCCCGAGTCGTAGGCCAGCGCCAACAACGGGCCGAAGCCCGAACGGGCCGGACTCGCCGGCAGCGGGATCGTCAACGATCCCGCCCCGGTCACCGGGTTGGCGGCGAACTTCTCCCCGATGCCGCGCACCGCGCCGCCGCCCCGCGGAAGCGAAACACTTGGCGGGCTGAAGGGTGACGCCGCGGCGCCGCCGCCGCCGGTCTGCGCCGCCCCCATGCCGCCGGCCACGCCCGCCCCGCTGGCGGTGCCGGCCCCGCCAGAAATGCCGCGGGCGCTGTTTCCGCTGGTCCGCCCGGGCCCAGCGACCGCCCGGCCGTCCGCCAGCGACCCGGATCCGGGCGCCGGCCACGAGGCTGCTTCGCCCGCCGACCCGTTCATCGCCACCGCGAGCACCCGGCTGCCCTCGATCGGCTGCCGGCCAGCGGAGCCCACGACGACTGGGGTCTGTCACGCGTCATTTGCCACCTATTGGCTCTCATCGCCCAATCGCCCCCACGGCCCGCACCTGATCAAGTCAACAGCGGCCAGCGGCCGCGGGCATCGGGGAACTCCCTACATTCCTTGTGCCGCAGGCGCTTCGCTGTCCAGCCTGGTTCGGTGAACGCCCGGCTTGGCCGCCATCGGCACGGCGTTAGGCGGTCACCGCATCGTGTGGGGCTCCAGAACCCCGATTCGGGCGATGACCTGCACTTTCGTGTGGCAGCGGGCCGGCGTCGGGCAGGCTGACTGGTCATGGTGTGGTCCCTGCTCTACGGCCTGACACGCAGCGTTCTCGGGCTGGTGCTGCTTCGAGTCCGTGGGGACACCGCGAAGTGAGTTTCCCCTCTGAGCGTGGAGAACATCGCGAGTAGAGGGTGAGGCGATTGTCGTGGAATCGCGTCGTAAGTTCGATCGGGAGTTCAAGGAAGGCGCTGTCCGTATCGTTCTCGAGACCGAAAAGCCGGTCGCGGCCGTGGCCCGTGACCTGGGGGTTCACGAGACAACGCTGGGAAATTGGGTGAACGCGGCGCGTCGTAGAGAAAAGAAGGGCGAACTGTCCGAGGACGAGCGGTCGGAGCTGGATCGTCTGCGGGCGGAGAACGCCAGGCTCACGATGGAGCGTGATGTCCTCAAGCGATCTGTGGCCCTCTGGGTGAACGAGGCGATGGGCCGCCAGACCCGGTAGGACTGGCCGGGTTCATCGCTTCCCAGAGGGCCGAGCACGACATTCCTCACAGCGTGACCTGCGCGCAGCTGGGCGTGTCGGAGTCGTGGTTCTACAAGTGGCGCCACGGCGACCAGTCCGTGCGACGCGCCCGGCGCCGCGCGCTCGCGGAGACGGTGCGCTGGCTGTTCCACCTGCACCGCGGCACCTACGGCTCGCCGCGGATCACCGCCGAGCTGCGCGCCCGTGGCTGGTCGGTGTCGAAGAACACCGTCGCGACGCTGATGGCCGAGCTCGGCCTGGCGGCGCGGCGCCGCCGGCGCCGCCGAGGCCTGACCAAGGCCGACCGCAACGCCGCCAAGCCGGTGGACCTGGTGCGCCGCGACTTCTCCCCGCCCGAGGCCCCCGACCGGTTCTGGGTCGGGGATCTGACCGAGATCCCCAACGACGAGGGCAGGCTCTACCTCGCCTCGGTCCTGGACCTGCACAGCCGTCGCATCGTCGGCTTCGCCCTCGGCTCCCGCCACAACCCGGCGCTGGCCACGGCCGCGCTGCTCGCCGCCATCGCCGCCCGCGGCGGCCACGTCGACGGCGTTGTGCTGCACACCGACCAGGGAGGTGAATACACCGCCACCGACTTCGCCGACACCTGCCGACAATCAGGCGTCACCCAGTCGATGGGACGCACCGGCTCAGCACTGGACAACGCCGTCATCGAGTCCTGGCACTCCACACTCGAATTCGAGCTACTCACCCGACACGAGTTCACCACCCGCGCCGAGGCGAAAACGCCGTCGCCGACTACATCGACTGGTACAACACCAAACGCCGCCATTCGACCTGCGGCGGACTGAGCCCCGTAACCTACGAACAACAGACCCGACCCGGCCAGAACAGACCCGGCCAGGCCGCCTGAACCAACCCCGGTGAAAAGACACAAACATGGAGGCGGCTCACGCCGCCACTCGTTCCCGAGGCCAGGTGCCAGGCTGAGCGCCGCGCACAATACGAGGCCGCCCCTCCAGCAGGGCTGCGACAAAGTCGTGGGCGGCGTGTCGGCTGGCGTCGTGGGCCTGTAGCGGCTACGGCTGCCGGGTGTACCGGCCCGCGACGGCCG